>CAZJQI010000005.1:0-106224 GCA_964548275.1 uncultured Gemmatimonadales bacterium
AAAAACTTGAAACACAATATATAGTAGTAACATCAGCTAAGGGGATACCCCTAAAATAATATTCTGGTATCCGCAAATAGGATTATCTGCTGCTGTTACCAAAAGCACAAAGGAAATTTTCCTTGAAATTTCAAGCTGACTGGTCAAATTACCGACATATATTAATAGATAAGGTTAAAACGAATATCTGTATTAATAGCAAAATCAAAATTAATTAACCTTCAAATGGAGAAAAAACGGCGATCTGGGCTTGATAATCCTTGAACCTACTCTTTATCCAGGGTATTATCACCTTAGCCGGGCTGGTGCAGGTTCGGATCCGGACAGGGTCTTTCAATTTTCACCCTTGCCGCTTTGAGCCTGATTATATCAGGCTGGGCCGCTGTTTATCGTATTCTGGATGATTTACAGCCAATTTGCCATTTGACGCCTAACAGTGGTTAACATCCTGGCCTTACTTTTTAATGACTAAAACTTTTCCCCCCAAGAAAAACCTCTCGGTCAGTTGCGGATCAGCCTTATAGAGCGTAACGGTTTGCCTTATAAAATTTTGCGGCTAAGATGAACCTTTCTTAGCGAAAACCGATAACGCCGGTATGTCGATCTCGATAAACCTGAATTTTACATTTGAGATATTACCGGAACTAGAGCCCTAATATTTGAAAACATTGTCTTTCAGGAGTCCCGATGGCCTCGATATTCATATTTTTTATAATTGTTATCGCCATGTCGCTGATTATATCCGGCTGGGCGATGGTGCTCCGGATCCAGCGTGAACGGAAGATATCGGAGATGAAAATCACCTACTTGCGGCTTGCGGGAGAGGAACAGAACACTTACCAGCGATACATCCAGGCTGAAAAAGCCCTTCAGGAAGCCGAGATAGAACTCCAGAAGAGCAAAGAAATTATTGTTGTACTGAAAGTCAGGGTAAGGCAAAGAAGAAAGCAACTGCGCGAGTTAATCGAGCATCTGAGACGGATTAAATCCAAGATTAATTTACTTGCGGGCAGTTCCTCAAAACTGGATCTGGAGCTTGAAAACACTAAACTGACCAGCGAAATTAAAACCCTCCTGATTTTCAACAACGAGGATAAGATCAGGAGTAACTCAGAAACAGCCAAAAAAATCGAAAAAAATGCCGATCTGCCTTTTCTCACCAAGGATTCTGCTGAATTAGGAGAGAATTGGGAAAAAACACGCCAGCAATTGGAGCAAGTAGAAAACGAATTCCGCTCTCTGGACGCAAACGCATGGAAGAAATTTGCTGAATCCTACATCAAGAATCGCGCGGAAGAGAGCAAGCTGGACCCGGAAAGAGAACTTGTCAATATGATTCTCCTGCTTAATAATAAAAAGGGCCTTCTTTATGTCCGAAGAAAAGAAATGGCCAAGGACCCTACCACGGAATCCGCCAAGCTGGTTAAAAAATACGAGGGTGATATCAATAAACTTAAAACACAATTGGTTAATAAAAGCAAAAGTCTGGGAGTCCCCCTGAGAAGATTGAACGAACTTAAAAACCTGTTTCTTAAGTGATCATATTTCCTAACCCATTTTAATTTTGAGCAGTTACTGCATTGAAGTTTATCCTTCAACATATGCCGGCAGCCGTATTTGTCCTTTCTGCTTTTTTCTACAGCAGTTCCGCCGCCCAGGAGGACACGGCTGGGAATACCGACACCCGCGCCGTTGAGGCGAAGTCCACTGTTTCGCTCACTATCCCGGTCGAGTTCGCGGACACGATTCCAGGTGATTTTTTCCAGATTGTGGATAGACTCGGACTCAACAGTTATACTATTCGGCTGATCACCCGTTTCGAGACAATATCCGAGGAGCTGATCCTCGAATCCCTGGCGCAGGCCAACAAGCAGGTAGATTACCAGCGGGCCAACGCCTTTGCCGTGGCCTATGCAATCAACCTGTTCTGCCAGATGGACAGCCTGTGGGCCGACTTTTTCTCTGATATCGAGATGCAGTACCGGGAGCCCAACATTCTGCGCATCAATTTTCGCGATGATCAGAAATGGAAGAGTTACGCGTTGAACGAATTGTTCTACTCGGAATTTTTTCAGGAACTACTGCTCATAATGGGAAACATCGGGATCGCTGATTCCAGAGATGGCAAGCAGTGGCTGGCCGGCTGGCCAGACGAACTTCGCTGGAAATACCATGAATACAGGTTCGAATACATGCCGGAAGACATTGAAATCAGGGTGATAGACTTGCAAAAGGCTGCCGGCGGCACATCCGATGATGAAGAATCCTCCACAGTGCGACTTCTACCCTCCAAACCGGTATTATCTGTGGAACCCGGCGACTCGGTCGAACCGCCACTGAGAGTTCCACGTCCCTGACCGGCTGCGTGCGGTGAGGATTGACTTTATCCAGGCCGGTTGCTATTTTAATTTCCACAATATCCAGCAGCATTCTGCCATAGGCTAACTCTTTTAAGTGCTCAAAATTATGAAACTAGCTACCCTGGGTCCTCCCGGAACTTTCAGTCATGAAGCTGCTCTCCGGCTGGATCCCAAGGCGGAAATTGTTTTCCAGAGCACCATTCGGGATGTTTTCGACTTTACCGCCGGTGATTTTGGAGACTCCGGGCTGGTTCCCCTTGAGAATTCCGTTTCCGGTTCTGTGGGTGAAACTCTGGATGCGCTCACCGACTCCGAACTTCAAATCGAAAAAGAACTGATCCACCCGGTACTCCAGAACCTGGCCGGCCTCCCAGGCTCCCAAAAGATTATTACCATCCTGGCTCATCCCCAGTCTTACGCCCAGTGCGAGAAATTCATTCGTGGCAATTATCCGGATGCGGAAATCATTCAGACCAGCAGCAACGGAAAAAGCGCAGAGATACTTCAGGAATCCAAGCGAAAGGACTGGGCAGCAATCGTGCCTGAACTTGCTGTGAAACTTTACAAGCTGAAAATGATTCACCAGGAAATTCAGGATAACCGCTACAATGTTACCCGTTTCGTGCAAATATCCCGCAAGCCTACTTCCCCTACCGGCTATGACCGTACCAGCCTGGCTGTTTACCCCCAGATTGACTATCCGGGTCTGCTTCACGAAACGCTCGGGCATTTCTCTTCGCGCGGGGTGAATCTCAGCAAAATCGAATCCCGTCCATCCAAGGGCCGTCTCGGGGATTATATCTTTTTTATCGACATGCAGGGGCACCAGCGTGACGAACGGGTAGCAAAAGCCCTGGAAGTCCTGAAAAATATGGCGTTTGTCAAAGTGCTCGGCTCTTACCCCCGCCAATACTGAACTCTTTTTCCCGCCTGGTACGTTCTTTTAAAATTTTATCACCAGCTCGAAATCCATCAAACCGCATTCTTTAAACCTGTTTAACGAATTGGAATTGACAGTCGGATAGCTGCATTTTAGATTAGATTCCCTGTTGATCACCCTGGCGGTTTTACCGCTTCAGATTAAACCATCGCTGCCCCGGTATGTGAAATGCACCAGGCGCGGTTAATTCTCTAATAATCCTTTTATATTCTGAGTCGATATGGCAGATAAAGTTTGTACAGTCGGTATCGATCTTGGCGGAACGAACATAGTTTTCGGACTGGTTACACCCAGGGGTGAGTTGCTCCATCATTTCAGCCATCCCACGGAAGGGAAAAAAGGCACGGACCGGGTGATGGAAAACATTCTCTCTGGTATTTCTCAGAGCATTGAAGCTGCCGGGGAATACCGGGTTAACGGGATCGGGCTTGGCTCTCCGGGTGTGGTAGACACAGAGCGCGGCCTGGTTATCCAGTGCGCGCCGAATATCCCGAACTGGTCCGGCCAACAGATCAGGCAGCCAATAATCAACCGTTTCGGGCTTCCGACTTTCGTGGACAACGATGCGAAGATGGCGGCAATCGGTGAGGCGACATTCGGCGCCGGAGCGGGTAAAAAATATGTCCTGGTGGTTACTCTCGGCACCGGTATCGGGGGTGGGGTGGTGATCAACGGCAAGATTCACCGCGGAGCCTATTACTGCGCCGGGGAAATCGGCCATGCCGTGGTACAGATCGGCGGGCGGCGCTGCGCTTGCGGCGTGGAGGGCCACCTCGAGGCCTACGCTTCGGCAAAGGGCCTGGTCGGCCAGGTGCGTGAGGCGTTACAGGAAGGCAAAACCTCGGTTGTCAACGAATGGGCCGGCCCGGAACTGGCTGGTCTCACCGCCAAAATGGTGCTGGATGCCGCCAAGCAGGGCGACAGGGTCTGCCTGGATGTTGTCAGCCTCTCATCGCATTACCTGGGCATGGCGCTGGCCCATTTTGCAATGGTATTCGACCCGGAAATGATGATTATCAGCGGGGGGATCGCTCTGGCAGGCAAGATCGTTTTCGATCCGGTGCAGGAAGCGTACGACCGGTACATTTATTACACGGATGTGCGCAAAGCCCCGATAGTACCGGCCAAGCTCGGCTTTGAGGCAGGCATGGTCGGGGCGGCTGCAATGGCCATGATTGAACTCAACTTGAACGAAATCCAAAATCTACCATAAAGAGACAGATCCTTTATGCCCCATGTATTGGCCCTCGATTTCGATGGTGTGATCAGCGACAGCCTGCTCGAAGCATATCTTCTGACCTGGCGGATTGCCGGGAAACTGGACCCCGAACTCGCAGTAGCCGGAG
This sequence comes from uncultured Gemmatimonadales bacterium, assembly GCA_964548275.1. Taxonomy (GTDB): domain Bacteria; phylum Gemmatimonadota; class Glassbacteria; order GWA2-58-10; family GWA2-58-10; genus JAUVUV01. Next base: position 4,647 of record CAZJQI010000005.1, read on the forward strand.
GCCGTATCCCGGACCTGGACAATATTCACTCCTTCCGCGATAAACACAGAGAACACTGGGAGTCTTTTTCACCTCTGGTTCCTTTCGGCAACCGCGCCGAGGACTACCTGGTGATTCACCGCGCCGTGCATCAGGGAATGATCATCGCCACCCAGGAGGAGTTCGACAGCTTCCGTAACACCTTTGAGCCCCGTCAACTGGATGAGTTCCACGAGGAGTTTTACCGGGAAAGATACCACCTGGCCGAGCACCACCGGGAGGGCTGGGTCGCACTGAACAAGCCCTACCCCGGGGTGAGGGAGGCGGTAGAGGCTCTCTCCTCGCGCTTCGAGCTTGCCGTGGCCACATCCAAAGACTCACAGACCGTGCACGCTCTTCTGGACAGCTACGGGCTTAGCTCGCTTTTCGGCCAGGGCCATGTGCTGGACAAATCGATGGGCGGCTCCAAGCGGGCCCACCTGGCCACTCTCCGTGATATATTCAACTGTACGTACGGGGAGATGACTTTTATCGACGACAAGGTGGCCCACCTGATTGATTGTTCGGACCTTGGGGTACGTCTGTTCATGGCAAGCTGGGGCTACAACAGCTCCCAGGAGGCAGAGCTCGCCGCAAGCCGCAATATAGCCGTTCTCCGGATCGAAGATCTGCAATCTCTTTCACCCTGATAACCAATCACTATGCTCAGAACGCGAGCTTTTACGGCAGAAACACTCAGTTTTTTCTTCCTTCTTCTGTTATTGATCCTGAGGTAGAGTACAATGTTATTTTCATGCATTTAGCCATCTGTCCGACCAGAAAACTCTCGCTCATGGTTTATTTATATCTAACTTCAAAAGTGTTCGGTGAATAATCAGCAATACTTAGTTTACAGGTTTTAAATACTCGACTTGCAGTGATAACATATTTTCCCTGATTGCGAAATGCAATATCAGTCGCCAGGCAAATACTACGGAATCAACAGGGATTTTTGCAGATACCCGGCTTGTGAGATTTCTCGGAATTGCAGATTTATTTACACACCCCGTCCGCTTCGCGGCCACCCCTCTTTCTAGAGGGGAATTTTTTACGTCTAAGTTTTGCCTTATAAGTCCCCTCTATTAAGAGGGGATACAGGGGTGTGTCTTGCTTGAATGAAAGATATTTCAATATCTCGAAGTCTTAACATGGATCAAAGAGGGCAATCAAGTGGAAACCTGTAGGGTCACGTCGCGCCATGACCTTAAAAAAGCCTGTAATTATGAATTGCCCAACTACCTTAAATTTCCCCATGCACTATTGATCTAACTTAAACTTTAATAATTTAGAATTAAGATTTCTGCTCCCCCGAATGTTTTTCCCGCATTTTTTTATCCCCCTCTTGACAGTTTGTGTGCAACTTATTATAATGTGACTGACAAGTCGCTTAAAAAAGGAGGTTTTAGCATGCCTACTGAGACTTTTTTAAAATTAAATCCGGAAAAACGTGAAAGAATCGTTGCATGTGCGATCAAGAATTTCGCGGAAAAAGGTTTTACCGGTACGAGTATGGATTCGGTGGCAAAATGTTCAGGAATTGCCAAAGGAGCTCTATACCGCTATTTTACAGGGAAAAAAGATCTATACATAGAAGTTATCGATCATCTTGTCAATGAAGTGGACCAGTATGCGCAGGAATTCCTGGCCAGCCGGAAAGGGCAAAATGTATTCGAAACTATACGCGACTGGCTGGTCGCAATTTATGCTTTTCAAGAAAAGTTTTCAACCCGCCAAAAGATCCTGGGCAACATACTCTACCAGGAAAACCTCGATTTCAAGGGCGAGGTGCTGGCCAAGTTCGGCAAGCTCTCAACTTATTACACGCGGCTGCTGCTTCAGCACGGCATAGCCCATGGCGAGGTGCATGAGGAAATCGACATGGAAGCCGCCGGGTTTATTATCGAGAGCGTGATCGACCGTTTCCACGACGGTGCCAGCATGCCTTTCCTGGATCACGGTTTCGGCCTTTACCAGCAGCCTCAGGAAGTTATCAACCGGAAAGCGGATCTGGTCATCGAGGCATTCCGCCGGGCGTTCGGCACCCCCTTTGCCGAAGGCAATACCTTTCACGCGGCAAGTAGCGAATAAAATGATTAACTATCCGCACATTAAGACATATAGGAGCAAATAGGTCATGCTAAAAAGCCTTTATTTACACTTGACCAGCCTGGCATTTGTTTTTGCACTGCTTTTTTCACGTTCAGCCCCGGGGATGACTCTCGCCGAGGCGGTCTCCTTTGCCATGAAACATAACCGGGATATCCTTTCGGGACAGGAGGAGATTCACGAAAGGCGTGGACTGGTGCTCGAGTCCAGGGCCGACGCCTTCCCGCAGTTCAATCTGGCCATGAGCACTTTCAGGCTGAGAGACCCCGGGTTTCTCAACAGCACTTTCGGCCAGGAACTGCTCAAAGGTGGCGGCGCAGGCATGGATGAGATGCCGATCCCGATCGAGGCAATCATGCCCAAACCCCAGTCATTTTATGAAATGACAATGAATGTCAGCCAACCTCTGTTTACCTGGGGCAAGGTCTCAAATGCCTGTAAACTGGCAAATCTGGGGATCAAGGATTCCAATTTGAACCTTGAAAAAACCCGCCAGAACGTGGCTTACGAGGTCACCAGCGCTTACTATGACGTGTTGATGGCCGAAGAGACAATCGCGATGTATGAAAAAACGATCGAAACCCAGAAGCGGTATCTCAAGCAGATCAGGGATTTTTTTGAGGTAGGCGACGGTACCCGGCTGGATATCCTTCGCGCCGAAAGCCAGCTTGCTGTCACCGAACCAGACCTTTTCCAGGCAAAGCACGCCCTGGCTCAGGCGAAAAAGAATCTCAATTTCCTTCTGGGCTGCGGCCTGGATCAACCGATCTCCACCTCGCCGGTTGAAATGGTCGAGGAGTTCAGCGCTCCCAGTCTGGACAGCGTGGTCAGCGTGGCAGTGCCCAACCGCCCCGACCTCAGACAGCTCAAAGTCCAGGTGGATATGTACGATAAATCAATCAACGTCTTCAAGGCGGATTTCAGGCCGCGGGCCGACCTGGTAGGCCACTACGGTTTTTCCACGATCAACACCGACGACCTTCTCGACAGAAATTTCGAATCCTGGCGCGTGTCCATTGAAATCAGCATACCCGTTTTCGATGGGTTCAGGAACCGCGGCGTGGTAATGCAGTACAAGTCACTGAAAAACCGAAAGGAGATCGAAAGAGAAAAACTGGCCGAGCAGATCCGGCTGCAGGCACGCCAGGCAATTGACGCCTGCAATTCAGTGGCGCAAGTTTACCGGGGACGGCGTCTTTCGCTTGCCAGTTCCGAGGAGGAGGAACGGGTGACCTCTGACCAGTTCGAACAGGGACTGGTAACCCTTTACGAACTTCTGGATTCCAATCGCCGCACGCTTGTGGTGAGAAACCAGGCAATCCAGGCCCGGTATAACCTGTTACGTGAGATAGCAAACCTCAAGCGAGTGACTGGTATCCCGGTTGAGGAATGGTATTAATGAAGAATGGATGGAGAAACCAAATGAGAAAAAGAATCTTGCTGTGCTGTCTGATATTCATACCGGCTATTTCAGGCTGCACACAAACCGAGGCGCAGGAATCTAAAGAGCAGGCTGCCCAGAGGCCCCGTTTAACCAATGTCGAGGTGCAGACCGTCCACCCGACCGTGCTGGAGGAATATCTGACCCTGACCGGTCATACAGAATCGATGTATGATGTGATCCTGGCAAGCGAACTCGGGGGAACAGTCATGAAACTTCATGCCGACCGGGGAGACCGGGTCAGCAGAGGCCAGGTTCTGGCAAAGGTCAGTGCCGACATGTACGAGGCCCAACTGGCCGAGGCTCAGGCGAATCTCCGTCTCAAGCAGGCAGGCTTGAAAAAAGCCAAAACCCTTTATGAGCGCGGAAGTATCTCGTCAATGCAGAGACTTCAGGCCCAGGTGGAACACGATGCTGCCGAGGCAAATGCGAAACTTGCCGAAAGCAGGTTGGAACGCGCGATTATCAAAGCTCCGTTCAGCGGGATGATCGATGACCGTTTCGCAGACCGGGGAGAAATGGTCTCTCCGGGAGGCCAGCTTTTCCGGCTGGTGGATCGCGGAAAAATGAAAATCAAAAGCGAACTGGCTGAGCTTGATGTCTCCACATTTCATCCAGGCAGTGCGGCCGAGGTTCATATCGACGCTTTCCCTGACATGGTTTTCCAGGCGAAGCTTGTCTATGTGGCCGCCAGCGCTCATCAGGCCAGCCGCACCTTTCCCTGTGAGTTTGAACTGGATAACCCGAAAGAACTTATCCGGGGCGGGATGATGGTTCGAATCCACGTATTGAAAGACACCCACCAGGATGTCCTGGTTCTGCCGCAGACCGCGCTGGTGGAAACCGAAACCGGAAAGAACGTGTTCGTGCTCGAAGGGGAAAACGTGCGCAAAAGAAACGTCACTCCCGGGGCCTCCAATAGCGGTATGGTAATTGTGGCAAGTGGACTGAATCCTGAGGAGACAGTGATTGTCACCGGACAACGGGACCTTGTGGACGGGCAGCAGGTACGGGTAACAAGCAGAAAGGATTGAACTGGAAATGTTAGTGACTGATATCGCCCTGAAAAACAGGCTGAGCACATTTGTCCTGATGTTCATCATCATTGTGATGGGCTTTTTCAACTACAAAACCCTGCCCGTGGAGGCTGCGCCTGATATCACCATCCCGATTATCGTGATTTCCACACCCTATTTCGGAGTCTCACCCGAGGACGTGGAAAACCTGATTACCCGCCCTATCGAGCGCAAGCTGAAAGGACTTTCGGATGTGGAGGAAATCCGCTCTACCAGTTCTGAGGGTTTCTCCACGATTGTTGTGGAATTTGTCGCCGGAACCGATATCGACAACGCCTTGCAGAAAGTGCGCGAAAAGGTGGACCTGGCCAAACCCGATATCCCGGAGGATGCTGAAGATCCGGTACTTTCCGAGATAAATTTTTCAGACCTGCCCGTGATGATTATCAACATCTCGGGAAACATGGACCTGGTGGGTTTGAAAAAAATCGCCGATGATCTCAAGGACGCAATCGAAACAATTCCCGGTGTGATCAGCGCCAACGTAACCGGCGGCCTGACCCGGGAGGTTCAAATCAACATCGATCCCGACCGCCTGCTCTATTATAACGTCTCGGTAAACGACTTAATCGACGCCGTGCGCAATGAGCATCTCACCATTCCAGGGGGAACAGTCAACCTCGGCACCACCAAGTATCTGGTGCGCGTGCCGGGAGAGTTCAAGATTCCGGAAAAAATGAAAGATATCGTGGTTTTAGTCAAAGGCGGACGTCCCATTTATATCCGTGACCTGGCCACAGTGGTCTATTCTTTCAAGGAGAAGGAATCGATCAGCAGGCTCAACGGCGTTGAAACGGTATCCATCTCCGTGCAAAAGCGCTCGGGCACCAACCAGATCGAAATTTCCGACCAGGTCAAGGCCCTGCTGGAGGAGCAGGAGAAAAAGCTGCCTGCCGGTATCGTACTCAAAATAACCGGCGATGCCGCCGACTATATCCGCGACATAACCAAAAGCCTGGAGAACAATATTATAAGCGGGCTGGTGCTCGTGGTGGCCGTGCTTTTTCTGGTCATGGGGGTCAGAAACGCCTTCCTTGTGGGTATCGCCATACCGATGTCCATGTTACTGACCTTCCTGATCATCGCCCTTCTGGGGGAGACAATCAACATGGTGATACTTTTCGCGCTGATTCTCGCTGTGGGAATGATGGTGGATAACGCCATCGTGATTGTCGAAAACATTTTCCGCCATCACCAGGAGGGTCTGAATATATACGAAGCTGCCAGAGTAGGCACCGCGGAAGTGGGAGGCCCGGTTGTAGCCTCCACTGTCACCACCGTCTGCGCCTTTATACCGCTTCTGCGCTGGCCGGGAATAGTGGGTGAGTTCATGTCTTACCTTCCCAAAACGGTGATTATCACTCTTTCCGCCAGCCTCTTCGTGGCGCTCGTTTTCAATCCAACTGTCTGCTCGCGTCTCATGCGCACAACAGGCCCGATCACCAAACTGGAGGCCCGGGAAGAGAAGCTGGGTCCGATCCTGCGCAATTACCTCCGTTTATTGAAAATCGCGATGAAACGGCCGGTTATCGTTTTTTCCAGCGCCTTCGCCCTTCTTGTACTGATAGTCATCATGTATGTCTTCCTCGGGCACGGGACAGAGTTTTTCCCCAAAGTGGACCCGGAAAAGTTATATGTGGACATTAACGCGCCCTCGGGCACCAGGCTCGAGGTCAGCGACAGGCTGGCGGTTGAAGTAGAGAGTTTTGTCAGAGAAACACATGATGTTAAAGACTATGTGGCCAACGTGGGTCACCAGGGTGCCGAAATGAATTTCTCTTTTGGCGGGGGGGGCGCCACTCATCAGAGCCGGATCATGATCGACATGACCGATATGGAACTTCGCTCCCAGCCAAGCACGTTTACCCGCGATTCCTTGCGCGCGGCGCTTTCCGAGATAACAGGAGCCGAAATCGAAGTAAACGAGGAGGTAATGGGCCCTCCCACCGGCCCGCCGATCAACATCGAGATCTCGGGAGAGGACTTTGCTGTTCTTGGTAAGGTCTCCAGGGAAGTAAAAGATATAATCCGCACTGTCAATGGCGTGGTGGATATCAGGGATGATTACGACGTGGGCCGGCCCGAGCTCAGGGTTACCGTGGACCGGGAAAAGGCGGCCCTGCTGAATATCAATACCTGGGAGATCGCCTCAACGATACGCACTGCCATAAACGGCACCGAGGCTGCCAAGTACCGTGTGGGCGAAGACGAATACGATATCACCGTGCGTTTTGACCAACGCTGGCGCAATAGTATCGAGGACTTGCGCAACATCAAAATATTCTACGAGGACGAACAGATCCCCCTTTCCAATATCGCGCGGATCGAGACCTCCGGCGGGCTGGGCACGATCCTGCACAAGGACATGAAACGCATGGTCACGGTATCGGCCAAGGTGGAGGGACGCAACGAAAACGCAGCCCGTGTCGAATGCATGGAAAAGCTTGCAGGCCACGAACTGCCTGCCGGGTATTTCATCGAGTTCACCGGGGCAAACGAGGAACAGCAGGAAAGCCAGGAGTTCATCTCGCGCGCCTTTGTAGTGGCCTTATTTCTGATCGCTCTGGTTCTGATCAGCCAGTTCAATTCCCTGGTTCTGCCCTTTATTATCATGTTCTCGGTGATCCTTTCGATGATCGGTGTGCTGATTGGCCTGATGGTCACTGGAACCTCATTCGGCATTATCATGACCGGCCTGGGCGTAATCTCTCTGGCCGGTGTGGTGGTCAATAATGCTATCGTGCTGCTTGACTACATCCAGAAGCTCAGAATCCGCGGCTACGAAAAGAATGACGCCATAATCCAGGCCGGACTGGTGCGTTTCCGGCCGGTCATGCTTACCGCAATAACAACCATTCTCAGCCTTATCCCGCTCACCACCGGCGTGGGTTTCGATTTCACCGCTCTCAAGTTCCAGATGGGTGGTGAAAGTTCCCAGTGGTGGGGCCCGATGGGCGTGGCGGTCATTTTCGGCCTGGCCTTTGCCACCATACTGACCCTGGTGGTCGTACCCACCATGTACAGAATGCTCAGCGACCTGACCGATAAGCTGGGAATCCAGCCTGCATTTACACGCAAAATCAAGCATGTCAAACCGGAGGTGGACCGAAGGAAGGGCACTGGCGTGACTCGCTAATTTTGCGAGATTTCTAAGGAAGCAAAAGGGCGGCCGGGCTATAATAAAAGCCCTGCCGCCCTTTTTAGCATGGTCAGTTTAATCTCAGGGAATCGGGAACACCGCTCAGGCGCGGGCTATTGATGTTGAATTCCACCAGTCGCTTCCACACCTCGGGAGTACTGGCTTCGATCATTTCCAGTGCCTCGGCAGACAGGTTGCCCCGGTGCATCGGGACCCGCTTCACATACTCGATCTCCAGCATGCCGGGATGTCTCCCGTACTTGTATCCGTATGTGAAGGCTCCATTTTTGTCCAGGTCCGCTCCGGCCAGCCCGGGATTAGGTACTGAAATGTAAAATTCATCGGTCGGGATGGCCGCTTGGGTGCCTTGGGTGAAAAGAAGGCCTCTTGCGCGCAGGGTGGCGTACAACTCAACTGCGGTATTCTCCGCGGGATCGATAAAATCTATTTTTTGCCACAGAAGCGCCTCGTAGGGCTTTACCTCTGAGTCATGGCCTGCACTCACACCGCGAAGGCGCTCGAAGGCGGCGGCGAAGCTTTCCGTATAAAACGGAAAATGCGTGCAGCCCAGGATAACAACTCTGATCGGCGTCTGGGGCCGGGTTTTCCTGTAATTTTCCACCAGGGTCAGGGTATGATAGCGGATATAGTTCTCCACGCTGTTCAGCCGAAGAGCATCGGTGGCTTCTAAATCTCCTGTTAGCCCGACGCGCTCGAATCCGTACCGCGACAGAATAGCCGTATCGATCCTTGCCATGGGGTTCGAAACCGAGGGTCCCCGGTAGACTGCGGCATCGCAGCCGCGGGTCGGGTCGATGTAGCTGCGGTCTCCCTCGATCGCGCCTGCCAGACCCAGGCAGCCCTGTTGGACAACCGGCGGGGGTTCCAGCCCGGCTCTGCGCCAGGCCTGATCCACAGCCCGGACATAGCCCATGCTGCTACATGTACCAACAGTGGCCATCACAGCCACTGCCCCCTGGCCGCCTGCCTTAGCAAGCGCTCCCCTTGCTCCCGCATTTACCACGCCAACCACGAACACCGGCACCTGCCAGAGTTCGACCGCCTCGAGCAGGTCATCTATTCCATAAACCGTGGCGGTGTTACAGGCAATCACTATCGCCTTGACCGGGGGCTTGTCGAAAACCGGCTTTTCAGCCGACCGTCTCGGCCAGTAACATTTGCCAAGCAGAAATATTGCGTCCTTGAGCACGAGCTCGCGCAGGAAATCGGTTTTGCCTTCAGCCGAATAGTTCCCGTATGGCATGTTGGCCTGGTCGCCCAGGTAGATAAATTTCTCCAGGGCAAAATCGGGAACACCGTCTGCTCCCCGCTCTATGTCGGAGTTGTTGAAAGTATCCAGTTTCAGAATCTGGGCCAGCACCGTGAGACCGCCTAATCCGGAGTCGAAAACCCCGATTGGCAATGCTTTGAGGTCGCCTCTGTAACTGGATATATCGAATGAGAAGGGGCTTGAGCTATTCTCAAGCCGAACCCGCACAACCTTTGGCAGCTCGCGGGCAAAGAGCGGAAGAATAACGGCCAGCAGGATTACAGCTAAAAAAGATATGAGCTTGCGGGACACCTTTTTCTCCTAAAAAATTTCTTTAAAATTCTAATCTAGAGATAGCGATGTTTTCCTTTTCAATGAATTCCAACAACTCATATCTCTGAAGCTGCCAACGCTTTCTTCTTACTGCGGAATAGAGCGCGCAGGCTGGTCAGCTCTGTCGGTGCCAAAAGACCGCGCACAGACCTGATATCCACTGCAACCCGTTCGAGTTCCTCCAGGCAGGATGCCCCTGCCAGTGCATCGTAATACCTTGCCCATTCCCGGCTGGTGAAATCGCCGCAGCCGGCAACAGCCGCGAAACTTCTTCGGTGGATCGGGCAGGGTCCCAGAGTCTTGAGCGCCTTGAAGTGGTCCGAGGTGGGGTACCCTTTGTGGCGGGCGAAACCGTAGCCTGGGTAAACGCGGTCATACTCGCACATCAGCCGGTCCCGGGTAACCTTTGCCACAATCGAGGCGGCGGCAATCGAGAGGCAGCGACAGTCTCCCTCAACCAGGGCTTCCTGAGGGATTTCCTCATTCAGCCGCAGCACCATCATTCCGTCAACAAGCACGGCATCCGGTTTAGCCTCGAGATCTTCCACAGCCCGGTACATCGCAAGCAGGCTTGCATTGTATATATTGATTCTGTCGATTTCCCCATGCTCCACCCTGCCGATACCGATTGCCAGAGCCGATTTGTGAATTTGCTCGAACAATTCCTCGCGTTTTTCCGGGGACAGTTTTTTCGAGTCTCTTGCTCGGGGATATTCAGCCTCCGGGGAAAAGATCGCTGCTGCAGCAACCACCGGGCCTGCCAGCGGACCCCTCCCCGCCTCGTCAACTCCAGCCACCCGAACCAGACCCCGCGCATGGTAGCCACGCTCAAACTCCAGCATTCTTTGCTGTTCTTCCAATTCCTCAGCCTCTCGCTCCCGTTTTCGCCGGAGCGCCTCGCCGATATCCCGAACCTGCCGGCGCGGGTCATTCAACAGTGCCTCCAGAAGCTCGTCAGGCACGGTTTCCATCGGCTCGATCATGGCCCTGATAGCAACTACGCTTAATCCCTTGAGATCCATCTTTTCTGCCAGCCTCTACTTAACCCGGATTATTCATGAAACCCAGACCTTGACAGGTTTAATCACTTATTTTCACATTTTTATCAGCCACCGAGGGAGGGGGGCGGCGGCTGTGCGACCCAAGTCGCACAGACCGTTGCGCTCCTGCGCAACGGCGCGCATTTCATGCGCCCGCCGCCCCCCACGCCCCGGGGAAACATAACATCTTACTAATTTATGAATAATCCAGGTTAAAAACCTTTAAACCTGGGTAAGGCACAGCTAAGCTACAACAAAAAAAGGCGGCTGACAAGACTCGCCTGCCGCCGCCTAATTATTTCGGATATATTTAAACTGTAACAAAATTAAACAGTGCGCTCCTTGATTTTAGCCGCTTTACCGGTAAGATTGCGCAGGTAGTATAACTTTGCCCTCCGCACCCGGCCCCTGCGAACCAGCTTGATACTCTCGATAACCGGTGAATGAAGTGGGAAGATACGCTCTACACCCACGCCATTGGATACTTTGCGCACTGTAAATGTCTCGTTTAAACCACCGGCGCGCCTCTTGATAACCACTCCCTCGAAACTCTGGATGCGCTTCTTGTTTCCTTCCCGGACCCAGGTTCTGACACGGACAGTATCCCCGGAGGCAAAATCAGGTATCTCTTCCGGTTTTTTCATATATCCCGCTTCGATTTCTTTAAACCTGTCCATCTTATCTTCCTCGCTTTTTAACGCCTCATCGGGGTTTTTAGTAAAATCAATATTATAATATCAATTTAATTTTCTCAAGTCTAAAATAGCCCCTCTATTCCAATAAATCGGGCCTCCTGATTCTGGTCAGGCGCTCAGCCTGCTCCTTGCGCCACCTGCGGATCGATTCGTGGTCTCCTGTTGTCAATGCCTCAGGAACCTCGAATCCCCTGAAATTCCTGGGACGCGTATACTGAGGAACTCCCAGCAGGCCTGCGGAAAAAGAATCCTCCAGTGCCGAATCGAAATCTCCGAGCGCGCCGGGAATCAGACGAACCACTGTATCAATCACCACTGCGGCTGCCGGTTCGCCACCGGAGAGCACATAATCGCCGATCCGCAACTCCTCGTCCGCCAGGTGCAGGGCTGCTCTCTCATCCACATCCTTGTAGTGGCCGCAGATAAGGATCAACTGCTCCACCAGGCTATATCTCTCGCATTTGCGCTGATCCAGAAGTTCCCCGCGTGCCGAGAGCAGCACCACCTTAACTTTTTCATCTTCTACAGGCGGGTCAGCCGTTTCCCGGCACCATTCCACCGCCTTGAAAACAGGCTCCGGCCGGATGACCATTCCCGATCCGCCGCCGTAGGGATAATCGTCCACTGTGCCGTGGCGGTTCACTGCGAAATCCCGCAGATTGACCCCGCGGTAACGGACAAGTCCCTTTTTCTGCGCCCTTCCCGGAACACTCGAGGAGAGAACTTCCTGAAAGTAGTCGGGGAAAAGGGTAATAATATCTATCTGAAGCATTGCTTTACACGTCCATCAGGCCATCAGGCAAGCTGGCTCTGATTCTGCCGGCTTCAGGGTCCACCTCATGGATGAACTCATCGACCAGGGGTACGTAATAATTACCTGCCTCCTTGCGCTCCACTTCCAGCAGGTCGTAAGCCTCTAGCTCTACTACCGCGCAAACCCGCCCCAGTTCGTTTCCGCTGTCATCCTCGAGGGTAAGACCGATTAGCTCGTGATGATAGTAAGTATCTTCCTCAGGCTTTGCGGCATCCTGGCGAGGGATATAAATGAACCATTCTCTGATCTGCTCGGCCTTGTTTCGATCCTTGAAATTCTCGAAAGCAACCAGATACCCTTTTTTGAAAGGCCGCACCGAAACGATCACTATCTTTTGCAGGCTGCTTTCATCGGCCCCGATATACAGTTCCGACCCGGGCCGAAACCTTAAATCTGGCCTTTCGGTCAAGCTTTTCACCGCCACTTCTCCACGAATCCCGTGCGGCTTGACAATCTTTCCCACAAGCAAAAATTTCGCTTCATCCACCGGTTTTTTCAACCCCTGAATTTAACCGGATAAAGACCATAGCCCATTCAGGCGTTTTCTTCAGCCTTATTTTCCCCTTTGGCTTCAACTGCAGGCTTCTCAGCCTTTTCCTCAACAGTATCCTTTTCCTTCGCAGCAACCTTTTTCGCAGCGCCGGCCTTTGCCTTGCCCTCCTTTTTCTCAGGCTTTGCAGTTTTCTTTTCACCGGCTGCTGCACTGGTTTTCAACTCGTGCCAACGTTTCAACACTCCCGCCTGTCGAAGCAGACTCTCAACCGTGTCGCTGTAAGAGGCACCTTCTTTAAGCCACGCAATTATCCGCTCCTCCTTGAGATTGATAGTATGCGGTTCGGTCATCGGATCATAGAAGCCGACGAGCTCGATAAACCTGCCGTCCCTTTTGACACGGCGGTCAACAACTACAAGGCGGTAGCTGGGATGCTTCTTCTTACCCACCCGGCGCAGCCTTATTCGCACCGACATAGAGATCCCTCCTGAAAGTTAAGCATTGTGATCCTGACTCAATTAAAAAACGTACCTACTCCTCTACCCGGAAAACCCGGGCCCTTACGTGTTGAAAACAGCCCTATTTGTTTCATCATCTTACGCATCTGATTGAACTGGTTGAGAAGCTGGTTCACTTCCTGTACTGTCACTCCACTGCCCGAGGCGATCCTGCGGCGGCGGCTCGCATTGATTATTTTTGGCCGGGTGCGTTCCTCCGGTGTCATGGAAAGGATAATCGCCTCCAGTCTTTTGAACCGCCTGGGATCCAGATTCAGTGTTTTAAGTATTTTCCCGCTTACCCCGGGGATCATTCGCAAAAGGCTTTCCATTGATCCCACTTTCTGCATCTGGCTGATAGATGAAAGGAAATCCTCCAGGTTCATATCGCCCTGGCTGAGCATCTTTTTTTCGAGGCGTTCGGCTTCCTCGGTGTCCATTCTCTCCTCGGCCCGCTCGACCAGAGATACTATATCTCCCATCTGAAGCAGACGCGAAACCATCCGGTCCGGGTGGAAAACCTCGAGCGCATCCAATCCTTCGCCCACACCGATCAGCTTGATCGGCACCTTTGTCACACCGTATATCGAGAGCGCTGCTCCACCCCTGGCATCGCCGTCAAGTTTGGTCAGCACAAGGCCGGTGAGATCGAGTTCCCGGTGAAAGCTCTCAGCGATATTGACCGCTTCCTGCCCGGTCATCCCGTCCACCACGAGAAGGATTTCCTGGGGATTGACAGCTTTCTTGATCTGGATCAGTTCATCCATCATCACCCGGTCGATCTGCAGCCGGCCCGCTGTATCGATCAGAACCGTATCCAATCCCCGGCTGTTCGCCTCGATCAGAGCATCTTTTATGATCCCGGCAACTCCTTTCTCGGTATCCGGGGAGGAGAATGCCGGTAGATCGAGCTGGCCTGCGAGAGTCTCAAGCTGTTCGGCCGCAGCCGGACGATATATATCAGCAGCTACCAGCATGGGTTTGCGGCCGTCGTTTTTGAAACGCCGGGCGATTTTGCCAGCTGTGGTAGTTTTCCCCGATCCCTGAAGGCCGCAAAGCATGATCACGGTTAATTGCCCCGGCAGCAGAGAAAGCGGCTTGGAGGAGCCCCCGAGCATTTCGACCAGCTCGTCATAGACAATCTTCACCATCATCTGGCCCGGGCTGACACTTTTAATCACCTCCTTGCCGGTAGCTTTCTCCTTCACAGACCCGAGAAAATCCTGCACCAGCCGGTAGTTGACATCAGCCTCGAGCAGCACCCTGCGGATTTCACGCAGGCTTTCCTCCACGGACTCCTCGTTAAGTACAACGCGCCCGCCGAGACGCCTTAATACTCCTTCGAGCTTTTCGCTTAATTCATCGAACATTCGATTCTACTACCCATCATTTCACAATTTACTACAATATCAGTCCTGATATTTAAAAACTGGGAATTTAGTTATTTCCAGCCAAAAAATCAATTGAATATTTTAAAACAGGGAAAAATCGATCAATCAGCTTAATACTTAAACTTGCTACTCTATTCGACAGACGGCCGGCAAATCCGCAATTATTTTAGTTTTTCAAGGTGACGGTGTGGAAATAACAAGATTAACCCGCGTGCTTCTTTCTACAGGGGTACGCTCCAGCGGCTGCTGGTCTATCACTCTGTTTGACGGCAGGTAGCGGCTGAACTTGTAGGATATTTCACCGAGCTCGAGTCCGGCCTCGGCCAACAGGGTACCGGCCTCCTCGAGGCTTTTATCGATCACGGAGGGTACTCTCACTTTCTGCACACCCCTGCTCACTGTCAAAACTACTTTGCCGCCCCGCGGCAGGGCCGAACCGGCATCAGGGTGAAGCTCGACCACCCTGCCGCTTGCCACATCGGAATCACTGACCAGCAGAACAGTATCCACCTCCAGCCGGCTTCTTTCGATCAGGATAGTTGCCTGCCTCTGTGTTAGACCGATAACGTGCGGCACACTGACAATTTCCGGGCCGAGGCTAAGAATCACGTAAATCTGGCGGCCCTGTTTGACCACCACCCCGGATTCAGGGTCCTGCCTGAGTATTTGATCCGCGGCATACTCCGAATTGTACGTTTCACCGCGCACGGTGAGATAAAGACCCTCCTTTTTGCATATCGCCCTGCCTTTCTCCAGAGGCACTCCTTCCATGTGTGGGACCTCAACCAGCCTGCCGCCAACCGAAATCTGCGGCAGGATCACCTGGTCGAGTACGAACAGGCCGAAAAAAAAGGAAACCACCGCTGTGACCAGATAAATCAGAAAAGTCCTTATTCTGCCGTCCACTTTTATTCCTTCATCTTTTTGATCTATATTCAGCTCAGTGTAAATGAATTACCTCGCGCCAGAGCCACGAGGTATCAGTGTGATCTGTGTGTGAATCCCTGAAATCCGTGATCCCGATTTAGGGTACCAAACCCCAACTGTATAATATAACACCCCCCTGTCTCCCCCCTTGATAGGGGGGAATTGGAACGTACCCCCTTGATAGGGGGGAATTGGAACGTACCCCCTTGATAGGGGGGAATTTTGAATGTTCCCCCTTGATAGAGGGGAATGGTGGCTTTCAAGCACGATCTGAAATAAGATCACCAGGTTTAAATCCCATTCTTTCCGATTAAACCAAATCCCCGCTATTTCTTTCTCACCAAGCGGGCGGCGAATGCACCGTCCATTCCATGTACGTGAGGCAGGGTCTCCAGGTATCCGTCCGGAGATACGAGTTTTTTTCCGAGATACTTGTCCGCCGGGTCCAGATAGAAAACCGGGTTTGCGGCCAGGAATGCGCTTACCACCCCCCGGTTCTCCTCGGGCTCGATCGAGCAGGTGCTGTAAACCAGTGCCCCGCCCGGACGGACACAGCCTGCCCCGGCAGCGAGAATCGAGGACTGAAGCCCCGCAAGTTCTTTCAAATCCTTTTCGGTTATGCGCCAGCGTAGATCCGGTTTTCTGCG
Source organism: uncultured Gemmatimonadales bacterium (assembly GCA_964548275.1). Taxonomy (GTDB): domain Bacteria; phylum Gemmatimonadota; class Glassbacteria; order GWA2-58-10; family GWA2-58-10; genus JAUVUV01. The sequence goes on from CAZJQI010000005.1 coordinate 20,534, forward strand.
CATCACCCCTGTGCCTGTACACGGGACATCCATGAGCACCAGATCGGCACAGCTCACGCCAGGCCGCGAGGCATCGCTGGCCACCAAATGGACATTACCCAGCCCGAGCCTTGACAGATTAAGTTTTAGCCTGGCGAGGCGTTTCCGGTTGAGATCGCAGGCAACCACGAGAGAATCGGGTCCCGCCAGACGGGCCAGGTGAGTTGCCTTACCCCCTGGAGCTGCGCAGAGATCGAAAATCACACACCCAGGTTCTGGGGCTGCCAGGTGCACCACCAGCATTGCCGCTTCATCCTGGACGTAAAACAGGCCTTCGGAATAGCCGGGGAGCTCGGACGGCCGCCGGGTTTCGCCTTCCAGAACCAGAGATTCCGGCAAATACGCGTCCTCACTAACCTCGATACCGGCCTCATCCAGCATTTGCCGAAGGCTGCCCCTGGATGAAAGACCGCCTGCCAAGGCTTCCTCTGAACGAAGAACCAGCGGAGCCTGCGAATTGTTTGCCTTTAGCAGAGCTTCCGTGCCCTGATAGCCGAAACGTTCGAGATACCTTGCAACAAACCACCCGGGGTGGGAATAATTCACCGAGAGAAACTCCAACGGCTCCTTTTCCGCATCCGGAAGGATGACTGAGTCCCATTCACGGAGCAGGGAGCGAAGAACACCGTTGACAAGGCTCCTGTATCGCCCTGCCCAAAGCCACCCGGCTGCCTCGACCGCCTCGTTGACTACAGCGTAATCAGGAATCCTGTCGCAGAATTTCAACTGAAAAACCGCCATCCTGAGAATATTACGCATCCCTGGAGGCAGGTTTTTCAGGTTAGCGCGCAGGAAAAAGCCCAGGTAATAATCGATTTTCCCTCTCATCCGCAGCGTGCCTGAGACAAGCTGCCTGGCCAGCGCCCGGTCCTTCGGAGAGCAAGCTCCCATGCGGCTGTCCCAGTGGAGATCGAGTTCTTTGCACCGACCCAGCATTTCGAGTGCAAGCGCTCTCGGATCGGCCTTCTGATGATTTTTTCGAGACCCGGTCTTTTTCTCTGCCGGTATCACTGAATAAATGAAACGTTTTTTTAAAATTTATAATCCATTGAAAATAGGCTAAAGTTGTACTAAATTAGGCCAATAGATAACACCGGTCAAGTTAAACAGATTATTTCTTGAAAACTCCGGCCTTCAGGAAAAGGACTTTGAAATCAGATAACTTGCAGGAGTCCCGGGAGTTGCCTGTTGGCAACAATTATTACGGGACTATCTTTCTTGCCGAAAGCGGCCGTGTCTCCTTTATCCGGGAAAAGCTCGCCCTGCTCGGCTTCCAGATCATAGATCTCGATAAGTCTCAGGCGGGTGATACCGTGACCGAGCCGGTGTTTTTTGTCGTGGACTGTGCTGGATGGAAGGCTTGCGGCAAAAAAATTCCGGAATTTATCTCGACCAGCCATTATTCGCCCCTGGTGATCCAGATCGAGGATGGTAAGTTTGGCAAAAAAGAGCCGCCCAACGTGACTGCACTCCTTTCGGCTGATTTCAACGAGAAGCAGTTCCTTATCGCCATCCGCGAAGCATTCCGCACTACCAGTTTACGCCGTGAGATCGAATGTCTCAATGAAAAGCTCCACACCGGCCACTCCGAGCTGCAAAAACTGATCGAGATCGGGATCTCCCTTTCCAGCGAGAGAAATATCGAGCGCCTGCTTGACAAGATTATCAAGGAAGCCTGTAACATTACCACAGCCGACGGGGGCAGTATCTATATCGTGGAAAAGAACGAGGATGAGGAGAAAGTTCTTCATTTCAGCAATACCCGTTCAGATTCGCTCAATGTTGATTTCAAGGCATTCACCATCCCCATCGGCCCGGACAGTATCGCCGGTTATATAGCCCTGACCGGTGAGTCACTCATAATCGATGACTGCTACGATATTCTAGACCGGTATCAATTCACAATAAACAAGTCTTTTGACGAGAGTAACAACTACCGGACTAAAAGCATGATCGCCGTTGCCATGCGCAATCAGAAAGATGAGATCACCGGGGTGATTCAGTTGATCAACAGAAAGCCTGACAGTGAGATGATTCTTTCAAACCCGGAAGTGGTCGAAAGCAAGGTTCTTTCCTTTGACGAGCGCTCGCGCAACCTGCTCGAAGCCCTGGCCTCGCAGGCCGCGGTTGCTCTTGAAAACTATCAGCTGTACCGGGATATCGAAAATCTTTTCGAGGGTTTCGTCCAGGCCTCGGTAACCGCGATCGAATCACGAGACCCGACAACCTGCGGTCACAGCGAAAGGATCGCCACTCTCACAGTGGGTATTGCAGAAATGGTGAACCGCACCACCACCGGGCCGCTCCGAGATACCCGATTCAGCGAAACCCAGATAAAGGAGATTCGTTATGCGGCACTCCTGCATGATTTCGGCAAGGTGGGTGTAAGAGAAAACGTGCTCCTGAAAGCCAAAAAGCTCTATCCGCATCATCTGGAGCTGATCAAGCAAAGGTTCGATCTGGCAAGGCAGATTTTCCTCAAGCAAACCAACAAAGACAAAATAGAGTGTCTTCTGGACAAAGGCCGGAAGGAGTACCTGAGCCGGTTCAAGAATATCGACAGCGAAATGGAAAAGCAGCTCGAAACCCTTGACCGCTACCTGTCGTTAATTATCCAGGCCAACGAGCCCACAATGCTTACAGAGGATAATTTTTCAGTTCTGGAACAAATCGCCCGGACTATTATCAGCGACAGCAACGAGGAGAATTTCCCGCTGCTGGATAAAGAGGAATACCAGATTCTTTCCATCCCCAAGGGTACGCTAAGCCCCGAGGAACTTCAGGAAATCCAATCTCACGTGACCCACACCTACAACTTCCTGACCAAGATTCCCTGGACTGTTGAACTGCGTAATATTCCCGATATTGCCTACGGGCACCACGAAAAACTTGATGGAAGCGGGTATCCACGTGGAATAGACGCAGCCTTGATCTATCCTCAGAGCCGGATGATGGCTATTTCCGACATTTACGACGCCCTCACCGCCGCCGACCGCCCCTATAAACCCGCAGTTCCAGTTGAAACCGCCCTTGAAATCCTTGAAAATGAAGTCAAGAGGGGCAAGCTCGATCCGGACCTGTTCAAGGTATTTGTCGAGGGGAAAGTCTACAAGCTGACCGTCAAGCAAACAGCCCGATAAACTACCGCCTGTTTTCCAGCCGCGACAACCTCATGACCGGGGCTTTCCTGTTCTTTTCACTTCTTCTTAAACAGGTCGTCTAGCTTTTTTCTGGCCTGCGCCGACCCGGAGCCACCGCGTGCTTCGCCACCGTTTTCCCGTGGCCTGAAATAGTCGCAGAAATTGGCCGCCTCCTTGTCCCCGACCAATTCAGCCTGAGACTCGCGGCACTGGTTATTGGCTGTCGGGTCGAAAAAGAGACAATTTTTACAGCAGCGCAGAGGCCGGCCGCAACCGGGGCAGGTATCGGAACGAAAAACCTTGTCTTCTACCCGGACCGTATTACCGCAAGCGTGGCAGCGCATCGATCCTCCTTTGCTGATACACTTAAATGGATTTCACTCCCATGTTCACGATATCATCCACTGCCAGTGTCTCTCTCAGATAGAACGGCTCTCCATACATCACACGGATCAAAGAACCGTAGTGAAGGGATTGCGTGCGCATCAGTTCCGGCAGCGGCTGGCCGGTGGGAAAAAGCTCTCCCGCCTCGGTCTGATCCTTGAACTGGCTACGGTAACACATTGCCGCTTCATATTTCCGCTCAAATTGTGCGGAAATATCAACCACAAAGGATGGTTTAGGCCCATGCTCGATATAGGCCACACAGTAGATGATTTTTTCGGGCCGCTTCGCAACTCCTTCCCCCTCAATCTGTTGCAGGCTGGCCAGGAATGCCGCTGCCCGTGCCAGATAAACTGTGACCGTATGGTCAGGGTGGCGGCTCTGCTCGTATGGCAGGATCAGCACACGAGGGCTGAGACGGCGGATCATCCCGGCCAGTTTCAGCCTGTTCTCCTGGTTGTCCTCGAGATGGGCATCAGGCAAACTGAGGTTTTCTCTCAGCGCAAGCCCCATCACCTTTGCAGCTTTTTCGGCTTCCTCCATCCTCTTTCCTGCGCTTCCCCGAGTGCCGGTTTCACCGCTGGTCAGGTCCAGCACACCGACACGGTAACCGGCATCCGCGCATTTGATCAATGTCCCGCCGCAGGTCAGCTCCGCATCATCAGGATGGGCGGCTATTGCCAGAACGTCAAGTTTCTCTGTCAACTCCAACCTCCTTTGGAAAAAGCAGGTATGTATGCAATTCAATTAAGAAATAGTCAAATTATCTCATGCTTAAAACTCGAAACCATGCCAAGACCGTTGAATTTCTCTCCATTACCATAAAATCAAAATTAATCCATTCTATGCCTTACATCAAGTAAGCCCGCTACGGTTGAGGTCTGTTTCCGGGATTAACTTACCCATTTGTCGTCCATAAAAAGAATTCTTGACTAATTTGTACTATTACAATACATTAATGTGGAAATTATTTTGTTCAGATTTTTAAAAATTATTTTTTTTATAGTAACCAGATGTTTTGCCGCCACGTTAATAATTTAGAATGAGCCCGCCAGATGGCTAAACCAAGTTATTTTTCGAATATTCCTGATGAAGAACTGATGCTGGAATTGCAGCAGGGCAGGGATGAGGCATTCAACGAGATTGTCAAACGTTACAAAGACTATTCAGTCAGATTCTGCTACCGGTTCGTGAGGGATTTCGAGCTGTCTGAGGATATCTCGCAGGAGGGATTTATCCGACTCTACAAATACCGGTACAAGTATCAGATCAAGGCAAAATTAGTCACTCTGCTTTCCAAGATTCTGACGAACCTTTGCCTGGATGAATTCCGCAAGAGAAAATCTTTCAGCATGCTGGAACTGGACGCCATGCCCGAGGGCGGCATGGATAATTTAAACGCTCATAATCTTCTCGGTGATGAAAAGAGCCCGGACCCCGAGCAGGAGTATTACATTAAAGAACTAGGAACCAAAATCAAGCAAATTCTGAACACACTGACACCTCGCTATCGGACAGTCTTGATTCTCAGGCAGTTCCACGGCTACTCCTACAAGGAAATTGCCGAAATCATGGGTGCTTCTCTTAACGAGGTTAAAATCTGGATCCATCGAGCCAGAAACCAGTTGAAACGGAAATTCAAAAGCCAGATCCAGGCGGTATGAGCTTATGGACAAACCAGCCGATGAGATGTATCAATTAAGCGCCTTGCTTGATAACGAGCTTAATGAGTCGGAGGCTGCGGAGGTCAGAAAAAAAATAATCCAGTCCGAGAAATGGAGAAGCGAGTACGAAGACCTTAAAGCCCTGAATGACCTTCTTCAACACTGGGACCGAATTGAACTTAAAGATATCCGGGCCTCGGCAACTTTCGAATTAAGGCTGCTGGAGCGACTGCGAAATTTGAAAAAACACCTGCTCACCCCGTTTATAATTCTTATTTTTCCCCCCCACCCTATGCCACTTCTAAATTTATTCTTAAACTTAACAGTTTTCTCCATATAATAAATCACTTGCTTCTAATTCCTTCTGGTTATCAAAAGCGGGAAGCTTTTTCCCCAATCCCGCCCCTGTTTAAAATCCCATGCGAATCAGATCATTTATCTAATCAGACATCTCTCATATTAACTCCTCAAAAACATTTCCCGTTTTGTTGCGCTGCATCAGTAGCGCAACAAAATCACCCTACATATTCCCTAGCTACTAGAAAAGCAACCAAATTGAGAAATTAGGTTAGGCTTGGGAATTAACCTTTTCTAATTCCGTGGATTAAAAAATCAATCTAACATTTAATCTTAAATTTTTTTTCTTTTTCCTCTTGACAATATGCATTTTGCCTGTATATTGAAAGGGTGTGGCAATCGGTGGGGGTCAGTGTCAATATTTTCCTGATATTTAAAATTCTTATTTTTTCCTCTATTACGGGGTTTACATGAAGCATTGGGGAAGGGTAAAAAACACTCTGGATTCGAAAGGCCGGGTCAGCTTACCACCTCGTTTTCGCGAAGATGGTGTAAAAAACTACGTGCTCAACCGTGGTCTTGACGGCTGTCTCTACCTTTATACTCCCGAGCAGTATGAAAAAACGCTGGAGAAGATACAAAATCTCCCGGGAAGTAAGAAGAATGTGCGTTTTTTCATGCGGGAATGGACCAAGCATGCCACTGACGTCCAGCTCGATAAACAGAACAGAATCCTGATTACCAAAGAGCTGCTCGAACTGGCTAATCTTAAAAGAGATGTCATTTTCCAGGGGGCCAACGACCGGATAGAAATCTGGGACCCGGAAACTCAGGAACAATATACACGCAGTTTCCAGGAAGAACAGGCTCTTAAATTTGAGGATATTGCCGAGATTTTCGACTGAACAGTTTATCTTTCATTTTTTTAACTTAATCGCTTCGATTTTATAAAATTATCATTGGTCTTTTAATAAAAGACTTTAAAAAATGATAACTTTTCTGTTGAAACGGGCGTGCCAATGCCGATCGAGTCCAACTCAGTTTTTCACGTTCCGGTACTGGCCAAGGAGGTAATCAGTCAGCTCGAACCGAAATCTTCAGGCTGTTATCTCGACAGCACAGTGGGGGGCGGTGGACACGCACGGTTGATCCTGGAGGCCTCATCCCCCGATGGATGCCTTTACGGGATCGACCGTGATGATGAGGCAATCTGCGCGGCAACACACACCCTGAAACCTTACGGGTCAAGAGTGAGACTGAGACAGGGCAATTTTCGTGCGGCGCAGGAAATTTATAAGAATTCAACCTTTGACGGCATTCTGCTCGACCTTGGAGTCAGCTCGCACCAGTTGGATACTCCTGGCAGGGGCTTTTCATGCGACCGAGACGGCCCACTAGATATGAGAATGGATAGAAGGAACACACTGCAGGCGGCGCACTTGCTGGCAACACTTAGTAAAACAGAACTGGTCAGAGTTTTTCACGATTTCGGTGAAACTCATTTCAGCCGCCAAATAGCTAAAGCGATTGTCACTCAGAGAGCGAAAGCCCCTGTCAGGACAACTGCCGAGCTGGCCGGCATAGTCAGGAAGGCGGTGCCTGTGAGCAGAGAGCGTAAAAGTGTGGTTCAGGTATTCCAGGCACTCCGGATTATGGTCAATGACGAGCTCGACGCTTTCAGGGAGGGATTGAAAGAACTTTTCAGCATGCTGCTGCCAGGCGGAAGGATGGCTGTGATTTGCTACCACAGCCTCGAGGGCCGGATAGTGAAAAACTATTTCGCCGGACTCGCAGATCCATGTATCTGCCCGCCGGATTTACCGGTCTGCGGCTGCGGGAGAATCCCGCAAGCCAAGGTTTTAACTTCCAAGCCGGTCAGGCCCTCCAGGGCCGAGATAGAATCAAACCCCCGCAGCCGATCGGCTTTGCTGCGGGTTGTGGAAAAACTGGATGTCAGCAAAGGTCAGTCGGAATAACGCTTCGGGATTATGAATCCATACATAGATGCCTATAAAAAAAGTGCGGATGACAGGAAAGTTAAAAAGCGCCGCAGTTTTTTTTCGACCAGTGTCCTGGCGTTTTTTTTCCTGCTTGGTGTGTCGTTTCTGATGGTTTACAAGCATACTCTCGGACAGCATTTGCTGCTCGAGGTTCAATCGCTGAACCTGGAAAAGAAAAAACTGATTACAGAGCAGTCGGTGCTATTGGGAGAAAAGCAATCCGTATTATCCAGAGCAAGGATAATTTCCTATGCGCGCCAGCAACTGGAATTGGATATCCCGAGCCCGGATCGCATCCGCTGGATCAGGGTGGAAACCGGGAAGGATTTGAGTTTAAACAGTTCAGGCCGTTAATCTCCTTTCCAATGAGGTTTCCTTGACCCCCCGTTACGCGATTAAAAGGCTGACACTGGTTTACTGGTGTTTTTTTCTTTTCGCGATAGTTATTGTCGGGCACCTGTACAGAATCCAGGTAATCAGGCATCAACGCTACCTGGCTGAAGCCGAACGTCAGCACAAACAAAAAATCGTCCTCCCGCCCAGGCGCGGCCACATTTTCGATCGCAACGGCAATCCTCTCGCCCTTTCCGCTGAGGGGCTCGATGTTTACGCAGTGCCAGAAAGAATCAAAGACAAAAAACATGTCGCCAAATCTCTGGCCAGCCAGCTCAATTTGGACGCAAGCCTCCTTTTGCGCCGGATATCCCGCAAGCGGCCGTTTGTCATGATCCAGCAGAAAGTCAATCCCCTCACCCTTCGGGAACTTCAGAAAATGAACCTGGAGGGCATCGGGTTTATCCCCTCATCCAAGCGCTATTATCCCAGGCACAGTCTCGCCTCACAGGTTATCGGTTATGTGGGGGTCGATGAGGTCGGGCTTACAGGGGTGGAGTTCTCCCATGATTCCCACCTGTGCGGCAAACCGGGCTGGCTTGTCGTTCAGAGAGATGCAAGAGGTAAACCATATAATACATTAGATTATCCCCTGCGCAGGCAAACAAACGGCTTCCACCTTCGCCTGACCATAGACGCCGAGTTCCAGGAGATAGTCGAGGAAGCACTTCGGCGTTCGGTGGAAAAAAGCGAGGCCAGAAACGGCTGCGTGGTGGCAATCGCCCCGCATACCGGAGAGATCCTCGCCCTGGCCAATTGCCCCAGTGTTGATCTCAACGCCACCCGCAATTTCAGAAAAGGCGATTTTCTCAATCTGGCAACCAACCTTCCTTTCGAGCCGGGCAGCACTTTCAAAACCTTTACTGCCAGTGCTCTTCTGGCTGGCGGGTATATCAGCTTGGAAGATTCCGTATTCTGCGGAAACGGGGTATATACTCTCCGCAACCGTATTATCAGGGATGTCCACTCCTACGGTTACCTGAGTGTAAGGGAGGTTATCGCCAAATCAAGCAATATCGGAATGTCCAAGCTTATCCGGAAGATCGGTGACAAGGAGCTTTACCGCAGGCTCCGCGCATTCGGGTTTGGCGCCTATACAGGCGAAACTTTCAGCGGCGAGGACCGGGGACGGCTGCCTGTGCCTTCCCGCTGGGACCGCACCACCAAGACAAGCTTTGCAATCGGGTATGGTGTTCTGGCAACACCTCTCCAGATGGTAATGGCCTACGCAACCCTGGCCAATGGCGGAATCCTCTATGAGCCTGCGCTGGTTGCCGAGATTTGCGATGAGAGCGGCCATGTTAACTACAGTTTCAAACCGCGTAAGATCAGGCGTGTGCTGCCTGAAAAGGTTGCCAGGGAAATCACCCGGACGCTTATCGCGGCTGTCGATTCCGGCACCGGCACTGCGGCTGCAGTTCCCGGATTCAAGGTGGCTGGCAAGACCGGGACCAGTATGAAAGCCGATCCCGAATCGGGTTACGGCAGCAACGGTTATATCAGCTCTTTCGGTGGTTTCTTCCCTGCGGCCAACTCCCAGATCGCCATTTTTATCACGATCAATGAGCCTTCCTACGGACACCGTTGGGGAGGGAGCTGTGCCGCTCCGGTTTTCGGCGAAATCATCCGGAATACTCTCCTTTCTACCAGCAATGTTATCGACCGCCGCCTGCTCGGCCTTCCCCGCTCTACTGTTAAGGCCACCGCACTCAATAACCCGCAAACTCCTAAGAAAACCAATCAGGCTACGCTCCGGAGATCTGCAGCCAACCCACGTTCAAACTCTAAGATAGTAATTATGCCTCAGGTGACCGGGCTTTCTGTGCGCACAGCCTTAGCGATATTAAGCAGGCTGGGTCTCAAGATGCGTATCGATGGGGGTGTCAAGGTTTGTTCGCAATCGCCTCAACCCGGAGCCGAACTCCAGCGCGGGGCGATCTGCAGCTTGACTGGAATATCAAGCAGCCGGGAAGACAATTCGTATTCGATGGTTACCCACTCTGGGCGGGAATTGAATAATTCCAGCCACCTCCAGCAAATCGACCGGGAGGAAAAGTGAGAAGAGACACCATTACCATAGTCCTGGTCTCTGAAAACCGGGAGCCATTCACAATCGAATTCTCGATCAAGGAACTGGTTTTGATTGTCGTAGTTCTGTTGACACTGACCGGAGCGGCAGTTTTCTCAATGGTCAGTTTCAGGAAATTGAAAGCGCAGCATGCCGAGCTGACATCTTCTGTCCAGATGCTGAAAGAAGACCTCTCCAAGCGGGAAGGTTATATCAGTGAGCTAAAAAGCAAGCTAGACGCGCAAAAGGAACTGACTCTGCTGATCGGTGCAAACAACGATACTTCCGAGGTGATGCCTGGAGAATATTCAAAGGACATACAAATCGAAAATCTGGAAACAGACACCTCGGGGGACAGCCTTTACCTTCGTTTCCAGTTGGTCAATACGAGTCAGCAAGAAAGGCTCTATTCCGGCTACTTGTTGATTGTCATCGAGCACTCGAGCGGAGACCTGAGTAAATTCGGCACGTTTCCGGAATTCGAAATGGCGCCGGGGAGACCGTTGAATTACCGCTTCGGCGACACTTACGCGATCAGGAAATTCAAAACAATCGAGGCTGGGATCGGACTTTCGGATAATCCCTCCAATTACAATAAAATCAAGTTTCTGGTATTCGATAACCAGGGCGGAGTTCTTCTCTACAATTACCGGACATTTTCTTTCTAGATATGGAACTTAAAACAAGCGACATTATTGCCGCCCTTGGGGAAGTTACACTTCATGGTCCTGGCAATGGGCTCACTTATCGGAGTGTTTCGACCGACACCCGCCTCGACTGCAGCGATACTCTTTTCGTGGCCCTGATCGGAGAAACTTTCAACGGCAACGCTTACCTGGAGCAGGCGAAAAACGCTGGCGCTCTTGGTGCGCTGATCGGGCCAACAGCCCTGAATCATCAGTTGCCTGATGGCTTCCAGTGTTTTTTGGTTGAGAACACCCTCGCCGGCCTTCAAAGCCTGGCCAGCCATGTCAGACATTTAAACCATGACTGCCGTGCGGTTGCGGTAACCGGCTCCAACGGTAAAAGCACCACCAAGGAAATGATCGCCTCTATCCTGGGTCAGAAATTCAGGACGCACGCGACCTCGGGGAATTTCAACAACCATATCGGGGTCCCGCTGACTATTCTGGGCATTGAGGCGGAAACAGAATTTCTGGTCGCAGAAATCGGGGCCAACCATCCAGGTGAAATCCGGCATTTGGCTCGGCTTGCAGCGCCCGACACCTCGGTGATAACAAACATCGCCCCGTCTCATCTCGAGGGGTTCAGCAGTATCGAGGGAGTACTCGCAGCCAAGCTGGAGCTTTTCGAGCAAACCGCCGCGGATGGAGTGTGTGTTTATAACGGTGATGACGATCTTCTTGGCAAATATGTTCCGGGAAATTTCACAAATACCCTGAGCTTTGGCCTGAGCGAGGATAACGATCTGCGAGCCACCGAAATCTCCCTCGACAGCCAGGCCAGGCCTTCGTTTGTCTTTGACAGGTCATTGCGGATCAATCTGGGATTCACGGGCCTGTACAACGTGCTTAATGCGCTGGCCGCTGCAGCTGTAGGCCGCCTGCTGGGGTTTGAGGACAACCGGATTAAAAGCGGTCTTGAAGCCTCGCGCCCGCTCAAGATGCGGACAGATCTGAAAAAAATCGGCAACACTGTTATACTCGATGATTCCTACAATGCAAATCCTCTCTCGATGAGAGAGGCTCTGAAAACCCTGGAAGCTATCGAACATAACGGGCCGCGGGGCATTGTGGCCGGCGAAATGCTTGAACTCGGTTCAGCAGCGAAAGACCTTCACGAGGAGCTTGCGCGACTGATCGCTGCCAGGCCGCTGGCGCCTGTGGTGTTCGTGGGCAGTTTCGCCCAGGACATGAAAGAGGCTTATCTCTCTGCCGGCGGTAGTGAAGATGTGGTTTTTACGGCTGAAAATGCCGATGAGGCTTATGAAATTCTCCGAAAAGAGCTTGCCGGAGGAGAACTTTTGCTCATCAAGGGAAGCCGTGGCGTACACCTGGAACTGATTATCGAAAAACTGGAGAAAACGCCTGTATGAACAAAGCCGTAATGCAATTGCATCGGCCAGAGAGAGTAAAACCTTTGATATCCCCACCGGCAGCAGCCTCCGTGCTGGGTGCAGGAAGAAGCGGGATCGCCGCAGCTCATTTTCTGCTTAACCGGGGTTACAGGGTTTACCTCTCGGACTCGCGGGATGACGAAATGGTGAGAAAAGACTGCCAGGCGGTGATCGAACTCGGCGCACAGGTCACTCTCGGCAGGCATGATCCAGCCCGCCTGGCTGACAGTGATTTTATCGTTATCAGCCCGGGCATCGATGACCGAATGGAACTTCTGCAAAGGATTGAAATAAAAGACATTCCACTTTTCAGCGAGGTGGAGCTGGCTTACTGGTTCTCTCCCCTGCCAACAGTGGCGGTTACCGGAACGAACGGGAAAACAACCACGGCGAGCCTTATCGGAGGGATCCTTCAGGCTGCGGGGATTCGCTGCCAGGTGGCCGGAAATATTGGCAGGCCATTCTGCCGGGCTGTGGAGGAACTAAAGGATGAAATAGTGCTCGTGACCGAGATAAGCAGTTTCCAACTCCATACGGTGAAAAGCTTTCACCCGCGGATCGCGATACTGCTCAATCTCTCACCTGACCACCTTGATCGTTACAGTTCGGTCGATGAATACTATTCGGCCAAATTCCGGCTGTTCGAAAACATGAATGAAAATGACCTTGCCATCCTTAACGCCGACGATCCTGAGATCGAGCCTCGGGCACAGAGTACTGTCAAATGCCCGGTGGTCTGGTTCGGCTTAAAAAACACGGATAACAGTTTCGCATTTGTAAAAGACGAAGCAGTCTGGCAGCGGCAGGAGAAAGGCGGCGTGGACCGAGTAGTTGGATTCAACGAGATCAAACTGCGCGGTCTCCACAACCTGGAGAATATTTTAGCCGCCTCATGCGCAGCCGCTGCCTGTGACGCACCGGTGGAAGCGATAATGCAGGGAGTGAAGTCATTTACCGGTCTTCCTCACAGGCTCGAAATTGTGGCCGACGCAGAGGGTGTTAGCTGGGTAAATGATTCCAAGGCAACAACTGTGGAATCGGTGCTGAGGGCGCTTCAAAGCTTCTCCCGCCCTATCGTGCTGATTATGGGCGGCCGCCATAAGGGCGCGAGTTTCAAGCCCCTTGAAACCGAGCTTCGTCTGAAAGCGCGCCGTGTAATCGCTCTCGGGGAGGCTGCCGAAATAATCGCCCGCGAGCTCGGCTCCTTCTGCCGTGTAGAACTTGTCCCGGACTTGGAGCAGGCGGTAGCCAGGGCCAGGGAGACCGCACAGGCCGGGGACACGGTGCTGCTTTCACCAGGCTGTTCGAGTTTCGACATGTTTACTGATTATGAACATCGCGGCGAGGTTTTTAAAAATATCGTGCTGAGGATGAGCGGCTATGGTCCGCACTAATAAAAAAGATACGTCAATATATGGTTCCCGCCTGATACTGGCTGCTCTTCTGCTTGCCATCTCAGGAATAATAATGATTCTGAGTGCCACCAGTATCAGCGCTCTGGCGGAAAACCTCTCCAGCTTCACCTACCTTCGGAAACAGACAGTGCATGTTCTTCTGGGAGTGGTGGTGATGTTGGCCGCCTCGCGGGTCGATTACCACCGGATTCGCCCGTTAAGTTTTTTCGCACTGCCGGCAATTGCGGTTTTCCTCGTTATCTGCTTGCTGCCCGGAGCGAAATCACTGGCTCCAGTTATCGGCGGGGCCAGGCGCTGGGTGCACCTGGGATCGTTTTCTTTCCAGCCCTCGGAGCTGGCGAAGTTTTTCCTGATCTGCTGGTCAGCAGGTTATCTCGTGCGCAAAAAGGAAGTAATTCGCAACTTCTCCCAGGGGTTCCTCCCCTTTTTCATAGTTGTGGGTATCTTTTTCCTTCTGGTGCTCAGGCAGCCTGATCTCAGCATGGCTGCGGTAATCCTGGCCCTGGTTTTACTTACCGGTTTCATCGGGGGGGTCAGGCCCACACACCTGATTATGCTTGCATTTCTGCTCCTGCCTATAATGACCTATATGTATGTAATGAAGGTCGACTACCAAAATGAAAGGCTGACCAGCTTCCTCGAGGGCGAAGCGAACAAATCCGGTATCGGTTATCAGGCCTACCAGAGCAAACTGGCACTGGGTTCAGGAGGAATCTCCGGGGTTGGACTGGGTCAGAGCAGGCAGAAATATTTTTTCCTGCCCGCGGCTCACACTGATTTTATCTTCGCCATTCTCGGGGAAGAACTCGGTTTCCTGGGGACTACTGTGGTTGTGGGAGCATTCTGCTGGCTGTCTTTCCTGGGTATCAAGATCGCCAGGGGAGCGCCGGACTATTACGGGTTTCTCCTCGCCTCGGGCCTGACTTTGATGATATTTACTACGGCAATCCTTAACATGGCGGTGGTATCAGGGCTTGCACCAACCACGGGGCTCCCACTGCCATTGTTCAGTTACGGGGGCACTAACCTCGTGACTACATTCTGGGCTGTGGGTATCCTGAACAATATCAGCCGCAGGAGTTCGGAGCCGTCAAATGGCTAAGTACGATATGTATGGCAAGGTGAAAAAAATACACATGGTCGGTATCGGTGGCACAGGGATGTGCGGCATTGCGGAGATCCTGCTCGATGACGGTTACCAGATCTCCGGCAGCGACCTGGTTTCAAGCCCCACCACGGAAAGACTCGCCCGGCTGGGGGCCAGAGTTTTTATTGGTCACAAACCGGAGTATATTGCCGCAGCCGATGTAGTGGTTACCTCATCTGCAGTACGTGATGACAATGTCGAGGCACTCGAGGCGCGGGCCAAGCTGATCCCGGTCATCCGCAGAGCGGAGATGCTGGCCGAGCTGATGCGGATGAAATACGGTATCGCCGTGGCCGGCACCCACGGAAAAACCACTACCACCTCGATGATCGGGCTTGTTCTCGAAAAGGCAGGCTTCGATCCGACAGTGGTCGTAGGCGGCCGGCTGCGCTCCCTGGGACGCCACGCGAAAAGAGGTGCGAGCGAGCTTTTCGTGGCCGAGGCGGACGAATTCGACCGCTCGTTTCTTCGCCTCAGCCCTTCAATTGCTGTTATTACAAATATCGATACAGACCATCTTGATTGCTATGAGTGCCTGGATGAAATCATGGAGGCTTTCATCCAGTTTGCCAACAAGGTTCCATTCTATGGAACAGTGGTTGCCTGTATAGACGACAGGCCGCTGGTTTCGATCATTCCGCGTATCGAGCGCAAGTTTTTAACCTACGGGGAAAGCGCTCAGGCAGACCTTCGGGTAACGGATATTACTTACATCGAGGGAGGGACGGAATCTGTGGTCAGGTATCTGGGCAAAAAACTCGGCCAATTGCGCTTGCAGATTCCCGGTAAGTACAATATCGAAAACGCCCTGGCTGCGGTGGCAGTGGGCCTGGAATTCGGAGTACCGTTTAAGAAAATCGCCGCGGCCCTGGCTGAATTCACGGGCGTTCACCGGCGATGCGAGATCAAGGGCGAGGTTGCAGGCCGTATGATTGTTGACGATTACGCCCATCACCCCACCGAGATCAAGGCGACACTGGAAGCAATCAAAAAAGGGTGGGCCAGGCGTATAGTTGCCGTTTTCCAGCCACACCTTTATTCGCGCACCAGGGACCTGGCCACCCAGTTCGGCAGCTCGTTCTTTCAGTCTGACGTGCTTGTGGTTACAGAGGTCTACGGCGCCCGGGAGAAACCGATCAAGGGAGTGAGCGGGCAAATGATAGCCGATTCAGCCCGCGATCACGGGCACCGCCAGGTGATTTTTCACCCGGACAAGGAAACCCTGGCCGAGTCTTTGGCCGAGTTATCAAAGCCCGGGGATATAGTGGTCACCCTGGGTGCCGGCGACATAAACCGTGTCGGGGAAAAATTTCTCGAAATTCTCGGGAGAGAGGATAATTGAATAAAGAGGTTGAAAAATTGGGTGAATCGTTGTCCGAAATTGATGGCCTGGAGATTAGAAAAAATTATTCTCTCTCCCGTTTTACCTCTATCGGTACCGGTGGCAGGACGAAAATCTATGTTTCGGTCGCGCGGGTCGGCGCGCTGAAAAAGTCGATGAAACTGATAAAAGAGCCTTTTTTTATCCTGGGAAGCGGCACAAACCTGCTGATCAGCGACCGGAATTTCCCGGGGGTTATCATCCACCTGGGATGTGGTTTTCGCCGTCTGCGAATGGAGGGCGACAGGATTAGCTGCGGTGCGGCGGTTCCGCTGGCCCGCCTGGTGAAAAAAGCGATTGAGAACTCGTTCGCCGGGTTCGAGGAATTAAGCGGAGTACCCGGCTCGGTAGGTGGGGCTGCAGCGATGAATGCGGGAACGCATATTACTGAACTCGGCGACCTGGTGGAAACATTCTGGATGGTAGACACCAAGGGAACAAGGCGCTCATTCAGCCGCAGCGCAATCCAGAAAAAATACCGCAGCAGCCTGGCTCCCGTACCGGGAGTGATTACTTCGCTCTGCTTCCGCCGGCAACCGGGGGGTGATCCGCTCCGGCAGGCAAAGCTGGCCGAATCTTTAGCCAATGGGCGAAAGCTCAAGCATCCCTGGTGCGAGCGCACTTTCGGCTCGACTTTCAAAAATCCGCCGGGCAAGATTGCTGCCGAACTTATTGATAAAGCCGGGTTAAAGGATTTCCGCATCGGTGGAGCGCGGGTCAGCCCGGTACATGCCCAGTTTATTGAGAATAACCAGGGCGCAAGCGCTCTTGATATCCTCGAATTGATCAAACATGTCAGGCAAGTCGTGCAGGAGCGCTACGGAGTGCTCCTGGAGCCGGAGGTGAGGCTTGTCGGGTTTACTGAAGAGGAACTGGGAGATCTGGCGCCGTATGCCTTATCAACTATCAAATAGTCTAATTATCATTCTTCAATCTTAAATCAGAGGGCGTAAATGGTAGCCAGAAACAGGTCCAAAGCTTTGAGAAATTCTTCATCATCAAAAAGAAACCACAACAGGAGAAGCGGATTCAAGGTGGTTGTCCTCCTTCTGGCCACAGTCTGTTCGGCTTATGCGGCCTATAAGCTCAATATCAACGGCTATTTCACAATCAAGGAGGTCAATATAAACCCGACCGAGTTTATTCCTGAGGCAAGTCTCGATTCGCTCTGCCGTAGCCTTTTCCTGGGGCAAAGTATGTTTTCGGATCTGAATGATGAAAAAAGCGAGCTTTCCAGACACACCTTTGTCAAAAAGGTGCGCTGTTTGAGAAGATTCCCTGATCGGATCCAGATCCAGCTCCAGGAGCGCCGGCCGGTTGCCCTGGCCAATGTGGGCGAGTTGCTGCCTGTGGACTCGGAGGGCTATATTCTCCCGCTGGATATCAGTCGCCTCGCTTTTGAACTGCCGATTATAACCCCACGCGGTGCTGTTGCGGTCTATCACGAGCAAGGCAGCAGCAGGATACGGCTTAACATAGAGGGCCGCCAACTCCTTCAGGCTGTAACGGCTTTCAACAGGCTGGCTCCGGAGATGTTGCCCAGGGTGAGCGAGTTTGCAATCAACGGCCAGGGTAAGATTACGCTGGTCACGATGGAACATAGCTTGAGAGTGGTAATGGGCAAGTGGGTCAAACGCAAAAACATAGATTACCTGAAATGGATGCTCGAAGAGCTCGCAGGACGCAGTGATATACCCGAACTGGTCGATTTGAGTTTCGAGGGACAAATCGTTGTAAAAAGCAGGAAAGATGGTTGAATATCGAGGTTCTAAAACAAGACAATCTAATTATAAAAGAAGCTGCTGATTCCGCCCGTCTGACAGGGAGGTTGGAGCTCGGAGACATTCGGCCGGCGGTCCCGTGGCGGAATCAATAAAACTTATCCTCACCGACCGTTTTAGGAGGACTGATGGCGAAAGACGATGTAATAGTTGGCCTCGACATAGGAACCACGAAAATATGCGCGATAATTGCGGAGTATACCGAGGATGAGGAAAATCTAAAAATTGTCGGCGTGGGGACTACCAAGAGCGACGGACTGCGCCGGGGAGTGGTAGTGAATATTGAAAAAACTGTGCAGTCGATCACCAGGGCTATCGAGGAGGCTGAGCTGATGGCCGGAGTCGAGGTCAAGGGAGTATATGCGGGGATCGCCGGAGACCATATCCGCTCGATTAACAGCAAGGGCATTATCGCTGTTTCCAGGGAGCACTCGGATATCACCCAGGATGACGTACGGCGGGTGATCGAGGCAGCCCAGGCGGCACATATCCCGATGGAACGCGAGGTAATTCACGTGATTCCTCAGGAATTCATTGTGGACGACCAGCGTGGGATCCGTGATCCGGTAGGGATGAGCGGAATCAGGCTGGAAACCGAGGTGCATATTGTCACCGGCGCGGTGGCCTCGGCCCAGAATATAGTGAAAAGTATCCACCGGGCCGGTTTCGAGGTCTACGACCTTGTGCTGGAACCCCTTGCTGCGAGTTATTCCGTGCTTACCGAGGATGAAAAAGACCTCGGGGTGGTGATTTTCGATATCGGCGGAGGTACCACGGATATCGCCTTTTTCTCACGCGGCAGCATCCGTCACACGAGCGTGCTCGGGCTGGCCGGGGACAACCTGACCAACGATATCGCCATCGGGCTGCGTACTCCTGCGCACAAGGCGCGGGATATCAAGGAGAAGCACGGCTGCGCGCTGGCCTCAATGGTCGAAGCACAGGAAATGATAAATGTACCCAGTGCCGCTCACCACACTGAACGCCAGGTATCCAGGCAGCTTCTGGCCTCGATTATCCAGCCGCGGATGGAAGAAATCCTCAGCCTTGCCTTTCGTGAGATAAAAGAATACAGCGACCTGATGGCAGCAGGTATCGTCCTGGTTGGCGGCACCAGTGGGCTCAAGGGGATCGTGGAGCTCTGCGAGGATCTTACCAAGCTCCCGGTCCGGGTCGGCAAGCCCCAAGGCATTACCGGGCTGGTCAACATGGTCGACGATCCCAAATTCGCCACCGGTGTGGGCCTGGTGATGTACGGCTGCCAGCAGGCACCCGGCGAGGTGCGGTTCCACGGCGATAAAAGCTCGATCTTTAATAAAATCCTCGAACGGATGAAACAGTGGCTGACTGATCTCTGGTAATTAAACGTCTCCTTAATCCAGACCTGAGGTTATTAACCTTTAACAGCGGGAGCAGGTCAATGACGACTTTCGAGTTTTCAGATGTTCAGGAACAAACGGCCCGGTTAACCGTTATCGGTATAGGCGGTGCCGGCAATAATGCTATCAACCACATGATAGCCTCCGAGATGAAAGGGGTCGATTTTATCGCCTGCAACACTGATGTTCAGGCGCTTTCGATCAACAAGGCCTCCTTTAAAGTCCAGATCGGCAGAGAGCTGACCAAGGGCCTGGGCTCCGGAGGTCATCCCGAGATCGGCAAGCAGGCGATCGAGGAAAACCGCGACGATGTGGCACAGGTGATCGAGGGATCGGAAATGGTCTTTATCACTGCCGGTATGGGCGGTGGCACTGGCACAGGGGCTGCTCCGGTGGTGGCTGAAATCGCCCGGGAGCAGGGATCGCTCACGATCGGGGTGGTCACCAAGCCATTCATATTCGAGGGCCGCAAAAGGATCAAGCAGGCCGAGATGGGTATTGCAGAGCTGCGCAAGTATGTGGATACGATAATTATCGTGCCGAACCAGAGGCTGCTCGGCCTGGTCGGGAAAAATACTACCTTCCCAGAGGCCCTTCAGATCGCGGACAATATCCTGTATTATGCCTGCCAGGGCATCTCGGAACTTATTACCACCTCGGCGCTGGTCAACCTCGATTTCGCCGATGTTAAAACGATCATGGCAGACATGGGAGACGCCCTGATGGGTACCGGGTTCGCCTCCGGCGAGTACCGCGCCAGCGAGGCCGCCCAGGAAGCGATCAGCTCTCCCCTGCTCGAGGAAGTTCAGATCAAGGGCGCCCGTGGAGTGCTGGTCAACATTACCGGCGGCTCGGACCTCACCCTTCATGAGGTCAACGACGCAAACAACGTAGTCTACGAGGCCGCAGGGGAGGAGGCCAATATCATCTTCGGTGCGGCAATCGACGAGTCAATGAACGGCCAGGTCCGTGTCACTGTGATCGCCACGGGTTTCGGCGACCAAGGCGAACAGACAAAGGCCAACAGGAGCATGCTGGAAAAAAATAAAAACAACATTCTCGAATTCGACAAGGCGATAAACGACGATATGACTGGTTCCGGTTCGGTAACTTCATCCTCGATCGGCACAGGTGCCGAAAAAGGTGAGAATTCTGCCGGCACCTCGATCCCTACAACCAATAAGCCCTATCCCCTGACTTTGGAGGAGCTGGAGATCCCGACATTCATCCGCAGGCAGGTGGACTGAATTCTAATGAACCTGCCGGGAAGAGGGTGGTCTTGTTCCATTCAGTGCGGTTTCTAACGGGGTGAAAGTGCCTGGAACTTTGCGCATTCCAAGGCTTGTCAAGCCAGTAGTGGCGGTGATGTCAGCCGACCGGGAGCTTATCCCGCGGGCAACCGGTCGGATGAGTGAAATCCTGGGCGAGGTGGATGTGGAAAGCCCGGCCTATGTGTTCGATTTCTCTGACTATTACCGCCCAGAGATGGGAGCGCCGCTGTTCAAACAGTTTTTCAGCTTTCGTCAACTTCAAAAACCTGAATTCCTGACCCATCTCAAAAGAAAAACCGCAGCCTGCGAACGAATGAATCGCGCCCCTGGCGGAGGTCGGCTGGTCAATCTCGACCCTGGTTACTGGTCGGACGCAAAATTGGTGCTGGCCTCGACAAAAAATTATTCGCACCGCATCTGCATCGGCAGACGGATATTCGCCGAAATAATCCTGCGCTATCACAAGGGAAAGCTGCAGCCGATGGAATGGACCTACCCGGATTACCGCACAACTTTGGCACTGAAGTTTTTCGAAAAGGTACGCAAAATTTATTTGCAGCAAATAGCCCGATTTGGAACTTGACAGCTTGAGCATTATATCCTTTCTCTCAGACTTGCTTTAATCTGTCTGAAAAACTATTTTATTCAAACCGAAACTTGCAGTCTTTTTAAAATTTAGTGGAAAACACCCTTTTAATCTTTGCGTTTCGAACAGCTTTATCCCGGCTTTTCACATATGATCAGAGACATGAAAAATTTATCCCCCAAGAGCAGGCGAATCCACCTGGAAAGGGAGAAAAAAAATAGATTCAAGCTTCGGGTTGTATTACCCTTCCTGCTGGCGATAGTCTGTCTGATCTCAATCTCCGCTGTTTACAAAAGTTTCACGAGCAATCTGTGGGTCCGGGCCGGTCAGGACCCGAGTACCAAACATACGCAATATGCGGCAGAACAACAGGGTGAAAAAACCGCTGAAGAGGCCTCCTTTTACAGTGAAAACAATGCAAATAAATATTTTTATGCTGAAGATAAAGTAAAAAGTGGTGACACGTTCGAAACGATTCTGTTACGTAACGGCATTGACCGGGAACACCTTTTTCCGCTTCTTGCAGTGGCCAAGCCCGCGCATAACCTGAACCGAGTAGGGGTCGGCCGCTGCTTCAAGTTTTCATTCGAGGACAGTGCACTGGCCAGAGTCGAATACGAAATCGATGATGACCGAACCCTTATTATCACCCTCGCCGACTCCGCTACCTGGAGCGCAGATATTGAGAAAACGGTTTACCAGGTGCGCCAGCGCCAGCTCAGCGGATGGATCGAAAGCTCGCTTTATGAAACCGTGATGGAAATCTGCTCCAATCCCGAACTGGCTTTGATCCTGAGCGAGATTTATGCCTGGCAGATAGATTTCCATAACGATATCCGGAAAGGGGATGATTTCAAGCTGATTTACGAGGAAAAGGTTCACCCGAAAGGCACGAGCCAGGTAGAAAAAATTCTGGCAGCAGTGTTCAACAACGACGGGAAAACATTATGGGCCATACGCTACACCAATGCAGACAGCACGGTGGACTATTTCGATCTCGAGGGAAAGAGCTTGCGCCGCAAGTTTCTGCGCTCTCCGTTCAAGTACATGCCGCGTGTTTCGAGCCGTTTCAGTTATCGCAGATTTCACCCCATACTCAAAAGGTACCGTCCCCACCTGGGGGTAGATTACGCTGCGCCAACCGGCACGCCGGTGCTTGCCCTGGGCGACGGCAAAGTTGTCAAACGCGGCTGGAACGGGGGGTTCGGCAGATATATCCTGATCAAGCATAACGGAATGTACTCGACCTCATACGGCCATCTCTCGGGCTACGCCAGGGGTCTCAAGGTCGGCGACCGTATAGCCCAGAGCCAGGTGATCGGCTATGTGGGCACTACCGGGCTCTCCACCGGGCCGCACCTGGACTTCCGGTTCTTCAAGAACAGTAGTCCGGTTAATCCGCTCACCGTTGACATTCCGGCAGGCGAACCGGTTCACGCCTCAGTGAAAGGGCAATTCAAACTTTACCGCGACTACATGGTGGCCAGGCTGAAGTTGATCGGAATAGATCAATACGGGCCGCCGGTGGCGGCCTCCAGTGGTGAGAGTATCTACGCTACGCCCGCAATATACGAAAACAAGGAATCGGAGTAGCCTCTATTTAAGCTCTTAATTATAAACCTTTCAAAGTAAGTATTGGAGTTCAATCCCAGGGCGCAAGCTTGTCAGAGCGTATACCTTGAGCCTGCACCCAGCCATTTAATTCGCCAAAGGCCACCTCGAGCCAGATATCACCATCAACCTCGACACTCCTCAGCACCTGCACCGATTTTCCCCTATCGATTACCCCCTGGCTCTTGCCACCTCCTGGGATACCTCCGGCCTTGCTCCAGACAACCAGCTTATCCGCCAGGACAGTGCCTGTGATGAAATGCTCCACTGGCTCCTCGGGTAAAGAGCTCCTGGGGCCGAAGGAGCGGGTATTCCTCGGCTCCAGGCCATAGGCCCAGATATAAACCACCAGGAATACTATCAGTGCCGTATTGACCAGTACCAGTCCGAATACTATGCTGCGGTAATGCCTGGTGATAAAAACAGTCTTGACCAGCTTGCCAAACACCGAATCCATATCCAACCCTCGCTTGCTCGAGATCGAGTTTCAGCCCTTGCGCGTCCGGTTGGGCTTACTCTTGCTGATCAAGGTTTCCTCCCCCAGGTGATAGGCGATATACCTGTGCGAAAGGCTCTCAACCTCTTCGAAATCCCCTGGAGCCAACTTCGGCAGCTCCTCAGGTGAGGAGGGGAAACGTCTTGAACTTTTATAAATAAAACGCAGGCTCTGGTAACTGACAACATTTGCAGGCGGGCCTTGGTCTGCTGTGAATTCAGGCGATCTGCCGCATTCATTACAAAGCGCCCCACCCCTGGCCACCATGAAACGGTATTTTTCGGCGCGGGAGAGCCTGCCGCCGCATCTTACACATTCGACCAGTTGTGGCTCATGCCCCAGTATGCTCACCAGGCGCCAGCGGAAAGCAACTATCAAGGCTTTTAAAAAACCACTATCATTGCCGTGCCTGTCGGCCAAGCTCAGGAATCCGCGGAGAAGTTCGAAAAGGTCCTTGCTTTCATGCTCCTCATGAGTCACTGCCTTGAGCAGTTCCACTGCCTGGCTGGCCGCCCAGAATGCGTCCAGGCTCTTTCTGATCCCGCTGAAATTGTTTTCGACATCAACATCGCGCAGAGTGAAAAGCGATTTTCGCTCACTTTTCCGGTAGATCACCCGGACCAGGTTGAATGTCTCCAGGCTACCCAGATATTTGCTTTTTGCCCGGCGTGCGCCCTTGACCATGAACGACTGGCGCCCGTAATCCGGGGTGAGCATCCAGAGAACACGGCTTGAATCGCTGTAGTTTACCCCTCCAAGGATAATTGCGCTCTGATGTATGGGATTCATGATTAAAACCGGTTGCAGAAACTTAGCCTAAGAGAATCAAGGCGCTTAAACCGAGCAGGAGGAAGAACCCGATCATATCGGTGAAGTTTGAGATAACCGTTGACGAGACTGTAGGATCTAACCCAATTGCTTTCATGGCAATTGGGATCAAAGCGCCGATGAAGCTGGCGAGTGTCATCGAGATCCAGACGGCCACCCCTACTATCAAGGAGATATGGATGTCTCCCTGTATCAGATAAACCACCAGGACAACAAGTATGCTGATAACCAAGCCGTTTATCAGGCCCACTATGGCCTCATGTATCAGGACTCGCCGCTTGCGCTCGCTTACCGATTCATCCAGGATCAGGCGGCGCAGAGTAACAGCCAGGCTTTGAGTGGAGGTATTGCCTCCGATTCCGGCTACCACCGGTAAAAACATGGCCAGGATGGTCACTTGCTCAATAACGTCGATATACAGGCCGATTATCTGCGCGGAAATGAAAATGAACCCCAGATTGAGAAACAGCCAGGGCAGGCGGCTTCTTACCGAATGAAACATCCCGTAGGTCCCCACGCTTTCATCCTCATGAACACCGCTCATCCGGAAAATA
Organism: uncultured Gemmatimonadales bacterium; assembly: GCA_964548275.1. Taxonomy (GTDB): domain Bacteria; phylum Gemmatimonadota; class Glassbacteria; order GWA2-58-10; family GWA2-58-10; genus JAUVUV01. Next base: position 45,045 of record CAZJQI010000005.1, read on the forward strand.
TCCTCTGTCGTCTCCTCTTCCAGGATATCAATTACGTCATCCACGGTGACCCGGCCCAACAGGAGGCCTTGATCATCTACAACCGGGATAGAGACAAGGTTGTAGCGCGCCAGCAGCCTGGCGACCTGCTCCTGGTCCATGTTCGGAAGCACGCTCACCAACTCGGTGTCCATGATTTGGGAGATTTTGGTTTCTGGATTGGCCAGTATTAAATCCCTGACAGAGATGATGCCTCGCAGCTTCCGCATGCGGTCAACCACATAGACAGTGAAAAAATTCACCTCCTGCCCCTGCTTTCTCACTTCTTTAATCGCCTCCCGAGCCGTGAAGCTCATATCAACGGAGACAACTTCCGCGGTCATCACGCCGCCCGCGGTTTCCTCCCCGTATTGCATCAGGCTCTGGATCTCCTCCCGGTCCTCCTCATCAATCACACTCATCACCCGCTGAGCCTCTTGCTCGCTGAGTTCCTGGACAATATCCGTGGCATCATCATCCGGAAGCTCCTCGAAAACCTCATGGAGGGTCCGATCATCCATGCTCTTGATCAGTTCCTCCTGGTCTTCTTCGCGAGTCTCGGCGAGGGTTTGCGAGGCGATTTCCGCAGGCAGAAGGCTGAAAAAGCCCTTGCGCTCCTGCTCATCCAATTGCTCGATTATGTCAGCCAGATCAGCCGGGTGAGTGGACTCAATCAACCCAATTAGCTCCTCCTGGCCGGATCCTCCCAGTTCGAGCAACCTTCTCACTTCTTCAAGTGTCAATTCCATGTATCTTTCTCAACTCAAGCTGAGGTTTACGATTAGGGAAAGGTCTGGTTTCATTTTTCTTTTTCGCCGATCGTCTGTATTTCTCCACCCTCTTGGTCCCGAGTATCTTCCGGCCGGTCTATTTGCCGCAATCTCAGGCTTTCAACCCTCTTGGCTGTGGCCTCGAGCACGGTGATTCTCAGGGAAGCCATCTGGAACCTTTCTCCCGCCTCGGGAACCCGGCCCAGTTGGAATACCAGAAGTCCGCCGATCGTTTCCACCTCATAGCTTTTTTCTGGCAGATCGATCTTGTCGGCGAGTTCATCCAGCCGTGTGCGACCGTCAACAATGAAACTATTGTCCCTGGCCATCCTGACCAGAGTCCCGGTAGCATCGTGAACATCATGAATATCACCAACCAGCTCTTCGAGCAGATTCTCCAGAGTTACGATACCCGCTGTTCCGCCGTATTCATCAAGAACCACGGCAAGGTGGCATTTCTTATGGCGCATTTCATAAAAGAGGCTGTCGCATTTTCTGGTCTCCGGCGTGAATATTACCGGATGAATCAGCGGTTCCTCATCCTTTTTGCTCCCTCCCAGAAGGTCCGCCACGTGCACTATACCGATTATATGATCCAGGGATTCCTCGTAAATCGGGATTCGTGAAAAGTTGCTCTGGCTCATTTTGGCGGCGATTTCATCAATCGACACGCCTTTCGGCACCGCCTCAATTTCTGTGCGTGGAGTCATCACCTCGCGCACGCTGGATTCACTGAAATTGAACACGCCGGTGATATAACTCCTTTCCTCCCTATCGAGAACCCCTGTGCGTTCGCTCTCGATCAGCACCCGCTGAATATTCTTGCGGGTAAAAATACTCTCCCGCTCCTGTTTCTTGATCCCGATCAATCTGAGAAGCTGATAACTGATCAGGTGCGTTATTTTCGCTACTGGAGTCAGGAGGTAATGGTTCACCAGAAGCGGAGTTGCCACCAGGGGCACTAATCTTCCCGCATATTCCCTGGCCAAAGACTTGGGAATTATCTCTCCGAAAAACAGTGTGGGCGGTATTACGATAGCCGGGATCACCAGCGCGGTAACCAGAATCGAAAAAGCCTGCCTGGAGGGAAAGAGCTGAATGATCAGATCGGCGATCAGCACCGTGGCAAGAACATTCATCAGGTTGTTCCCCACAAGCAGAGAGGAAAGAATATCGCTCGGTCTGTTCAGGAATTTATCTACCAGCCTTGCCAAGTTGCTCTTTTTCTTCAGCCAGCTTTGTAATTTGACCTTGTTGACTGATATGAGAGCGGTCTCTGAGCCACTGAAAAAAGCGCTGCCCAGCAGAGCCAACAAGATCAGCCATATCTGAATATTAATCACGGTTTCCTCAGAGTGATTCCGGTTCAGCTTTCTTTCGTGCCGTTTTCAGCCGTTGTTTCCTCTTCCGGTTCGGGGAGCTGCTCGATCCGCACTTTCCAGATCCGGCGTTTCGAGAGCTTTGTGATCACGAACCGAAAACCATGGTAATCGAAATATTCGCCAGGATGAGGCAGCCGGTCGAACTTTGTGAAAACAAAGCCTCCCAGCGTTTCATATCCCCGGCCATCGAGTTCCAGTCCGAGTTTTTCGGAGAGATCCTCTATATTGATTTTGCCGTCCACCAGGTAGATACCGGCTTTTTCCTCGACCAGCAGCGGCTCTTCCTCGTCGTGCTCATCCTGTATTTCACCGATTATCTCCTCCATGATATCTTCAACCGTCACCAGTCCTTCTGTCCCGCCATATTCATCCACAACGATCCCCATGTACATATGACGTTCCTGGAATTCCCTCAAAGTTTTATCACAAGGTTTGGTTTCAGGAACATAATAGATGTCGTGTAAAAGTTTCTCGACAGTTTCAAACCTCTTGAAAGTGTAAATGTAATCCAACAGATCCTTGGCATACAGGATTCCCCGGATGTTATCCAGGTCGCCGTCATAGACCGGGAATCGCGAGTGTCCGGTCTCTTCAATAGTCTTTACAATCTCCTCCAGGGGCGCATCGATTGAGATCCCTTTGATATCGGTCCTGGGAACCATTATCTCCCGCACCATTGTCTCGGAAAGTTCAAAGATATTGTGAATGATTGTCTTTTCTTCCTGTTCCAGGTCACCCTGCTCGGCTGACATGTCCACCATCAGTTTCAGTTCCTCTTCAAGAATCTCCCTATCCTGTTCGAGTTTCGAAAAAAGCCCCTTAAACCATAAACTAAACCTGACCAGCAGCCGGATAAACGGGTGGGCAATAAAAAACCAGCCACGAATGAACCAGGTAAGCCGCAAGGCATGCCTGCTGGCATTAGCGATAGCATAAACCTTGGGGCTTATTTCACAGAACACCACGAGAATAAATGTCATCCCGATCACATCGCACAGATACACGATCTGCTCGGACCACCCCACCTGGCTTCCCAAACGGTGAAGCAGAATGGTAGCAACCGCCGTAGCAGAGATATTGACCACGAGGTTGCCCAGGAGAATCCCGTTCAGCAACAGTTCAGGGTTTTCCAGCAGTTGGCGAACCTGTTTGCCGTATGTGGGCTGATCCTCTTCGAGCTGGGCTATCTCGAAATTGGAAAGACTGAAAAAGGCGGTCTCCGAACTGCTGAAAACCGCGGACATCAGCAACAGTCCGACAAAAACTATAAGCAGGTATATTTCCATATGAATTTCCGGCTTGCTTGATTTATTTCTCCACCCGGAATTTTATCTTTCAACCTTTGAGTCGACCGGTTAAAAATTCAGTGAAAAATCCGCATGCCGCTCGCAATCAAAGGCTATTGCACGAGACAATAGATTCGCCAACAGGCCTTTAACGCCCGGACTGGCTGCCTGAGCCAAGAAGGCCGGCAGGCGGGTAATGCTTTCCAACCGCCTCCTCCTGCAATTTGAACATCCTCCTGGCGTCCTTCTCGTTTTCATGGTCGTAACCGAGAAGGTGAAGAACACCGTGGGCGGCAAGCCTGATTAATTCTTCCTCGAGCGGCAGTCCCAGTTCCTTCGCCTGTTCCCGGGCGCGGGTCAGGCAGATGTAAATATCACCCAATAAAGGGCCCTCTGAATCTATCCTGTCTTGTTCCGAGAGATTGAAACATATAACATCGGTTACTCCGCTGCGACCCAGGTACTCCCGGTTGAGAGATTTTATCTTGTGCTTTCCCACAAAAGTAAGCGAAATCTCGCACACGCGGACTTTATGAGAGCTAAGTATTCCTCTTATCATTTTCCTGAGCGGTGTATATAACCCCTCGAGCTTCGTCCTGACCGTTTTTCCCAGAAGCAGCTCCAGTGCTGCCGTTCTTTCCCTTTGCATCCTGCTGATTTCCTGTTGACTGTGGATAATCTATCCTGTGGTGATGGACGCCGATAAGAATGGTGAGAAACTCCTCGCCGATCCGGGTCAGGTCTCTTAGAGTGAGGTCTGTCTGATCCAGCTGCCCGTCGCGCAGCCTGGCCTCGATCAATCCACTGGCCATACTCTTGATTCTGCTCACCGTGGGTTCGGTCAGGGTGCGGGAGGCAGACTCCACTGCATCGGCAAGCATGGTTATCGCAGCTTCCTTGGTCATCGGTTTCGGGCCCGGATAACAGAAATCTCCCTCGACCAGCGTGGTATCCGGCTTCTGATTTTTCTCCTTGGAGAAGAAGAATGAAATCAACTGGTTCCCATGATGCTGGCGGATCACATCGATTATACACTCGGGCAGCTTTGCCTTGCGGGCCAGCTCCACACCCTCTTTCACGTGGTTGGCGATAATCAGGCTGCTCATTTTCGGGCTGAGCTTGTTGTGGGGGTTGGGTTTGCCGGTCTGGTTTTCAATAAAATACTGGGGCTGTTTCAGCTTACCAATATCGTGGTAATAACCGGCCACACGCGCATAAATCGGGTTTGCACCGATCCCTGCGGCCGCCGCCTCGGCCAGGCTCCCGATTATTATCGAGTGGTGGTAGGTACCCGGGGCCTCCATGGCAAGTCGCTTGAGAAGCGGCCGGTTCAGATCGCTCAACTCAAGAAGCGTAAAATTACTGGTGATTTTGAAAACATATTCGAAAAGCGGCAGGAGAGCGATCGTGATAAAAGTGGATATCGTTGCATTTATGCCGCACAAACCGGCAGCGTGAAGCACGCTGGTGATTTCCTCGCCGCGATAGGCAAAATCTATCGCAAACAGAACAAGCAGATAAGAAGCAGAGATGTACAGGATCGGCAGATATTGAGCCCGCCTGCTCGATATTTTACGAACGCTGAACGCACCGGCAACTCCCCCTGCCAGAGCGAGAAGAACCACGTAGATGGAAAAATTGGCCTGCACTCCGAGAATCAAGGCCAGGCAGAAAGCCCCCACAACAGCAACCTGGTCATCAAGAAGATAGGCGATCAGCATTGAGCCTATTGCCACAGGGAGAAGATAATTCGGCAGTTCCTGGCTGCCGATAATAATGCCGGAACAGCCCAGGACGATGGCAAAAGAGATAGCGATAATAAGCAGCTTGGGAAACTTGCCGTAAACATCGTTTCTATGGAAAAACAGATAGAGCCCCATGAAAATAAGCAACACCAAATAGATCAGTACAATGCCGAACTCTCGTTTCACCTGGCTGGTTTCTCCGGCGAGAAGCTGCCTTTTTTCCAGCTCCGCTCTCAAATTATCCAGACGTTCGATCTTCTCTCGGGTTACCCGCTCTCCCCAGCCGATAATTTTTTCTCCTTCAAGCACCCGCTCGTCTCTGGTGATCTTTACGCTTTCAGCGGCTAACTGGCGGAGACGCTCTGTTTCTGCCCAGTTGCCGATAATATTCGGCCGGATATAACGGCGTAACGCCTGAATAAACAAGCTCTTGCTGATTTCCTGGTATACCGGATCGACAATCACGCTCCTCGACTGCTCCAAAACCCGCGCTACTGAGGAAAGCTCGTTTTTCCTGATAACCTTTTCCTCACCCTCCCTTCGCAGCTTCACATCTTCACTCTCGATTCTTTCGAAAGCCTCGGTGCTGATAACGCCCTCACGCAGCCTGCTTACAAGAAAATCTTTCAACCGGCTCCGCAGAATATTTGAACGCACCGGATCGAACAGATAAACAATCTGCTCATCCGATAATGAAAGCAGTGAATCAATCGAGTAAAGGGAATTAAGCACAATGGGTTTGACAGTGAACTGGCCGAGGTCGGTGTCTTTTTTATCCAGGTGTCCTTTCCAGCCTGCAAGCTCCACAGCAATCAGTGAGTCGGTTCTAAGCTCATTCAAGCGGTCGAAAAAGGAAAATACATCCTGGAGAACCGTTTCCTTAACTCCGGGAAGGAATTCCAGTACAGGCTGAACCGCTGCGGTAGCTTCACGGCGTTCACGTTCCAGTTCAGCCTCATTTTTGTAAACCGGGAAATCGAAAGGCGCGATCACATCACGGTCAGCTACGCTTGCCAGCTGAATGTCGAAAAACGGATCGTAAGTGCGCCGTCCAGGGGTGAGGACCAAGCCCAGCCAGGTAAGTAAAACAACCAGAAATATACGTGTCCCGTGGCGGAAATATATATTTTTTGACAGAGTCTCGATCTTGGTCCAGGCCTTGAAATTCTTTATAAATCTTTTGAACCTGGATCTGATTCTTTTCATAGTTTTTTTCATTAATAACTCCGCCAGGATGAAGATTCAGTCCTGCCGGCATTTATAAACGGCCAATGCTTTATGCTCGGAAGTTACCAGGGATTTTATATCCGTCCGGCGAAATTCAATCAAAACATCACCACGGATCTAGCCTGATTCGCCTACCATCCGGTTCAATCGTTGTCTTCCTCGTCGACCTTATCCTGATAGGCCCGAATGATATTTTTCACCAGCTGGTGTCGCACTACATCGGCTTCTGTAAAATAGACGAAGGCAATCCCCTCGATTCCTTTGAGAATTTTCTCTACCTGGAGCAGGCCGCTCATATCCTGGCGCGGCAGGTCGATCTGTGTCTTATCACCTGTGACCACAGCCTTGGAGTTCCCGCCCAAGCGGGTAAGGAACATTTTCATCTGAAGGCGGGAGGCATTCTGTGCCTCGTCGAGAATGACAAAGGCATCGTGAAGAGTCCTTCCCCTCATGAACGCAATAGGCGCGATTTCCAATGTGCCGTTTTCCAGATACTTCTGGAGTTTTTCCAGCAGAATCATATCACAGAGAGCATCGTACAGGGGGCGCAGATAGGGATGCACCTTCTCCTGTATGTCCCCGGGCAGAAAACCCAGTTTTTCGCCGGCCTCCACTGCAGGCCGAGCGAGAACAATCTTTTTCACCCTCTTTTTATTCAAAGCATCGATTGCTGCAGCCACCGCCAGGTAGGTCTTCCCGGTCCCCGCCGGGCCGATCCCAACGACAATGTCATTCTCCTTTATCATTCGCAGGTACTTGCGTTGTCCCGGCCCACGAGGCTTGATTACCTTTTTCTTTTCAGTCATGTAGATATGGGTCGTTTCGAAAACCTCGCCGCTGTCGGGTTCCCCCTCCCTCACCGAACGCGCGATTTCCCCGATCTCGGATGTCTGAAAGCTCCTGCCGGTCTGGACCAGTGCAATCAGGCGGCAAAGTGTTCTTTCCATATCGAGCACGGCCGACTCTTCGCCGATTATCACCATTTCCCCGGCGCGGATATAAGCCTCACAGTCGAACATGGTTTCAAGAAGTCGAAGGTTTTGATCGTTCGGCCCAAGAAGGCTCAGCATGTCGACCCCTTCAATGGAAATCTTTCTGGTGGCCTGACTTCTATCCGTGGTTTTCACCATTCTTGTTGTCTTACCTCCAGGGAATTTCAATTGAAAGCCGCTGTTAACCGTACTTGCGACCCGTTCAATTTCCTCCAGAAACAGAAAAATAAATAAACAGAAACCCCATTAAGTTTAATCTGGCATTTTTTCGATTCAAATTCAAGCAAGCGCTACAGTTAAGGCAAACCGCTTTCAAAGCTTAAAAGTCCATATTTGCCGGATCAAGGCATTTGAAAAGTCACAAATAACCCAGCCGGATAGCCATTGTGAATAATTCATCTGCCCGGCTGCCAAGGTTAAAAAATTCAAACAGCCGATTAATTATTAGATATGATGCTTGAGCATCCTGCTCACGGCAGGGCTAACTTTTCACTATCCGTCTGACATTCAGTTCCAGCAGCTCGCGTTCACTGACCACCGATGGCGCCTCCTCCATCAGGGCACTGGCCCTGGCAGTTTTCGGAAAGGCGATAACATCCCTGATCGATTCGGTACCGGTCAGCAGCATGGCGATTCGGTCCATGCCCAGAGCGATTCCCCCATGCGGCGGCGCTCCGTACTGAAAGGCCTTGAGCAGGAACCCGAACTTGTACTCGGCCTCCTCGTCCGATATTCCGAGCGCTTTGAATATCTGGCGCTGGATATCTCTGCGATGGATACGGATGCTTCCGCCACCGATTTCCACGCCGTTTAGCACCACATCGTAAGCCCTGCTGTGCACTGAGCCGGGATCCGATTCGAGCTTATCCAGGTCCTCGGGCCGCGGGCTTGTAAAGGGGTGATGAGCCGGGCTCAGAGCCCCGGTTGCCGGGTCACGCTCAAACAGCGGGAAATCGGTCACCCAGAGAAATTCCCACTCGTGCTTACCGATCAGCCCCTCCTTTCCGGCGAGGAACTGTCGAACACGGGTGAGGGTTTTCGAAGTAACCGCATCCTGACCGCCGACAAACACGATCAGATCGCCCACCGAGGCTTCACCCTGTTCGGCCGCCTTATCGAAAAACTCCTGGCCGACAATATTCTTGATTGAGCTGTCGTGCGCCCCCTTTTCACCGACTCGCTGCCAGACAAGCCCCTTGGCTCCCATTTCCAGGGCCAAAGCGTTCAGGTCATCGAGCTCCTTGCGGCTGTAAGCGGCAGCTCCGGGAACAACTATTCCCCTGATCCGGCCGCCTGTGGCGAGCAGGGACTCGAACACCCTGAAACCGCAGCCCTTGAAACTTTCTGAAAAGTCCCTGATCTGGAGACCGAAACGGATATCCGGCCGGTCTATGCCGTAGCGTTCCATGACATCATCATAGCTCATACGCGTGAAAGGAGTCTTGACCTCTGCGCCGAGGGTCTCGACGAACATGGCTTTCAACAGGTCCTCAATCACCTGCATAATGTCATCCTCGGAGATGAACGACATTTCCACATCGATCTGGGTGAACTCGGGCTGGCGATCAGCGCGCAGGTCCTCGTCCCGGAAGCAGCGGGCGATCTGGTAATAACGGTCGAAGCCGCTTACCATCAGAAGCTGCTTGTAGAGCTGCGGGCTCTGTGGCAGGGCATAGAACTGCCCCGGGTGGAGGCGCGCCGGAACGAGAAAATCCCGCGCCCCTTCCGGAGTGGGCTTGCAAAGAATCGGCGTCTCGATATCGATGAACCCGTTTTGGTCAAAATATTTTCTGGCTGAGGCGATCGCCTTGTGCCGCACTACGAGGAAGTTCTGAAGTTCCTTGCGGCGAAGGTCCAGGTAACGGTAAGTCAGGCGAAGGTCCTCGCTCACGTTTGCTTTCTCATCAAGCATGAAAGGCGGGTTTTCGCTTTCGGAGAGAACTTCCAGGTAATAGGCGCTCACCTCTATCTCCCCGGTGGGCAGGGATTCGTTCACCGTGCCCTCGGGGCGGGGCCGCACCTTGCCTTTGACCTGGATCACGTATTCGGAGCGCAGGCGATGGGCCATTACATCGATATCCTGCTCGGAGGATTTCCTGTCGAACACGATCTGGGTTACCCCGTAGCGGTCGCGCAAATCGATAAAAACTATTCCGCCATGGTCGCGCCAGCGATACACCCAGCCGACCAGGGAAACATCCTTGTCACTGTCTTTTTTTCTCAGTTCTCCGCATGTACTGGTTCTGTAAGCTGTCTGTAACAATTTGCTGTCCATGGACAATCAGTTTCCTCCTGAATTTATAAAAAAGGACAAGGCCTCTCTCAGTTCTCCCCCGAGCGCTTTATCGACAATCCTTTCCGGGGTTTTATCCGTATCGTAACATTTAATTTTCGTGTTTATAAATTCCACTAATTTCGCAATATCGAGATCTACCTGATCGCCGGTCGTCAGGTCTTTCACCTGCACTTTCTTGCCGGCGAGCTCCTGGTCTCCCAGAATCAGCACGTGACTCACACCCAGTTTATTGGCCTGGCGCAACTGCGCCTTGAGGCTCCTGGGTTCGAGATCCATTTCCACCGGTACGATATTCCTGAGAGCGAAGGCCAGTTTGAAAGCTGCCTCCAGAACCCCCTCCCCCAGCCAAGCCAGGTATAATGCGCCTTTTCTTTTATCAACCGTGTCGTCCTTGCCGGCCACGTCCTGGGACGCTGCCAGCAGAACCCGCTCAGTGCCCAGCGAAAAACCGATTGCCGGAATTTCAGGCCCTCCGCACTCTTCCACCAGGCGGTCGTACCGCCCACCGCCGCCGAGCGCCACCGGGGATCCCAGTTCGCTATGGTGGAACTCGAAAGTTGTCCTGGTATAGTAATCAAGCCCTCTTACCAGGTTCTTGTCCTTTTCAAATGACAAGCCCAGCACGCCCAGCCAGTGCTGAACCTTCTCGTAGTGCTCGCTGTCCGGGTCACTCAGATATTGTTCCATTGCCGGAATGTCCCTGCTCAACTGGTTGCAGGCCGGGACCTTGCAATCGAGGATGCGCATGGGGTTGACCTCGAGCCTTACCCGGCAATCCGGGCAGAGCTGGTCGCGTTTGCCGGAGAAATAATCCTTGAGAGCCAAGGTGTATGATTTGCGGCTTTCGGCATCTCCCAGGCTGTTGATTTTCAGTATCAGGCGTTTTATCCCTGCAGCGCGAAGTAACATCTCCATCAGCGCGATAACCTCTGCATCGACCAGCGGGCTGAGGCTTCCCAAAGCCTCTGCACCTACATGGTGGAACTGACGGTAACGGCCTTTCTGCGGCCGGTCATAGCGGAACATCGGGCCGATATAGTACAATTTCTGCAAAGCTCGCTCTTTCCAGAGAGAATTCTCCACGTAGGAGCGGATCACCGGCGCGGTTCCCTCCGGGCGAAGAGCGAACTGCCTGTCCTTGCGATCGGCGAAAGTGTACATCTCTTTCTGGACTATATCGGTATCCTGCCCCACCGTGCGCAGGAAAAGCTCTCTCTGCTCGAAAACCGGAGTGCGGATCTCACGGTAGCCGTGGCGCTCCAGTATCGTACGGGAGATAGACTCAAAAGACTGCCAGGCTTCCACCTTACCGGGAAGGATGTCCTGAGTTCCGCGCGGTGCGTTATATTTCATCGGTTCCTCAAATCCTCAGTCAGCCAAATCAAATTGGCTCAGCCCTTTCAAGACTGCAAATACGGATAAAAATTTTTTCTTCAGGTTTCTCTGTTCAATGTTCTCTTTTCGACGCCAGAATAAGGTTTTCGCCTTTTTCTGCAAGCCAGGCCCAGGTGCAGATAACCGCACCGATACAGTCAGCGGTGAAATCGCTCCACTCCACATAGCGCCCGGATACGAACAGCTGGTGAAGCTCATCGAAGCCACCATAAAGGACAGCCGCTGCGATGCAGGCCCAGTAGCGGCTGCGGCTGCCGGAATCGGAGAGGTAAACTGCCCTGGCAAGCAGGATCCCCAGCACGCCGAATTCCAAGAAATGTATCAACTTATCCTGGTAAGGGAAAATCCGGCCGGCCGAACCAGGAATCGGAACGCTGCTCAAGGTAAAAATCAGACCCAGCCAGATAACCACCGGCAGCCAGAGCCCTAAACTTGCACGGGTTTTTCTCCCCCAATTTTTCAGTTCGATCATTCCTTGTATAAAAAAATCCTATATCCGGCTCGAAAGTAGAGCGGCAAACTCGCTCAACGCTTCCCGCCAGTGTCGCAATGGTTCGATATTCTCCAATCCGAGCCTTTCTGAGGCCAGTGCGCTATATGCCGGCCGCCTGGCTGGTGTCTGGAAACTCTCCTTGCCTACCGGCTCGGGTTGGCAGTTTTTTATTCCCAGAAGGGAGAATAACTCTGTTGCAAGTTCATACCGCGAGCAGGTTCCGCTGCCTGCCAGGTGGTACAGCGGAGCGAAAGCGCCAGCTTCTAATAATTGCTTCAATGCCGCTGACAGATCGACTGTCCAGCTAGGGCTTCCCACCTCATCGGTGACCACTTCCAGGCGGTCCCGCTCCTTGGCGGCAGCCAGAATTTTTGTGATAAAATTCTCCCCCCCTGCCCCGTAGAGCCAGGCTGTACGGACTACTGTGAGCGAGGGCAGAGCCCGGCGCGCCAAAATTTCCCCCTCGAGCTTGCTCCTGCCGTAAGCATTCACCGGGTTGGGCCTGTCGGACTCCAGGTACGGAGTTCGCTTTTCGCCGTCGAATACATAATCCGTACTGATCAGAATCATTCGCGCGCCCACCTCCCGGCAGGCAACTGCCACATTTTCCGCGCCGCTGCCATTGACCGCCATCGCTGTGGCGGGATCGCTCTCGGCAGTGTCCACATTCGTATAAGCCGCGGCATGGATCACCACCTCAGGCTTTTCGGCCTGAATGAATCCGGCTACCGCAATCCTGTCAGTAATGTCGAAATTCTCCAGATCGACTCCTCTGACCCGGTGTGTCCGGGAAAGCAAAGGCACCAGGTCGTGGCCGAGCATCCCGGCTGCCCCGGTAACGAGAATCCTCATAGGTTCTTTCCATACATTTTTTCGTAATACTGCCTGTATTCCCCGGACTTGATTCGCTGCCACCACCCGGTATGTTCCTTGTACCACTGGAGGGTCTTCTCGATCCCGTCAGTGAAATCAACTTCCGGTTGCCAGCCCAGTTGACTTCTGATCTTCGAGTTGTCGATAGCGTATCTCCTGTCGTGGCCGGGCCTGTCCGGGACAAACCTGATCAGCGACTCATCCGCACCCATTGCCGCGATAATCGCTTTCACCACCTCGATGTTCGGTTTCTCCTCCACTCCACCGATATTATATATTTCACCGGCGCGGCCTTTTTCGAGCACGAGATCGAGCGCGCGGCAGTGGTCGGTAACAAAAATCCAGTCCCGCACGTGAAGGCCGTCCCCGTACACGGGCAGAGGACGTCCCTCCAGGGCATTGGTCATCATCAGCGGAATCAGCTTCTCCGGAAACTGAAACGGGCCGTAATTGTTCGAGCAGCGGGTTATCCGCGTATCCATACCGTAAGTCTTGTGATAAGCTCGCACCAGATGGTCAGCCCCGGCCTTGCTTGCCGCATACGGGCTGTTCGGCCTGATCAGGCTTTCCTCGGTGAAATATCCCATTTCCCCGAGTGCGCCGTAAACCTCGTCCGTGCCGATCTGAATAAATACAGGAACTTCCGCCTTACGGCTGGCCTCGAGCATGGACAGCGTACCCAGGACATTGGTTTGGATAAAAACGTGCGGCCCCTGAATGCTGCGGTCAACATGGCTTTCCGCTGCGAAATTTACCACCGCATCGGGACTTTCGGCCAGCAAAAGTTCCTCGACCTGCTCGCGTTCACATATATCGAGTTTCACGAACCGGTGGCGCGAATCACCCTCCAGGCTCGCCAGGTTCTCCATGTTACCGGCATAGGTGAGCTTGTCCACGTTTACTATCCGGCACCCCGGATAAGATTCGAGCATGTAAAGAACGAAATTAAAGCCGATAAATCCGGCTCCTCCAGTCACGAGGATTTTCACTGGATAGACCTTTTAAACCTTTAACAAAAAACAAATACCTCCATGCGACATGGAGGGTCGGGAAAATCGCGCCAAATGGTAAAATTCTGTCAGTCACGAGATTTCAAAAAAATTTGATATGCCAGTCGTAACCCACTTCCTCGCTGTCGTAAGGCAGGCGACGCTCGTCAGGATCATCGTAAACATAATGCTTATTGGGAATATTGACCACGATAGTCTCTTTAACCCCGAGCCCTTTCCAGCCGTGAAGGACCATCGGTGGGATCTGCACGAGCAGGGGATTATGTTCGCCAATAAAGAATTCCTCGATCCGGCGGTATGTTTCGCTCTCTTTTCTCCAGTCACAGAGCACGAGCTTGATCATCCCGTGTATGCAGGCCACGTTGTCGGTCTGATGCTTGTGGAAGTGCCAGGCCTTGATCACCCCCGGGTAATTAGTAGTCATGTACACCTGGCCGAAACGGTCAAACATTTCATCATCATCACGCAGGATCTCCATCAGCCGGCCTCGCTCATCTGGGATAACCCTGAGTTTTTTAGTTACGACTCCCTGGATCATGATCTCCCCTCCAAAAGGTATTCAGCAATCAGACAGCCCGGGATGAGGCAGATCTTACCTGCATCTTATAGATTATTGGCCCCGGTCTTGTCCACCAGGTTGCTCGCCTTGAGCAGCGACTCGAAAGTTCCGGCATCGGTCCACCACCCATCCAGTATTCCGTATCTCAGCTCTCCACGCTTCATGTACATGTTATTCACATCAGTGATTTCCAGTTCACCTCGGCCGGAGGGCTCAAGCTGATCGATAAAATCAAAGACCCGGGAGTCGTAGAAATAAATTCCCACCACAGCCAGGTTTGATTTTGGCTTCCTGGGTTTTTCAACAATCCGTTTGACCCTGTCGCCCTCCAGCTCGGCCACCCCGAAACGCTCCGGGTCTGGAACCTCTTTCAGGAGTATCCTCGCTCCCCTGGGCTGTTGTTCGAACTCCTCTACCGCCCGGATGATATTTTTCTCGATTATATTGTCACCCAGAATCACAACCATCTTTTCGTCTTCGCAGAAATGCCGGGCCAATCCGAGCGCCTCGGCGATCCCTCCCTCTCCCTCCTGGTAGGTATAGTTGACATGCTGAAGGCCGAATTCCTTGCCGTTGCCGATCAGTCTGAGAAACTCACCAGCGTGGTTTCCCCCGGTCACGATCAGGATATCCCGGATGCCTGCTGTAATCAGGGTCTCGATAGGATAGTAAATCATCGGCTTGTCGTAAACCGGCAGCAGGTGCTTATTGACTACTTTTGTCAGCGGGTACAGCCGGGTACCCAATCCTCCGGCAAGAATGATACCTTTCATTTTGTCTCCGCCTTAGTTAAGGCCGCCAATTTAGGATTGAGTTCAATATGTTCTTCTCTCTTACTCGCACAATGCCTGTGAAATTTTTCCGCAGTCTTAAACATTTGCAGTTCAAGGCATTTCAAATGAATGTTTAATATAGAAATCACCCTATTCTCTGTCAATCCTTTTACCCGTGAACCAGACATGGCAACTCCTGATAAGGCTCACCGAAAATGGTTTCTCACAAAGCTATTCTAAAGAACCATAAAATCCGGGTTGACAGAATTCCCACCAAGATTCTATCTTACTCCAAGATCTTTTTGCCCAAGGGAGATTAGCGGTGAGCCGATCAGTTGAGAGAGAAATAAAGCATTGGCCAACGGTCATTCTATTTCTCTTATTGCCCGGCTTGGTCTTTTCCGGCCAGGAACCGGACACACTGCAACTCGAGTTGACCAGAGCTTTATACCTGGAAAGCTCAGGCGCGTTCAACCTCAGCGGGATGGCACTATCCGAGGACGGCTGGCTCTATTTCTGCGACGACAACGGTCCTGCGCCGCCTGACTGGAAGCTCGACAACCCTGTCATTCTCCGCGTTCCTTTGGACTCGGTTGTCCATCTCAAGTCCAATGTGCCAGCGCTCCAGGTTATTGAACCCTCTTCCGGCTCCGGTGCATTCGCCAGCCTTGCCGAGAAAGCCGGTAAGGCGTTCAAATATGATTTCGAGGGAATAGAGATAGCCGCTCCGGGCAGTCTTTGGCTGGTCGATGAGCGGGACAGGCTGCTGCTTGAATTCAACCTTGCCAGCAGAACCATGGCTTGTATTGCAACCTCGGAGGTTCTCCTACAGGACCGGGAGGAGCTTGCAAGAGGCAGGATCAACTACGGTTTCGAGGGAATAGCCAGAATCGGCAGCCGGCTTTTCCTGGCTCACGAAATGATGCCCAACCTGATAGTCAGCATGCGTCTGGACCGTGACTTCGAGCCGGCTGAAGAAACTCAGATCGAGGGAAGTTACGATATTAACGATCTGGACAGCGACAGGGGATTCCTCTACGCCCTGGGAAGAACCGGCAGCCTGGTTTACAAGATCGATCCGGAAAGTGGAAAAACTTTAGCAGTAGCAAGTTTCCAGAATGTGGGTGATAGCAGTAAATATCGCTATGTCAATCAAAGGGATTTCTACCGAAACAGCGAGGGCTTGGTGGTCAAAGGGGAGCATATTCTGGTCGTTCTCGACGGCAACTTCCAGTCGACAATCGAGGATTCAACTCAGAGAGCACCGCTTCTTCTGGTTTTCAATCGTCCGGAAAATTTTTAATCCCGGCTTAAAGGAAAAGCCTCTGGAGCCGTCTCAACACGTTACTTGCCGAAAAACAGGCAGAAATTGAACTGGAAAAACTCTCCATCAGGATTGGGAGGGTTGATCAGGAAAAATTCAGCACACGATGTTTCTCGCGCCTTGCGCCGCCTGGTGAGATATACCTTATGGTTTAGCTTCCGGGGTTTGCCCACCAGCCTGAATGTGCCACCCTGCTTTTTATGTTTGCCAGCGAAAATCTCCACCGTTCTCCGGATCAGGTCTTTAAAAGCCCTGTCATACCTCTCTTTGCCACTTCTCTTTGCCGATTTACAGCTCCCATTGGCAATCGATTTCCCCATAATCTCGAACAGTTCATCCGGGATCAGCAATACCGCCTCCAGATCAACACCGCCCGCCATTCTCTGGCTGAAAGTGTACTCGTAGGAGAGAACTGCAATTGTTGGATAAAATCCGCCGGTCAGCACCCTCCCCCCAGTCAGCCGCGGAAGAATTTTTGTCACAAGCTCGAAAAATGCCCCTGCAGTGTCATCCTTTAAACTCTCTTCCTCCTCGACCTGCTTTGCCAACCGCTGACTCTTTTTTTCGGACTCGAAAAGTTCCAGTTCCCTTTTCAAATCCTCTTCTGTCACAACCCCCAGCATGACCAGTGCCTCACCCAAATACAAATACCTTTCCTTCTGGAGCGCAACCAGTCTGTCCAGTTCTTTCTCGCTCAAATAACCCATTTCCACAGCAACCTGACCGAAATTCTTGTCCTGGCTAAGCTGCCATTCGCAAATCTGCAGTATCTCATCCTTCTTGAGCATCCCATTTTCAACCGCAAGCTCACCAAGCAATTTATTGCTGTTCTGCTGGCACTCCAGGCCCTCGGTCAACTGATCTACATTAATCAGTCCGCGCTCAAGTAAAAACTGACCGAACAAATAGGAATGCATTGAGCGCCTCCTTATGATGCAAAACTATCATTACCGTACAATTACTCTATTTAAACATTTTTCCTGATTTGTGTCAACTCATTTCCTTTCTTTCACCGGGGTTTTCTGCCGAATTCTTGGTACTTGACCCGCATGGCTGCTCATCGTTATCTTTCTAATCGTGAGCCTCCAGACCACAGTTCAGAGGCCAATCGGCAAAAGGGACTTTTATCCAACCGCTTGATCACTTGCGAGATTTCCGTGTATTGGATCAGAATTTCAAGACAGACTAATTTCAGACTGTTGATCGGGATCCTGCTAGTTGAACTCATTTTTTTCCTTCCGGCCTTCGCCCATAGCCCCAAACGGATTTACCTTGCTAACGATGACCACACCGACTACATGTGGTCCGCAAACGAGGAGACCTACCGGGGGTTCTTTATATTCACCGGGAGATTAATTGACCCGGATTATTCATAAATCAGTAAGATGTTATGATTCCCCGGGGCCTGGGTTTCATGAATAATACGGGCTAAAAATCAGTCAGGATAGATTTATGCTCTGGACAAGAACAACTACCATTCCTTTCGGAATACTGTGGCGTTTCGGCGGGATCTGGCGCGTTTTTGTACTCGTATTACTTTCCGCTTGTGCGGCAATGATAAAGTCAAATTCAATTCTGAGTGCTTTTCTTTTCGCCTGTGCAATTATCATTCTCTGGTATTTCCGCGGCCCGTTGAGATCGATAGCCCAGGCCTCGCCGATTGTAGTCTCGCCTGTGGATGGTGTAATAGAGAAAATCGACGAAGGTGAAAACATCCCTTTCTGCGGCAAGGCTGGAACAGTCGTGGTGATTTCCAGTTCCTTTTTCAATGCCGGTGTAATCCGCGCTCCTCTCACCGGCAAGGTGGACATGAAAGTCCAAGCAACTCAAGACTCCGGCGACAAAGGTGATGGTCACACCGGGATTCTCTGCACGGATTCCAGGGGAAGTTCTTTGTTTCTTGGCGCAAAATCAAATGAATCTCGAAACCGGATCGTCCTGGCTCCTATCCCCGGAGATTCTATAGAACACGGAGCTATAATCGGATTCAACTCACCCGGAAAAAACGTTGAAATGCTTTTCCAGAACGAGAACGGCTACAAACCGGTGATTGCGAAGGGGCAGAAGGTAAAAAGCGGGCAAACGATAATTGCTATCCGCAGGGACACGAGGGCAAAAAATGTGGTAATATAATAAGACTGAACTCAGCCGACTTTATCTCACTCCAAATAATTATCCAAAGTTATAGGCAGCTAACAATTTCCCCCGACAAAGGTGAACGGCGATGACAAATACTCCCAAAAAGATCAATCGACGAGACTTCCTGCTGTGTTGCACAGCAGGCGCGGCAGGTTTGAACTTTTCCTGCATGTCCGGAAAAAATACAGGGGTAGACACCGGCAAAAAGCCCAATATCATTTTTATTCTTGCTGATGATCTCGGCTACGGCGATCTGGGCTGTTACGGCCAAAAAGAAATCAAAACGCCGAATATCGACCTGCTCGCAAAAGAGGGGATCCGCTTCACCGACCACTATGCGGGAAGTACCGTATGTGCTCCGTCGCGCTGCTGCCTGATGACCGGCCTTCACACCGGCCATGCTTATATCAGAGGTAATTCCGAGGTCAAGCCGATGGGCCAGAAACCGCTGAGAGCCGGCACAGTTACTGTGGCCAAACTCCTGAAAGAGGCTGGCTATGCAACCGCGCTGGTCGGCAAGTGGGGCCTCGGGGGCCCTGGTTCTGCTGGCATTCCCAATCACCAGGGTTTCGATTACTTCTTCGGCTATCTCTGCCAGCGACACGCACACAATTACTATCCTGAGTTCCTTTTCCGGAACCAGGAAAAGGTTCCCCTGCAAGGCAACCGGGTCGAAAATCCCCGGCCGGACGGCGCTGGACAGGCAGTTGAAAAAGCCCAGTACTCCCACGAGTTGTGCATGCAGGAGGCTCTGACATTTGTCGAAAAAAACAAGAACAATCCGTTTTTCCTCTACCTGGCAGTGACCATTCCTCACGCCAACAACGAGGCCGGCTCCGAGGGCATGGAGGTCCCCTCGGATGAACCTTACTCAGAGCGTGACTGGCCTCAGCAGCAGAAAAATCACGCCGCGATGATCACCAGATTGGACCGCGATATCGGCAAACTGATGGAGCAATTAAAAACGCTCGGAATTGAAAAGAACACCCTGGTGATTTTCAGCAGCGACAACGGCCCGCACCGCGAGGGAGGAGCTGACCCGGAGTTTTTCCACAGTAACGGCCCCTTGCGTGGGATCAAGCGCGACCTTTACGAGGGTGGAATCCGGGTGCCGATGATCGCCCGCTGGCCGGGAAAGATCAAACCAGGCTCGGTTACAGACCACCTTTCCGCGTTCTGGGATTTCCTTCCTACTGCGGCGGAGGTAGCCGTTATCGGCGCTCCGGCCAATATCGACGGCATCTCCTACCTTCCTGCTCTGCTCGGCAAGGAGCAGGAAAAACACGAGTTTCTTTACTGGGAATTCCACGAGGGTCGGGCATCGAAACAGGCAGTGCGCATGGGGGACTGGAAAGCCGTCCGACTTCGCCCAAGCGTTGAGCTGGAGCTGTATAACCTTCAGACTGATATCGGTGAGCAGCACAATCTAGCAGGCCAATACCCCGATATCGTAGCACGAATTGAAACTTACCTGAAAAGGTCAAGAACAGAGTCGGAACTCTGGAAGCTGACTGAGAAATCGTGAGATTAGAGCCTTTCTGAGATAACTGCCAAGGAAACTCTCAGGCTGTTGGTTACAAAAGTAACATTAAAAAAACACTCTTTTTCTTTCTGCCTATTATTTAACCGGTCAGCACTGGATTGTACTTTTAATTTGCGGCTGAGTCGAGATGAACTTTTTGGGGAAGGGAAGATTCGAAAAGAACTATGTTCTCTGCATGCGCCATGCTCTCGGATTGCCCGGATTTCATTCCAAGGCTGTCTCGAAATGGCGCATGAAATGGGCGCCGTAAATCGCCATGGTTAGCGCATGAGGTATCAGGCGCGGTCTCCGGAACAGTGTCCACATCATCAGTTTCCAGAAATGTCTCCGCACTCCGCGTTTAATACCCAGCTTATAAAAGACCATAAAAATTGCACGAATGTAGCCTTTTGAAAATAAGCGGTTGAACTTGTTTGGTATACGATAGTTGCGCAGGAAAGTGCGCACCCGGGTATAGTAAGCCTTCGGCTCGTAAATATCCCGGATGATCTTTTTATATCCCTCTATCAATACCTTGTAGTCCATTTTCGGCAGGAAATTCATCGAATAGTCGGTATTATCTCCCGTAATCTTCTTGGTTATTCGGTTTTCTTTAACCAACCGTTTATAGAGCCTCGTCCCCGAGGGAGCGTTGAGCAGCCCCACCATGGAGGTAACGATGCCGCTTTCGTTGATAAATTGGCTCATCCGCGAAAAAATGTCGATTTTATCACTGTCAAATCCCACGATAAACCCGGCCTGAACCTGCAAGCCCACGGAATGAAGTTTTTTCACGTTGCCAATAAGGCTGGAGCGCGTATTATGCAGCTTCCCGCATTCGATCAAACTATCTTTGTCCGGTGTTTCGATACCGACAAAAACCGTATCGAAACCGGCCTGGACCATCAGTTTCATCAGTTCATCATCGTCTGCCAGATCGATCGAGGCCTGAGTGGTGAAAGTGAACGGATATTTTCTCTTTTTCATCCAGCCGATTATCCCCGGCAGGAGTTCACGCTTGATCCGCTTCTTTTGACCGATAAAATTATCATCCACGAAAAACACGCCTCTGCGCCAGCCGCGCTCATAGAGAGCATCCAATTCCGCCAGCACGTTCTCCACACTCTTGGTCCGCGGCACACGGCCATAGAGCACGGTGACATCGCAAAACTCGCAATCGTACGGGCAGCCGCGCGAATACTGGATACATACCGAGGCGTAATTTTTCATATTCACCAGGTCCCATAACGGTACGGGCGTTCTGGTAATTTCAGCCCATTCAGCGGACTGATAAACTGGCTTCGCCCGCCCGAGTTCCAGGTCGTGAAGAAATTCCGGGAGGGTAATCTCCGCCTCGTTCAGCACCAGGTGGTCAACTTCAGGGAATTCCTCTGGTTCGGCTGTAAAAAGAGGGCCGCCGGCGACAACCTTTCGACCCAGTTGATGGCTCCTGGCGATGATCTTTTTCACAGAGGCCTTCTGCACTGTCATTGCGCTGATAAAAACATAGTCGGCCCATAAGATATCCTCCTCTTTCAAGGGGGAAACGTTCAAATCGACCAATTTTAATTCCCACTGCTGCGGAAGCATCGCGGCGACAGTCAGCAAGCCCATCGGGGGCAGCGATGCTTTCTTCCCGATAAAACGCAGCGCATAAGTGAAACTCCAGAAAGTATCGGGATATTGAGGATATAAAAGTAAAACTTTCATGTTTTCTCCATTAAATGTTCGACCCAGGAGAAATCCTGAGCGGTTCCCCAGTGGATATCGCGGAGAAAAAATTATACCTTCAGAGCCTAGCTGAAACCCACTCCCTCGCCAATGTCATTTATTCAATCAGGGATTTTTTCATCACCATGATTTCAGATGTATTCAAAAAGGTATCTCAGACATGGAAGGATTAAACAAACTTAATGCTCTTGGCCCGATAAAGCAAGCGATATTAGTAGCCGTGATGTATCACTGGATTGCGTGCAGAGAACGATCTCAAATATACAAAAAAGTGGCTTTATTTACCTTCATCCGGCAAAGTTAAAGAATCACAGGCTCCTGGATTAAAAGGCTGTTGCGAGTCTGTATGCCGGAAATTCCGCCGAGTCCGGCAATCACTTCGGGACATGCTTCACGTTCAAGGTTTTGATTATCTTTTCCACATTCTGCATATTGATTATTTCTTCATCCGTGAAAGAGACTTTAAACTCCTCTTCCAGAGCCAGTGTCAGGTTCATCTGCCTGAGCGAGTCCCAGTTTGCAACAGTATCAGAGGATGATTGCACATCCAGTTGTCCCACGGGAATTTCCATCACGTTACTGACTATCTTCAGCACCTTTTCTTCCAGGTTCATATTACTTCCGCTCCTGAGCGCTTTCCACAATGATTTCCTTGAAAAGAGACGGTGCTGGACCCAGGTCTACCTCGAGGTTGAATACAAAGAATTCGCTTTCTCCGCCGGATTGTTCTCCAAGGCAGTCGAAACCGTGTGTCTGATAAAATTCAGCGACCTGCCTGTTTTTACGGGTGGGAATATACTCGCCGCCTCCCTGCCGTCCGGGACTGTAATCCGGAGCTTCGAGCCCATAGTGGGATTCTCCAGCCTCACTTCCCGGACAACTTTCTCAACTTTATCCCCACCAAGCGATTTGCCGTCAACGAATACCTTGCTGTTGAAAAAGACGATCAAGGGAATCTGTACATACATTTTCTCCAGAGAGAAAACATCGTATTCGAACCTGACCCTGAGCCTGCGTTTATCCAGCGGCTGGACTATGAATGACACATCACCCTGGCCGAACGATTCACGTAAAAAGTTGCTTATCAGGGGTTAAAGACGTTTCCAGGCTCCTCGGGAAATATGCCGCCTGCTTGTCTTTGAAATTACCACCTGAAAGCAGCCCGAAAGTGCAGTCGACTCGGTTGTAACCGGTGAGAAGGAGAAAATTCGCCAGTGGAAGCTCGGTTTCGATCTTGTTGTGGCCGCCGCCTACGATCAATCCGGTCTTTTCATGCCAGATATCCACTTACGATATTTCGGCGCCCATACCAAATGGTACTTGGTATCATATACCGCATGACTTGTCCTCTTCGGCTTCATACGGATAATTTAACAACTTAATCCTGCCTTCGGCAGGAGAACTTTTCATCCCCGTTTACAAAACGGGTATTCAAGTTATTATCCTCATAAAGTAGGGACACTATGAAACTTTTTGACTTCCCCCTTTTAGTTAATTAATATTAGATCAACATTAACTATCGTTTGCCAAAGGCGGATTTCCTGCGGTCAGGTCCACCAGGCAGGATAATTCCCCTTTAATAATTATTTGCTCTCGTCAAGTATCTTCCTGTAAAAAGCATAACCCAAATTCTTTTCATCCTTCATGGAGGCTCCAATGATCCCGAGCCGTCAGAATAGTTTCCGCGCATGTTTTTCTGTTGTCCTTTGCTCTGCCTTTATTCTTTTCGGTGGAACCTCTCTCTATTCAGCCGGACTTTCAGGCGAAACCCCTGGAGCTGATATTACCAGTCACGTGATCCAGATGGCTGAGATCGACCGTGGTCTCTGCTCCGTGCTGGGCGGCGATAACCGTCTCCTTGCCCTGGAGCTGGCCAGAACAGGCAAATTCGTAGTCAACGTTTTGGATCCAGACAATTCAATGGTCGAAATCACCCGGAAAGCGGCTGATGAAAAGGGGCTTTACGGCAAAACTATCACAGCGGGGAAAAGTTCTTTCAAAAGGCTTCCCTATGTGGATAATTCGGTTGATCTGATAGTTACAATCCACCTTACAGGAGAGGAGCTCAACGAGCTTTCAGCCCCTGAGATTCTGCGCGTACTCCGCCCGCATGGTAAAGCCTTTCTCGGCAGTGTGAAAGGGAGGCTAGGCGACAAGGGGGCTCTGAGTGCAAATAAATTGAACAACTGGCTGAAATCGGCAAAAGGGGCCGAGAGCCGGAGCGAGGAGGACGATCTCGGTCTCTGGGCGGTGCTGACCAAACCGGCCCTGGAAGGGGCCGACGACTGGACTCACTGGGAGCATGGGCCGGACAACAATCCCGTTTCCAAAGACACTGCTATCAAAGCACCTTACATGACACAATCCATCATGTTGCCTTACTACATAGCCATGCCCGCAATAACCACTGTAGCGGGAGGGAGAATATTCACGGCCCTGGGGCATATCGCCCACCACGAGCGCGAGGAGCCGTGGCTGAATACCTTGATCACGCAAAACGGTTACAACGGAACCGAGCTGTGGAGGCGCAAGCTTCCTGACGGATACCTGGTGCACCGTTCGGCTTTTATCGCCACCGGGAACACCTTTTACATGATCAATCCGGAGGGTAACGGCTGCCTGCTGCTGGACCCGGAGACCGGGGAGGAGAAAGACAGGATCCACATACCCGAGCTCACCGGCGAGTGGAAGTGGATGGCCATTGACGACGGCATCCTTTATGCGCTGCTGGGCGAACAGAAAGATCCCCCCCAGACCACAATCGTGCGCAGCTCGGCAAGAGCCTGGAGCTGGGATGACCTGAGCACCGGCTACTACGAGGAACGAATTCCGTGGGGATTCGGAAATACGATCCTGGCCTACGACCTGGATAGAAAGAAAGTGCTCTGGACACATACTGAGGACGCCTCAATCGATTCCCGCGCAATGGTTATCGGGGACAGTAAGATATTTTTCTATTGTCCCGATTCCCGTCTTGGAAGTCTCAACGCCAGAACAGGCAAGCTGCTCTGGAAAAACAGCGACCCCAGGGTGAGGGAACTGATCGAGGAACCGGGCCGGGGCCTGGTGTCCACACCGGGCTGGCGCACAACATGTTTCAGTCTCTACACTCCCAAGGCCCTGTTTTTCGAGGCCCAGACCAGAATGAACGTCGTGGCCGTGTCCAACACTGATGGCAGCTTCATGTGGCACAGGAAAAAAACCTCCAATAATCCCAACATGCTCTATGTGGACGGAAACCTGCTCGTGGGGATAGGCCCGGGAGGTAACGTCCAGGTAATCGATCCCGCCACAGGAGCCACGCTGGAGGACCTGGGGTTCAAAAAAAGGTCCTGCGTGAGAGTCACCGCCTGCTGGGACTCCTATTTCTGCCGCGGCTGGCCTGAGGGGCTTACCCGTTATGACCGCCTGGCCAAGAAAGTCCTCTTTAACGGCGCTTTGCGGCCCTCGTGCAATGACGGAGTTATCCCGGCAAACGGTCTGCTCTACGTAGGGCCTTGGGCCTGCGACTGCAACCTCTCCCTGATGGGCAGGGTTGTGATGTGCTCTGCGGGTGATTTCGACTTCGAGCCCAAGGTGCGCGAGGCCGACCGGCTGGAACCGGGGCGAAAGGCTCTGGCCCGGGTGGCATCTTTTGACATTTCCGATAAGGATTGGGTAACCTACCGGGGTAACAATGCCCGCAGCTCTTGTTCCCGGGCTGAGGTGCCCGCACAGGCGGAGAAAATCTGGGAGCTCACTCCCCAAAATGCCGTCAGGCCGAGCGCACCCACCGCTGCCGGAGGGCTCGTTTTCCTCTGCGGGGATGACTGCAAGCTACGCGCGATCGATGCAGCCACAGGCAAGCTGAAATGGACATTCCTGGCAGGCGGGCCGCTGATGCAGCCGCCCACACTCTGGCAGGGGCGTGCCTACCTGGGGGCCGGGGACGGCTACATCTACGCCCTGGAAGCCGCAACCGGAAAAATGCTCTGGCGCTTCCGCGCGGCTCCCGTGCACAGAAAGATCATGCTCTATGGCTCGCTCTGCTCCACCTGGCCGGTCAACAGCGGCGTGCTGGTGCAGGATGGCGTGGCTTACGCTGTCGCGGGGCTTATCGATTACGACGGTACCTATGTCTACGCCCTGGATGCAGTGACCGGAAAAATCAAGTGGCAGAACAACAGCTCTGGTCACCTGGATAAAAGCCTGAGGAAAGGAGTCTCCGCCCAGGGAGCTCTCACAATCGGCAAAGGCCGACTCTGGATGCCCGGCGGCAATGTTGTCTCGCCTGCCTCCTACGACCTGGCAACCGGTAAATACTTAGGCGGCCAGGTAGATGACGGTTCGCCGAAAGCCAACCGCGGCGAGGATATCGGCATTATCAGCGGAAAATACCTGATCCACGGTGGGAGGCTGCGCTATTCGGCAACAGAGAATGTGGTCAATCCGGGATATTTTACCGTAATCGATATCTCTGAGAGCCGACAGTCTGACAAAGGCCTACCGTTATGTAACGGCAAGATTCCACCCGCCTGGGACGATCAAAGAATCGTTATGCTTTACAGCGGCGACTGGTTTGCTGATGGGCGCTACATCGCGCCTGGGTGCTATTCCATGGACAAGATCGAGGAGTATTTGACCCAGGGTGATGAGAAAATCCCCGAAAGCGATTGGGTTTCGAAAAAGGAGGCCACCGGCAGGCTGCGGGAAAGCGGCGCGGTATCTTTTGCCCTTGCAAAAAACGCCGTGCTTGAAGTTTATGAAACCCTGGTAGTCCGCCACAGAAAATCCCGCTGGACTCTTCGCGCAATGGAACCGGATAACGGCAAGCTGCTCTGGGAACAGCGGCTTCCCTCTCCGGCATTGCCCGGTGGCCTGCTGGTTGACAGGCAAGGCAGGGTTATCGTGGTGATGGAAAACGGAACTGTGGCCTGTTACGGGGCAAAAGGAGCTATCTGATGATCAAGGCAATAACATCGATACTTGCACTTGCCGCATTTTTCATCTTCGCTCCGAAGGCAACGGCCTGTTTCGATCTTACAGTGCGGGATGCCGCATTCGGCCAGCCACGCGACATGCACCTGCTGGGTGTGATGGCTGCTGCCGATGATCCTGCCGGAGAGAAGATATATCTGCGACTCGAACAATGGCTTAACGACTCCGGACAGGATCTGAACATCCAACTGAACCGTGTCGATACGGACGATCCCGATACTCCCTGGGAGGACTACGGTATTCCTTCGGCTCCGCCTGTCCTGCCGGTGGTGGTTCTGGCATGCAGGGGCTCGGCGACCTTGAGACGGCCCAATTTCGTAGTCGATCACTGGGAGCCAGGCCCCAAAGATGAGGCCCTGGAAGTGTTGAAATCATCTCCAGCCAGGGAAGCTATCAGGGGCGAAGTCGGACACAGGCTCGCCGTGTTGGTGTATGTTCCAGGTAACGACAATCCAGACAACAGTGCTGCGGATGTGATCGATTCCGTGGTCAGAACATGGTCGGAAAGAGAGCCGCTGGGGATCAGTGTGGTTCGGGTGGAGCGCTCGGATAAGCGCGAAAGGCTGCTTCTTTCATTCATGGGAATGAGAAGAACAGGCCCGGACTGGGTGGGCGTTGTGTTCGGCCAGGGGAAGCTGATGCCGCCGTTAAGGGGCCAGGAAATTACAGAGGAAAGCTTGAACACCATGCTCGAAACCCTGCTCGGCCAATGCTCGTGCCTTCAGTCGCCCACAGCCCTGGGTATCGACATCCCGATGGACTGGGATGAGGCTTGCGACGAGTCAGTAGTGGCGCTCCGCAGCAGCGAGATCCTGGCCGGCTCAGTTGTGGGTACGCAGGGGATTATTGCACCCACTCTATGGGCTCTCGGGGGACTGGTGATTCTGGTAGGGCTGGCCACGGTCTTGATAATGAGGAGCAAAAATCGGCAGGTTTGAAAATTATCCCCAGGGCCGGGGCGTTTCTCTGTCTCTAAAAATTATTGATAAAATGGCAGGTTTGGGGCGCATTCATTCCCTGGCTCCAGCCGCGATAAGCAATTCGGCTATTCCGGGGTGATTTCCGTCCAGCGCATACCATAAAGAGTTATCACCGTCTCTGTCACCCAGGTTTACATCTGCACCTGCGGCGAGCAGGGCTTTTACGACTTCTGTGAGTCCTGCCCAGGCCGCCCTCATCAGGGCTGTTCTCTGTTCATCGTCTCTTGCGTCGACCTCGGCACCGGCCTTCAGCAAAAGCAGCACGATCTCGCCCTGTCCCTTGAATGCGGGCAGGACCATAATCCCGGCATTTTCCTCTGCACCGGCGTCTGCCCCGGCTTTGATTAAGGCCTCGATCAATTCGATATCTCCCAGGACCGTTGCATGTTCCAGGGCCGTGTAGCCTCCAGGCTCTTTCACATTGGGATCTGCGCAGGATTCCACCAGTATTCCGGCGATCCCGCCGTGGTTCAAGTTTATGGCGTGTATCAGGGCCGTGTAGCCTGAGTTAGTTTCAGCATTGACATCAGCCCCGGCAGAAAGCAGAACCTTCACCATATCTGCTCGGCCCACGGCCACTGCCCACATCAGGGCTGTCATGCCGAAATTGTCTTTTGCATTGATCTCAGAGCCGGATTTGAGCAAGGATTTCACCGACTCCGCATCCCCTTTTTTGACCTCAACCATCAGGTCTGTCAGCCCGTGCTCGTTTTCGGCATTCAAAAGAGATACACTGCAAAAGACTGGGCATACCGACAGTATCACGAATAAAAAAATGGCTTTAATCATTGCTTCCCGCCTCCTCGAGCAGGTTCATTATCCCGGTATGTCCCCCCAGCTCAGCGTACCTCATGGCCCTGTCTCCGTCCACGTCTCCAATCTCCACATTCGCGCCTGCGGCGAGCAGGGTTTTAACGATATCGATATGCCCTGCCATCGAGGCTCTCATCAGGGCTGTGGCGTGGTATTCGTCATCCGGGTCTTTTGCATCCACATCTGCACCGGCAGAAAGCAGAAGTTTCACGATCCTTTCCTGGCCCCTGTACGCAGGCTGAACCAGAACGCCCTGGTTGCCCGGTGCATTGGAATCGTTACCAGCTTCCACAAGCAGCTTCACAATTTCGAAATTGTCTTTGTTTGCCGCATGTTTCAAGGCTGTGATACCATTTATGTCTTTTACATAAGGGTCGGCACCCGCCTTCAGCAGGATTTCGACGACCTCTGCATGGGAAAGGATTATGGCGTGTATCAGGGCCGTGTAGCCTGAGTTAGTTTCAGCATTGACATCAGCCCCGGCAGAAAGCAGAACCTTCACCATATCTGCTCGGCCCACGGCCACTGCCCACATCAGGGCTGTCATGCCGAAATTGTCTTTTGCATTGATCTCAGAGCCGGATTTGAGCAAGGATTTCACGGAATCTGTATCCCCCTGTCTTACTGCAACCATCAAGTCCGTAAGACCCTTTTCTTGTTGTGCGCTCAGGTGCGAGTTGCCAAAGAAAAAAGTTGCCGTGATAAACATGGTGAACAAGAGGAATTGGTTGAATTTCATTGCGGTATCCTTTTGCATGCTCTCAAGAAGCGTAATTTGTTACTAACACCTCAATATGCGATTTTCAAGCTAACTCAGCCCACGTGACAAATCAATCTCAAACTGCTTTTTGACTTGCAAGAAAAATATAGCTATTATTTTATTTATTACTTTAATGTTCCAGTTGAGTATAATCACGTGCCGGTATTGAAAAGATGCGGAAAGAAAAAACCATTCTTTATGTTACATTCTTCCTTTTCTGCTATCTGTTATCCACGACAGCCGCCTTAAGCGCCCGGAGTTCCCCGGGCCAGAACTCCCGCGAAGATGCCCTGGATTTTATCGAAACCGTAACTAATGCCCTGGCACCGGTTTACGGCCCGCTTGCCGGGCAGATTGTCTCCCACTACGATCTTGCCGAAAAAAAAGGAGTCGGGATCGATCTGGGCAGCGGTCCCGGACACCTGATCATCGAGCTCTGCAGGCGCACCCGTCGGATGCGCTGGATTAACGCGGATATCAACCCCCATTTCTTCCCCTTTTTCCTCGAACAGGCTGAAAAAGCCGGGTTCAGCCACCGGGTCAAAGCAGTTCAGGCCGACGCCCAGGCCCTGCCATTTGCTAATAATTATGCCGATATCGTTGTCTCTCGTGCCTCGTTTCAGTTCTGGAAAGACAAAAAGGGAGCATTTGCCGAGATTTACCGCGTGCTCAAGCCAGGCGGCGCTGCTTTTATCGGGCGCGGTTTCCCGGATAATCTGCCTGTGGAGGTTGCGCGCCAGGTGCGCAAACAGCAGAAAGGCGCACCCCGCTACGATCCCGGGCAGACTGCCGCAGATTTACGCAACATCATGCAGGCGTTGCAAATAGAAAATTTCCGGCTCTGGACACCAGAACCACCGGGTTCGGAGGGAATAAATTACGGGATCTGGATCGAGTTCTTCAAACCAGCAGCCCTCAGGCTACCAAGCAATTTCGAACAACGCATATTCGAAATGGATACAATTGTAATAACCGGCATTCAGCCCAGGGATCCGATTGCCGAGCCGAGGATCGAATCAGTCGGACTGGAACCGGCCTCCAGTGTTGTCACACAGGCTGAAATCAGCAGGCAGGGTGCAAAAACCCTGATCGAGGCAGTGGAATATGTTCCTGGCGCCTGGATCGAGAGCCGGGGAAGAAAAGTGAAACAGTTTTTCTCGATTCGCGGTCAGAGGTATCCTTATCCCGACTATGCTCTGGATGGCGCCTGGCAGCGCGAGTTTCACGAACTGCCTTACTTTTTCCCTGCAGAAGACGTGGAACGGATCGAGGTCATGCGTTCCAGCGCCGCCCTGCTGAGCGGTCTTTCCGGCCTGGCAGGAGTTGTGAATATCATACCCAGGCAGTTCCGCCAGCGCGAAACTGCCATTCAGTTCGAGTACGGCTCTTTCAATACCTATCGCCTGCGCCTGGCCCACGGGGGAACCGCAAGAAACGTATCCTACGCTTTCAGCCTCGGCACACCCCGCACAGACGGGCCCGAGGGGAGGCATGCAGAGGAAGGAATAACCAATTTACGGGCAAGCGCGCGATGGAGCCCGAACAAAAAGTGGTCGGTCACGGCTCACATTCTCCATCTGGACGGCCACCGCCAACTGGCCCAGGCACAACTGCCAGCTTCCGAAAGGTTCCGCGAGGCACTCGAGAAATTCGACCCATTCCGGGCTACCCTGGCAAGCGTGAAAACCATGTACAGCTCTGGCGATAAAGCCTCAACGGAATTTATCGTGAACCTGGCAAACCGCAACCACAATTTTATCAGCGAAACATCCAGCCCTCATCAGAACACCAGCGAGCGGGACTACGAATGGGGCGCCAACCTGACCCAGTCCGTGGCTCTCACCCCGAAAAACGTGCTCCGGGTTGGAGGGCTTTACAACCACTGGGTCGCGCCGAACGGGAAACGATTTTATGTGGGCAGGCGCACCGATCTGGAAACATTTTCGGCAGTGGTGGTGGACGAACAGAGATTCGGCCCCCTGTGCCTGGATGCGGGTCTGCGCTGGGCCAGGACATATATAAACGAATACGGGGCGTTCAATATTAGCGGCAGCCCGAAGGGTTTCAATAATGTCGCCCCTGTGACAGACCAGTGGGAGCCGTCCGTATTTACCACAAACCTGGGGTCGTCATACAGTGTCTCCGACAATCTCTCTTTACACTTCAACCTGTCGCGGGGAAATATCAAGCCCAGAGCAGGTGAGCTGGATATAGATCTGATTGAGCCGATAGTGGAAAAAAGGACCAAGCTGGATTTCGGATTTCAATTGAAGAGGGCAGGATTGGGATATTTTTCTCTGGCCGGATTCCTGTTGAAACAGAAAGACGCCATTATCCTCAGCGGCCGGACAGAAAAAGTCGGCGGGCAGTTGATAGAACTTTACCTGAACCGGGATCAGGAGCAACTCGGTGTAGAAATAGATGGCCGAATTGTCCAATTAGCCGGTAATTTGCAGCTTTTCGGCAACTTTATGGCCCTGCGCTCCAGCGCCAAGGCCAATCATGTCATGATCCGTAACAGGGAGTTGCCCAGATTTATCACCAGCGGGGGAGTATACATCTCAAGGGCAAAACTCGATTTCAACCTGCTCTGGAAGTATATTTCCTCCTACGAAAGCACCAGATTTGTCGGCGGAACCCCTCCGCTGCCTCAGCCACTCGGAGACTACCATAACCTGAATCTTACGGCTGGATGGACATTCGGTGTCAGGCCCGTTAACAGGGTTTACCTCGAGATGAAAAATCTCGCCAACAGTAAATTTTCCACAGTTGTCGGTTATCCTGACTACGGTCGAAGATTTACTGTCGGTATGCTCAGTGTTTATAAATAATCTTCAATCCCAGCCAATGCTCTGTTTACCGGCTTAATGGCTGCAAAGCAATCGTGGCCTTGTTCAGGTAGCTGCAGTTACACCTGGCGGTGGCATCCGGCATGATCACAAGACCCCCCACGGGAAGAGCGTTTATCCAGCAACCCGGGCGAATGCCGCCATAATTTTCCGTTCCGCTGCCGGTGGTAAGATCAAGGTATCCCACGGTTGCCGAGCGGAATACCAGCAAGTTCCTGCATCCTGTCAGGATACCGCAGTTATAAGAACGCGCGAAGCTGAAATCCAGCCTTTCGCCTGTCAGGAGATTGTATGCCCCTGGCTCCAGGTAAATCACCCGGCCATTGATCAAGGGCCGGGAACTATAGTTGTACCTCTTGTCTGCACCGATTCTTGTGTTACCTTCCCAGAGACGTTTCCCATCCGAGGCGCGGAAACCGGCCATCAGCCCGCCGACTTCCGATTTTTGCCTGAACCTGGTGAACTGATAGGTCATAATCAGCACATCTTCCTTTTCACTCAGGGCAAGCAGTGTTCCGTAGATATTATCCTCGTTCCGCCAGAGGATATCTCCGGTTGCGCTGTCCAGGGCCAGAAGTGTTCCAGGGGGATGCTCCTGCGAAATGTTCACAGAGCCGCCCTGCAACCTGTGAGGGTTTCTTCTAATCGCATCCGAAACAGCAAGCGGGCGGTCGATTAGAAAAACTTTCCCTGCGCCTATGGCAATAGCATTGTGACGGATGGAGTGCTCCGGGGCAAAAGTCCATTTCAACCTGCCGGTTGAAGCATCCATTGCAAAAAACAGGCTGGACTCTGAAAACAGCTTGTTCATATCCGATTCCCGATAGGCATATCTCAAAATGTGATCGGCATTTGCTATGGAACCAAAAAGAGTGCCGTGCTCAACCGCAATATAGCCCCAGCAGGAGTTTTCATTACCGGCCGGCTCCTCAGGTATCCCGTATTCCGCCAGTTTCTCCCCTGTGGCCGCATTCAGGACCATGCAGCTTTTTCCGGCAAAATCGCCGTTCGTAGGGTCGCCGCCGGAGCGGACATAGATCCTGTTTCCCTCCAGGCAGATGTTTCCCTGAGTTGCGGCAGCTCCCACCAGGTGCTCCTGATCATAAGCTTTCATTATATCCCGCAAAGGATACTCCCAGAGGGTATGTCCGTTATAAGCGTCGATTGCACGCAGGGCGTTCAAGCCTTCCACAAAGAGGCGTCCATTACTGAACAGAGGTCCTACTCCGCGGCCGTGGCGCGAGGGCATTGCTAAATCACTATCCCTGAACCAGAGCATTTCTAACAGGCCTTTAACCAGTTCATCAGAGGAGGTCAGAGTGTTTGCCGGGTCGTGGTAAAGGTGGCTCCATTCAGGATCGGCGCCGGTGAGCGCTCCCTGCCTGGTGATTTCCATTGCGCCTGGTCTGCCGATGCAGCTCACTCCGCCCCAGGGCCGCAAGATTCGATTCACCTCCTCGCTACTTAATGCAGTGGTTCCACCTTTAACTGACCGGCCTGATACAACCAGGTTGGCAAAGTAGTCCGGATAGGGTGTCCTGCCGGGATCAGCTAAGTGAACGGTTACACGAACTCCATAAAGACCTGCCGAGTCGAGTTTTTTACGCGCCGCAGCTACATTATCAGGGTTCGGGTCAATCGCGTAAATGTGAAGGTTGGTGCGTATGGCCAATTCATAAGCGAGCCTGCCCTCACCACAGCCCAGGTCCAGACAGTACCCATCGGTTACACCGCTCCTGGCAATGATCTCTTCAGCGGCAACGTCAAATGGTGCGTTGTCTCCAAAAGGATAGTTTACAGTTATCGGTATCACCGTCTCAGCTTTCTGGATTTTGCCGGGAACGAAGCAGTAGATCGAGCCACGGTCCGTGCTCACGAACAGGCATCCATCTGCCACTGCAAGCCCCAGCGGCCTGCCATCGACACCTGCGGACCAGACCACTTTCCCTGACCTGGAATCCAGCACAGCGACCTTATTGTTTGTGGTTCCGGAAATGATTTTATCCCCTGCTGCAATGAGCGAGACTCCACCCGGGTGAGCCGGAGTAGGGATAGTCCAGGAAGAGAGATTGAGATATTTTCTAATAACCGTGTTTCCATTCCGGTCTTTCCATTCCCTCTGATACAGGAGATTATCGCGGTCGATACCTTTTACCCCTTCTTTATCCGCATAAATGATATAATCAGGTGTGGCGGCGAGGGCTGTGGAGGGTATTTCATTGTCTGTCACGCGTTCCCCGTTTTCGGCATAAAACATGATTTTGGCAGTTCCGGTGGACATATCTGTCCCACGGCTGTTACCACCATCAGCGAAAAGATAAGGACCGGCTGCCATTATCCGGGATCCGCCATAAGACCTGTTCGCCTGCTGGTGGAAATATCTGAAAAGCCCTTTATCGCGGCTGAAAACAGCCGGAATGGAGCGGCCTGTAGGAACGATAAGGTTATTGTCCGCGGCTGCCAGGTAGCCCTGTGCGGAAACCCCGCTTTTGGCCCGGGCCCCGCCGTGCGGCTTGTCCATTTCAATGGAGCCTGATCTGTCATTAGCCCAGAGTACATTTCCATTCTCAGGATCAAGGGCGTAAAGGTAGATACCGTCTGTGGGCCAGATACCGGCACCGAAATAAACGATGTTATCAGCAATTACAACCCCTCCCCGCGCCGGCCAGCGCGACACCATTCGGTCGTTTCCCAGAATCATGTCATCCCCCCGACCGCCGCGCTTTTTCCACAGAAGTTCTCCATCAACTGCTCTGAGACAGTAGAGGTAGCCGTCATCGCCCACCGCGAAAACACGGTCTTTCCAGAGGGCCGGGGCGAAGCGTACCGGAGACCCGGTGAAAAACCTCCAGCGCTCCTCGCCTGTGGATGCATCCAGGGCGTAGAGCTTGCAATCAGCCGAGCTGCCGAAATAGAGATTCCCATTTGCGATAACCGGCTGGTAAGCGTGATCAAAAGGCATCCGCGTATCAACGCCCTGCCAGGCAGGCCTTGGAGCATGACGGGGATGATAGACCCAGCGAAGAGATAATTTTGAGGTTAATTCTTCTTTCGTATATCCGCTGCGCGCGGCATCTGCGCGGTACTGCGGCCAGTCCCCGGCAAAGGCTTCCATCCGGCTGCAAAAGAGAAAAAGGATTATTACCAATAGCTTATTCATCATATCCTCCACATTTGCTGAAGTATTAATTTGATCGACATTTTATTTTGACCTCCAGAGTTTTCGTATTTCATGGGCCGCCAGCTTGGGATGGCGCTCCCGGGTAAAGAGCCCTTTCCAGTTCAAGGTTACTCTTGTGGTATGCTGGCCGACCTTGAAATCAGCGAAATTCCAGATATGAGCCCCCGCAACATACGGATACTCCCCGGCCACCTCAAGCACGCGCTTGAGCATCTCCACCTGGAATTCCTCGCTCCACATCAGATTGTACTCGCTGTGAAGCCCCGGTACTGTGTCAGCACCGAACTCCGAGATTATAATCGGTTTGCCGTATTTTTTCCAGAAACCCTCTATTTTGGGCCGCAGCATTTCACCAATCTTTTCGTAATGCGAACAGTTGACATACCAGGAGGGATAGTCATTAAAGCAAATCACGTCGAAACTGTCAGCTTCCAGTTCGGTCTCCGGCGAACTGTCGATTACAAAAGTGACCGGCCGGGAGGTATCCAAACTTTTTGCGTGCGCCACAATATCGCGGAAATACCCTTTGCCTGACTCCACATAAGTTTCGCACTCGTTGCCCAGGCTCCAGATAACTACAGACGGGTGGTTATAATCGCGCTGGATCAATTCCTCCACATGCCGCTTGTGATTTAAAGAGAGCTTATCCCGGTCTTTGCTGTTTTTAACCGCATGCATGGAAAGGGTATTGGCTGCGGCTTCATCAATAACCATAAAGCCCCAGCGATCGGCCATCTGAAGGGCTTCCTCGCTGTACGGGTAGTGCGAGGTGCGGAATGAATTGGCCCCTACCCATTTCATCAGTTCGTAATCTTTAACCAGAAACGGCAGGTTAAGTCCCTTGCCGATCACATTGAGATCCTCGTGGCGGCCGAAACCTTTGAGAAAGATTTTTTTGCCGTTCAACAATAACTTACCGCCGGAAATTTCCACGGTGCGGAAACCGAAAGGCAGATTGTAAAGGTCGGCAAGCTCCCCGTTTTTCCAGAGAGTGATCTCGATATCGTAAAGCCTGGGCCTCTCCGGCGACCAGCAGGTGATTTTATCAATGAGCAACTGCTCCTCGACAAAGGTTTTCCCGGGTGGCAGGGATATTTTTTTGCTGAAACCCTTTTCTTTTATATTGACTACCAGAGAATCAGCTTCACCGGAATACGAGAAATTTGCTCTAACCTCGGCTCTGCCGTGCTGGATCGAAACTGTGGTCAACCTGAGTTTTTCAAGCCGGGAAATCCCAGTCGCGTAGATAATTACAGGCCTGTGGAGCCCCATGTAGGGAAAGAAGTCGTAGTGGACATTCGGGAAGTTGCCCACCCGCCAGGTCACTACCTCTCCGCCGCATGAAGGGTCCAGGTTCCCCTGGGGGATCGTGGTCGCATCGAGCAGATTGTCCACTCTAATAGCCAGAAAATTCTCTTTATCAAAGCGCACGATATCTGTCACCTCAAACTCAAACGGCAGGTAACCCCCTTCATGGCCGCCAAGCCGCCTGCCGTTGAGGTAAACCTCAGCCCGATAGGTGGCGGAGCCTATGCGCAGGAATATCCTTTTCTCCCGCCAACCCTCAGATACACTGAAATATCTGAAATACCAGACCCAATCCATATAATTATAAAGTTCCCGGTCCACGGTCTGCTCGTTGAGAGAAGCAGGCACGGCAATTTCTCTCAGCTCTGCTGGAGGCTGTTCGAAATATTTCCTGTCAATTCCATCCCTGTTTTTATCGAAAGCAATTTTCCAGATTCCATCCAGAGCTTTCTTTTCTCTCTTTACATTATCGGTTGGATAAAGCACGGCAAGCTCCTTTCAATAACAGAGAAAATTCGAGCCCAACTGATATATTGCCAGTACGTGATGATTGATATTTTAATTTTGCAGACAGAATGTATAACCTCCCCCCTGAATGAAACAAATCATTGAATATCAGTAATCTCAAGCAGGAAGAAGATTTATATTAGCTTTCCGAAATCGGTAGTTCAAGAAATATAAACACTTTTCGGATCATGGCGAAAGTAAGAATCCATTTTTCCCGATCGGCAAGGTTCCGCTCATTTGATCTGCGAATAATCCTGTTGTAACATGGGAGGATGGTCTTGACGTTTATTACATGATATAGTATCGTACGTTTCGCTAAAAGCTATCCCTGAATTTATTAAATTCAAACGTTTCTTGTCGCTCCTGAGTGTAATAAGCCGCCGAGCCAATAATTTTATCGTGCTGTTTGAGTATAATGGCAATGAGTAATTATATGCCCAGATTGGTAACCAATTGTCTGATTATCTGGCTTTCTGTCTTCAGTGTTTCGAGCCTCTGGCCGTGTGATGTGCCTGTTTTCCGTTATGCCCTGGAACGCTGGCCTGTGGAAATTTACGAAGTAACAGTGTATCATCGGGGCCTGTTGTCTCATGAGCAGAGCAAAGATGTTGAAGCGCTCAAACGTTACTCCCAGGCGTTTCTCAACCATTCCAATTTCATCATCCGGGACATCGATCTGGACATGCAACCGGAACTTGCGCCGCAGGCTCTCCAGCTATGTTTGGGAACCAGTGATCTGCCGTATCTGATGGTACATTACCCTGGGAACTTGAAGGAGAAGAGAATTATCTGGTCCGGACCTCTATCGGGAATCGCAGCCCGGGGGATTATCGATTCTCCGGTGCGCCGGGAAATCAGCAGAAGGATTCTCAGCGGCGAAACCGCGGTCTGGTTGCTGGTTGAAAGTGGTAACAGCCTGAAAGATAATGCAACTGAAAGTGTAATTAAAGAAACCCTGGCAATGATGGAAAAGAAACTGAAATTGCCTGAGGTGGTAACAGGAGTCGCTCCTCAGGGAGCCCCGGATCTGCGTATCGGCTTTTCGCTTGTTCGTTTGTCGAGGTCTGATCCAGAGGAAAAGTTTCTTGTCCGGATGATAACTCACAGCGAATCCGATCTCGAACAATATAAGTCCTGGCCCATGGCTTTTCCGATCTACGGTCGCGGGCGGGTGCTTTATGCCCTTGTCGGCCAGGGCATTAACGAGGATAATATATCTGAAGCGTGCGCTTTTCTTGCCGGACCGTGCGCCTGCGAGATCAAGTATTCGAATCCCGGGATGGACCTGCTGATGCCGGTCGACTGGGAGGAGGGGATCGGCGGAAGTTGGGTTGATGCAGTGGCTCTCCCACCTCTGGCCACACTTGCAGCAATTGCAAAAGGTTCAGAGGCCGGGAAATTTAATAACCAGGTCGATAATTCAAACAATCCCTTATACCGCAATATATTTCTTGTCCTGGCTCTGGTGGTGGTGGTTATCGCTCTGGTCAGTTTCAAATTGCTAAGATCAGGCAGAGGAGATAATTAATGACACTCTGGCACCTGGTAACCAGGGAAATTTTTCATCAAAAGCTCAACTTCGCCCTGGGGATTTGTTCGGTCGTCGTTGCGGCAGGTGTTCTGGTGGCAGAGCTTACTCTTCTGGATGCTCACGATGAGCGCACTGGCCAGATCCTGGTCGAAAAGGAGGCCCGAACTACCGAGGAAATGGCCCGGATGGAGGATGATTACCGCAAGATCATGAAAAAACTGGGCTTTAACCTGCTTATTCTGCCAGCCGAGCAGTCCCTCGAGAACTACTATGCCACCGGATATGTTACCGAATACATGCCCGAGGAATATGTGCACCGGCTGGCCGGCTCCGGGTTGATGACTATCAGACACCTTTTGCCGAGTATCGAGCAGAAAATGACCTGGCCGGAGCAAAAAGGACGCTCCATTATCCTTGTCGGAACCCGCGGGGAGGTCCCTGTTACCCATCTCGCTCCGAAAGAACCCATGCTGCTGGCGGTTAATCCTGGGGAGATGAAACTCGGTTATCAGCTCGCCACAAGTCTGGGCCTCAAAGTCGGTGATCGTGTCCGGCTATTCAGGGAAAGTTTTCGGATCAGCGAGATACACGATGAAAGGGGCACCAAAGACGATATCACGGTCTGGATCGATCTCGCCAAGGCCCAGGAGATGTTTGGCCTCCAAGGAAAGATCAATGCGATCCTGGCGCTGAAATGTCATTGCCTGGGCAACGAGGTTTCCCAGATCAGGGAAGATGTCGCCCGTATCTTGCCTGAAACACAAATAGTAGAAGTGGATTCCAAAGTGGTTACCCGCGCCGAGGCCCGGGACCGCGCCAGGGCCGCTGCCGAAATGGCCCTGGCAGCCGAGCGGGCAAACCGTACCCGCATGCGTGGCGAACTGGAGAAATTCGCTGCCTGGTTGATCCCAATGGTTATTATCGGCTCAACTGTCTGGATCGCCCTACTCGCTCTGGGCAATGTCCGTCATCGAAGAAATGAGATCGGAATTCTGCGTGCGGTGGGCCTCAGGTCGGTTCAGGTCCTGAACATTTTCCTGGCCAAGGCGATCCTGCTCGGGATAATCGGTGCTTTTCTGGGTTATCTTGCAGGATTTGCTATCGGAGTGGCCTCCGGAGAAATGGCCATGAATATGCAGACAGCCGGAAAGCTTTTCAATCCCGGCCTGTTTTTCCTGGTGCTTTTCACGGCGCCCTTATTATCAGCCTTGGCCAGCTGGATTCCGGCACTGATCGCCGCAGGGCAGGATCCGGCGGAAGTGCTTAGAGAGGAATAACTGAAAAATTATGCTCCGAATAACCGACCTCAGCAAGAAATACAGCAAATCGCGGGATACAGTAATCCGTGCCCTGGATGAAGTCTCGCTGAATATCGAACCGGGGGAATTCGTCGTGGTTCAGGGACCGAGCGGCAGTGGCAAGACCACCTTGCTCCTGGCTATCGGCGGATTGCTCCCTCCAAGCGAGGGAACTGTAGAATTCGACAGCCGGAACCTCTACCGGCTCTCCCAGTCTGCGCGAGCAAACTTGCGCGCCAGGGAAATCGGTTTTGTCTTCCAGCAGTTCTACCTGGTTTCCTACCTTAATATCCTGGATAATGTGCTCACCCCCTCGCTTGCCTTGCCTGATCAACACGCCCAAATTCGCGCCCGCGAGCTTATCGAGCATTTCAAGCTCACGGACCGTATTAGCCATTTTCCCGCTGAACTGAGCACCGGGGAGCGCCAGCGCGTGGGGCTCGCCCGTGCTCTTCTTAACAGGCCCAGGCTCCTGCTCGCCGATGAGCCTACAGGTAACCTCGATCAGGACAACACCGGAATCGTGCTCGGCTACTTTGCCGAATTCGCACGATCAGGGGGCACAGTGCTCATGGTCACACATAGTCTTGCGGCAGCCGAATACGCCCATCGCACAGTGCAACTGAAACAAGGAAAGTTACTGGATAAGAGCTGAACCTGAATATCAGGCCCCAAAAAGAGCGGCATAATGAGATTACACAGCTACTGCGTACTACTATTTTTTCTGAGTTGGACTGTTCCCGTTCAGGGGGCCGACTGGCCCATGTGGCGCTTCGATGCAACCCGGAGCGCAGCATCGGATGAGGAGCTTCGGCTCGAGTTGCATCTGGTTTGGGAACGCCTATACAGCTCGCGAACCATGGTCTGGGATGACCCGTTGAACCAGGATCTGATGCCATATGACAAGGTGTTCGAGCCGGTTGTGTCAGGCAATCGGATGTTTATCGGGTTCAACGATTGCGACAAGCTGGTGGCTGTTGATACGGATACCGGTGAGCAACTCTGGGCTTTTTACACCGACGGCCCGGTCCGTTTGCCCCCGGCGGCCTGGCATGACAGGGTTTATTTCACTTCAGATGACGGTTATCTCTACTGCCTGCATGCTGCTGACGGGAGCCTGATCTGGAAGTTTCGCGGCGGGCTATCGGAGAGAAAGATTATCGGGAACAAGCGCCTGATCTCCACCTGGCCGGCTCGCGGCGGACCGGTTATCAGTGATGGAACAGTTTATTTTGCGGCCAGTATCTGGCCTATGATGGGTACGTTCATCTATGCCCTGGATGCTGCAACCGGGGAAGTCAAATGGGAAAATGACCGGACCGGTTCGCAGTACATGCTCCAGCCCCATAACTCTCCTGCTTTTGCCGGTGTTGCGCCACAGGGCGCGCTTGGGGCCACTGAAAAAGGGCTCCTGGTGCCGGGCGGCAGGTCCGTGCCTGCTTTCTTTGAGCGCGCCAGCGGCGAACAGCGGTACTTCCACCTTGCCGCCCAGAACAAAACCGGCGGCTCCTTTGTCTGTGCGGGTGAACACGTGTTTTTCAATCACCACCGGGACCAGGTATGCTCGATGTACGACCTCGAAACCGGGTACTCCCTGGTTCGCCGGATCGGCATGTACCCTGTCCTGACTGAGCAGGCCTTTTATATCTCGGGTAAGACGATAAGAGCTTACGATGCAGCGCAGATCCAGCAAAAAGCCAGGTGGTGGCTTACCGGAAATTTCCTGGAGCGCTGGCTGGGCCGCATGCGGAGCAGAAAAATAAAGCCTGAATTCATTAAGAAAATTTTAGACTGGTGGATCGAACGGAAATCCCGGATATGGCAGGAAAGCCTGCTCTGGGAAATCGAAGTGGACGGCACATTCGATCTGATCAAGGCCGGAAGTTGTCTCTATGCTGCAGGTAAAAGCGGAATCACCGCAATCAAACTCCCGCAGATCAAGGATGAACAGCCGAAAATAGCCTGGAGCAAGAGCGTGGACGGCGAGCTAGGCAGGCTGCTCGCTGCAGACGGCAAGCTCTTTGCAGTCACACTCGATGGCCGGATTCTGGCATTCGGCTCTGAAAAGAGAGAACCTGTACGTATAGCCTCCAACTTAACGATCTCAAAACCCTCTGCTCAGGCCACCGGGAAAGCTCTCTCTATTATCCGGCAAACCGGTGTTAAAGATGGTTACGCCCTGGTCTACGGTATAAATGACGGCAGTTTCCTCGAAGCCCTCGCCTGCAATTCGGAACTGGCGATAGTTGCGGTAGAGGAGGACTCGGCAAAAATTGATAAGATCCGCCGCAGTTTAGACAAAAGAGACCTTTACGGAGAACGGATTGCCCTTCACCGGGGATCTGTCTCCACTTTCCAGTGTCCGCCCTACATGGCCTCCCTGACAGTTGTAAACGAGCCGGAGGAAAGCAACATCAAAAAAATCATCCGTTCCATGCGGCCCTATGGAGGCAAAGCATGGCTGAATGCTCCGGCATCGAAAAAAGGAGTATTTTCTCAAGCTATTCATGAGGCCCAATTAACAGGAATTCAAATCGCATCGATCGGCAAATCGATTGTCCTGACCCGCGAGGGCCCGCTTGCCGGTTCGGCCGCTTGGACCCACCAGTACGGTAACATCGCTAACACGGTCAAGTCCGATGATAAGCTGGTTAAACTGCCCCTTGGAATCCTCTGGTTCGGAGGGAACTCGAACCTGGACGTCCTTCCCCGGCACGGGCACGGGCCCCCTGAGCAGGTAGTGGGAGGCAGACTTTTTATCGAGGGCATGGACTGCCTGAGCGCAAGGGATGTCTATACCGGACGCGTATTGTGGAAAGTCGAGCTTA
Organism: uncultured Gemmatimonadales bacterium; assembly: GCA_964548275.1. Classification (GTDB taxonomy): domain Bacteria; phylum Gemmatimonadota; class Glassbacteria; order GWA2-58-10; family GWA2-58-10; genus JAUVUV01. Next base: position 87,612 of record CAZJQI010000005.1, read on the forward strand.
ATGGATTGGGAAACTATGGTGTCTATTACGACGATACATACCAGGACGCCCCGACAAGCACAGCTTACAACCAGGTACATATCCCCGGGGCAAATATCAGGGGGACGAATTTCGTAGCCACTGTGGAGAAAGTGTATGTAGTGCGGGAGAATGGATGCCAGGTTTTGGATGCTGCCACCGGCGAAACTGTTATGCTTATTCCACTCCCTGCTGCTGACGGTTTGGACAAACCTGAGTGGGGCTATATCGGAATTTATGAGGACTATCTCATTGCAGGCTGCGGGTTCGTGAAATTTTCTTCTTCGATACCAGAGGATAGCGAGCATGCGAAGACACTGGCTAAATTTTCTCCCAGGGACAGGCAGAGAAAGCTTCCGTTCCTCAATTACGACAAATCCGCCAGCAAGCGCCTGGTGGTGATGGACCGCCACACCGGTGAGTCCCTCTGGAGTTTCGAGGCTGACTACGGGTTCCTTCACAATGCAGTTTGCGCCGCCCGGGGCAGGGTTTTCTGCCTGGACAAGCTTCCGCCGTATATCGAGAAACAGTTGAGGCGGCGAGGCAGCTCTCACCCGCAAGGGTATCGCCTTCTAGCCATAGATATCACCACCGGGGATATCCTCTGGGAAAAAAACGAGGGCGTATTCGGCACATGGCTCAGCTTTTCGGAGAAACACGATATCCTCCTTCAATCAACCCGGCCGTCGAGAGACATGGTTAGAGGCGAAGACGGCGTATGGATGGCAGCTTACTCCGGGAGCGATGGGAAGCTGCTCTGGCACAGGCTGGTTGAATATTCCTCCGTCCCCATCCTTCACGGTGACAGGATCATTACCCGGGGTAAAATGCTGAGCCTGCTGAGCGGGGAACCACAGTACCGCGAACACCCGCTTACCGGCGAACGTATCCTGTTGAGCTGGAAACGCAACTACGGCTGCAATTACCCGATTGCAAGCGAAAATCTGATAACTTTTCGCTCCGCAGCCGCCGGCTTTTATGATCTTGTGGGCAACAGCGGCACAGGGAACATGGGGGGATTCAAATCCGGCTGTACCTCGAACCTGATTGCCGCAGACGGCGTGCTCAACGCCCCGGACTATACCCGCACCTGCGCCTGCAGTTACCAGAACCAGACCTCGCTGGCCATGGTGTACGATCCTGACGTGGAGATCTGGACTTTCAACGACATTGACCGGGGTCTGTGGCCGGTAAAACGCGTAGGAATCAATTTCGGCGCTCCGGGTGACCGTATAGCTGAAAACGGCACCCTCTGGCTTGATTATCCGAGCCGGGGCGGGCCGTCACCAGATATACCGGTCAAAGTCAGTGGTGAAAATGTAAAGTGGTTCTGCCACCACAGCTCCCGAATCGAAGGTGACGGGCTGAAATGGGTTGCCGCAAGCGGGGTCAGGGGGCTGAGCGGCGTGACACTCACGCTGGCGGAAAACCCAATGGGGAACAAACCTTATACCGTGCGCCTTTATTTCGCCGAATGCAAGATGAACGGATCGAAAAGCCGGGTTTTCAGTGTCGCTATCCAGGGTCAGACGGTTCTTGAAAATTTCAATATTGCAGCCGAGGCGGGGAAATCTCAAAGTATTGTCGTTAAAGAATTCAGAGAAATCCCGGTGGATAAAGATTTGACAGTATCTTTCCCGTCCAGCGGTTTGCCAGAGAAGGGAGAGCCGCTTATCTGCGGCATCCAGATAATTGCCGAGGGCTGGTAATGTGGAGGCTTTATGAAAATCTCGGATTACCAGTTTGGCCGTATCCTAATAGATAACCAAACCTTTACCGGCGATGTAATTGTGTACGGTGAGAAAATACTCAGCAACTGGTGGCGTAAGCAGGGGCATCGTGTCGATATGGATGACCTGGCGCGAGTACCTCTTGAAACCGCAAGCCATCTGATTATCGGCACCGGGTATTCCGGGCTGATGGCAGTTGATCGTTCTGTTGAGGAGTATTGCCTGAAAAATAAAATCGATCTCGAAGCGATGACCACGCCGGAAGCTGTCAAACGCTTCAATTCCTTAAATGGTAAAAAGAATCTTATCGGCGCTTTTCATCTCACCTGCTGATCTCTCTGCAGGGATCAGATCAGCAGTGCGGACCACTCATCCAGAGCCTGCTTTATTGAAGGAATTTTTCGACCGGTGATTCAATAAGCATTCCCGAGCAGATGGAGGTTTCCAATCCTAACCCTTTTTAACCCGGCATCCAGGGCGGCTTACTCGCTCGACCGGATAAATCCGGTCATCGCAGCCGCATTTGAAAAGCAAAAAACTGGCCCTTTCGGGGCATACTAAAGTCTTCGCCTAAAGGCGAGGGATTTTCTCCCATTCCCCGATTGGGACATTAACATAAAAAATCCGCACCCTGTTCGATCCCACACCCAGAGGCACTTACCATCCGTTATTTTTCTGAAACCATCCCGGCCTTAGCCTTGTCTAAATAGGTAGAAACACCAAACAAGGAATCAATCAACCTGGAGGATAAAATGACTATTCATGAGAGAATCAAACTTATAAGCAACATAGCCATCGGGATAATAATTTACTTCGCTCTCATTGCTTTGCCTGGGATAATCTAGGAATATCGATCTACCGTAAACCCGGTGCAGGGATACCCCCTATACCAGCCAAGAGGCCGCCTCAAAAAGGCGGCCTTATGTATTTCCCGCTGCCGTTTTTGAGCAATGGACGCTCAATTCCCTATCAACAGCTTCAACAATGCGAGCAGGTCGAAAATATCCGTCTTGCCATCCCCGGTAATGTCCGACCGCTTTAAGTGATCGGGATCGGTTTCTGTACCGCCCAACACTTTTAGCAAGCCGAGCAGGTCGAAAATATCCAGCCTTTCGTCGAGGTTAACATCCCCCGGAATCTCGGGTTGGGCATTAATTTCAAACGGAGCCTGGCTTTGCATGAAAAATGTCCATCCCTCCAGAGTTACCTCGACAGCTTCCTCAGTGCTGTTGGCACTGATATCGGCCACCTGGTCAGTAAATTCTCCATCGCCGATCTCGAGTAAGTGAATCAGGCTGAGCCTGTTCTCTCCACTGTAGGTGTAACTTACGCGATGTGTTCCCACGTCCGTAGCGCTGACAGCCGGAGAGGCCGCCTGCGGCATCACAGGTGTGCAGCGCAACCAGCTTGTACCATTGGAAGCTATTACCGAGTTTTCAACGATTTCCGGTAAGTCCGGTAGCTGAAGGAGCCACTGTATTTCTGAAAGCTGCTTGCCTGCGGGAGCCACCAGATGGTCAACCACCAGCACTGTAGCTGGCCGGATGAAAAGAATCTGCCGCACACAGCTCTCGATTTTATCGGGCGTATAAGCCTGGGCGAACTGTCCGGCCGCTGCAGTCCATTCGCCTTCCTCCCTGTAAAAGATAAAATCACCTGTCTCCAGGTTCGCTCCGCCTGTAAGATTTCGCTTGAACTCATCGAGCGTTACGAACCACTGTCCGCGGCATTGGCGCTGACCAGTGGTGTCAATAATAAACAGGGTGTTGTGAACATCGGTCGGCTGCTGCGGCCCGCGAATATCGTCGTACACCGGCGGATCGACAGCCAGCAGACCGTTGCGGTATATGCAGAAACCACCTTGATCATAGTGGTTATGGTCTCCGTAGTGGTCCTGGCACCCGAAAGCAACCACTGTAGCGCCGTCATCCCAACCGCTTCTCGCGACAAAATGCCCGCCCTGTTTACCGCCCCCCGCCAGATAGCTCAGGGGTGGTTCGGCTGGCTCGGTTTCAAGATTTCTGGTGTAAAGCATGTAGAATAAGGAAGTTTCGCCCCAGAACCTGCCCAATTCGCGCCTGTCTGCGAGCCATCTACTGAAATGGACGCCATAGGAGGATTTCAGCGCCCAGGCCATTGCATCCATCACTCCCGCCATCTCGTGCGTAACTCCACCGTTCGGGCCGCCTTGAAGGTCCCCCCAGGGAATGTACCTCATGTTCGGCAGCACGCTGTGAATCACGTTCTCATAGTGACGGTTAAGCCAGTCACCCTGCTCAACTGTAATCCTGGCGGCCAGGTCCGTTTCGAAGGCACTTTGAGCGCCCAGTACTGCCAGAGCAGCCGGAGTGAAATCATAAAGCGACCAGTAGCCCAGCGGCTCGCTCGGAAGGCCGTCCAGGTATTCCATTGCCGGGAAAAGGCCGTTATTGAACCGCTGCCGGATTTGTTCAAACAGAGTACTGGTCTGAGAATCCTCTCCTGCAGTGGCCAAAGCCCAGATCACAGTCCCACCGGCAGACATCCAGATGTAATTATGAAAAATGTGGTCGTAAGTAGTATTCAGACCACGCTCGGCTAGCGGCTTAACATAGTATCGCACATTTGTTTTTTTTGTCGAAGTAAATCCCTCATAGTTGTAGAGCCAGTCATAGGCAAGCCCGAACTCAAACAAATTTGTATATATATCGAATGTGTCCGTGTCGTTTGCTATAAACCTGTAGCGCTGCATGATAGCAACCGCCGTATCTGCCGCCGCTTTATCACCTGTCAGCAGCCATGCCAGGGCCTGGCAGGCCGCGTGTTTTTGTGCTTTCAGTTTGTCCAGCATCTCGTTGAACTCGTCATCCTTCGGGATTGCCTTAAGCTGCTCAAGCGATATCGCATATGGTGTATCTGCCGGGCGAAGGAATACCCGCGGCCTGTCCTGCTTGATTTGCTCCAGGGAAGGTATAAGCTCAGCGCCGAGCAACGGAAAAGGCACAGACATAACCAGCCAGATTAAACATAAGGCGCTTTTAACATTACAACGCATGAACTTTTGTTCCTGATTTTAGCGATTGTCAAAGTAACTATCCGATGCTGAAAGACCCGGGGTGGCATCGGGGTAATTGCCATGGAGAATATCAATCAGCAACTGGATTACATCGCCGCTGTCGTATTTTCCGTCTGCATTTCGGGAGATGACAATGATATCGCAGAATTACACGCCTAAAGAAAAGGGGCCTATTTTAGGATGTTCTTGCTGTTCGTGCCATCAATAAGAGGATATATTTTCAAGATAGAACCGCCCCGCGATAGCTGCCAAAGGCCTCAAGTCCAGGCGCTTTTGCCGGTGGAGATATCCTGCCACTGGATGCCGACCCTTTTCAGAGCGTAGCCCAGCTCGCGCAGGTAGTCGCCGTAGCAGACCGCCCAGTGAAAACCCTGCATGTCTTCCCGCAGTTCCCGCCAGTCGCCGTCGATCGAGACTTTGACTTGAGAACGACAGATAGGATGGTCCGTATTTTTGAGCACTTTTCCTCTGAAGCCGGCCCACTTTGTTGCCCTGAAATTTGGCGCGATCACGGTGACCACCTGGCCTTTCCTCATCTCGACTTTGGGGGCTGCGCCATAGTCGGACTCATAGTGTGTCAGGATTTTGGTGGGCTCAGGTGTCAGTCCATCCATTTTCCTGGGAGCAGTGCAGTGGGCCATGGTGGTTACGCCGTTGTATGGGATGCAGGGATCATTGAGAAAAACCGGCCTGCCGGAGATGTAACGCAGCAGCATACACGCCGGCACCACGGCGAAATCCGATTCGCAGTATGCCAGGAGGCCCTCGTCGTTAATCAGGCTCAGCGGCATGCATGCCGTGGTTTTGGACAGCGGCATGATCGTTCTCATACAGGCATTGATAGTCATCGCCGGGCTATTGTATCGTTCCATCAGTTGTTTGAAGACTTTTTTGAGCACGAAAGAATTTACCAGAAACTCTTTTTTTGTGTGAAGAGAAACGCCTTTTTCTGAGAGTAGCTTGTCCACCTGACGCTCAGCTTGCTCCAGTGTTTTCCTGCTTTTCATCTCCTTGCCGAGCACTACACCCAATTCATCGTAGGTTATTTCGACAATGTCCAGTTGGAATCGTTGCCTGGCCATCTCCGGGCCGATCCTGGAAGCTACCGCCCCCCAACCGCCTGCTCCCCCTATAGCCAGGATCCTCGAGCCCAGCATGGCGTTCAATCCGTAAAGCGATCTCAGACGCCAAAGTAACTCGCTGTAATCATCCACCACTACATCCCAGACATCCATGCCCTCCTGCTGGAACTGGTCGGTTCTCTTGCGCAGCATGTGGGACTGGGCATGGAGAAACCCACCGTAGTGGGGACCTGATTCATCCCGGACGAACATGATATTCGGCTTTTTAGGATCGATAAAGGCTTCGTACCTTGTAATGTCGTACTCGCCGCTCGCCCAATAGGTGAGCTGAACGTCACAGCCGATTTTCCTTGCGGCTGCACCCTGCTCCGGTGTGGAGATCAGCACCAGGGGCAAAATCTTGACCGGGAAATCGGCCCTGGCGGCGAGTTCCTCCAGCTCCTCTTTGATATTCGTGACTTCCCTGTCCACGTCCTCCTGGGTCTGCAGGCCTCCCCAGCGCCGCCAGCTTGTGGCCTCTCGCCTCTTGTTGAGCTTGTAGATCAGCGCAGGTTGGACTTTGAGAGGAACGCCGAAACGCATGCCCGTACCAGGGACGGGCCCAGGAAGTGTGGCATGAGATTGCCCTGGGGTCGCACTGACAGCCCCCAGGGCACCGGCCGCTCCGAGACTACTTAGCTTAAAGAAATTTCTCCTGTTCAAATGATTGTCACCGCGGTCGTTATTGCAGCACATGGCAGGGCTCCTTTCACCGGTTAGCTGAACCGAGTTATAATACACACACTATTTTGTCAGGCTATTTGTTTTCATGCAAGAAGACTAAACCTGCTTAGTAATGATGATCAAGGTTTTGGGAATCAATCAAGGAAATTAAAAGCCTTGCTTTTCCAGCAAACTCCTGATATTTAACGGCGGGCCCTATCGGACTGATTATTAATTTTCAGCGCTGGTTAAGCTATGTCCGATAAGGGAGATAATCTCATGGAGAAGGTCGCAAACAGGAATTTTAAATCGTATAGTCTGGCCTGTCATTAAAAGAGAAGAAATTATTTGAAAAGGGCTTGTTCTTAAAGAGCAAACCCTTTATTGATTTGGTTAAAAATAATTCCACTCTTGGAATATAAATTTAAATAAAATTAGGGAAGATTATTTGTACCTGAGGGCTGAGTATTTAACTTGATTTTGGGATCGAAAACAAATACTTCAAATGGGAATATAAAATAATATATACAAAATTTAGCTTATACCCCAACAAGATAAGCATAACTCTTCTAAAGATTTCCCACTGGCTGTAGCAAGATCTCCTGGCAAAGCGAAACCAACACTGTCTAATCCCAAATACTTTTTAACATCATCATCCTTACTCATATTCATCTTAACATAAAGGATCTCTTCCTTTTTTTTCGTTGTTTTACCATATCCGCATTTATCCCTCAGCAAAGGACAGCCTATCCTGGCATGAACCTCCAAAGCACCAGCCTCTTTTAATCTGGGGACATGGCTTTTTTTTGTTTGAGTCCCTCTAACAATGGAATCATCAGTAATAACTATTCTTTTTCCTTTGATCAAAAATGTAAGAGGAATTAATTTTCTCTTTGCCTCCTCCTCTTGTTTTTCTTTTGTGCCTAATGTGAAACTTCTATCCGCATAATCATACTTAACAAAAATTCTAATATGGGGTATTCCAGAGGCATTTGCATAACCAAGCGCATAACCTATTCCAGAATTGGGAATCTCTGAAACCAGGTCAGCATCAACAGGATACCTCTCGGCAAGTATAGCTCCTATATTATTTCTAAATTCCTCAACAGAAACACCATCTATTATAGAGGCCGAATTTGCTGTATAAACCCACTCAAAAGTTCCATATTTTATTGGATTAAGATCTAAGTGTTTTAAAGTATTAAATCCATCCTTGTTAATCAAAATTATCTCACCAGGTTTAACATCCCTTTCGATCTCTATACCTATATTAGGAAAGGCACAGGATTCAGAAGAAACAACATAACTGTCCTCGTTTCTTCCAAGAATTAATGGTTTTCTACCCCATCCCCTAGCCGCTATAACACCTCCTTTTGTTATCAAAATTAAAGAATAATCGCCGCTCATCCTTTTACTTAATTGTTCAATACCATCGACAGGGCCATTAAGTGCTAAGATCTTCCCAATCAAAACATTGTCAGGAATATAAGTTGGATCGTAATGGCCGGTAAAGGAATGCCCCTCATTAAGCAAATCTTCTTTTAACTCACCTGCACTCATCACATTACCATCATACGCTAATAAAAACTCTCCATATTTTGACAGTTCGCTTACAGGTTGTCTATCACCAGAACTAACAACACCTACACCTAGACGGCCTTTAACATTTTTCACTTCATCAAAATCGATTTTTTCTCTCAATTTTCCTTTATGATGGTTATATACCATCTTACCATCGTTAACAATAGCCCATCCACAGTATTTTTGTCCACGATGTTGCAAATACGAAGTGCCCCAAACCAGGTCTTCAATACAATCCTTTTTTGAATAAATTCCAAATATCCCGCTCATCTCAAAAACTCCTTTAAAATTTTTATCAAGACTATTTAGCTAAACTCTCTTGTCGCTATTTTTCTTTTCCAAAAGCACTCTCCATTTTCATATTGGTTAACTCCCGACCCCATTCCTTTTGCTATTTACCATATTAATATAGTATGCACGGATTTATCTTCGCCTATTTGGTTTGCTCAAAATATTCCTCGGCGTCTTTTGCAATAGATTAATTATTTTTCACTCTAGTATCAAGAGTTCTGAGGATTAATATTTTAAAAAAGAGACACCTCTAGCTCGGTTCATTCCACAAGCCTCCTGCAGCGCCGAATAATATTGCAATCGCTCAATCCGAAAAAGAATCTCAGAAAATATTGTCTTGCTGAGAGCCACTTCAACCATTTGAAACGCGACATGCCGTTCGGAATCAGTGCCGTTTTGAACAATTTCCACAAAGAACTAACTCTATACTTTATAGCCTGGACCGTTCAAGGTGTAAAGCACATCGATTCACGCCAAGCTATTAGCACTTGCGCAAACTAACGTTTGGCAAGTTAGCAAAATGATTTCATCAGCAAACGGATGCAACAAAAGTTTCAACCAACATTCCCCATATAAAAGTTGATAGGCGTTATTTTTACTTTATTTAAATTTCGGACCCAAGCTTTCGCCATTTTTGGCTTGAATTGAGAGATTCTTTAGCCGAATCGTGCTGTTAATCTTCTCGGTATCTCATTTTGAGAAGTATTTAGGGCTAAATCCCCAATACAGCCCCACCGGGGCCTCAGAAAAAAACCGCTAGCCCAGGGCGACATCGAGAGACATCATGATCGCAAAGCCGAACATCGCACCCAAGGTGGCGAAATCCGAGTTGCCCTCCCGTTGGGACTCTGGGATCAGTTCTTCTGCGACAACGAAAATCATCGCGCCGGCGGCGAATGCTAGCCCGTAAGGGAGCAATCTCTCAATCACTGTCACTATCCAGGCGCCCAAAACACCGGCTATCGGCTCGACTACTCCTGAAGCGGTCCCGTACAAAAAAGCCTTGAAGCGTCCCATACCCTCGCGGCGCAATGGCATCGAGACAGCGAGCCCCTCGGGAAAGTTCTGCAGGCCGATGCCGATAGCCAGGGCGATACCACCGAGCATCAACCCCTGCGCCTGGGCGGCATCCGCCACATAGGCCACCGCACCGAAAGCGACGCCGATGGCAAGTCCCTCCGGGATATTGTGCAGGGTGATCGCCAGAACAAGCAGGACACTGCGTCGCCAGGTGGTCTTGATTCCCTCGGCCTCACTGGTTTTCAATCCAAGATGAAGGTGCGGCAGGACTTTGTCGGCCAGATAAAGGAAAAAACCGCCGGCAAGAAAGCCGATAGTAGCCGGCTTCCAGTCGCCGTCCGAAAGCTCGACTGCGGGCGCCAGCAGCGACCAGTAGCTTGCTGCGATCATCACGCCTGCGGCCATCCCCAGCATCCCATCCATGATCTTCTGGTTGAAATCCTTGGCGAAAAAAACCAGCGCTGCGCCCGCCCCTGTGACGAAACAGGTGAAAAGAGTGGCGAATAAGGCTTGAGTTACAGGGTGGAACTGCTGCATGAAACCGAGCAAATAATTTTCCATGGTTAATCCTCGCTTGCTTATTGTTACAGCCGGATAAACTTTAGCCAATATTCCCCATATTAAAGTTGATAGCCTTTATCTTGGCTTGCTTTTCTGTTTTAAACTCAGGTTTTCATCCTTAAATGTGTCGAATTAAGAAATTCTTTATCTACATTTGCAATATGTTATTCGTTTTCTCTGGAGTATTAAGGGTTTCATTAGTCAAAACAGGAAAAAGGAGACACCTCTCCCTCAATTCATACGAAGAAGAAGGGTTTTACGCTGGGCAATATTGCAATCGCTCAATCCGAAACAGAATCTCAGAAAATATTGTCTTGCTGAGAGCCACTTCAGCCATTTGAAACGCGACATGCCGTTCGGAATCAGTGCCGTTTTGAACAATTTCCACAAAGAACTAACTCTATACTTTATAGCCTGGACCGTTCAAGGTGTAAAGCACATCGATTCACGCCAAGCTATTAGCACTTGCGCAAACTAACGTTTGGCAAGTTAGCAAAATGATTTCATCAGCAAACGGATGCAACAAAAGTTAAAAGAGTCTTGTCGGCCCTACCATGAATATCAAGGGTTTGCCTGAGTTGGCAAGCCCATTTTAGTTTAAGGGAATATATTTCCAAAAAAATTTTTAACTTCGGAAATGATTTTGAATTAAAACTGAGAAAAAACTTGTCAGCAGCTAGCGAAAGTGTAACTTGATTTTAACCAGAAAGCTAACACATTCGCGTTCAATATATCTAGCCACAATGTCTTATCATCTCTAACTTTCCAAGGACTTATGAATGTACAAACATTCCTATTCGCCGGCCCTTCAACTTCAAACATTAACCAATGAACAGCTTGAAAAAATCCATTTTGCCAGTCTTGAGATACTCGAGGATCATGGAATGCGTTTTCTGCATCCCCGGGCAAGGAACTTCCTTCTCGATCATGGGGCAACCCAGACGCAGGAGGGACTGGTTAGAATCCCTTCAGCGCTGGTTCAGCAGGCGATCGAGTCCGCACCCGAAATGGTGATTATTTACGATCGCCACGGAAAGCCGAGCATGCGATTAGGTGGAATAAACGTCTATTTCGGCACGGGTTCCGATACTCCACAAACCCTCGATCCGGAAACGGGAGAAATACGTAAGTCCACAAAAAATGACAGTTTCAGGATGGCCATGTTTGTCGACGCCATGCCTCGGATCGATTTCGCTATGAGCATGGCAATCGCCGACGATTATCCCGGTACAAGCTCTTTCGTTCATCAATTCGACGCCATGATGAGCGGCACCAGCAAACCAATTGTCTATACGGCCCAGGGTCTCAAGGATATACAGCCGATATACGAGATGATGTGCGTGCTGCGGGGCAGCCCCAGCGAGGTCTCAGCCAGGCCTTTTGCTATCCTCTACACCGAACCTATCCCTCCCAGGGTGCATACATTTGAAGGGCTTGAGATGATTCTTTTCTGTGCCAAGCACCGATTACCGGTTGCCTATCCTACAGGCAGCATGGCCGGGGGTACGGCGCCAGTGACCATGGCAGGAGCGATTGCCCTGGGTAACGCCGAATGCCTGGCTGGTTTAGTGATTCACCAGCTCGCCGCCCCTGAAGCGCCCTTCATTTACGGTGGAAACGTTACTGCCATGGACATGCACTGGGCTGGATACACTTACGCATCTCCGGAATTCCACACAGCTTTCAGCGCTTTCGGTGATTTGGCCCATTACTACAAGCTGCCTGTCTGGGGATTGGCCGGGGCAGCTGATAGCAAAACTCTTGACGCCCAGGCTGGAGCCGAAGCCTCCCATCAGATTCTTCTCGCTCTGCTTAGTGGAGAAAACCTGGTTCACGACGTCGGTTACTTGGGAAGCGGGATGATCAGCTCAATGGAGATGGTCCTTTTATGTGACGAAGTGATCGGGATGCATCGCAAGGCTACTGAAGGAATCAAAGTGGACGATGAAACTTTGGCTCTCGAGGTTACACTGAGAGTAGGGGCTGGCGGCCACTTCCTCCAGGAAGATCATACCCTGAAATACTGCCGGGAAATCTGGATGCCTTCCCTGTTCAACCGGGCACCTTTGGAGCAGTGGAAAGCCTCGGACAGAGAAAACCTATTCACCTCGTTAAATAAACGGGTGAGAAAGCTGCTCGCTGAGCATGAAGTGCCAACATTTGAAATGGGGGTGAGAAAGGAATTGGATAAAATCCTCCGCCAGCGCGAAAAACTCGAGACAGCCTGAACTGACGAAAATCAGTAACTCGACTCTTGCTGGAAAGCATTACCAAAACTCTCTGACAATGAACATACGCTCAACTTTCAATAATGTGAGTTCAGCTTTAACTATCGAGGGAATAATATCTACTTTTTCCTGGCAAAATTATTCAGAAAAAGCCTCTTAACTGGTCAAGCTCCTTAATTTAATGCCAGCAGATTTTAACCTTTCTATGGTGTTAGGGTAAAAATCACATAGTTCTTCTTCCAACGTAATTCTTCTGTCAATATTAGATAATCTTATAATCATAGCTTCTCTTTCCTTTTTTGGCACTGGAATACAGGAAACTGAACACATGCGCTGGTGAATAAAATTCACCGTATTTTTCTGGAAAATCTCTGCTTTTATTTACCCACAAAAAAAGCATCTTAGGTCACAGCCAACAAGATACCCGGTCGAAATTCCACCATAAACTCCTGTGCAATAGAAATTAGTATATTTCCTTTTATTGCCACTGCAGACTATTTTTTCTGATTCTTTAGCCAATTCTATTGGATTAAAAGGCCGGCTCTCTTGTGTTAGGTATCTTTGATAAGACATGTTGGAGCGCACCTCTTAATCTGGATAATTGATGCGAAAAATAAGTACATTGGCTGAAAGATCCACTGGGAAAGGTTCCCTCATGGCAAGAATGCTCGAAAAGAAATTTTATTACCCAATCATCTCCGAAATTAATCTCTTGACAATAATACATACTCTTATGTTAAAATCAAACAATGACAACTGGTTGTTAATCAACAGGGAATAATTATATGTCTAACGAAAAACCAACATATCAGGAACCTGAGAAAACGGTTCAGAAGCTTAAGGATGAAAGAGAAAAGAGAATAAAAGCCGAGGAGCGTTTAAAAAAACCGGAAAAGAAATATACTTTTGAGGATATTACAGTTCGTAAGCAGGTAGAACAAGCACTTCTGGAAGAAAAAAACAGGGCGCAAGAGTATCTCGATATTGCAGGAGTGATGCTTGTGGTTGTGGATAAGGATCAGAAAGTCACCCTTATAAACAAAAAAGGCTGTGAGATATTGGGATATGATGAGAAAGAGATTATCGGGAAAAATTGGTTTGACAATTTTATTCCAAAAGCAGTCAGGAAAGAAGTAAAATCTGCTTTTAATAATTTAATGTCTGGTAGCATAAAACTGGTTGCAAAATTTGAAAACCCCGTTCTTGCGAAAAACGGGGAGGAGAAAATCATTGCCTGGCACAATACTGTGTTGCGGGATGATGAGAACAATATCGTCGGCATCCTGAGTTCCGGACAAGACATCACCGAGCGCAAGAGTGCTGAGCAAATGCTGGGGGAGGTTGAGGAACGCTACCGTAATCTTATACAGAACATACCTGTTGGGTTGTTTCGAAACACACCTGGTGCCAAAGGGAAATTTATCATGGCGAACCAGGCGTTCGCTCGAATATGCGGATTCGAGAAGATTGAGGATTTTCTCCAGACACCGGTGGCCGACCTGTACTCGGAGCCGAAAAAACGCAAAATTTTCTCCGAAAAGCTGATCGCTCAGGGAGAAGTTTCCCGGGAAGAACTGCTGCTGAAAAAGCGGGACGGCACTCCATTCTGGGGGGCAGTTTCAGCCAAAGTTGTCCGCGATGAGTCGGGAAAGATCAAATATTTCGATGGGATAATAGAGGATATCACAAAGCAGAAGCAGGCCGAGGAGGCGCTGCAGATAAGCGAAGAGCGCTTCCGCAATATAGCCGAGGAAACTGATGATTGGGTCTGGGAAATTGGAAAGGACATGGTTTTCAAGTATTCTAATTCGCGCGTAAAAGAAATTCTTGGATATGAGCCAGAAGAAGTTATCGGTAAAAGCTTCTTAGATTTTATGTCTGAAAAAGAGTTGTATCGTGTGGAATCGAAAAAAGATTACCTGCTGTATGAGATAATATTCGCCGGCCATGAAACATATCTGGTACGTAAGGACGGAAAAACGATAATCACAGAGAGCTCAGGTGTCCCAATATTTCGCCGTAATAGAACTTTTGTGGGCTTTCAGGGGCTTACCCGTGATATTACCGAGCGCGTCCAGGCCAAGGAGGAAGAGGAACACCGCCGTCAGCAGCTTATCCAAGCGGACAAAATGATCTCTCTGGGAATCCTGGTCTCCGGCGTGGCCCACGAGATTAACAATCCCAACCAATTTATCATGGTAAACGCCCCGATGCTACAGCGGGCGTGGGGAAATATCATACCCATTTTGGACAGATATTATGAAGAAAACGGTGATTTCATGCTCGCAGGCCTTTCCTATACTGAGATGCGTGAGCGTATCCCTGAACTGTTTTCCAAGATCCGTGAAGGTTCACAGCGGATCAAACACATTGTCCGAAATCTGAAAGACTATGCTCGCGAGAGCGGCTCGGAGATTGCACAGGAAGTTGATATCAATGCTGTATTAGAATCAACTCTGACGATTCTTTCCAACCTGCTGAAAAAATCCACTAAAAAGCTGAAAGTTATTCATGCCGACAATTTGCCAACTATCAGGGGCAATTTCCAACGGATAGAACAAGTCCTGATTAATTTGATCCAGAATGCCTGCCAGGCGCTGCCTGACCCGATGAAAGGGATTATGATAACCACCTCTTATAACAAAAAAACCAGAAAGGTGGTAGTCAAGATCAAAGACGAAGGTGTCGGCATTGCTGAGGATCATAAAAAATATATACTCGACCCTTTCTTTACATCCAGACGCGACACCGGGGGTACCGGCTTGGGTTTATCTATATCCGCCGGGATTATAGAAGACCACGGTGGAAGGTTGGAGTTCAGCTCAGAACCCGGCAGAGGAACCACTGTTTCAGTTATACTTCCAGTATCTCGCGAACAAGAACCTTTGTCTTCTTGATTTTAATAAAGTTATTGAAATATCCAAATTTTCGATAAATTTATCTGAAAGTATCCCTTTAATAATGCTTCGGTAAAAATGAACGAAAACAAGTTCCCACAAAAACCAATTCTGGTCGTGGATGATGAGTGTGATATCCTTCAAGTCTTCGATACCGCTCTGCGTTCCGGCGGGATGAATAACACCATACTTTGCCAGGATAGCAGAAATGTCACCTCGATTTTGCAGGAACAGGAAATCGAGGTTATCCTGCTTGACTTGATGATGCCTCATATTTCAGGGGAAGAAATCTTATCTCTGGTTGTGCACGATTTTCCAGACATCCCGGTGATTATGATTACCGGTGTTTACGAAGTAGACACTGCCGTACAATGCATGAAGTGTGGAGCTTTCGATTACTTGCTCAAACCTATCGAGATGGACCGCCTGATTATCAATGTCCGCCGAGCTATAGAAATGCGAGAATTAATGCATGAAAACTCGATGCTTACACATCACTTTCTGACAGATGAGCTGGAGCACCCTGAAACTTTTGAACAAATCATTACTCAAAACAAGAAAATGCGTTCCATTTTTCAGTATTGCGAAGCAATAGCAACAGGAGAACATCCTGTCTTGATCACCGGGGAAACAGGTGTTGGTAAGGAACTTATCGCAAGCGTCCTGCATGAGTTAAGCGGCCGCCCCGGAGAATTTGTTGTGGTCAATGTTGCAGGATTGGATGACACCGTTTTTTCAGATTCTTTATTTGGACATACGAAAGGAGCATTCACCGGGGCAGACAGTGTCAGAAAAGGTCTGGTCGAGAAAGCCAATAATGGAACCTTGCTTCTTGATGAAATTGGAGATCTGAGCGAGGCTTCGCAGGTAAAGCTCTTGCGGCTCCTGGAGCAGCGAGAATATTTCCCTGTCGGATCCGATATGGCTAAACTGGCAAATATCCGTATCCTTATCACCACTCACAAGGATCTGGACCAGTTGCAGGAATCAGGGCATTTTCGGACAGACCTTTATTACAGGCTGCGAAACCACCATATACATGTCCCTCCGTTGAGAGAGAGGGCAGAGGATATTCCGCTGCTTCTGGATCATTTTCTCGAAAAAGCGGCCAAAGAGTTCGGTAAAAAGAAGCCTGTATATCATAAAGAGCTTATAACGGTTCTTCAAAATTACCATTTCCCGGGCAATGTGAGAGAATTAAGAGCAATGGTGCTGGACGCGGTGAGCACCCATAAAGGCAGAATGCTTTCTTCCTCAGCCTTCAAGGCAATTAAAAGTACAAGTGCTTTGATTCAGCCTTTAAAGATAAGCAGTGCTTTCTGGGCTTCCCAATTAGACCAGCTTCCCAAGTTAAAAGAGGCGTCGGAGACTCTTATCGACGAGGCTATGAGTAGAGCCAACAACAATCAAAAGGTAGCGGCTTTGATGCTGGGAATATCGCCCCAGGCCTTGAGCCAGCGTCTTAAACGTCGATAGACTTTATACCCCTGCTGTCTCAGAACTCCATCAACTTTTGTTTATTCCTTCTCAACAGTTTATTCCCGCCCAATTGCTTTAATTCCAATCAATTCCGGGCCATTGGACAAAATTATATAAACCTAAGTTGATTTTCCCCTTCTTTTCATATCCCCTCGATTTTATCGTAACTCCATTTTTATCAATAGGTTATAAATTGTCAAATTATTTGCACGATAATTGCTTTCTAATTCAGTCTTAATTTTTCCGTATGGTCTGCCAGAGACAAAGCGGCCATTAATAAATTGCTGCGCTCACAACTCCAAAATTCACCTGAGCCTTATGCGCCAGGAACAGCTTTTAATCCAAACGGCTAAAAGAAAGATCAAGCCCACCAACTGCCTTACTATTGGGCCGGAATCTATCTGGAGCAGCCCTATTTTTACAATAATTAGGGCGCTAACCTCTCAAAAACACCTGGCTGGACTCAAATCAATTCTTTTAGCATTTACGTTTACTCTTCTGAGCTCCGGCTCTATCTGGGGTGCTGTCCGTGACATATCCTTGTCCACCACTTTACTCGATATCGGTGATGTGGCTGTCGGAGATAACGGCACAGGGACATTTACGATCACCAATGATGGCGGCGCAGCTCTTCAGGTTACCAGTATCAGCACAGACAATGCCGAATTTTCTGTAGCTCCGAGTTCGGCAACCCTCCCTGGTGGCCAGAACCAGGTGGTTACTGTAACTTTCAGCCCGAGTTCACCCGGCTTCCAGAGCGCCACGATAACCATTGTAAGCAACGACCCGGACGAGGGAACCCTCACTGTCAGCGCAAGCGGTAACGGTGTTGTCCAGCCACTAGCTCCAGAGATAAGCCTATCCACGACCATCGTTTTCTTTGGTAACTTGGCCGTTGGCAGCGACAAAAAAAGAACTTTTACCATCACTAATGACGGCAACGCAGACCTTGCGGTAAGCGATATCTCCAGTGACAATGGAGATTTCAGTGTCAGCCCAACTTCGGCCACCATCCCACCCGGTCAAAACCAGGTGGTTACAGTAACTTTCAGCCCGAGTTCAGTTGGAAGACAGAACGCCACGATCACAATAACCAGCAACGACTCCGACGAGGAAACACGCACTGTCAGTGTGTCCGGGAAAGGTCTTGCCCCACTGATACGAGATATTTCCTTATCGACCCTCTCATTGGACATTGGTGATGTACTTATTGGCAGCGGCGGTACAGGGACATTCGACATTACCAATGTTGGTAGGGCATTCTTTTTTGTAAAATCCCTTTTTGTAAGCAGTATCAGTAGTGATAATACTATTTTCTCTGTTAGCCCCAATTCGGTTAGACTATCCGGCGGCCAAACACAGACAGTTACAGTAACGTTCAATCCGGGTTCAACAGGCAGCCAGAGCGCCACGATCACGATAACCAGCAACGATCCCGACGAGGGGACTCTCACTGTCAGCGTAAGCGGTAATGGTGTCCAGCCTCCCGCTCCAGAGATAAGCCTGCCCACGAACAGCCTTTTTCTTGGTAATCTCACCCTAGGCAGCAGCGGTACAGGTACTTTCAACATCACCAACGAGGGCAGTGTTGGCCTGGTGGTAAGCAGTATCAGCATAGAAAATGGAGATTTCAGCATAAGCCCAACTTCGGCCACCATCCCACCCGGTCAAAACCAGGTGGTTACAGTAACTTTCAGCCCGAGCTCAGCAGGAAGCCATAATGCCACGATCACGATAACCAGCAACGACTCCGACGAGGAAACACTCACTGTCAGCGCAAGCGGTAACGGTATCCAGCCACCAGCCCCGAAAATTGCCTTATCGACCCTCTCATTGGACATTAGTGATGTACTTATTGGCAGCAGCGGTACAGGGACATTCGATATTACCAATGTGGGTGGGGTAGCCCTTTCTGTAAGCAGTATCAGTATAGAAAATGGAGATTTCAGCGTAAGCCCGGCTTCGGCTA
>CAZJQI010000006.1:0-103093 GCA_964548275.1 uncultured Gemmatimonadales bacterium
GAACTGCCTGAATTAAGACCAACTCTTAATTCATAAACCATTTTTACCGGACACTATTGTTTGCTCTTTTCCTATTTTCCGATACAGAACCTGCTGAATACCCGCTCCAGCACATCTTCTGTTGTTATACTTCCTGTGATCTCTCCCAAAAAGTCACATACCTCTGAGAGGTCAGCAGCTATGAACTCTGGCGGATTGTTGAAATTTATATTTTCCAGTGCGCGAAGAGCATCCTCCAGCAAGCCTTTCTGTCTCTGGCTAGTAACCTGAGGCCCGCTGATTGTGTTCAATTTTCCCGAATCAGCATGCGGGAGGACGGCTTCCAGCATAGCCTTTCTCAGCGCGTTCAGTCCTTTCGACTTCCTGGCTGAAACCGGCAGGTAGCCCTCCGGCACGTTATCGGGTTCAGCAAGCAGGTCGACCTTGTTTACAACCCGGACAACCCTTTTTTCTGCGAATGTCTTAAGAAACTCTTTTTCCGCTTTTCTGAAATCTGTTCCCGCCTCGTGAATGAAAAGCACAAGATCGGCTTCCTTGATAAACTGCCTGCTGTATTCCACGCCTATTTTTTCAATCTCTCCTGCCTTTTTCTTTAAACCTGCAGTATCTACCAGGCGGAAAAGCATTCCCTCGATCATCGTTTCCATTTCTACCGCATCCCGGGTTGTTCCGGCCTGTTCTGTGACTATTGACCGTTGTTTTCCAAGCAGCCTGTTAAAGATAGAGGATTTCCCCACGTTCGGCGCCCCTGCTATCACTGTGAGTACTCCCCTGTTCAGCAGCAGGTTTCGCTCGGCTCCCTCCAGGAGGCTGCAAATTGCGCTTCTTGCCTCATCGCATTTTTCTTTTATTCTTAGCTCCAGGTTTTCCAGAGGGTCTTCCTCCGGGAAATCTATCCCGTACTCGATCTCTACTTTAAGTTCCAGCATGATTTCACGAAGACTGTTTACTTCACGGCCCAGTTCACCTTTCAAAGCCGAGAAGGCCAGTTTTCGCCCCTGCTCTCCCCGTGCATGAATCAGCTCATCCACTGCCTCAGCCTGCGCCAGGTCCAGCTTGCCGTTTAAAAAGGCTCGTCTAGTAAACTCCCCTGCCCGTGCTGTCCGTGCTCCTGCCGCAATCACGTCCTCGCAGACTGCAATAGGCACGGCCAGTCCACCGTGGCATTGTATCTCTACAATGTCCTCGCCTGTATAACTTTCCGGAGCCCTGTACTTGACAACCAGCGCCCTATCCAGTTCTCCACTGTTTCCAGAGCTGACCAGCGTGAAAACTGAATTCTCCCGCTCTCTCAGTCTGTCGAACTTAGCCCTTTCCTTTACCAGGGAACGGCCGACCTGCCACGATTCCGGCCCGCTTATGCGTATCACAGCCACTGCCCCTATGCCCGGTGGTGTGGAAATCGCGGCAATCGTATCCGTGTGCTTTGCCTTAGCAATTTCGCCATTGGCAATGGCCTGTGTGCCACTTTCTTTCATATTCTCATCTTTTCGCACTGGGCTACATTCATGGGCTGAACTTTCAATGTCCTTGTACTCTCATTCGGGAACCTGAGCTTTACCTCTACCGGTTCGTTCGCGCCGGAGTCGCTATAGCGGGCTGTTATCCTCGCCGCAGTCCTGATTGCCTCCTCTTCGACACTTCCCTCGATCAAGGTCAGCGGTCCCTGCACATCGGAGCAGTTAAGCATGGGCAGTTTTTCTGAGCTTTTCTCCAGAAAGATGTTTTCTGCTTCATTGCGGCCCACGATGATTTTTGTCTTTTCGTTTATCCGGAAATGCCGGCCGAGTTTCAAAAGCATCACCTGATTCGTTGTCACTGTTTTCTTATCCGAGTGCCTGAAAAGGTCCTGCATCTTTCTGGCGTAGTTCTTATCCGTGAGAAAACAGCAGCCTCCTGCAGGCTGCGGATACTCCTCCAGGCCGACTTCTTTTGCCAGCTTGATCTGGGATTTCCTGCTTCTGCCGTGGAAATCGTAAAGTTTTTCCCTGTTCACCCAGCCGTTTATTTCTGCAACAGTAGGTTCGAGCAGCTTTGCGGAAAGGGGTCGAAGGATAAGTCCCTCACAGCCGCTTTCTTTCTCGATAAGCTTCAAGGTCTTTCTCTTCTGGCTCATCGGACGCTGGCCCACTACCTCACCTGTTATAATAAATTTGGCCCCTGCCTTTTCCATATACTCCCTGGTTTTTTTCTGCATGAAAATACGGCAATCGATACAGGGGTTTATCGCGCTGCCGTAGCCATATTTGGGGTTGGTCAGGATCCGCAGATATTCATCCGAAATGTCTATAATCTCCACTGGCAGACCCCACTTCGCCCCGGCTGCCAGGGCTGCGTTCCGCACGGATTTTGGATCTTTCTGTGCACCCAGGCCGTACATTCTTCTCCGGTGGTCAGTCAGGCAGAACCCTGTATTGTAATTAACGCCGATCACCTCAACTCCTTGATCGGCAACTATTTTCACTGCCAGAGAGCTGTCCAGTCCTCCGGAGAGCATTGCAACCGCCTTTATCTTTTCTCTGCTATCTTTCAAGCTCATACTCGCTCCTTAATCCCTCTACGAGCACGAAACGACCGAGCGGCAAAACTTCCACTCCCGGGGGAAATGATTTCAGAAAAAGCGGATTCTCGCACATTCCCCCCGAAAGATAGAAACGTCTGGGCCTGCTGATAAACTGGTAGGCATTGGTCGCCAATCCCCTAGTAAACTCGGCCAGCGCCGTTTCAATGCTTTGACCTGAGGCGATAGCCTCGAACAACTGTTCCATTCCCAGCACTCCACAGGTTATACTCATCGTGCCTTTGCCGGGTTTGATCCTGGCAAGATCGACCGAAAAATAGTTGAGAATAAGCTCCAAAGTGAACCCGGTCATCGCCCCGCACTTGGCAGACCAGTTCATCTCAGCCACCTTGCCCCTGACAAACTTGACATATTTAATATCCCGAGACCCGACATCCAGCACTGTATGTTCTTTATCATCAGCCAGTTGCATGGATCCATTGCCGAGAGCTATTAACTCGTTTACAGTGCGCCTGGCCCTGTTGTTGGTATTGTGCCCTGTGGCCAGGTCGGCCTTGAACGGTGCCAGATCCTTTGTTTTTTCGATTCTTCGTTCACCGCTTTCAGTGTCGAGAATCTTCGTCCAGGAAGTGCCGAAATCCGCCAGAACCGCCACTGTGACCAGTCCTCCCTCAATGCTGCAATTTTTCTATCCATAGAAAACAAACAGGCCAGTAATAATGTATAAAAATATGATTATTTTGTAAAATTTTTCTTTAACTTTATTCATTATAAGGGGTAACTTCTTCGTATCCAATCCGGCTCAATTTTTGCCGGATAATCTTTATTTATCGAAAAGTGTTTGTCGATTCAGCGATTTTCGGTTATTATAGAATCAAATTTCCTCGAGCGATAAAGGACGTTATGAGATTAAAAAATATGAGTAAAGAGAGCAGGTTTGCACTAGGGCTAAACGTAGCATTTTTCCTTTTGTCTTTCATTTTTTGTGCAGGGATTCAGTATCAGGCGCAAGCCTCTCAATACGATGAACCCGCCGAGGTCGAAAATTATTTCACGACCCGCATGGGAAGCTCCCTCTGGGAGACCCTGATCGATCAAGGGGTCAATCCAACGCTCTGGAAATTCATATTCGAATACAACCGCACCTATAATCCGGCTTTCACCAGGATCACTTCCGCCAAGAGGATCCCCAGGAACACGGTTATCTATATTCCTTACGACCGGAATGACACATCCGTGAGGACTTACAGTAGAACCCGCTCCAGGCCGGGAAAAGCAACTGTTCAGGATACCGTGGCCCTTGACTCGGGGTTGCTCCTGCTTGAGGTGAAAGCAGGCCGGGGCCAGCGCTTGAACGACGTGATAAAGCAGTTCTGCATCCCGACCTGGATGAAAGATAACAGTAATAGTAACAGCCTGCTTCGTAACGTCCGCAGCGATATCCGAGACATCTACCGCCGCATTGGCCGACAATTGAGTTACCGCGACCGCTCGTTCCTTATCCCAATGCATCTTCTCTCAGAACGGTTCGAAGCCCTTCAGAGAAAGTATGAAACTATCTATGGTTCCCCTGAAGGCTACGTGCCCATAGACAGCATGCTCGAGGTCTCGGTCGATGATATCCGGCATGTGGCCGCAGAGGGCGAGAGTTACCGGTCTGTGGCAAAGCTTTACCTGGGGAATGCTGATATTTTCCCCAAAAGCTACTCGTACCGTAAATCTCATTTCGACCATATTTCTTACATGGTCCAGCATATCCGCCATTATAACCTGAACCAGCAATTCTGGCCGGGCAAAGTTTATTATATCCCTGAGTATTTGCTCGAAGGCCGCTACTACGGTCAAAATCCGGAGGTCAAGCTTGAGCGCAAAACTAAAAAGGCGCTTTACTACAAGAACGGCCTCAAGGTTTCGCTTGCCTATCACGTAACCCGTAGAAAAGCTTACTGGAAACGCCGCCAGAAATATCTTACCCCCCTCAAACGACAGCTCGCGGACGGTACTCCTGCTTATCCGGACATGATTGTCTGGCACAGGACAGGTCTCGAACCAGAAGTTGAAGAAGTGCTGCGCTCGAAAGGAAGAAAACAGTTCAGCATCCGGTATATCTACCGGATGGCTGCGACTAACTATTATATCGATGAATCAGGCAACTGCTTCCTGATCGTCGACCCGGAGAAAAATCCTCGTGACCATGCCGGCCATGGGATGGATTTCCGCTGCTTCTGGAACGGTCTGCAAAGGGTTTCCGATGTTTCAGTCGGTATCGAGATCGAGGGCGGTTTTCTGAGCGTCTTGAGCAGGAAGCAGCTTGAAACCGCGCGCAAACTCCAGGAGGTGATCCGCGGACGGTTCATAATCCCAGATGAGCGGGTTCTCGATCATAAAAAAGTCGCCTGCCGCCGAGGACCGAACCTTCGCCTGTTTCGCGGCCGCAAGGCAGACGGACTTACAGCCTCGGACCGGGTGGCTATCGGGGTAAAGCCTGTTCTTGACCCGGATGTGCTGCGTGGGATAGTGGAACCGAATCTCAACGATATAATGATGCGCCGGACTGACAGCACAGACTACTGGTACAAGGTCGAGATCGATCCGGACCTGGAAGAATCAGCCCGCAGAGCCGGCTGGCAGCTAAGCGGCGGGCTCTGGCTCAGCCCGCAGACTGTTATGGAGATAGAAGATTATTCTACCTCGGAGTAAAGCCTTCCATTACTGTCTAGACAGCTTACTTTTTTCACCCCCAGATAAACCCCTTCCGTTTCAGAAAAGCCTGGATTCATAAGCCCATCAACCCATCTTTGTTTCAACTTTAAAATATCACATTTAGATTTTATTCACTCATTATTATATCACTAAAATATATTGATTTTGCTTTTCATTATCATTTGTATAAATTGATTTTATTGCCTCAATTTGTTAACTTTTAATCGGCTTGCTCGTTACTAAATGAGCCGTGATTTGGACTTTTTATATATTTTCCGCTTCTATTCCCAAAATATTTTTCTCAATTAACTGTCTTATCATCAACTGATCAGGAGGAAATAATGGTCGAAAAGGGCAGCAAAACCGAGCACAATCTAATGGCTTCTTTTGCCGGCGAATCCCAAGCCCGCAACCGCTATACGCTTTATGCGAAAAAGGCCAAGAAAGAGGGGTACGAACAGATCGCGGCCATTTTTCTGGAAACCGCGGACCAAGAAAAAGAGCACGCTCAGCGTTTCTTCCACTTCCTGCCCGGCGACCCTGTGGAAATCACAGCCACCTACCCGACCTCTATCGGCGACACGGCTGCCAACCTGAAAGCCGCAGCGGCTGGTGAGAATGAAGAGCACACCATGCTCTACCCTTCAGCAGCCGAGGTTGCCGAGCAGGAGGGTTACCCGGAAGTGGCCACTCAGTGGCGTGAGGTGGCTAAAGTTGAAGTCGAGCACGAGAAACGCTATCTCAAGCTGCTCGAAAACGTGGAGAAAGGACTTGTATTCAAACGCGAAACCGAAATTTTCTGGAAATGCAGAAAATGCGGCCGTGTCGTTCAATCCACACAGGCTCCACTTCGCTGCCCCTGCTGCGACCATTCGCAGAGCTATTTCGAGCTGTCTGTCGAAGCATATTAAGTATTAGATCCATAGCCTTAACCAGAAGCCCGGTGAGTGATATGCTGCCCACCGGGCTTTATTTTGGCCATTTGATAAGAACGATGTTTTGATCCTGGGGTGAAAAAATTATGATTTGCTTTTATGACGCATGACCGGTAAAATAATCTATGATGTACTCGGTTTTTTCTGCAATCAGGGATAGACCGGCCACATCTTTATCAATATGGATAAATTCGCCGAAATAAGAAAACAGTTTCCGGTTACTGAAAACCGCGTTTACCTGAACAATGCCGCGATATCACCCGTTCCTCCCTTTATCTCCGCCGAGGCGGTTCGTATCCTGGAGGGATATGCCAGCTCAGGCGGCGATCTGGAGGGTGAATGGCACAAGTGGATAGCTGAAATCAGGCAGCGGGTTGCTGAACTGGTGGGTGCCTCAGCAAGTGAAATCTTTTTCACCAAGAACACCTCTGAGGGATTGATTCTTGCCGCCCGGGGCTTCCCCTGGCGTGCCGGAGACAGCGTTGTCTCACTTCGAGGAGAGTTCCCGGCTGTCACTGTGCCCTTGAACCTTCTTGCAGCCCGCGGCGTCAGGCTGCGCCTTGTCGCTCCAGAGCCCGATAACAGCTATCGTGTTGAGGATATCGAGGCTGCTGTGGATGAAACCACCCGGATGCTGATGGCAAGTTTTGTCGAGTTTCACACCGGATGCCGCAACGACCTCGCCGCCCTGGGAGAACTCTGCCAAAGGCATAATCTGTTTTTCGCAGTGGATGGGGTGCAGGGTGTGGGCGCCCTTCAGACAGCGGTGAATGATTGGGGAATCGACCTTCTGAGTGTGGGCGGGCACAAGTGGATGCTCTCCGGAGAGGGTGTCGGTTTCTGCTACCTTCGCTCTGAACGCCTGGAGGACCTCGATCCACTCATCTGTTCCTGGCTGAGTGTGGAGGACCCGCTCGAATTCCTCTCCCAGGGGCTTGAAGTGGCTCTTTTCGATAAACCCCTGCGCAGCGACACCCGCCGTTTCGAGGGCGGCACACTCAACGTGGCCGGGATCATGGCGCTGGGCAAAAGTGTGGCGACCATGCTCGAACTGGGTGTGCGCGATATCCAGGAGCGTGTCCTCTTTCTGGGAACGCGAGCAGTGGATGGGCTGGAAAGCAAAGGATACAAGGTTATCAGCCCGCAGGAGAAAGCTCGCAGAAGCGGGATTACCTGTTTCCGCTCGACAAAGCACGACAACCGCAAGCTCCTGGCCGAACTTCGCCGTAAAAAGTTCAGCCTCGGTTTTCCCTGCGGCTCGATCCGGGTCTCTCCTCACTACTACAACAACGAGGAAGATATCGACAGGCTGCTGGAGGCCCTGCCGGAAAGCTGACAGAGTAAATCATTCCCTGGCTGGAGAGGAAAGATGAAAAGATTATCACTTTGGCTGAGCACGATTTTATTTACTATTTCTCTTACCTTTTCTCCCCTTTACAGCGAAAATTGCCAGGAGGACACTCTCTCCGGGCCCACCCCGCTAGGGCTGACCGATATTCTCACCGACTACCTTCCGTTGAATCAGATCAGCGGCGGACCGGTACGCAAGATCACGATCTGCGATCAAGCTTCCTGGGAACGCAAAAGGCCATCGATCGTGCGCCGGGCACATGCCCTTCTTGGAGAAGCGCCCGAGGTGCGTGGCGAACTTAATCCGAGAGTGTTGGGAGAAATAAAACGCACCGGTTATCTCGAACGAAACGTACGGTTCAACAGCGGCACTGGAGATGAAATAAACGGATATCTTCTCCTGCCCGAGGCAGCTTCGCCTTGCTCACCCGGGCCGGCGATTCTAGCCATGCACGGCACAATCGAACCCGGAGCCAAAGTCACCGTGGGTATAGAACAGGCACGCGAAAACCGCTACTATGGGAACGAACTGGCCCGGCGCGGATACGTGGTTCTGGCAATCGACGTGATCAGTGCGGGCGAGAGGATTTACCCCGGAGCAGAGGCATTCGAAACGGATGAGTTCGACAGGAAATATCCCCGCTGGTCGGCAATGGGAAAAATGCTTTACGACCACAAGCGTGCAGTGGACTATCTATGCAGCCTGGCAGAGGTCGACTCCAGCCGTATCGGTGTTATCGGGCACTCACTGGGAGGCTACAATGCGTTTTTCCACCAGGCATTTGATGAAAGAGTCAAAGCAGCGGTTTCCTCGTGCGGGTTTGTCTCCATGGGGAGTTCTATGTATCCGTTCCGTTTTGCCAGGGATGAATGGTTCGTGCATTTCCCGATTCTCAGAGATTATCTTAGAGCCGGAGTCGTTCCCTGCGACATGCACGAGGTGATGGCGCTTTGCGCTCCGCGGCCGCTGTTCAATTACTCGGCCCGTAAGGACCATATATTTCCGGACTTCTGGGCTGTGGATGCGCCGCTGAGGCAGGTTGCCAAACTGTACCTCATTCTTGGCGCTGAGGAGCGTTTCGTGCGCGTTTTCGGCAACGGCGACCATGATTTTCCGCCTGACGTCCGGGAGAAGGCTTACCTCTGGCTGGACAAATGGCTGATTAAAAATTAAACCATATTTATTATTATTTGCTGAAGTGTAAGATATTCAAACCCAGATTATTCTTGAAACCCAGACCTTGACATGGCTATTCACTTATTTTCACATTTTTATCAGCCACCGAGGGAGGGGGGCGGCGGCTGTGCGACTCAAGTCGCACAGAGCGTTGCGCTCCTGCGCAACGGCGCGCATTTCATGCGCCCGCCGCCCCCCAGGCCCCGGACAAACATAATATCTTACTAATTTACGAATAATCCGGCTCAAACAACACTCAAAGGAGGATAAAATGGAGAAAAAGAGCTATTCCGAGAATCATAAGCCCGCTAAACTCACACGCAGGGAATTTATCGGCAAAGCAGCCGCGGCGGCTGCCGGCGCAGCCGTGCTTTCTTCCACTGCACGTTCCTACAGCAGGATTGTCGGCGCCAATGACCGGATTCAGATCGGTCAGATCGGCTGCAGCGACCGGGCATCCGGTCACCGAATCATGTTAAAGCTATCTTCCGAAACAGACAGCAACTTCGACCTGCGCAGTGTCTGCGATATCTGGTCTGTCAACCTGGAAAAGGGCGCGGACCATGCAAAAGAGGTGTTCGGTACTCGACCGAAAACGTACAAGTATTCCGAGGATATGCTTGCAGACCCCGAGCTGGATGCTGTAATGATCTCCACAGGCGACCACCAGCACGCCATAATTCTCGCCGAGGTGGTAAGGGCCGGAAAAGACTGCTACTGCGAGAAGCCCATGGCCAACACTTTGGAGCAAGCCAAGCTCGCCAGGGATGCAGTTTTAGCCAGCGACTGTGTGGTGCAAATGGGATCGCAGTGGCTTAGCGATCCGTACCAGCTCAAGGTACGTGAGATAATCCGAAGCGGCAAGCTGGGGAAAATCACCAAGATAGAGCAGAGCTGGAACTATAACGGCCCGAGATGGCACATACCCAAGGACCCCGATATCGCCGCAATCCGCGAAGAGGACACTGACTGGAACCGCTGGCTGCTCGGCCGCCCCTGGCGCCCGTTCGACCCGGTGGTATATTTCGAGTTCCGGATTTTCAAGGATTTTTCCGGAGGAATCACAGACCAGTGGTACAGCCACGGGTCAGGGCTGGTGCATTTCTATCTCGATACCTTTATCCCGGACGACACGGTATCTAACGGCGGTATTTTCGCCTGGCACGACATCCGCGAAAACCCGGACACATTTTCATGCCTTTCCACTTTCCAGGACAAGGAAGTACTTTACAGCTACAGTTCCAGTTACGGAAACGCTTATGGAGACCATACGGTAATCCGCGGCACCCATGGGACTCTTTATTCACCCGGAGGCGAGGGCAGCCCGCAGTGGTGGTACCTTCCAGAGATGAAAAGCGCCTGGGGCTCCAATATTGTCTTCCAGAGGGATGGTAAAACACCGGAGCCGGAGCTGGTGACAATCCCAGCTCAAGATGAAAAACCCCCTTTGAAGCAGAGCGACGACACCAAGTACCATACAGACAACTGGCTCCAGTGCATGCGCAGCCGGAAAAAACCAAACGGCAGCATAGAAACCGGGTTTGCTCATTCAGTTGCGGTGGTGATGGCAACGCGTAGTTATAGAGAGGGGAAAAAGATGTACTGGGACAGAAAGAATGAAGAAATTCTGGATCATCCACCCACAACTTAAGAAAACTTTAAAGTTATCGATTTATTCACAAAGTTATCCACAACTGTTTCCACAGCTTCGAAGAAACTTCTTTAAGTGAGAGGAGCTAAATAAAAGCTAATCGGTTAATCCATTAGACCACAATAAGATCATCACGAGCGCAGTGTTGGCCTTTTACTATTTTTTTGTAGTTCAATATGTTAAAAGCTTAATCCGGGAATTGCAGAGAATAATACTCCCGGTATTTCCTGTTCTTCCCGGCCCGAATTATGTAGAATAGCGGAATAATCATTCCAGATCTTTCTCATGTACACTGATCACAAGCGCGCAGCCTGTCAGAAGTATTATACCGAAAACCCATTGCACTGCTGTCAATCGCTCGCCGAAAGCGAAAAAGCTCGCCAAAGCGACCAGGAACGGGTGTACCAGCACCAGGTTCGCACTTTTTGCCATGCCGATCCGTTTGATCGAGAGATAATAGCTGGAGTTTGCGCCGGCAATGCCTATCACCCCGGAAACTATCACCAGGATCATGATAATCGGTGGTCTTTCAAACAGCACGGATGCCTCGCCCCAGATCAGCATGATCGGCAGGAAAAACAGCGTGGCGGAAACACAGGTGAATGTGAAAGCCTGGAGGCTGTTTTCAGAACGCAGCACACGCTTGACCAGATTGATATAAAACGCCCAGATAACACTGCTCGATATAATAAATACAATCCCGAGTTTCTGAGACTGGGCAATACCCGTTTTAAAGTTGGGAATACCAGCCACTACACCCACCACCCCGGCCAGACCCAAGATAAACCCGAGTAAAAAGCTCCCTTGGCGGACGATTTTTCTTTCCTCGGTGTAAAAAACAAACGCCATGATTGTAATAAGAATCGTGCTGAATTTGCCCAAAAGGGATACAAATGCCGGATCGACATGGTAGAGAGAGTTTACCCAGCAGATCTGGAATGCTACGACCATCCCGCCCAGGAGGAGAAACACGGGCCAGCGGGCCAGAAACTTACGAAAACATCCGGGATAGACCATGCTCACCAGTATGGACAGAAAAACACTGGCACCCAGATAGCGGAAAAAGTTCTGGGTATGCACATCCATCAGCGAACTGAAATACTTGACAAACATTATCGCCGCCAGCCAGCAGAGGATTGCCATGGCAATAGGCAGGTTCCTGGCAGCACCGGTTTCGGCCCGAACCATTCTCAGCATGCATTCTTTCAACCCTGACCATCCTGAAAGAAATTGTTCGAGGTGCAAGTTACACATTTAAGATGGTTTAATACTTTCATTTTAATTCTTTGTCAAGACGAGTCGAGCATAGAAAAATCTCAAAGCTTGTTTTTCTTTCATTCAGTTCAGATATTTGTAACAGAAACTTCAACCGCGTAGAACCCGATGAAATTATCCCTGACAAACCGCTTCCGGGTCAATTTTCTTGCAGCATCATTTGGCGCCGCCGCTCTTGTTGTGCAGACTGAGATTTTGCGCAGTGTGATGGCCTCTGCAGCCGGGGGAACCCTGGCTGTGGGCGCAGCGCTGGGAGCATGGCTCTGCTGGATTGGGATCGGTGCGGTAGCCGGGGGTTGGATTTCCTCCCACGCTCGCTCACTGGTAAAAACGGCTATTCTTGTCTCAGTCCTGGCTCTGCCTGCCGGGCTATTTGGAATATTCTACCTTGCCGGAATTCGTCAGTTGACCCAGGTGCCGGCAGGTGAGTTTATCCCGCTTACCGATCTCTTCTTCCACAGCGCTTTGGCCTGCGGTCCTTTCGCTTTGCTGGTCGGGTTTTCTTTCCCCATTTTCGCCGGGATTGCCAGCCGGGGCCAGATCGCTTCCTCCTCTCCGGCGGCAGTTTTTATTGGTGGCCTGTGGGCCGCTGAGGCTGCCGGTTCGTTTGTCTCAGGAGTGCTTTTTACCTTTATTCTCTCAGGAAGGACCAGCCCTGTTTTCAATACCTCGGTTTTCAGTGTCCTTCCCTTGCTGGCAAGTTTGTTTTTGAAAGCTGAAAAAAGAAAATCATTTGCTCTGGCCACAGTATCGATGTTTATCATCCTATCTTTCGTCTTATCCGCCCTACCCCGCCTTGAAAACAAGTTCTCCACTCTTTACTGGAGCGGACTCGGTTCACCGGGTGAATATATCTCATCTGTTTGGACCCGTTACCGGAGCATTCTTTTTGTTCGCATTTCAGATCAGACAACTGTTTTCGATAACGGTACGCCAACAGTTAGCTTTCCAGATCATTACAATGATGCTGCTAATACTGCTCTTCTTCTTAGTCAGCACCCATATTTGAACAATGTCCTTGTTATTGGAATCTCCTCATCTGGACTTGCCCAAAAACTATTGGCCTGCGGTTTGAATCTTGTAACCAGCATTCACCCGGACAGGGCATTGGAAAAAGAAATACGCAACCACCTCCCAGTCGAATTGCGTTCAGCTTTGCAGGAAGGCAGTTATCGTTACATTGCCGATGATGCCAGGACTTATCTCGGCCGCCCGCGCCCCGCGCTCTCAAGCACGGGGCACGGGCCAGCCGGCTGGGATATGATCCTTCTCAATCTGGATGGCCCCTCACAGATGAACGCCTCACGTTTTTACACTCCGGGTTTCTTCCGGCTGGCCCGGCGGGCCCTTGGCCCGGCGGGCGGCGTCCTGGCGTTGAGACTTCCTGTAGGAGCCAATTTCATGCTGCCGGCCCAGGTGGACCAGGCAGCAGCTGTGTGGTCTTCTCTCAAAAAAAGTTTCAGCCACCTTAGCCTGGCTGTAAGTCAGACACACTGCTACTTTTTCGCATCAGATTCCGACTCGCTCCTGACAAGCAACTCTCAAGTGCTAATGGAGAGAATAATTCCATACGAGGGCAAGGTGCCTTATCTGACTCGTTACCTTCTTCCCTTATATTACGACCCCGCGCGCACTGTACCCCTCGAAACCACTCTGGAGGCAAGAAGTCAACAGCTTGGCCCCCATACAGATTCGACACCGGTGGCCTGGTTCCACCACTTGAGGCTCTGGGCAAGGATGGCCCGTCAGTCAACTGGGGATAAAGAAGGCCCCGGCTTTCTGGAGGGCATGCTTGAGATAGCAGGAAAATCGGGCGCACGCCGGCTGTCACTTCTTCCCGCCGCTCTTCTCTCTCTGATCCTTGCAGCCTTGTGGTTCCTCCAGATTTCGAAAGGCAATCCCGAGGTTGCAATCGCTCGTGTCGCGGTAGTGACAGTAGGTGCAGCCGGTTTTGTCGCTATGGGCGCCATTATCTGTTTAATATATCTTTGCCAGATTGTTTTCGGTGCATTGTTCTACCAGGTAGCGATGATAACGGC
This sequence comes from uncultured Gemmatimonadales bacterium, assembly GCA_964548275.1. GTDB lineage: Bacteria > Gemmatimonadota > Glassbacteria > GWA2-58-10 > GWA2-58-10 > JAUVUV01. Next base: position 13,652 of record CAZJQI010000006.1, read on the forward strand.
AACTTTCATGTTGACTCTGGCGGCAGGGGCTTGGTGGGCTTCCAATAGAGCGCCCGCTGCAAGCTCGTGTATCAAAGCGGTCTCATTTCTCGCTTTCATGCTCTCGGTTGCGGTGAGTATACCAGGAGCCGGACTTTATCTTCTTGAGCCTGTACAGATATCATTCGGAGTCTGGGGGCCCTTTTTAGCACAGGGAATTTTCTACCTGATAGTCGCCTTGGTGGGCCTTTTCTGCGGTGCTCTTTTCCCCTGGGCGGCCGCTCTGCATAGCTGGGCTCTCGGCACGATCAAGACAGGGCGGACCGCTGCAGCACTTGACTGTGCGGATCACCTGGGGGCGTCAGCCGGCGCGGTGACAATTGGCGTAATTGCGGTGCCAGCTCTGGGAATTGCTCCTGTCTGTTCGAGCCTCGCTCTGGCGATGATCTGTGTCGCTCTGTTCTGGTTTGCCGTTTCAGCCAGGGCTGGTTGTTAGTCATCCATTTACAGAAAAATATGGTCTTTAACCGTAAGTAGCAAAATCAGGCAGATAAAAATCCCCCAGAGTGTTTTTCAGTCCGGGGGCTTTTATTATACAAATATCGAAAGCTTTTATAGTGGTACCACCCTTGTTGCCATCAGCCCTCTGGGCCTCGTTATCTTTCCTCATTGACTTCAGGCCTCATTGACTTCAGGTATTCTGAACTCTTATAATAAATTACAATTTTAATTTATTTTTGTTATCCATCCTTTTATCTCAGGGTTAATATCTTTTTCTGGCAATGAGGCAACCGGATGAAAGTTTTAAAATCATGGCTTCCTTTTTATATCTTTAGTTTCTTTCTATATACCGGGCAGATACAATCATCAGAAATCGGTTTATCCGTTGGAAGCTATTTCAAGGACAGTGACATAAATCAATCTATTGAAGTTGCACTATCAAGTAATCCATGGGAAGAATATATTTCTATTACTCCCTACACCAATCCTCCCGATCCGCTTCAAGGGCCCTTCGGAGTCAAGATGGGCGAAAGGAGCTCGGCTTCTTACCTGGGCTTTACCTATTCCCACAAGTTTTTGCATCCCAGTTTCGAGCTAGAGCATACGTTCGGGGGTGCTTTCAGTGCGGAAATGTCGGTAAAGCCTCACATTTTTCTTTACTCCTCAAATCTGAATTTCATTCTGCCATGGTACCCGAAAATATCCTTATGGCGAATCAAGCCTTTTGTCGGAGTGGGGTTGGGTTATGTATATAATTTTGGAGAAAACTTTGGTCTGAAAATAGAAAAGGAAGAGGTTCCACCGCATCTATATTTTCCCAGCAGGCTCGACAATAACGGGAATTTTCAGTACAACTTCGGCGGTGGCGTGAAAATTCAAGTCTGGGAACAATGGTGGGTGAGGCTTTCTTTGCGGGATTATATTCTGCCTTCCATGAAAAGGTTAAATTTCAGGCACCAGTTGGGTGAAATTTTTTCCACCGTAAAAGAAACGACCCATAACATTTCCTTCACTGTCTCACTAGTTCTTCTCGATTGACGTTTATCCTCTTTTATAGAAAAATATCTTTCTCAGAAAAATTTCTCGACTAAATGACTGCTAAAATCACAATAAAAAAGCTATTGACAGAAACAGCTCATGGCATATATTCCGGCATGCTGTAAAGGTAACCGATAGCTTGGTTGAGCTCTCTGCCGAGGTAGCTCAGTCGGTAGAGCAGGGGACTGAAAATCCCCGTGTCGGCGGTTCGATTCCGTCCCTCGGCACCACTGAATAGCAAAGGCGCAAATCATAAGGGTTTGCGCCTTTTAGGTTTTTCCAGGGTTCCGCACCTTCGGCACCACTTTTGCCTTATTTTACTGCCAGGAAAAAATAGCACTCACCAGCCAATCACCTTCGAACAGAATAATAATATGCCCTTCTTGCTTTTAACGTTACTGCAAAAAACCGAAAAATATTGCCGTTATTGAGGGCATAACTAAGGGGTAGTAGCACGTATTGTAATTTGAAAAAATAGTATTGACACCGGACGAAAAACGATTAAATAATAAAAGGGAGAAAGAGAAAAGCTAACTTATCGGAGCAATCATCTCCTTTATATAACTCTCCTTCTAACTTGCTTGATAAATGCCACTTCCAAAAAAAATCAATCCTTGTCCAATAATTGAAGCAATTGCTGAAATCAGATTTGATCCCTTGGTAGAAACAGGGGCAGTATTTGGAATCTTTTACAATATATTTAAAGACGAATATTCAAAAACATTGAAATTGCCTATATTACAATTGCCCGAAGAAATAAGATCAAAGGACCCTTCTCTAATATATAAGCCGCTTTATAATTTGTTTAATGGCAATTTTATTCTTTCAATTGGGCCCAAAGTAATTGGTTTATCTTGTAGAGGTGAGTACGTTGGATGGGATGTTTATTCTAAAAAAATTGAATTAACGATAAAGAAAGTTAAAAGAACCAATATTTTTAATAAAATTGAAAGGTTAGGGCTGAGATATATTAACCTTTTTGATAATAATGTTTTTGAAAACATTAAATTAAATATTAATATCAATGGAAAACCCTTAAAAGGTCAGGAAACCTATTTTAAGACTTCAATTACGTCAAATGGGTTTACTAATATCTTACAAATTACAGAAAAAGCCGCATTAACCCAGGGGAGCACACAATTATTTGGTTCAGTCATAGATATAGATACCCATATTATTGAAGGAAAGAAAGATATTTACTCTAATACAAATATGATCATAGAAAAAGCGCATAATGAAGAAAAAAAATTGTTTTTTAAGCTACTCAAAGATGACTTTCTTAAAACTTTAAATCCTATTTATTGAGGTAAATTTCATGCAGACAAATAGTTTTATCTATCCAGCTAAAATTGGCCTTGCCACTTTAACCTGCGCTTTAGCTGTGCCGGTTGCGGAGGTGGGAATCGATATAATGCCATCCAAGAATATCGAATTAAATATACAACCTTTTGCTCAACAACTGGGGGAACATTTTTCTAACTACACTTATTCTGTTATAACTGAAGACAGTTTAGAGATTTTAAGGAAATTAGGGATTATTCAAAAATTTGCCTCAAAACTATTAAAGGAATCTATAGATTTAGAACCGCACGTTGCCAAGGTTATAAACAAAAATTTTCGAACTTTAATATCATGATATCTTTCGATGAAATTAAAAAGTATCTACCTCAATACTTATCACCTGGAGCTGATGAATATCTTTTTCAAGAGTTGGATCAGTTTCCCGACAATATTGATTATAGACTTTACACTACCGATCTGAGGTACGAGAACACTATTTATCAAGGCAATGGACTCAGAAATTTGATGATAATAGACTTACCAGATACTAATATTTATCATGTAAATTCTGTGGTAATTTCGAATACATGCGACCTTTTTCAAGAAAATAGAAGACCTTCCCCATCAAGACTCTGCTATACTCCAATTGTTAGCCTAAGAAAATATGAAAAGTTTTTACGAGAGAATGGTGTATATAAAGCACAAGCTTTAGAAAATCATATTAGCGCAATTAAAAATCAATTTCTTACGCAAATCTTTTTTTTGCCTAAATATGGGGCATTAGAGGAAGATTCTATTATTTTTTTTGATAGGATACAAAATTGTGATAATGAGTCGATAGATCGATCAAACCCAATAGATATCCGATTATTTACTTTAAGTAATTATGGTCACTATTTGTTTCTTTTTAAGTTTTCTATGCATTTTACAAGGTTTACCGAAGACATAGATAGAGGTATGGCAATAGGTCCAAATTGATGTTATTCCTTGTTTGATTTTGAAAGAAATAGCCGCCTTAGGGCGGCTTTTTTTATTCCAACCCGTGATCTGCTCCCATGAACGGTACTACTTATTGGGCAAGTTGCATAATTCTGGACTTGTTTTCGAGGGGCAGGTAATCCGGCCTGACAGAGAAGTGGGTATAAAAAAAGTACAGATACCTGGAAACCATTTCCTGGCGTTCTCGTAGAAAATTTTTTTCAGTACATTGGCTGGCAGGGCGAGACCCCTCACGTGAGCGGATTCGCTTATCAGGGGAACCTCTATCTCCTCATCAGCGGCGAAATAGCGGTAATCGGAGAGGTATGTTTTATCGAGCTGCTCGATATCCCCTGCGATGCCTTTCTCCCCCCAGCCAGTGACCAGGTCTGTACCGTAAAGCAGACGATCCTGATATTTGATTATGAAGTTGCGCACCTTTTCCTTTCCATAAAAAATGAAATTGACCTGCCAAAACACGCGTCTAAAGTTACTGTAACAGTTTATAAAAATGGTTTCAACTTTTTTGGAGTTCTTGATGAAATTTTCTGGTATCCCTATCTTTGTGGGATTGAAAAAGCCATTTCAATAGCCGAATCAATCGACCGTCTTCTTCAAATTCCCTGAATCATTCAAAGCACAATATGAATTAACCGCATATTTACTTGAGGAGATTGTAATGAAAAAGATCATTTTTTTAATTCCGCTGCTGATCATACAGAATGTTTTCGCCCAGGGCGTAGAGCCTAAAAACTGGGGACTTAAAGCATTCCATATCAAAGATGCACAACTTGGAGATATTAACTTTTATGTGACTGAGGAGGGAATCGATCAGGAAAAACCGCTGTTGTTTATCGCACAAGGATCCGGTGGATTGCCAACCATGATATTAGTGCAATACGGAGAGAAATCCTTGCAACTAGGGACAGTGCCCCCGGACGTAATAATGAGATTTTCGGATCAATTCCATGTCGCTTATATGGGAAAAGCGGGAACCCCGTTTTGTGACACTGTTAAGGTTGAAGAAGTCAAACCCAGGGAGATCTTAGAAAATTATCAGCCGTCCGAGGTATACATTCAGAAATGCGGCCTGGAGTGGCAGGTGCAGGCAAGCTTGCTTGTGATTGACTCCCTGTGCAACATGCTACCCATATCCGGGAATAAAGTCATTGCTCTGGGTGTTTCCGAGGGTGGCAGAGTCGTTCCCAGGCTGGCTGTTGAGAACAAAAAGATAACGCATCTCGTCTGTATGCTCAGCGGCGGTCTTAATCAATTTTACTCCAGTATTATTAACAAGAGGATTGATGCAGCAACAGGAAAACTCTCTCACCAGGAAGCTCAGGTAATTGTTGACAGCCTGTTCGGTGTTTATGAGAAAATTTACAGGGATCCACACAGCACGGAAAAATCCTGGTACGGGCATCCCTATCAACGCTGGGCCAGTTTCTGCACCGATATTCCTCTGGAGAACCTGGTGCAACTGGAAATTCCCATTTATATGCTGAGCGGTTCCGCGGACCGTAACGCCCCTGTCCTGCAGGCTGATTATATCAAGCTCGAATTCCTGAGATTGGGAAAAACCAATTTGACCTATCGTGTATTACCTGGCTGCGAACATTCGCTTTATGAGGTCGTCGTAGAGGATGGTAAGGAAAGGGGCATTTCTCATAGAGACGAAGCTTTCGGCATGGTTGTCGATTGGATTGAGTCCAATTAGCAACAGTTAGGATATGCCAATAGCCATGAAAATGGATTTTCGTCCTGTCGGGTGTGCTTCCGGCGCACCTTTCGATTTAGTCGATTTTCTTTTAAAAACAATGGTTCATCCGACTAAAGTGCACCTGGACTCATGAAGGAAGTAAATACGGAGTAGGAAATACTCCATATCTCTGTAGCCATATGACCTGCCCCCCGAAAACGAGATCAGTTATTGTCAGACACCGTTAGGAATAGTATCTAATGCTAAAATCCCATCCATCTGCTCAAATATTTCCTGCACAAAATTATCACAACAAGTTTTAAAATCGTCTCATATGGCCCGCCATTAATAACCAGAGCTTGCCGGAAACGGTAGACCCATAAATTTTACGGAAATATTCTTACTAACCTATTCTGTCGCAGGAGGAAAAACATCTTGTTCGCCAGTGTCAAAAGTGTAAATTGACTTTGTGCGCAAAACTTAGTCCAATCTATACCTCTGAAACCAATTTTACAGAACTTTTAGGACTTGACTGACGATGATATACATTCTACTGTTAAAAAAGTCACTGGATACCATGTAACTCTACTCATTTTAAGTAGTATCAAAATCAAATAACAGCCTAATACTGGAAGGCATCTTTAGAAGGAGTTTCTGATGAAAAAAGAAATGAAGCGAAGAGAATTTCTGAAAGTGGCAACTGTTGGTGCTGGAGGTGCTCTATCACTCGGCAGTTCGAAAATTTTAGCGTTTGAGGCAAATAAAAAAGGCTCGAGACTTGTAAGCCCTGGTTGCAGAAGATCAAAAGTCAAAGTCGCCAGGATTTACATGGCAAACCCGAAGGGCCTTTGGCCTAAACCGAACTTGGATCTAAGACAGGAGATACGAGTTTACGAAAATGAATTTGCAAAATTAAGAGAAGAATTGTCTGATGTAGAGTTTGTTGTTGATCAGTTAATCACCTCTCCAGATCAGATCGAACCTATCAAGGGAAAGTTAAAAGAAGCTGACGGTATCCTCGTAATTCATTTCTCTCTTGGTATAATGCCGATTCTGGAAGAAATTCTTGCCGTGGGCGTTCCTACAATGGTTTTTGCCGTTCCATATTCCGGGCATGATTGGACTCGATACGGCGCCCTCCGGAACCAAAAACTGGGAGAGAAAATGGAATGCCTTCTTACCAGCGATTACAAGCAATTGGCAGCCGCTATAAGACCATTCCGTGCTATTCACCATTTAAGAGAAGCCAAGATTCTCAACAACACAGAGAACTTCCCTGCCGAATATGCTGAAAGTATCAAAAATAAATTTGGAACTGAGATTAAAATAATCACACGCGAGCAAGTGATCGATGCCTACAATGCGGTTGATAATAATGAAGCCGCCGCGGAGGCTGAGCGATGGATCAAAGAGGCTGTTGAAGTTGTCGAACCTTCCAAGGAAGAAATAGTAAAGTCCTGCAAACTGGCGCTGGCTTTTCAAAATTTGTTAGCTGAAGAAGATGCAACCGTAATAACTGTTGATTGCTATGGCAGCATGTACCGTAAACTCCCTGCATACCCCTGCATAGGATTTACAAGGCTGAACAATATGGGCTTAGGTGGTATTTGTGAGTCTGATTTACAGTCAGCCATGACACACATAATATTCCAGGGACTGGTGGGAAAACCAGGTTTTATCAGCGACCCTACGATGGACGTATCCGATAATAGTATTGATCTGGCTCACTGTCTGGGGTCAACAAAAATGAATGGCCCGGATAAGCCGGCTTGTCCGTATAAAATACGCACTATTATGGAGCGCCAGGAAGGGGCTGTCACACAGGTTAAAATGAACATTGGCCAGAAAGTCACCCAGGCGATTTTGGCCGGTACAGATCTTCTGCTGTATTTCACAGGCGAAATTACCGATACGCCTGATATCGACAGGGGCTGCCGGACCAAGATTACTGTCAAGTTGGACGGTGATGCGGAGAAACTGTGGCAAAACTGGTCACACGGACTGCACCGCGTGACATGTTATGGAGGTATTACCAAAGATCTTGAGCATTTCTGCAGATTTAAAGGAATTAAAATAGTAAATGAGGCGGTGTAAGCAGAACTGTTCAGACACAGCGTATTTCGGGCATAATTAGTGGTACGGTTCCTGGGGGCAGGGCAGGGTTTTTCTCCAATTGTTAGAATCTAAGATTAAACCTCTCTGGTAGCGGAGGCCGCATGAGGCAACTGATTTTCAGCCGCAACAGATTTCCTAAACTTGTTCTGTATTGTATCTTTGCCGTTACTACAATTTCTCTCTCATGTGAATCAGATGGTAAATATGACTATCGAACACTTGGTCCAGATGAAGACGTAAAACAGTACGATATCCTGCTAGTTTCTGGAAACCACCAGACCGGTGTTATCGGGAAGCCCTTGCCGGACTCATTGGTTGTTTATGTTTCCCAGAACTATCTCCCTGAACCGGCATGGACAGTCGAGTTCAAAATAATTCTGGGGGAGGGAACCCTGTCTCCTGTACGGAATATTACCGATGTGAAAGGTTATACCGGGACCACTCTTACACCAACCGGGCTTCCGGGTGAGATAAAAGTGGAGGCAACGCCTTATAATTCATACCAATCGGTGATTTTCACCGCTACATCTACTGCCGAATAAAGAGTGGGCAATAGGCAATAAAATACCGTCAATTTATTCTCAGTCGGCAAAACAGTACCCTTTGGAGTCCGATAAGCTTCCGCTCCCTCGGCACCAGATAGAAACAGCCGATCCTTTATCAGAATCGGCCGTTTTTTTAATCGGCTACCTTTTAAAATTTAATCTCGCGCCTAGTACCCGAAAGCGCATCCTGCTCTGCGGGGATCGGAAGCTCCGAAATACATGCCTGTTTCAGGATCGAGCATGATTGCCTGGTAGCCGCCGAAAAAAGTTTTGAACGGAATTTGCAGCCGGTGTCCCAGCTCTGAGAGCTTTCGCTGTACCTCGGGGCCGATTCCGAGTTCAAGCGCTACCGTACCGCCCTCTTCCATCTTTGTCCCGGTAGGCTGGGAAGAACCCATATGCCGCATGCGCGGGGCATCCCCTGCCTCCTGGATGTTCATCCCGAAATCGATAATGTTGCAGAGCACCTGTACCTGGCCCTGAGGCTGCATGTCTCCGCCCATCACACCGAACGCCAGCCAGGGCTTGCCGTCTTTGGTTACAAAGGCGGGGATGATCGTATGAAAGGGCCGTTTGTGAGGCTCCAGCCGGTTGGGGTGATCCGGGTCAAGTGCGAACAGCGCCCCGCGGTTCTGCAAACAGAAACCGAGATCCTCCGGCACGTAGCCTGAGCCGAATCCCCAGAAAATACTCTGGATCAAAGAGACCATGTTGCGGTCCTTGTCGGCAACTGTCAGATAGATTGTATCTCCGTGGCCGGGCGGCTGCCCGGGAGGGTCGCTCCTGGCGGCATGTTTCGGATCGATCAGGGTGTGGCGCCGGGCTGCGTAGGGCTTGGATATCAGCCAGTCCACCGGGGTTTTATAGAAATCCATATCGGCGTAGTATCTCGCCCTGTCTGCGTAGGCCAGTTTCTTGGCCTCGATAAAAAGATGAAGGTACTCGGCGGAGTTATGCCCCAGAGAGGCCAGGTCGTAGCCTTCGAGAATGTTCAATATCTGCAATGTGGCGATACCCTGGCCGTTGGGCGGCAGTTCCCAGACATCGTGGCCACGGTAGTTTGTCGAAACCGGTTCGACCCACTCACCCGCGTGCTCCTCGAAATCACGCATGGCAAAAAGGCCCCCTGCCCGGTTCGAATAGGCCACGATCTTGCCGGCAATCTCCCCCTTGTAAAAGGCGTCCCGGCCCTTTTCGGCGATAATCCTGTAGGTTCGCGCCAGGCCGGGGTTGGTGAATACGTCCCCGTCTTTGAGAGCCTTGCCGCCAGGAAGATAGGTGTTGCGGAATTCCCTGTGTCTTGTATCAACAGTGTCGTGTGCCGGCCAACCGCTGAGCGGGAATCCTTTTTCAGCGTACCCGATAGCCGGAGCGAGCAGCTCGGCAAAAGACATGGTGCCGAACCGCCTGCGCAGCATGTCCCAGCCGTCCACGCACCCGGGCACAGACCAGGAGAGCGGGTCCTTGACCGGGATCATCCCGTAGCCGCGAGCGCGCACTTTCTCGATACTGATTCCATAAGGCGAGCGTCCGCTGGCATTCAGGCCGTAAAGTTTTTGAGTCGCGTTATCCCAGTAGATGACAAAAAGGTCCCCGCCGATCCCGCAGCTTGCCGGCTCGGTTAGGCCGAGAGCGGCGTTGGCTGCAATAGCAGCATCGATTGCGTTCCCGCCTTTGTTGAGTATCTCGAGCCCCGCCTTGACCGCGAGAGGCTGGCTGGTTGCCACCATTGCGTTGGGAGCGCGCACCACGGCGCGGGTGGGGCCCATTATGTAGCGGGGAGTAGAGTCTGCTGCTGCAGCCCGGCCGGTGAAAACAGCTATCATCACTCCGCAGACAACCGGGACTATCAGGTTGTTTTTTCTCATGTTTACCTCTCCTGCTCCAGCATGTTTTAGGAAAATGTGCCTTTTAACTCATAGATCTTTGTAAAACCTTGATAAAAAGACGACTTTTCTCCTTTGGGGCGTTTAGTAAATCTGTCTGAGAGAATTCAATATTAAAATTCTAACACACCCCTGTATCCCCTCTTGATAGAGGGGACTGTTCCCAGCAGCCCCAATCCTATATTTGCACCAGATAGAGGTAGGCGGAAGGAAAAATTCCCCTCTTGAGAGGGGTGCCCGCGCCAGCGGGCGGGGTGTGTGATCCACCAGATTGTTTTAAAATTAATCCTTTCTTCTGTGATTTCTTCAAAGGTCTTTCCTATTTATGCCCGGTCAGTTCCCAGCCTGGCTGCTCAGCCAGTCGGCCACCTCCTTCTGCCTTTGCTCTGTAAAGCGGCTGTAGTCGCGGGGAGCGGAAAATGTCAGGTTGCTTTCAGCTCCCAGCAGGCGGTAGAGCTTTGCCACCCGGCTCACCGCGTCTTTTACGTGCGCAGGCACGGCGTCCCTGTCCAGCACCGGTGCCACTACCAGAAGCGGGCGCGGGGCGATACAGGCCAGAATCTCTTCAAAGTCAACCGGAACGCGTCTCTCATTCTCGACAAAAAATCCCAGCCGCGGGATTAGCCCGTGAAGGTGCGAATAGGCCCGGATCCCCTCGATCCCCTCCTGTGGGCCGGCTGTGCGCATAGGGCTGAAACCGCACACTGAGGCCACACCCGCGATGCGCTTGTCGAGTGAAGCGCTGATCAGCCCCATGGTGGCGCCGAGAGAATAGCCGGCTGCGTATATTCGGCTGCTGTCGATAAAATCCAGGCCCTGGAGAACTTCCACTGCTGCGCTTGCATCAGCAACCATGCGTCCCATCTTGGACCAGTGCGGGTAGCGCTCGTAGAAGGAGGTGCCCTCCTGGATGCGGGTGCCGAAACCGATCATGTCGAAAGCGAACACGGCGAAACCCCGGTCCACAAGCATTTGGAAAAACGGCTCGATCCGCCTGGCGAAACCGGTGGGGTAGGCGTACTCGTGAAGAAAGAGGACCACCGGCAGCTTGCCCTGCCTTTCAGGCGGGTAGTACAGATTGCCGTAAAGGTAGTCCCCGAACGAGGCGTAAGGACCGATAACCGCTCGGCCCATCTTTTCACTCGCCTCCGGCCTGCTGATTACATTGCCGAGGTAGTCTTCCTTTTGTCTCTGCGAGACCTGCCGCGGGCCGGGATTCTTTCCGCCTGCAGGCTCATCTCCCAGCACCCAGGCCAGCCGCTGGTGGATCTCCTGCTTTTTCACCTGCCATGCCCGGGGGGATTCTATATTTCGCCCCTCAGGGCTGAGCAGCAGCTCTTCTGTCTCTCTCTCCGGGTAATCAGCCAGGTTGACATTTTCACCGCTGAGCTCGCGCCATCTGTGGAAAGTGTAGTTGTAGTACAAATCTCGCGGCGGTTCTATGGTATTGCGGTCGAAAACGAAGTCGAAAAAGTCACAGTAGGCCTCGATATCGCGGGCCGAGGTGCCGTGGCGGCCGTGGCGCAGGCGGAGAGCGAGCTTATTTTCCGCCTTGAGAAACCTGTAGACTCTCCCCAGGCAGCGGTAGTTCTGCTCGATCCCCCAGGGATTGCCCTGGTGCTCGGTGATTGCCGAGCTGAGCAACAGGCCTCGCGGTGCGACCAGGGCCATGAGCAGGTTCTGGTCCACAGGTAGCTTGTGCTCCCTGCCGATAAAAAACCTCAGGCGGGGGTGAAGCCAGTAGGGGAACCAGGTGGTGATCTCCGAAATCGTTTCATTGTCGAACTTGTCGCTGGTGTAGCGGTAAGGGTCCTCGGCTCCCGTGCCTCCGCTGCTGGAGATGACAGCGGTGATCCGCTCGTCGAACGCAGCGGCCATCAGCGACTGCTTGCCGTTGCGGGAATGGCCGGTGAGCGCGATCTTGTCCCTGTCCACGAACGGCAGGGTATAGAGGTAATCCACGGCGCGGTGCGCTCCCCAGGCGCGGCGCATCAGCCTGGTGAAATCATATTCCGGGTACCAGATATCGGCGTAGCCCTCGGTATCATCCCTTGCATCGGCGCCTGCGTAAACGCAGCCGATGTAGCCCCGGCGAAGGGCAACCAGGGCCCAGCCGCGGTGGTTCCACTGGGTCATGAACACCGGAAACGGGCCGTCGCCCGGCGGGATTAACAGTTCGAGCGTGAGCCTGGCCTTGCCCCCGGGCCCGAAACTCAACTCCACTGTGCGCGAGACCGCCCCGCCGTAGTTTTCCTCTTTGAGCACCTCAGCCTCGATATTTCCAGGCGGTTGTGGAAAAGTACCTGTTATCCAGTGCTTCACCTGCTGCTTGATCCACTCGCGTTTGTCCTGCCATTGCTCGAGGCTGGTAACCGGAATATTTCTGCCGCCCTGGTCGAGAACCAGCGGGTCGGGAAGAAAGGGAATCGAGGGCAGCCGGTCGAAATCAGGGGGAAGCTCTCCTGTGCGAGCCAGCCAGTCGCGCCAGGTGGAGTCGAGCCGGGTGACCGCTCCGCGCTCAGGGTTCTCGGGCTGGATCACCGAAAGAAGCTCCTCCAGATAAGCGCGCCTTTTTTTCAGATCATCCGCTGAGCTGCCGGCTTGCGCACCCGGTGTTAAAAAAGCTGCCAGCAGAAAAAACAAAAATATCCTGATCGCCATTTTCAGCTCCCTGGTATGAAAAACTGTATCTGGTTGTGGATAAGATCGTTCCGGAAGTGTAAAAGAAAAAACGTCAGGCAAGCGAGCAGAACTGCCGCCTTCCTTTACGATAAGAGGAGATTACAGCATTCGGAAGAGAAATTCAAGGGAGATGGCATCTATATTCTTGATTCAAGGCAAATAAATTCCCGAGAGAAACCCGCTGGCTGCCGGGTGGAAAGCACAACAATCCCCTGGCTTGTATTACATGATGACAGACCTTTTTTAAAAAGTCTCCCTACTACCGGTCAAGTGCGGCAATCAGAGCTTCAGCCTCATCGGGTTTTGCATCCACCACCCCTTTAACCGGAAATTCCAGCCCGGCATCGGCCAGGGCCTGGATCAGCTCTTCGATAAAAGCTCCTTTACCTGGTTTTTCCCCGCCGTAATACGTGATATCCACCCCGCAGCTCGGGCTGCCGTCAATACCCAGCACGCCCAGGACCCGAAAGCCCTGTTTTCTGTACTGCATGGCCTGGTAAACTACATCCCGGGCAATGCTCCTGAGATATCTCCTGTCTCCAGGCGTGGAAAGCTGATCGTAAATCTCCTCCGGCCCGCCCCGGCCAAGTCCCAGGCAGGCGAGCTCGGGACAGGGCATCTGGATTATCCCGATATTGCGCCGAAGAAGGCATTCAGGAATTTTCGGGATGGCAGCGGGAGTGTAGGCGCAGGTATTGATCCGCGCGTTCTGATTCAGAATGCAGTGAGCCACAAACATCACCTTTTTACTGCGGGTGTCATCAAAGGGGGGATAGCGCTCGATCATCCTTTCACCGAACCTGTTTTTCACGAAATCGGTGGCAAAAAGACACCGGGAGCTAAATCCTGCTGCGAGAGCAGACAGGCCGGATAAAACACGGATAAAACCTCTCCGACTGCATCTGGATTTGTCCGACATGTTTCCTCCTTTGCCAAAGGTTTTGTTCAGATTCCGGCTTTAAGCTTTGCTGCGAACTCCTCGCCCAGACGCGAGGAATACCTTCGGTAAATCTCGGGGTCGTCCAGGCGGGCGAGGTCTTTCTCCAGCCGCGCCTTCTGGTGCGCGAACGCTTCAGCGGAGACTTTCTCCGGGTCGACAACCGAGCGCAGCAGGTCATGAAGCTCTCTTTCCACCTCGCGGTATTTCTGTATTCCGGCTAGGTTTTCGAACTCGCCCGGGTCATCTTTCAGGTTAAACAGCAGCGGCGGGTAATCCACGAAACAGACGTATTTCCAGTCGCCCTTTCTCACCCAGAACGTTCCGGTGATATTGCCCTCGTTGTTCAGCTCGGAATATGCCCAGCGGTCCTCGCCGGTTTCCGTTCCCTGCGCCAGCGGCATGACCGATCTGCCCCGCAGGGCCGGAAAAGGCTCCAGCCCGGCCAGCTCGAGAATAGTCGCCGCCAGATCGACATGGGAAACCGGAGCAGCTACTGTCTTTGGCTCGAACCCCGGTCCGGCGATAACCAGCGGCACCCGCGCTGCAGGATCGTACGGGCAGCCCTTGAACCACATCCCGTGCTCGCCCAGCATCTCGCCGTGGTCAGCGGTGAATATCACCACCGTATTTTCGGCCTGGCCGGTTTTTTCGAGCGAGCCCAGGATTTCCCCCACCCATTCATCAAGCTGGGTGATCGTTCCATAGTAGGCAACCCGCGCCCGGCGGATATTACCCTCCGGGAACGGCGCCAGATCGAACTTGTTATAGTGGTTGGCTGCGGCCAGGGCCGGGTGAAGCTCCGGCGGCCAGCCGCCGGGTAGTCTCGGCAGAGAAATATTATCCAGGTAATACATCCGGTAAAACCTTTCCGGAATGACCCACCTGGGGTGCGGGCTGTTCAGGCCCACATACTGGACCCAGGGTTTATTGCCCAGGCCGGGAACATCTTTATCAAGAAAACGAACAGCCTCGGCCACGAAACAGGTGTCCCGGTGGGGCTTCTCGTCGATATAGGCCTCGATCTGCGCCCTGGAGTCCACGCGCGGGACAATGGGATTGCGGAAATAGGCGGTGATATCCGGGTTCAGATCGTGGCCATGCTCTGTATCGACCTCCAGCATACCGTAATCGTGGTCGAACAGGAAATCGAGCTTGCCAGTGGCCCGGCAGAGGTATCCGGAACTGGTGAGGCGGTTGGTCCAGGCCGGCACGCGGCAGTCGAAAGGCGCGGCGTTGTCGTAGGATTGGACCTCGTGCGGATACAGCCCGCTGAACATCGCAGCTCGCGCAGGCACGCAGACCGGACTGTTGCTGTAGCAGTTGGTGAATACAGTTCCGCGCCTGGCAAGACGGTCCAGGTTGGGAGTGTAAACCAGCGGATGTCCGGCAAATCCGGCACAAGCTGCATTGAACTGGTCCGTGCAGATAAAGAGCACGTTCGGCCTGGCTGCTCCCCTGCCGCAGGAGGCAATATTCAGCAGTGACGGCAGTCCAATAGCGGCGCTGCCGATCTTGAGAAAATCCCTTCTTTGCATGGTCCGCCTCCAGGAGTCTAACAAGGTTTTTCCAGCCTTGAATTATCCGAAATCAAGTTGGCGATTCGGAATGGTTTAGACGCTCGATATTACCAGGATACAGACTTAGAAAGAATAAATCAAGCTGATGCCGCATTCTGAGAAAGTTTTAATCAGACTGCGCAATGTAGAGCGTTGAATTATTGTCCTCAAAGGACTATTTTAGCCGATATTAATCCACTGTCATCACTGGAGGAGGCAAGTGATAATGAATATGAAATTGAAAGATGATTTTTTAGCGCGCTGGAAAAAGTATTTTAACGGCTCCGAACTGCCGGTAATTTTTTTCTACAGCAACCAGACCGGCTCGAGCGAGCCGGTCAGCCCTCCTTCCGGGCACAGGTGCTTTATCTGCGAACTGGCAGGTGTGCGAGAGGGGAAATCGCTCGTTTTCGATATTGATAGTGTGTCCTGCGGCGGAGGCAAAAGGTATCTCGGCTTTAGCGAGGATGTCATGCCGAATTTCGAATATTTCCTCTCCTGCGGGATCGAGGGGAAACTCGAGGGCGAGCGCTATATCAAAAGCCCTGAACTGGTCAGGGTATTGATGGAAAAAATGCCGTTTTTCAAGGCTCCCGGCAGGTACATCCATTTCAAGCACTGGGACATGCTCGAACAGGCCGACGAGCCGGAGGTGGTTATCTTTTTTGCCGGGGCGGATATCCTCTCCGGGCTTTTCACGCTGGCCAATTTTGACCGGGAGGACGCCAGCGGTGTATTCGCCCCCTTTGGTTCAGGATGCTCCTCGATCGTGCATTATCCTTATCTGGAAAAGAAGGCGGAAAAGCCGAGGGCAACTCTGGGTATGTTCGATGTTTCGGCAAGGCCCTGTGTGGCGGATAATATCCTCACTTTTGCCGTGCCGTTTGAGAAATTCAGGACGATGGTGGACAACATGGAGGAAAGTTTTCTGATTACAGAATCCTGGGCAAAAGTGCGCAGGAGAATTGAATAGGCGGCATAGCAAGAGATAGATAAAGGGCTGTTTCCCGTTTTCTTGGAGACAGCCCTTTGCGCTAAATCACTGATTCAATCCCAAGGCTTTTTTCAGGCGCTCGAGGTTTATTGCCTCGCGCCGATGGCCTTCCCGGCCGGTAACAGTGGTAGCAGTGACCACGGAGGAAATTATCGCCTCCTCGGTGGCCTCCCGCACAGCGATAAAAAGACCGCTCACCGCATTGTTGCTGAGCGGCCTGCGGTTTCTTGCCAACGGGTTATCCCCAGGGCCTGAGCGGAAATCCGGATGGCTGGTAAAGGCGATTGCATAGTCGCCGCTGCCGTTTGAGAAATTCGCCCCTGCCCTGGCCATACCGGCAAAAGACCTTCTGGCCAGCCGCCGAATGTTGCGGTGGCCAAGCGGAGCATCCGTGGCAACCACGATAATACAGGAGCCGCCGCGCTCGATCTCCCCTTGATCGACTTCCTCATCGACCCTGACCCCGTTGACTGTGAGCCTGCCGCCGAAATTTGTCTGTACAAGCGCGCCCACAGTGTAGCGCTCCTCGCCGATATCCACCACCCGCGATGCGCTGCCGATTCCACCTTTATACCCCATGCAGCCGGTGCCTGTACCAGCGCCCACTGATCCCTGCTCGATCGGCCCGGAACGTGCATCCCGAATCGCTGCAAACACATCCTCTTTCCCCACTGCGCGGGCCCTGATATCATTCAGGTAGTTGTCGTTGGTCTCGGCAACCAGGGGATTTATGGACACGACATTCTCCATGCCCGGAAGAGAGAGCATGTAGGAGATCAGCGCATCCGCCACCTTGGGCACTGCCAGTGTGTTGGTCAGCAGGATCGGGGTCTCGATCCGGCCGAGCTCGTTGACCTGGGTGGAGCCGGCCAGCTTGCCGAAAGCATTGTATACCTCAACTGCACCTTCCACTTTCTCAAGGAACAGGTTGCCGCCATGCGGCAAGACAGCAGTTACGCCTGTGCGAATGCTCTCTCCCCGGATGATCGTGCTGTGTCCAACCAGCACGCCGCCAACATCGGTGATATCATTGTTCGGGCCCGGTTCGAGCTCTCCGATAACAATACCAAGCTGCCTGGGAGTGGGCCTGCCCCGGGTGGCTTGCGCGAAAAAGACGCTCCAGCAGACAAGCGTGCCTGTAAATACCAGAGTAAGAGCCTGTTTCATATCGATGCTCCTTAAAATTCATTCAGCGCACGGTAATCCTGCTCAGCCTGTACCAGCCCTCCCCGGCCCGGCCCTGGATAGCGAACCTGATCCGCGGCTTGCGGCTCCAGGGATCGAGCATGGCCAATCCCAGTTCATATTCTCCAGGCGGCATGTCTTTCGGCAGGATTATATTCGAATCAAAGCTAACAGTTCCAGGCAGCCAGCCGGTGATATCAGTGTCTGTCTCAACTACCCAGCTCGTATCGCCCTCTAAAGGCCGGAGCTCGAATGCCAGGGGATGGTTAAGATAGCACGGGGCCACGCCGACATTCTCCCACTCCATTTCGTAAAACAGCCGCCTGCCTGCTTTTACCCGTGCTGGGTGAGACAGTTTTCTGAGCACGAAGCGGTAGCCCATCCTCTTTTCGAACTCCTCTACCTTGGTTCCCCACTCTGCAGGTATGGAATCATTCCCGTTATTCATGATCGTGACATGCCAGCGCAGGGCCTCGGAGAGGATATGGTCTATATCCCAGTTCCGCTCGTACCAGAACTGCATGGTCCAGCAGGTCTCGAACACCACGGGCGCGGTTTTCCAGACCTCGTTGGCTCCGGTGGAATCCAGGGCCTGCTGGTAGAAATCGTCCATGTGGTTCCAGGTGGGACTGAAACCTCCCATATCTCCCAGACAGTCGGCCCGCCAGCCGGTTCTTCGGTTTATCTGGTACTGCATGGCGAAACTATCGCCAATCAAGGCGATCAGGGGAGTTTTCTTGAAATTGTCCAGATACATGTCAATAATTTTCTGCTGGATGGAATCAGGCGGCATGCTAAGCCCGGTTTCGCTGGTGTGCCACTCGGCCCAGCGCCCGATTGAGCCGACATCGACAAAATCGACTGTCGGGTGGCCGTCGTAGCGCGCGGCCAGGGCCTTGATCAGGTTTTCGTGTTTCTCCAGGAAAATCGGGTCGCCATAATCCGGCTGCCAGCCCGTGTCGTCCTCGTAATAACTGCCTTTTGCACCTGCCATTCTCAGCCAATCCGGCACCCGCGGCTCGCCGTTCTGGCACATCACGCGGATGTTGATTCTCTGGTCGTTGGCGATCGCCTTGGTTATCATGCTGTCGATCATCCCGAACCTGATCTGGCCATCTTCCGGCTCCAGGGTATCCCAGTACCAGCGGAACTGAGCTGTCCCGCAAAGCGGGTGCCGAGGGACTCCACGGCTGATCCAGTCGTTGAAACAATGTTTCGATTCAAAGCCCCTGAACGGGTTGAGCAGGAAATCGTCGATCTCAACCGGCTCGACTGCCACCTCATACGGCCTCATCCTGTACCACAAGAGATCCAGCAAAAGATCGAGCGCATCATCCGCGGTATATACGCCGTCAGCATTGTAGTCCAGCTCTGGATCATCGGGGTTCTCCCTGCCCCGCAGCAGCAGGGAGAGCACATCAGCCACCCCTGTCCTGCCGTCGGCGTTGTAATCGGCGAACGCGCTGTCTGACTGCCCGGTATCGGCGAAAACGTACACCAGAAGGCCTGACAGGAGGAAGATCAAAGGCAAGGAAACCGCCCTGAGATTTTTTTTAAAACGGTTCAAAAACATAAGCAACAGCCTCCAAAACAATTAAAGCGTGGCTTCTCCGTGCCTGTTACAGCCTGCATTTATCCTGCTAATTATACGTGGGCAGGAACGAGTACTCCCTGGCGTAATAAAGCATCTGCCCGGTGAAATCATCCGGGTACTCGATCTCTACATCTATGATCTCCCCATCCCGGGTTACGGGCCTGAGCACGGGGTTGATAAAGCCTGAATACGGGGCAATGGCCAGTTTTCTAAAGCGCTCGAGTACCTCCTGGTGAAGCTCGCGGTCGACTTTCACTCCGTAGGTTTCAACCAGCGCCCTGCCGGCCTCGTAGTCGCCCTCGGACTTGATCCGCTGCACCTCGCGCAGAAGAGTTCCGAAAAGCTCTCGCAGCTTTTCGTAATCGTTCACCATGAAATAGGTTTTGCCGTGCTGAACCACCTTTTCGATAACATTATCCGGCCTGCCTTTCTCGTAGGCCCAACTGGCCACGAGCTGGCGGTTGCGCATGTGCGCCTCCTCGATATCTTCTCCCGGCTTAATCCTTTTTAGCTGCCGCAAGAGCCCGCTGGTTATATAGCCGTTGTAGCTCACCCGGCCTACCTCCAAAGAAGGAGCAACGCCGATCTCGATCAGCTTTACGTCCGGTATGTAGTAAAGCGCCACCAGGTCCGCCCGGGCTTCCTCAAGGGTGGCGTAATAGTTTTTAAGGGTCTCTTTGGGCGTGCCCACTCCGGGCTCGAGCCGGCCCGAGCCGTGGCCGATTACCTCGTGAAGGTCAACATTGAGCACACCCGCGAGATGACCGTACTTTTTATGCAGGGCGATATCTTCCTCCCGCAGGGTGAATTCCTCGATCTCGCCGCTTTCCCTTCCTACCTCGTGATAGGAGTGCACCAGATTGCTGATCGTTACTGATTTCGATCCATGCTCGGCGCGGATCCAGTTGGCGTTCGGCAGGTTGATCCCGATCGGGCTGGAGGGGCTCACTGCACCGCTGCCTACCACTGCGTCGATCGCCCTGGCCGAGATTCCTTTCACGCTCTTTTTCTTATGCCCGGGCATGATCGGGGAATTGTCCTCGAACCACTGGGCGTTTGCGGCAATAGCTGCAACCCTGCGTGTGGCCTCCGTGTCATTCAACTGGACCAGGGACTCGTAAGTGGCGCGGTAGCCCATTGCATCATCGTAGGTCTCGATAAACCCGTTGATCACATCCACTGTGGATTCCGTGTCCTGCACCCAGAGGATATTATACTCGTCGAACAGCTTCAGATCGCCTGCTTTGTAATACTCGACCAGCTTTTCGAGCGCAGCTTTCTGCTTTTCGTTCTCTGCAACAGCGACAGCTTTTTCCAGCCAGTAGACTATCTTCTCGATCGCCTGGGTGTACATGCCCCCGAGTTTCCACATTTTCTCTTTCAGCCTACCGTTCTCCTTTACCAGTTTTGAGTTCAGGCCATAGGAAACCGGTCTCGGGTCGTCCGGGTCGATAATCTTCGCGTAGTATTCCTCGGCCTCTTTCTGGGTCACTCCCTCGTAAAAGTTGTTCGCTGAGCCTTTTACCAGGTCGGCATTCGGGTCGAGGTTCACTTTCTTGGCATCGATATCTGCGTCGAACATCACAGGTGTGAGCCTCACTGCCAGTTGTTCTACCGTTTCGCTCCCGGTAAGGGGAAAACCGCCCTGGTCGGAGTTTTCAACCAGATGGGCGAAATATTCTTTCGAGAAGGCGGGCAGGAACTTGTTTGTCGAGTAGTGGTGATGAATCCCGCTGGAGAACCAGACCCGTTTAAGATAGACCTCGAATTTCTTGAAATCTTCCGAATCCCTGTCGCCCTTGTAGGTCAGGTAAATGTTTTCGAGCGTGCGCCTGATACACAGATTGTGCCTGTAGTTCTGGTCCCAGGTGATATCCCGCCCGGAAAGCGCGGCCTGGTAAAGGTAGTAAACCAGTTCTTTCCGGCGGGCTGTAAGGTCATTAAAACCGGGTACGCGGTAACGCAGGATTTTCAGATCGGCGAACTGTTCTGTGAGATACTTGAATTCAGGCCCCGGTGTCTGCATCTGCTGCTCAACTTTCTTGGATGTGGTACATGCAATCACCGATAAAAAGGCAAGGGTAATCAAGCTCCCGGTCAATAATCGCATAATATCGTGTCCTCCTTCTGATTAGATAGTTTACTTCCTTACCCGTACAAACTATTATTATTTTAACTTATAATCAATTATCTCGAAACAGCAACGGCATTTGAGAATCTATTGCTCAACCTCTAACAGGGAGATCAATAATGAAAGAGTCCGTACGTGCTTTCGCTATGATTTTTTTCACTCTAACTGCTTTCTGTTTTTATGTGGACAACGCCCTCTCTTTTATCCCCGAGGCAACCTACGATCCAGCGGTACCGACACTCAAGCAAGTGGTGGGCCACGCCTGGGGAGAGCGGATTACCACGCATGCTGAGTGCGAGGATTACGTTCAGGCTCTGGCCGAGGCAAGCCCCAGGGCCCGGCTTTTCACTTACGGCAAAACCTGGGAGGGGCGAACCCTTTATTATCTGGTTATCGCTACACAGGAGAGGCTTTCCGAACTGGAACGGATCAAAGCCGACCTTCGCGCTTTGGCTCACCCGCTTTCGCTTGATGAGGCAAAGAAAAACAAACTGCTGGGCCAACTTCCCGTGGTGACCTGGCTGGCCAATACCATACACGGAAACGAGCCCTCGGGCAAGGAGGCTGGGCTGTGGACCGCCTATCACCTGCTTGCGGCTAAGGGTGATACGCTGGTTGAGATGATTTTCAAACAGAGCATTGTGGTGATCGACCCGATGCAAAACCCGGACGGCCATGACAGGTTCGCATCCCATTTCCGCAGAACCACAGGCAGATGGCCCGCGGCTGATCCACTCTCGGCGGAGCGGCGCGAAGGTTGGCCCGGCGGCAGGACGAACCATTACCTGTTCGACATGAACCGCGACTGGTTCGCGATGACCCAGCGGGAAAGCCAGGGAAGAGTGGCGGCTTATCTGGAATGGTACCCCCACATCTATATCGACCTGCACGAAATGGGTTCCGATGCCACCTACTATTTTCCTCCGACAGCGCCGCCTACAAATCCTCAGATGAGCGCCTCCCAGGTAAAGTGGTTCTCCGAGTTCGGCAAGAACAATGCGGCCTGGTTCGACAGGTTCGGATTCAAGTACTACACCCGCGAGAGTTTCGACGCCTATTTTCCAGGCTACGGCTGCACCTGGCCCAGCATGAACGGCTCTATCGGGATGACTTACGAGCAGGCCTCCAGCCGCGGCCTGGTGGCTCTCCGCTCGGATGAGACGATTATGCCCTACCTTGAAACCGTGCGCCATCATGCTATTGCCTCGTTTTCTACAGTTGAGTTCGCCGCCATAAACCGCGAAAGCATTCTGGCCGATTACCTGGCCACGCGCACACCTCCGGCCAATACCCCAGCCAACAGGGCCTACCTGATCACCGCTGATCCGGACCCCTCGAGGACAGAAAAGCTTGTCGGAATCCTTCTCAGGCAGGGTATCAAGGTGAAAAGGGCCGCGAATGGCTTTGAATGCCGCTCTCTGAGTACCGGCGACAAGCGGAAAGTGGCCAGGAAAAGTTTCCCTGCAGACACCTACATTGTCCCTGCAAGGCAGGAATCCCACGCTCTGGTGACCAACCTGCTCGAACCGGAGATATTTATGGATGAAGACTATGTAAGGGAGCAGGAGCGCCGCCTGGCCGCCGGCCTGCGAGCCCAGGTGTACGATGTCACCGCCTGGTCGCTTCCCGCACTTTTCGGCGTAAGCTGCTTCAAAACGGACAACCTGCCGGCAGGCAAATTCCAGACTCTGGAATCGGAAGATCAGCCTGACCAGCCGCAGGTGAAAAAGGCCGAGCTGGCATATATCCTCGACGGCGGCTCCAACAGCACGATGGCCGCCCTGGCCGATCTGCTCAGGAATAAAGTAAGAGTATATACCAGCGACCTCGCTTTTACCCAGAACGAAAAGAAATTTACCCGCGGAAGCCTGATTCTCCCTGTAAAAGAGAACTCCGGCAATCTCCCGGAAATAATCGCCCGGATCGAAAAGGAACGCGGCGTGGAATTCTACCCCACGGACTCGGGCTGGATGAGCCAGGGCGTGAATTTCGGCAGTCCGAATGTGCATTACCTCCCCGAACCGAAAGTCCTTCTGGCCTGGGACGAACCCACCCATCCGTATTCAGCCGGCTGGTGCCGCTACGTGCTTGAGCAGCAGTACGGGGTGAAAGTGACGGCTGTAAGAAGCAGGGATCTGGGTAGAATCAAGCTGGACAGGTACAATGTGCTGGTGCTGCCTAATGGATGGAATTTCGGGGAGATCATGGGCAAGGACGGTGTGGAAAAGGTAAAGAAATGGATCGCCAGGGGCGGAACCCTTGTCGGGATACAGGGCGCCACCACCTGGATGGCAAACCCCGAGGTCGAACTGCTCAAAGCTACAAGAGAGTACCGTCTGGCCGGGGACACGGCCAAAGGCAAAAAAGCCTCTACAGATGAGGAAAAAACCAATCGCGTACAGGGTACTGAGATCAAAGATTTCGAACAACTCCAGAAAGTAATTACCGCCGAGGACACAGAGCCTCGCTCGCTGCCCGGGGTTCTGGCGCGTATCCGCCTGGACCCGGACCACTGGCTTTCCTGCGGTTACGACAGCACTGCGGTTGTATTCGTGCAGGGATACCAGGTGTTTTCGCCGCTGAAAAGAAGCGAGGGCCGGAATGTGGCATTCTTTGCCGAGGGGGAAAACCTGCTGGTGAGCGGACACGCCTGGAGGGGGCCGAGCCTGAAACAGCTTGCTTTCAAGCCCTACCTGATGTACCGCCGGATGGGCCAGGGGCATGTGATAGGCTTTACCGAGGATCCCAATTTCCGGGCTGTCTGCGACGGCACCAACCGGCTGATAATGAACGCGGTGCTCACCGGGCCGGGGCATTGAGTCACAAACCAGGCGATCATTTCAGCCTGCGCTGGAAAAAGTGCGCCACAACCTGCGCGGCTCTTTTCTGCTCAGGTCTCCTCAGCCGGTAGCCGAAACCGTGCTCCATGTTGTGGAACATGGCCAGCTCCACGGGTATGCCGTAAGCGGCCAGGCGGCTGATCATTTCCCGAACTTCCAATTCGCTGTCTGACTTGCCGGCAAACTGCCGCAGGCTTGTTTTTCTAACTGATGGCGCAAGCTGAACTTTTTTTAGTTAATCAATCTTTTATGAGCGAAAAGGAAACAGAGATCCACACCAGGCCGTTCGAGAAAATTCTCCAGGAGCTGCCCTCGGAAATCCGGCGCGTGCTGGTAATCCGCTGCGCCCCGGAAAAGCTTTTCAATTACTGCATTGAAGTCCTGCGGCGCTGGAATCCTGATTTTGAACTCACCGTGCTCTGTCATCGGGAAGGAGAGGTGCCGGGCTGCAAGAGCATTGTTTACCCTGGCAAGGGTTTTTTCCGGCTGGAGAATCTGGACATCGAGGCCCTGCGAAGGGCGAAATTCGACCTGGTCGCCCTGCCCTATGCCACCAACCGCCGGCTTTCCCCGTACTACCACAACGTTGACAGGGTCGCCGAGGCTGCAGGCTCCGGGAAGATTCTTATTGTCTACCAGGACTTTACAGCGTATCTGGCGGAGGATGATTTCATGCGGTTCAAGCAACGCGAGGTGGTCGAGCCGTACCTGAAACGCAAGAGGGACGCCATAGGGGAAATCTGTGAATTTACCGGCGAGCCATTTGACGTTGTTGAGGAAAAATGTGACATGGCAGGTATCGAGGCCACGAGGCTCTGGATCCAAACCGATCCCGGAACAGCCGAGGAGGTACGCAAGTTCTACTCGTGCCATGATTTCTATATCTACGAACTGATAAAAACCGAGTACAACGGCGACCGGGAGGAACTGGTCGAGGCGGTGCTCGCAGAATGCAAGCTCGGAGAGAGGGTGCTGGACTATGGCGGTGGCTGCGGGATATTTTCCATACCGTTGGCTGCCAAGGGTGTCATGGTAAGTTATCTCGACCTGCCTGGGCCGCTGCTCGATTTTGCCGCTTTCCGGTTCAGGCGGAGAAAGTTACCGGTAACTGTGAGACCAGCAGAAAGCGAAACCCCTCTGAAAAATATTTATGATGCAATAGTCTCGATTTTCGTGGTGGAGCACCTGATGCACCCGGAAAACGCCCTGCGACATATGTCAGAGCATATAAAGCCTGAGGGGAGGCTCCTTCTGGCTGTGGATTTTGAGCAAGGCCGGGTCTCGGATGAACCTCTGCCGCTACACGTGAGCCGCCTCGAGCGCGAAGGCTATTATGATTTCATGGCCGGGCTGGGGCTGGAGATAGTGCGCAGCCGGGGCGAGCTGGAGGTGTTTCAGTTCAAAAAGTAAGGGGCCGGAGTCATTTGTTTTTTGTTTGCAACTGTTTCACCAGTTGCTTGATTTCCTCTGCTCTATCCCGCGGCACCACAAGGGTATGTTTCCCGGCACGCACCAGCACCAGGTTCTCCACCCCGATCAGCGCCACGGTTTCCTCCTCGTTCTCGCAGAAAACCAGGTTGTTTTTCGCATCCAATGTTTCCAGCTTTCCCTGGTGGGCATTTCCCGAGCCGTCTTTTTCCATGAACTCCTCCAGGGCAAGCCACCCGCCGACATCGTTCCAGTAAAAAGTGGCAGCCAGCATGCGGATATGCCTCGCACCCTCCATCACACCGAAATCGATCGAGGTGACATGCAGAGACTCGAAAGCTCCGGCAAGCTCTTGCTGCCAGTTTGAAGCTCCCTCTTTTTCCACTGCCGGGACAAGATGCTCCAAATGTGCCGGGAGTTGCCTTTCCAACTCATCCAGGATGGTCTCCACACTCCAGACAAACATTCCGCTGTTCCAGTAATATCTGCCGGTTTCGAGATATGCACGGGCGGTCGGTTCATCGGGCTTTTCAACGAACCGCACGAGATCGTAATGTGCTATGCCGTCGTGATCGGCAACTTTATTCCCGCTTTCCAGGTAGCCATAGCAGGTAGC
This sequence comes from uncultured Gemmatimonadales bacterium, assembly GCA_964548275.1. Lineage (GTDB taxonomy): Bacteria > Gemmatimonadota > Glassbacteria > GWA2-58-10 > GWA2-58-10 > JAUVUV01. The sequence goes on from CAZJQI010000006.1 coordinate 39,640, forward strand.
CGGGTACGTGGGCTGGACGCCGAAAGTGCAAAGCACTGCCTCCGAGGCTGCAGCATTTGCAGCCGAAAGAATGGTCTTTCTGAAAAGCTCCACAGGCTTTATCAGGTGATCGGCAGTGAGCACGACCATTACGGGATTGCCATAGCGCCTGCGGCAGACAAGCGAGGCCAGGGCCACTGCTGCGGCAGTATCCCGGCGCAGCGGCTCACCGATCACATTAGATTCCGGCAGTTGGGGAAGCTGTTCGTAAACGAGCGGCACAAGGGACTCATTGGTAAGAACCAGGATCCGCTCATCAGGTACCACTCCGGCCACCCGATCATAACTTTGCTGCAAAAGGCTCCGGCCGCCGAACAGGTTTAGAAACTGTTTGGGCCGGCTTTCAGTACTGAGCGGCCAGAAACGGGTGCCCGCCCCGCCCGCCATGATTATCACCACGATATCATGCTGGCTGGAAGTCATTTCAGGTTCCTTTTTTGGCGAAAAAATCTGTACAGTCAGCCTTAAAATAAAAAAACTTACATATGCGCTGTAATATCTTTTCTACATTCTACATAATCTCTCTGTTCGAGGCAAGCAAACCCGGCTATCTTCTACTTGCCAAAAGTGCCTACCGCAGGCTAATTTATTTTAAACCGATTTTCACCCAAGTTTATTTTCTTAATTCCCTTATATTTTCGTTCCGGAATATGCCGCAGACTCTCCTAAAGACCAATTCTACCCGGGGTAAGCGGGCGCTGACAGTCACCGTGGCATATTCCCCGGAGATCTCCGGCGCGGGCTTTCAGTGCAAATCCCTGATCGGTGAGGCTTCAGGGGAGAGGCTCGGTTCGGGCCACGAGCAGTACAGCCTGGAATAAGAGGCTAAATCATACAACGATTTTTTTTCATTGCTTTTTCTGCCAATTATTCTAGTAGCTATCTTTATCGGCTGACAATATAGCTCTGATTATTCATGAAACCCAGACCTTGACAAGGCTAATCACTTATTTCCACATTTTTATCAGCCACCGAGGGAGGGGGGCGGCGGCTGTGCGACCCAAGTCGCACAGACCGTTGTGCTTGCGCAACGGAGCGCATTTCATGCGCCCGCCGCCCCCCACGCCCCGGGAAAACATAAAATCTTACTAATTTATAAATAATCCGGGCTAGACCCCTTCACTTATAATTCAAGCTGTCGACATCTATCCCCGGCAATGTTACAACCCGATAAAACTCTCTGGTGACTCGAAACCATAATAATTATCAAGGAGTGAACTGCCCATGAAACGCAGAAGTTTTGTGACCGAGACAGCCGCAGGTGCCGCTCTGGCGGCTGCAGTTTATTCTGTCAGTTCTATACAGGGCTGTAAATCCTCCGGCGGTCGGAAAAATTCCACTAAAGGAAATACCTCACAAAGAGATTACAACAATACTCATACCGGCCAATTTCTCAACAGGGTGGCCTTCCCGCTGGGCGGAATCGGGGCGGGAATGATCTGCCTTGAGGGAACGGGTGCTCTTTCGCATTTTTCCCTGCGCAACAGACCCGAGATTTTCAACGAACCGCTCACGTTTTCGGCAATCTGTATCAAGGGTAAGTCCAATATCGCCCGTGTTCTCGAGGGCCCGGTGCCGGGCTGGAAAGTGTTCGGCAATCCGAACACAGGCAACGGCGCTCCAGGCAAAAGCTACGGGCTGCCGAGATTCGCCAGAGCTTCTTTCAGCGCGCGTTTTCCTTTCGCAACTGTTAAACTCGAGGACGATAAAGTGCCTCTCGAGGTCGGTATCACCGGCTGGAGCCCATTTATCCCGCAGGATGCGGACAACTCCAGCCTCCCCGCGGCCGCCCTTGAGCTCACTTTCAGAAACACCTCCGGCAAAACCCTGGAAGCCGTATATTCTTTCAATACGATGAATTTTATCGCTACCAGCGAAAGGCACTACTCAGGCACCGCCGGTTCCGTGTCCAATACGAAGGGCGGATTTGTCCTGGCCAACAGGGGATCAAAGGAAAAGCCCTGGGAGGAAGGCTATTTCTGCGCGGCTGTGGATGACCCCGCCGCCAGGGTTAACTGCCGCTGGTTCCGCGGAAGCTGGTGGGATCCACTGACCATAGCCTGGAAGCACGTAGCCGACGGGGACGTTGTGGAAAATGAGCCGATCAAGACCGGTAAGCCGAGCCCCGGCGGCAGCCTCTTTGTGCCGTTCAAGCTGGGGCCGGGTGAGAAGAAAAGGATCGCTCTGCTGTTCTCCTGGTACGTGCCTGTCACGGATATGCGGCTGGGGCCTGAGGTCGAATTCAGCGGGGAGAAAGAATGCTGCACGGGTAAGGATTCAGCCGGAACGTACATTCCCTGGTATGCGAAGCGTTTCTCCGGTATCGAGGATGTATCCGGCTACTGGATGGAAAATTACAAGGACTTGCGGCAAAAAAGTCGAAAATTCAGCGCCTGTTTCTACGATACAACTCTGCCGCCGGAGGTAGTTGAAGCTATCGCCGCCAATCTGACGATTCTCAAATCCCCCACCATGTTACGCGAGCGCCACGGCAAGCTCTGGTGCTGGGAGGGCTGCTCAGACGAAGTGGGTAGCTGCCACGGCTCATGCACCCATGTCTGGAACTACGCCCAGGCGATCTGCCATCTGTTTCCGGAACTTGAGCGCTCCCTGCGGGAAACGGAGTTCTTTGTCAGCCAGGACGAGCTCGGACACCAGACTTTCCGCTCCTCGCTACCGGTCAGGCCAACCACGCATACTTTCCACGCTGCCTCGGATGGCCAGCTCGGCGGGATCATGAAAGCTTTCCGCGAGTGGCGGATCAGCGGGGACACCGCTTGGCTGCGCAAGTTCTGGCCGGAAATCAAGGCCTCCCTGAACTACTGTATCCAGAGCTGGGACCCGCGGCACAGGGGAGTGCTCGAGGAGCCGCACCACAATACGTACGATATCGAGTTCTGGGGCCCGGACGGCATGTGCTCCAGTTTTTACCTCGGCGCGTTGAAAGCCGCCGTGCTGATGGGCGAGGCGTTGGGTGAGGACGTCTCTCTTTACTCCTCACTCTACGGGAAAGGCCGCCGTTTCCTTGAGGAAGATCTTTTCGACGGCGAGTATTTTATCCAGAAAATCCAGACCAAGGGTCTCAACGCGGACTCCCCGATCAAAGCACAGGCCTGGAATATCGACTACTCGCCCGAGGGGATCGAGCTGCTAAAGGCTGAGGGTCCCAAGTACCAGTACGGCAAGGGATGTCTCTCGGACGGAGTGCTCGGAGCCTGGATCGCCGCAGTCTGTGGTGTTGGAGAAATCCTCGATCCGAAAAAGGTGAAAAGCCACCTCGCCTCGGTGCACAGGTACAATTTCAGAAAAGACCTTTCCGAGCACGCAAACCCGCAGCGTCCGAGCTACGCTGTGGGTACCGAAAGCGGTCTTCTGCTTTGCTCCTGGCCCAAGGGCGGCAAGCTCACCCTCCCCTTTGTCTACTCGAACGAGGTCTGGACCGGTATTGAATACCAGATCGCCAGCCATCTGATGATGATGGGCATGGTGGAGGAGGGGCTCGAGATCGTGCGTGCGGTAAGGGACCGCTACGACGGACGGGTGCGCAACCCGTTCAACGAGTACGAGTGCGGCCACTGGTACGCCCGGGCCATGTCCTCTTACGCCATGCTCCAGGGTCTGACCGGAATCCGCTACGATGCCCTGGAGAAAGTGCTCTATATCAGGCCATCGATCAAGGGGGATTTCACCAGCTTTATCTCCACAGCCACAGGTTACGGCCAGGCCGGGGTTAAAAACGGCGAGTCTTTCCTGGAGGTGGCCGAGGGCAAGATCGCGGTTGAGCGGATTGACTACCAAGCATTTTCCTAAAAGTAAGCGCCTACTTTAAATGGCGCAAAGCGATAAAATATTTCACCGGCTTGAACGAGGATTACTTATGAAAAAATTTTTGATTTTACTCATCCCTCTTATATCCTTACTCTGCTGCGGGAAGAAAGAAGCCGTGGAAGAACTCTCGCCAGGCCACACGGTGACAATCCAGGCTGGCGATATCAAGGCCGTTTTCGTGGATAATACCCAATTCGGCACACACCGGGCGTGGTACAATGGTGTAGCTTCCCTGATCCACAAGGCGGATACAGCCAATATCTTCAGGCCCCGTGTGGCGGGATTGAATTTCGAGCACATTTTCGACGGGGCGAAGTGGTGGGAACCGGCTGAGGCACTGTTCGAGCCGCGCGACTGCCCGATGAACATCAAAAAAATCTCTGCTAAAGCTGTCGCGCTGCACCAGCCTCCCACCAAACTTCACAAGCTCGAAAGCTGGACCACTTTCACCGTGGCCGAACCACACTATATCGACATGGAGTTCACCTGCATCCCCCGTGCCTCAACGTTCGAGCTGGGCTATATCGGGCTTTTCTGGGCTTCCTATATCAACACAAAGGTGGATAAGGGGTACTATTTTATCGGCCGAAAAACCGTGAATGATCAAAAACAGTGGATCGAGATCAACTCACCAGCCCACAATATAGAAAGCTCAGTCCGCTTTGAACTCGACGAGCGCGACCCGAGTTTCGTGGAGGAGTATCCGCTCCGGCTTTTCAATAACTACCTGGATTACAGGTACAGCTATCCATTCTACTACGGCCGCAGAGGCAAAATGGCCTGGCTGCTCATGTTCGACGAGGCAGGTCCTGTAAGGTTCTCTCATTCCCCCACCAGCGGGGCGCCTGTCGGGCCGGGCACCGAGCCTGCCTGGGACTTTCACTACCTGTTTTACAACTATAAGGTTGGGGAAAAGTACGGTTTCAAGGCGCGGCTTGTATATAAACCGTTTGTCAGCCGAGAGGATATAATCACAGAGTACGAAAAATGGTCCGGGGAAAAAGTCGAGATGCCTTGATCGAATCCCGGTCGCCTTTCTTTACTCCGAGACACGATGGCTGCGCATAAGAATGATTTCACTCGATCACCGGCAGTACGATATGTGACGGGTGCTCCCCGGTGTGATATACGCTCTGCTCTGCTTTGACCCAGGTTGTATCCGTGGCGAAATTTCTCCCGGTGTTCAGGTTGCGGTCAAAGCGGGGAAAATTGCTGCTGGATATCTCCACCCTGATCCGGTGCCCTTTCTTGAAAACATTGCTGGTAGCAAAAAGATCGATGTTATATTCGTACACCCTGCCCGGCTCGATATTGGATGGATCTGTAGAGCCTTCTCTGAAACTCGCCCGTATGATACCCTCGCAGAGGTTGAACGCCATGCCCCCAGGATGCACGTCAACGAGTTTGGCGGTGAAATCGGTATTTTCCGCCGAACTGGCGGCATAAAGCACAACCTCGACCGGCCCGGTAACCTCGAGATCCCGTTCCAGGGGCGGTGTGGAATAAACCAGCACGTCTTCCCGTTCTTCTATAGGCCGCTGGTCGTGGGGCCCGGTGGCCAGGGCGTCATAATAAGCACCGTCCGCCCGGGAGGGAACAGGGTTTGCCGGATCATAGACGAATCTGTCCGTTGACTTTCTATCCGGAAACCGGGTGAAGAGAGAACCGTCGCCGTTAAGCGTGTTGGCATTACCACTGCTGGCGAAATAGTATTTCCGGTAATCGGTGCGCGCCAGCGGCCATTCGTTTTCATAGCGCCAGAGGTTCTCCCCCATGACAAAAATTTTCACCGGCGGCTCATCCATGATACCCGTATTCTTGCCTTTCAACCGGCTGTCGATCCATCGCAGCGTGAGTTCCCGCATGTCGATTTTCGAATTTTCCCCAAAATCGAGCTCTCCGAGTCTTCCCGTAAAGGAACCGATACTATGAGACCACGGCCCGATGATAATCTTTTGTGTTGTGCGAATCTCAGGATCGATATTCGCCGATGTCATCCCGATAAAGTTCTTAATCGTTTCCCCGATAAACACGTCATACCAGCCGCCGATATTTAATACGGAGGCCTTTATAGCCGCGAAATTGCCTTTGATACTCGCCTTTTCCCAGTAGAGGTCTTTCTCGGGATGAGACAGCCAGTCACGAAGGAAAAGCACTTTCCACCCCACATGCCTGTCCTGCTCGATCAAGGGGAGGCTCATGTTTATTTCATCAAGCCTGCTGGTAAGCTCTTCCATGTCGAAATCGTAGGGTCTGGTCATGTAAAAGCTCCAGCTCGTGGCCAGTCTCAGCGGGAATACACCCCCGGATTGCCCTAAATTATAGACGTCCGAAACAGTAACAACAGGGATCATCGCCACAAGATAGGGTCTCCCCAGCGGTGCGGGCAGCCATTGAGTCATACCCACGTACGAGCCTCCTACTGTGCCGATTTTGCCGTTACTCCAAACCTGGGTGCCAATCCACTGCTGTGTGTCGTAACCGTCTGATGCCTCATTGCGAAAAGGGTCAAAGACACCCTCGGATTCATACCTGCCCCGCGTATCCTGATTCACAACCGCATACCCGCGCTCAGCAAAGTAGTGCCCGTATTTGTTACCCGGGCCTCCGTTGCCGTAAGGCGTCCGCATGAGCAGCACGGGGAACCTGCCCGGAGCGTCCGGGTGATAGATGTTAGTAGAGAGCCTTACGCCATCCCGCATCGCTACCTTGACATCGAGTTCCTCGACAACATCATAAACCGGCTGCGAGAGCTCTTCAGCGGATAAGACAGGCGGGAAGGAAAAGATGACAGCTATAAAAACGAGGAAATGTCCGGCTATTTTGTGTTTATTCATGAAACGCCTCCTCTTAACGGTATTCAAGCGAATTTACCTCCAAAGCCCGGAGAGCCTTCCAATTTTACTTTCCGAGCCGTTTCTGCAATCTAAGCCTCTTCGCTGCCAAGTGTCAACCAGCGACCGATTATCGGAAAATGAAACATATATACTTGTACGCGCGGGATGATTGTTTATAATTTATATAAACAGATGAACCGGTGCCCTTAGAAACGGCAGCGAGAGGCCAAACAAGATAAAAACAGCCAAAAAGAATTTCGATCTTAACCGGGCCGTTTATATGGAAAAAGAACTATTTCACCGCTGGGATATCTCCCCTGCGGAGGCTATTCAGATCCAGAACCGGCTGGGCCGCAAGCTGGTTATCCAGCGCAATATTACGAAAATCGAATCTGTGGCGGGAGCTGACGTGGCATTCAGGGGAAAGATGGCTTACGGGGCAGTGGCTGTGCTTTCCTATCCCGAACTGGAAACAGTGGCGGAAATTCGCTCCTGCCGGGAGACCAGTTTCCCTTACATTCCGGGGCTGCTGAGTTTCCGTGAAGGCCCGGTACTTCTTGATTGTTTTACCCAACTGGATGCAGGCTACGAGCTTATTATATTCGACGGGCACGGAATCGCCCATCCAAGAGGTTTCGGCCTGGCCTCCCACATTGGCCTGCTGCTGGAAAAGCCAACTGTCGGTTGCGCCAAGAAAAAGCTGTTCGGCAGCACAGAAGAACCCGGGCCTGATCGCGGTTGTTGGAAACCAATTTTCGATAACCACGGCCACAGTATTGGGATAACGCTCCGCACGAAAGACAATGTCAGACCGGTATTCGTATCATCCGGTTATAAAACCAGTCTCGAACAAAGTAAAGAACTCGTACTCTCCCTTACCGCAGGTTTCAGAATTCCCGAACCTTTGCGATGTGCTCATCATCTAGCCCTGCTCGCAGCAGGCGCGGCTAATTCATCGGGAGATTAATTCTCAGTGAATAAGAAACAGATTCTGGAGCATCGGTGAAAAACAAGCTCACATTTATCATCCGCTTGGATTATAATCCTGCTCGAACCCGGAGGGAGTTTTGATGAACAGTGACCCTGTTGCAAAGACATGTTTCCTGCTGGCGGTTTTGTTGTCATTTATAACGCTTCCTGCCAGCGCAAGCGAATTGCAATTGAGAGTGATCGATGACTTACTGGGTATCCAGGTGCCAGCGAGAGTACTTCTGCGTGGGTCGGACGGCGTTTGCAGAGTTCCGGAGGGAGTGCCGTTATTAAAAATTGCCCGGGATGTCTGGTTCACGACCGAGGGTTCCTACAGGGTGGATCTTCCTCCGGGCCGCACCGAGCTGCGGGTTGAGCGGGGCAAGGAATACATTCGAGAAAAAGTATATATCGACATACCCACTGAGGGTACCATTCGGAGGGAAGTCAGGCTGAAAAGGTGGATCGACATGCGGAGTGCGGGCTATAAGTCCCTGGAGAACCACCTTCATCTTGCCCCCGATATGGTGGGAGCCTTCTGCGCTGCCGAGGATCTGGATTTCGGCACTGTACTCCAGTGGTGGAACCGGCCGGCGTTCGGTGTACCACCCGGCAGCGGGTATATCCGCAAGATTGCCTTTGGCGGAGTGACTGTTCCCACTACGATCTACGACGTGGAGGTGGAATACGAATGGGGTGCGATCTATATGCTGGGCCTTCCGAACCCTTTTCCTTTTCTCAACGACCCATCGATACCCAATCTCCCGGCGGCGCGCTACGGCTGCCAACGAGGAACACTAAACTGCTACCAGGGGGGCTGGTCGCGCGAGGTGCTGGTGGATGCCCTTTTAGGTCTGGTGAATGTGGTCAATCTCTGCAACAATAATTTCGCCATGCACCGCTTTCAGCCGCGCAGTATCTATTCGAATCTGCTCGAGGTGGAGGGATTCCCGATTTACCCTGATACCCCGGAAGGCATGTTGCAGATGAATCTGGAGACATACTACAGGCTGCTCAACTGCGGCCTGAAACTCGCAGCCGGGGCAGGCAGCGCCACGGGTGTGAAAGCCGTTCCCCCCGGGTTCAACCGGGCTTACGTGCGCTGCGCTGTGAAGGAAGGGTTGGAAGAAGTTCTCGATCACTGGAGACAGGGTCAGAATTTTGTAACCAACGGCCCAATGCTGTTCTTTCGCGGGCCTGGCGGTGTTCAGCCGGGAGACTCGCTCAGCCTGGAAAAGGAGCAAGGCAAGCTCGAGTTCGAAATCGAGGCAATCTCGGACTGTCCCCTGGGTTCGGTAGAGCTGGTGGTCAATGGCGAGGTTGCGGGAAAACTATCTCCAGGACCGGGACAGAAAAGGATTAAAGGAAAAATCAGCGTTCCGGCTGAAGAAAGCTTCTGGGTCTGCGCACTGGCCACGGACCGGGATACACTGCTCACAGATGAAGAACTCGCCGGCTACGACGAACCACCGGGGCGTTGGGCCAACCGCGCTAACCGTCTGCGTTTTGCCCACACCAGCCCGATATATGTCAAAATTGGAGGCGGGATTCCGCTGGTGGAGCGCTCTCTAAGGGAGGCCTTGTCGATGCTGGAGGCATTCGAGCGCTTCGCAATCGCCAAATGCTCGCCCGACTACCTCGACGAACTTCTGAAAGCAGTGGAGAAGGGAAGGGAAAAGATTTCAGCCGGGCTGAAAAAATTCAGGTAACAGCAATAAAGGGGCGCGGCTATGCTGTACAAGAAAACTCTATAGCCGTATTGAAAATTAGGGATTTGCAATCTTCTGAATAATAAGCAGGCAATATCTCAGAGCGGGGTGTTTTTCAGCCTTTCGTAGTTAGTGGTTCTTTCAAAACCTTCGATTCTGAAAATGGGGTCATCGCCGGTAATTTCTTCCAAGGTGTTCTTGGAAATGCTGCTAAAGAAAACCGGGCGAATAAGCCCGGGGTTGTCCTTCAGTTCCCCAAACAGAAACCTTCGGCCATCCGGACCTGCCTGGGCCAGAGAGGACACTTTAGCGCCTGGATAGAGCCTGATAAAACTGTTCAATCCAACGGTATCTGGCCGGATGCGCCTTAGCCCCTCAATATCCTGACCCACCTCTTGGGGGGTTTGTCCGGGAAATCCGCAGAGATAATCGACTGCGAGGCGGATGTTGTACTTTTTAGTATGGCGGCGGATTCTGGCGGCATGTTTTAGACCGTTCCTACCTGTGGGCAGCGAGAGAGTCACCAGCTTTGCCCCGCTTGCCCCTAACAACCGGAAAAGTTCCTCGTCGTACGGCGTGCTTTTCATATAAAGGGTCCAGCTCATCGGTAAACGTGCGCTGATCAGGGTTTGGAGAAACTCGTGGCAGTATTTCAGATTCTGATTGAATTCCGAATCGCAGAGGTGGAATTCGGATACGCCCTGTCCGAGAAGCTCTTTCAACTCCTGGACGACTTTCTGCGGTTTGCGGTAAATCACACGCAAGGAGGCTTCCAGGCAGTAGGAGCAGGTACCGAGACAGCCCTTCTGGGTTTCGAATCCGGCAATACCGCCTTTATTCATGTAAACGGGATAGTCGACACACACTCCCCGGCCAGTAGTATCCAGGTTCGGATCAACACCCCATCTCCAGCCGTCAACAACCGTGCCTTCCGTTGGCGGATTCTTTTCCAGGGAGTCGAGAAAGTGGATCAGAGCCTTCTCGCCGGGTCCGCTTATCCCCCAGCTTGCCCCGAGGTAAGAGAGGATTCCGGCCGGGTTGAACGAATACCCCGATCCCCCCAGCAATGACGGTACTCCAAGCTGAGACAGCCGCTCCACAATTGTCTTAATTTCATCGAGAAAAAACAGGTTGTTCTGGTATAGAGCTGTATCGATATTTCTGATCGAAATCCCCGCAAGTTGCGGAGCGAATTCGTTTACTGTTTCAACCAGAGTCTTCTTTAAATTGCGCTTAAAACACAGGTCGAGAATCCGGCTTTCGTGCCTGGTTGCCTTGAGTACACTCTGAATATATTCAAGGCCGAGCGGAGGCACAGGAGGATGGTGGTAACGGTTGGGATTGATGAGAAGGATTTTCATTGGGGAATGACGCTCTATTATCCAGCTTTCTTGAAATAGACCCGGGTAAACGGCTTTGTCCAGAATAGGTACTGAATGGGAGCTTGTTTAACCAGATCTCTCATTTTGATTCGTCTTTTTCGCGTTTCAGCGGTTTGGTCGGGAAACTGATAATAAAAGTCGAGCCCCAGCCAGCTTTCGTCTTGACCGCGATTGTTCCGCCGAGGGTTTCCATAATTGAGCGGGAAAGCGGAAGACCCATTCCCATTCCCTCAGTCGGGTGGGTACCCTTTGTCTTGGTGCTGAAAAAGGGCTCGAAAATATGCGGCAAAACATCATCCGGGATACCGGGTCCGGTATCGTTTACCCAGAGCTCGAGTCGTCCTGTAGATTTCGTGCAGCCGATTGTTAGCCTGCCGCCGTGAGGCATAGCTTGAACGGCGTTGAGAATAACATTATAAAGAACCTGGGTTACCTGATTGACAGAGAGTTTCAATTTCGCACCGTTTTTACCCATCTCGTTCTGAACAACAATTTTCCGCCGGCTGATCTGGGGTTCGAGCATTTTCAGCACATTACCCACGGCATCCGCCAGATTTACCTGTTGTACCTCCCTGGCCGAAGGTTTGTACAGATTGTAGAGCTGGGTGATAATCCCTGTCACCCGGTCGATTTCGCTGTCCATGAGATCGAGATAAGAACGGTCCGGGTGCTTGGCGGAGATGGATTTCTTGAGTATGAAAAGCGAATTTTTTATCGAGCCAAGCGGGTTATTGATCTCATGGGCCACCCCGGCCGCCAGCCGGCCTGCAGCGGCCATTTTCTCAGACTGGATCAGTTGCTCCCGCAGTTCCCGGTTCTGGATTAAAGAGGCCAGCGAGGCGCCAACATGTTTGACAAGGTCCCATTCGAAGGGTAGAAAACTGGCCTCGTTTATGCAGGAGAAAATCCGTAAAAATCCCCGATTGACACCCCCTATCTGTATCAGACTCTCCAGGTTGTTTTCCTTGTCGTATTTGCAGTTTTCGATAATCATCTGATTGCCGTCGAGGTTTATCAGGATGACCTTCTTCTCCGGCTTATTTAACGCATTCCGGATATGAGATGCACAGGAATATAAAGTTTCCTCCAGCTTCTGTTCCCTGTCGAACTCATCCCGTATTTTATAGAAGCAAGTCAGTTCCCTGAGCCTCTCCTGTAATCTCAGCTCGGAACGCCTCAGAGCAGCGGTACTTTGGGCTACCCGTACCTCCAGGCTGTCGCGTTCTTTCCGCAGCTCCTCTTCCATCCGAGTTCTTTCCAGGGCATTGATAAAAATTTCTCCCACCATTCTGAGAAGGACGATGCTTTCCTCCTCCCAGGATTTTTCCTTACTCACCGTACAAAACCCTAGAAAGCCAACCACTGAATCGCGAAAGATTATGGGAACGGCAATAAGCGATTTAATCGCTTGAGCCAGCAGTATTTCCTTCTCTGCTTTCGCCTCGGGGGGGAGGTCGTCTACTCTCGGTATATGAACGGCTTCTCTTTTATTCAAAAAACGATCCGCCCACCATGAAAAGGTCTCGATCTGCAGTTCTTTCAATTCTTCTATCTGTGGCTTGATTCCGTCAGCGCACCACTCGTGGGTATTGCTCACCTTTGTTCCGTCATCTGAACGCAGGAACAGGCAGCTGCGGTCAACGCCGTCAAACTCGCCGATCGCTTTCAGCGCCTGCTCGATACCCTGGTCAATCTCTTCATGTCTGAGATTGATAAATTTGGTTGATATTGTGGTGATAAGAAACTCGAACTCCACTCGTTTGCGCAGAGCTGCTTCCGCCCGCTTGATATCCGAAATGTCCATAACGCTTACCAGCAGGTTGACGAATTTCGATCTCCCGGTCGGAACGTAAGTCCTCTTGAGAACATTTAAACGCCTTCCATCCAGGGTACCGTTAACAGTCTCGGTTTCGATCTCTTCCTTCCCCTCGGACAGGGCAATAATCACTTCCTTGAATGCCGGCAGGGTTTCGGGCAAGAAGACCTTGTCGGCCGAGGCCAGCAGTTCTTTCTTGCTCTTTGCGCCGTAAAGCTTTAGCGCAGTACTATTTACATCGAGTACTTTTATCAGTCCGGCAGCCTTTTGCACGAACTCCGGGTGTTGGTCCACGTACTTGCGGAAATCCTTGACACCCCAGGCTTTCAACTTCTCAAACTCCGCTTTCACCCCGGAAAAATCCTCTTCCCAGATCGCTACCGCAGCCGAATGGAAGATGGTGCGGAAACGCTCCTCACTCTCGCGAAGGGCCGCCTCAGCCCTTTTGCGCTCGGTGATGTCGGTTACAACCGCCACGGTACCCCTGAACTCCCTCTTTTCGCCTGACAGCGGGTAAGGAGAGATGAGGAGGTGAATCTGGCGTTTATCTTTACCGTCTATCACCAGCTCGTAGGAGTCCATATCCCCTTTTTGTCTTTTTTGGAAACGCTCCTTTACAACATCCTGATATTTTTCATCCAGGAATACCAACGCATTACTTCTCAGAAGCTCCTCTTTCGTAAATCCTGTGATCCTGCAAAGCGCGTCATTGACAAAAGTCAGTTTCAAATTCTCATCCACCAACACCAGACCCTCTTTCATCGTTTCCACGACGGTACGGTAGCTCTCCTCACTTTTACGAAGAGCTTTCTCTGTCCTTTTGCGTACGAGAATTTCCTTTTCCAGCAGCTGGTTTGCCCTGGTTAATTCTGCTGTGCGTTCCTTAACCAGATCTTCAAGACTGTCCCGGTATTTTTGCAGTTCCTCCTCGACTTTTTTGCGCTGGCTGATATCACGCAACACGCCGGTCAGGCCGCTAAAATTTCCCTCATCATCCCGAATGACCCTCCCATATTCCTCAACCCAGTGGAGGCCCCCCTGTTTATCGACAATCCTGAACTGGGTGGGGAATTCCTCGCCTGTTTCTGCTGTGCGCTGAAAATCTGCAAGAGTGGGTTCTATATCTTCTGGATAGATACATTCCTGGACAGTACGACCGATAATCTCCTCCGGATCGTAGCCGTAACGTTTTATCTGGGGACTGACATAGGTAAAAACGCCTTCCGCGTTCACCGAATAAACGATGTCATTTGTGTGTTCAGCCAGGGTCTTGTATTTTTTTTCGCTCTCTCTGAGCGCCTCTAACGCACGTTTTCGCTCGAGAGTTTCCACTCTCAGTTCTTTATTTATTATCGCCAACTCCGCGGTTCGTTCGTTAACTCTCTGCTCCAGCTCTTCGCTTGCCTTGCGCAGTGCCTCTTCAGCGCGTTTTCGTTCTGTAATATCCTCGAACAAAAGCGAGTTAAACAGCACCCCGTCATTTTCCATCACTCCCAGCTTCAGCCTGAAAAATCTTCCTTGCAGGGCCTTCTCCCTGATACCGACCTCTATATCAAACGGTATCTTGAACTGATCAATGTTAAAGAGGGACTTGCGAGTGTATATTTTTATCTCGAAGAATTCAGCCTCCCCGGAAAAGGAGGTGAATCCGACATGATTCTGGAAGTCGAAAATTGCGTTGGAATCTATCAATTCAAGCTCAGGAGCCATCTTACCCGTATGCAAATTTTTTAGCTTTCTGCGTATCCTGCCCCCGATACGTTCCACTATGACCTGGTATTCTGTATCAGGTTCAAGTGACTCGTCTGTGGTGACCAGGTCCGCGACCTGCCGCTGGATAACGGCGGCCGTATTATCGCAGCTCCCGGTACAGATAGAATAGCCGACCAAGTCCGGCAGGGTTTCCTCATAGCCTGAACCGGCGGAAATAATCAGTGATAGGTCTTTGATAAGATTTTCATTTTTCGATGTTTTTATTTTATAGGATATTTTGATGTCTTCCTCTGGCCCGCCGTACTCTTCCGCAGCAATCAAATAACAGTCCTGTTTATCTTCAAAGTGCTGATCGTGGATTATTTTTACCACCCCATTCTCCTCGGTAATTCTCCAGTTGTTCTTATCAGTTGTTCTAAAGGCTATCCATTCTTTTCCTATTCGCTCTTTTGAATTCGGGCCTTTGTATCTCAAACACCAGCGCCGACCATTTTCATAAGGCAAACCGCGGAGAGTCTCCACGCGCCTGAGATAATCCTCGATTTTCTTAAAATCCCCGTGCTGGAGAAAATCGCGAATGTGTCTTTTCCGGTCAGCAAACTCAACCACACTTTTAGTCAGATGTGCGAAATTACCTGAATAGCCAACAGCTCTCCAGCGCTCGTCCAGGTAAAGTTCGGGCATGCCGACTGTGGCCCGGAATAAATGAATCTCTTTGGAAAGCTTGAACATCCTTTGTTGCTTCTCGAGGCCTATCCTTTCGGCCTGTTGAAGGCGCTGTTCGATTTTACGCGCCCTGACAAGCTTGGCCTCGAGTTGGGCTACCCTTTGCTCCAGTTCTTTTATCTTTTTACTTTTATCGGGCATAGGCTGCCTCCTGCGATCTGTTCCAGAACCGGCTTGAAATGCGACCCAACCGCAAAGCTAATTCACTGGTCCCGAACTGAATAGGTGTTTTAATACGCTGGCCTTATTTTCCAACACTCTTCGTCCTTGCTAATAAATAAAATCTTGCAGATAATTTTTCGCTGTATCCTGGGAATTAAAAAATCTTTTTCATCAAAACAAACGACCTCGAAAAATATTAGAAACTACCGAATCGGGGGGAACTAGGTGAGGACTTTTCCAGAATCAAAAAAGCGAATTGTATCACTACGCTGGTATCTATTCCGGGAAAGAAAACCTCTGATTGGAAGAATGGTTCACAGTGGCGTAAAACATCAGGGAAAAACTGCTGCGAGCGGAGAAATATTCTCCTCCTGCCGTTTATACTTTGTCGAAACGGGAAAGACAACCGGTAAAAGAACGGAAAATTCCATTGTGGCCGCAACAGTTTTTCCGATAACTAACAACCGGCACCCGGAACGTTCTAAATCTCGCTGGAGGCTCTCTTTGGTTTGCGTCCCCTGGTTCTGCGCTGTCTGGGAGACTGATACAGGCTGCGGATCATGTCCATCAGGGTATTCATATCAACCGGCTTGGCCAGGCATTCATCCGCACCGGCCTCCCGGGCTCTTTGGAACATCACCTCGTCAGGATATCCTGTAACAACAATAATCCTGGTCTGATCACCACCTTTACGGGCCCTGGAATCATGGCAAACCCTGAACCCGTCGATTCCCGGCATGACCAGATCAAGCACTAGAACATCAGGCTCGAATTCACCAATCATCCTGCCCGCCTCGTAACCGTCGCCAGCCTCCTTGACATTGAACGCAGGTTCTTTCTGAAGGGCGCCGACCAGGCTCTTACGGAATGAATCCTCGTCATCGATCACCAGAACTTTTATCGGTGATATCTTATCGGTCGGCGGCAGAGGAAAACCACGTTCTTTGAGAAATTCAAGCACATCATGGCGGCGGAATCGCTTGTGCCCGCCGGGGGTAGAGGCAAACTTGATCTGTTTCCGGAAACACCAGGATCTTACAGTATCAGGAGACACGCCACAGAGCTCTGCGAGTTCTCTAGGAGTAAGTAAATCTTTCATCGTTTTATCCCTCTATTTTATATCTGTTTATAATTTTTAACCTAAAAATCGTTGCTTGTCAAGAAACGGTTTCCAAAAAGTTCTGTCAGGCGCCAGGTTAGGGCATGCCCGGACAGGCCCGAAATCGGGCAGAAGTATTCCTATAATAGCTTAAAATCAAAATTTTTGCAATCTAATTATCATGAGTTTATTTAACAGGGTGCGTGACAGGAGCATTTTTATACTATTTCGCTATCTTCTCCCTGCATGCAAATTCCGGAATCATTTCACACCAGCTTACAAGTCTGCACAACAAGGCGTTGCTGTATTCTTAGCTTTCAGCTTGCTCTCCTGCCAAAGGCGGCAAAGATGATTGCTTGCCTGGCGCGGCTTGCAGCGGGAAAGAATCAGCTGTCAGGAGGGTTTTTCAACTCATTTTGCGGCCGAGAAACTGAAAAATCACCTTTATGTGGGAGCATGCGGTCCGGGATAAAGGCGACAGAAAAGGTATAAAATTGCTACCGGCCCTGTTTTTTCCTCGGTACACCCTGGATATCGAACTCGATCCCTTCTTTCCAGGGGCGCACCCCGGCATGGGAAAGGATCGCCCCTTGTTCGCGAAGTAGCTCCTGGAGCTCGGGCACGGGGATCTCATCCACCTCGCAGTTGTATTTATTACTCAGATCGGCCGCCACGCCCGCGGCATGGCCCATGATCATGAAAACAGGCTCAATGCGGAGAGTCCCATAGCCCACATGGCTGGCACACACACCGCAGGAGACCAGCAGATTCCTGACCCACACCGGTGTCATGATAAAATAAGGAATCTGATACGGCCTGCAGGGCTTGATAAAAAATCCCTCTTTCCAGGGGTATCCCGGCCTGAGCTGGCCGGTGGCGTGGGAGGCCATCGGGTAGCTGCCCATACCAACCACGTTTTCTTTCAGAGTGTCGCTGAGCGCATCCTTTTCGCTGAAAGTGTAAATACCGTGAAGGCGTCTGGCTTCCCTGACGTAGATCTGAAACGGCAGGTGCCGGTTGTCGGCAAATTCATCCTTTGCCGGGTAGAAGCGATTGAACTGGCTGCGCAACTGTGCGGGAATTCCGGGATCGTCACGCAGGAATTTCCAGAGACCCAGGATATGCTCCATATGCCTTTTTTCAATCTCCAGGCGCTCCTCATCAGTAGCCTCCGGATAGTTCTGGCTGGCGCCGATCAGGTCCGTGGAAAGCCAGCAGAAACAGTTATTGTCTATATCGTACTTACGGTTGGGCAGTGGGCTGAAAATCATGAAATCCTTGAACGTAAGCTTGCCTTTAGCCCGGATAAAATCGTAGAGTAATCTATATTGTCCGGGGTCAAAGTTTTCCGGTTCCGGCCACTCGGCGCTGTTTTCGGCGCTGTCTGTGAGGCAGAGACGGTAGGTGTAGGCCTGAATCAGGCTGTCTCCTGCCCCAGTGCCGCCGGGCAGTGGTTCCCGGCTCTGGTGGTCCTGATAGATATGGCCGGCGAGTTTTTCTCCGAGCACCTTGCGGCTCTCTCTGCCCAGATAAAATGGTGCGCCAGCCTCGGCGAAAAGGTCTCCGGTGTAGGTGGCGTCAATATATACCAATCCCCCGATCTCTTTCTGCTGGCCTGTTTTCCTGTGGCGGACAGTTACACTCTCTATCTTGTTCAGTTCAGCGTGGCAGTCGGCCAGAAGCCAGCCCCGGAGCACCTCGATTCTTTCTGCCTTGACAAGCTGTTCAAATACCTGTTCGGCTACGTGGGGTTCGAAACGCAGACCATAGTTGCAGCTTCTGAACTGGTCTGATTCAGGCCCGTAGGTGTTGCGATAATGCGCAGCAATCTTGCGAAAGACCTCTGCCGCAATACCGCCGATATAATCGGGGTTACCGGAGTCGGTGTTGCCAAGCCCGGAGGCCATCATCCCGCCCAGGTGTTCGTTCTGTGCGATAAGACAGACTTTGGCTCCCTGCCTGGAGGCGGCCACGGCTGCCGCCACTGCTGAGGGCGTGCCACCCATGACCACTACATCATAAGAGTAGCTGGCAGGGCCTTTTAAACTGCAGCCAGGAAAAACGATTAAAAACAGCGCTACGACTGATTTTACTACTTTTGCCATTTCATCCCTCGAATTACAGAAAGCCTGGTCAACAGCAATTAGACCACGATTCGCCTGCGCAGCATTTTCACCACGAGGGGCCAAAAAAGCGCACAATAAGCGAAAAGAACAGCCAGATTAACAGCCAGCCCTGGGTCGAAGTGTCCCGTGCAGCAGGCGCGCATCAGAGCTACCAGGTGAGTCATGGGCAGGGCCAGAGCAAAGTCATAAAGGCCCCGGGGAAGTTCGCTAAGCGGGAAAAAGGCTCCACTGAAAAAAAACATCGGCGTGACCACACCGGTGAGGTAGAAGTTGAAATTATTGATTTCTTTAACCCGGCTAGTGACCAGAATGCCGAGCAGCGCAAATACCATTCCTCCCAGAAAGCCCAGCGGCACAACCAGGAGAGCCCACCAGGAACCGACCAGCCCGAAGCTGGCGACCACCAGCAACACCCCGAAACTGAACATCGAACATTTGGAGGCGACCCAGAGCACCTCGCCCACAACCATTTCCACAAAGGAAACCGGGCTTGCCAGGATCGCCTCGTATATTTTCTCGTATTCCATTCGGATAAAAGTGCCGTAGGTTGTTTCGAAACTGGCGGACCACATGGGCGAGGCAGCGATCATCCCGGGGGCGAGAAACGCAGCGTAAGACATACCCTGTATGAGTTTCATGTAGGCCGCCAGGCCCACCCCCAGCGCCAGAATCACCATCAGCGGCTCCAGGAACGGTGGCAGCATATTGGCCAGGAAAAACTTGAAGTATACCCGCTGATGCCGTCGCCAGACCGAAAAAATCCTTCCCATCGAGGGCGGGGCCACAGGCAAATCGAAAGCCGCATCATTCATCGATCAGTCTCTTTCCTGTAAGCTTGAGGAACAGATCCTCCAGATTCGCCGGGCGCAGGATTCCTTTTCTACTGTTATCCAGGTAGGGAACTGCCGAGAAGGCACTTTCTTCATCGGCCTTGAAAAACACACGGTCTCCGTAGTAATCGAATTCCAGATTTGTAAGCTTCCAGGTATCGGCCAGGTTGCACCGGTCCACCTCAAGGACAAACCTCGGCAGGTGAGCCACGACCAGCTTACCTGGCGCTCCTGTATGCAGGATTTTACCCCGGTCCATGATAACCAGCCGGTCGCAGAGCCGTTCGGCTTCATCCATGTAATGGGTGGTGAGCACTACTGTCACGCCCTGTCCGGTCAGCCTGCGCAGCAAGGCCCATATCTGGTGGCGGGCCTGGGGATCGAGCCCGGTGGTGGGTTCATCGAGAATCACAAGCCGCGGTTCATGAACCAGGGCCCGAAGGATAGTCAAACGCCGCTTCATGCCTCCGGAAAGCTGCTTGATCCTGGCGCGGGCTTTCTGTGTAAGCTCCATGAAATCGAGAAATTCATCGATACGCTCTTTTAGCTTGCCTATGTTAATTCCGTAATAGCTGGCATAAACCTCAAGGTTCTCCCGCACGGTCAGCTCCAGGTCCAGGTTGTTTGTCTGCTGAACCACCCCGATCACCTGGCGCAGGCGGACACCATCCCGGGCCGGGTCAAGGCCGAATACTTCGAGTGTGCCGGAAGTGCGGGGGCTGAAATTATAAAGCATGCGCATGGTCGAGGTTTTGCCCGCACCGTTCGGGCCGAGGATCCCGAAACACTCCCCCCGGTAAACCTCGAAATCTATTTCATCGACCGCGGTGAGTGACCCGAAACATTTTTTCAGACCACGGGCTCGAATCACAGGATTACCGTTCATACTCAAACCTGAGCTATCCTCCAAAAGGGCGCATCCAGAAAACGGGATGATTTTTTCATGCAAACCAGCGGCCCGTCCACCGGTTGCAGCGCTTATTTTACATTTACCAGGGCCACCCAGCGCCCATGTCCGGGAGTTCCCAGCGGCAACATGGGTGTGGCCTCGATCCCGTAAGGCTGTTGCCAGGCGAGGTATTCTGCATCGAACCAGCGTACTTCGAATCTTGCGCCTTCAGGAGCACCTCGCGGATCGAGCAGCACCCGGCCGCCGTCCGGGAACACCACCGCCCAGCAGCGTCCTTCACAGGCCAGACAATAGGCCTCGTCCTCGGCGCGGTCTTTAAGCAGGCGGTCCTGGACAGCGCTCCTGAATATGTCGAAATGAGCAAGGATCTCACGGATTCCCCGGATCGCTCGCCGGGCATTGTGGTTGATCCCGATACCGTGCCCGGCCGGCGTGGGCCGATGGAATCGGGTGCTCGCACAGCCACCCCAGACATTACCCCAGAACCGGCTCACCGCCAGGCGGGAATTGAGCCAGCGTTCCCCGCCCCTCATAGCGTAAACCTTGGTATTGTTGATCGGGCGGGGATTATCGGCTATACGCTCACGCACATAGGCCAGGGCGTCCTGATGACGCTGGCCCTCCTGCCAGTTGTTCTGGCTGATATCGATAAAGTTGTAGGTTTCCGGGTAGTCGATTGTGTAAAGGTGCCACTCGTGTTTCAGGTCCCAGGGGTCCCACATCTCGGTTACACAAACTTCCTTGCCAGCCTCCAACGCTTTTTTCTTTATATAATCCGCCCAGTACTCACCCCAGCGAGGGTCCGCACTGGTTTCGTTGTCCATTGCATAGAGCACGTTATCGTACTTGAAAGTATAAGAGAGGATCTTGTCGACAAAGCGCTCCTGATAGGGTAGTACCACCTTGTTGTTCATATACTTGGGAACAGTGCGGAAAAAGGGGTTGTCCGCCCTGGTGGGATGGCTTCTGTTTACCGTGGGCAGGCCGCTTTCCTCAGGCGCATAATTGATATTGTACCCGGGATTGAATGGGTTGAAATATGTCCAGTTGTCGCGGTAGTAGTTGAACGTGGCCCAGATTTCCACCTGCACCACTACGTTTCGGCGTGAGGCGG
Organism: uncultured Gemmatimonadales bacterium; assembly: GCA_964548275.1. Classification (GTDB taxonomy): domain Bacteria; phylum Gemmatimonadota; class Glassbacteria; order GWA2-58-10; family GWA2-58-10; genus JAUVUV01. The sequence continues at coordinate 60,900 of CAZJQI010000006.1, forward strand.
CCTCGATCAGCCGGGAGAAACGATCCCAGTATTCAGGATTGAAACGGTTGAGGTCATATTTATCGCCCACTTTAGCGAACGGCCAGGGCCGGGTTGTATCGCTGGAGGCCATCGTGTTGCGGATCACGTTGCCCCCGCAGGCGACCAGGGTGTCGAGCTGCTGTTCAAATCCCTCGTACTGGAAAAGGTCGTCATCAATCGACCCACCAAGCAGAAGAGTCGTCTTGCCCTGGAATTCCCAGTAGTATGGGTTCTCCGGCCAGGGCCTAATCCCCTGGGCGAATGTGGAACTCGCCATGACAGCGGCGAATAAAACAATCCGGGCCGAATTGTATGGAATTTTCTTCATTTTCACACTCCCCACAATTTTGGGAAAAAGCAGATAGCGCAATTATCATCTAGTGGATTTTACCCTGGGCGGCAACATGCCAGATTTCTTCCACTCTGCCGTTCCGGACACCATAGAGCAAATGGTGCATGTTCACTGTGGTGCAGGCATGGTTCGGGATCACGTCCACCAGGTCGCCAGCGCCGGGAGAGAAACCGCTGCTCTCAAGTTTCAGGTAGCCGTGTTCCTCGTTCATCTTCTCGCAAAGCACCTCCGGGCACTGCACCAGCCGACCGAAACCTGAACCATGTATACTCGCCGCGTCTGAAAAAGTCTTGCTGCCACCATCGATTATCGCTCCTCCCTCCACCGAGGTGCTGACTATCCGGCAGCGCACTTTCAGGGCGCAGTCTTCCCAGGCGGCAGCACCGATTCTCACGCAGTTGCAGTCGTAAAAAATGTAGGTTCCGGGCCGTATCTCGGTAACACCGGGCAGCAGATGGGAATAAAAGGCGGTCGGCGTGCTGCCTCCTGAGACCACAGACAGGGTGAGGCCTGCTTTATCATACTCAGCAATCGCCGAGCTTATGCTTTCACCCATGCATTCGATAGTTCCCTCCTGGATTTCCCTGATATGTCCAGGGTATATCATCAGCCCCTTTACCGGTATGCCGGTCTCGGCAATGCGAGTCAGGCTCTTCGGGAGGTTTTCATCGATTGGCAGCCCGGTGCGGCTGGAGCCCAGATCAACCTCTACGAGCAGGGAGATTTGCTTTGCGGCCTTCCCCATCCCATTGGCGAGAGCGCGCGCGTGCTCGACACTGTCCGTGGCGATCGCAACTGTTGCGTGCCTGATCAGTTCGGCCAGCCTTCGCCACTTGTGCTCACCCCACACAGGATAGGCGATCAGGATATTATCCAGCCCGGCAGAGGCCATCACCTCGGCCTCGGTCACCTTGGCCGAGGTGATCCCCACCGCCCCGGAGGAGAGCTGGCGATAGGCCAGTTCCGGGACCTTATGGGTCTTGATATGCGGCCTGAGAGCAAGGCCGTGCTTTTTACAGTAGTTGCCCATGCGTGCGAGATTTCGCTCCATCACATCCAGGTCGACCCACGCGGCAGGTGTGTCCAGTTCTCCGAGTTTCATCAGACCCTTCCAATGTTTTTCTTACTTACGGTTTAATGCGCTCTGCGATAGCGGCCTTTCTCAATCGGATAGTACCTCTTCAAGGATCCGGGCGGCATCGGCGACAAAATCCGGACAGATTTTTGAAAAGAGGTCTTTTTCCCGGGCCTCTTTCAGCCCCTCTTCCGTGCTGAGATCACAGCCGAGAATCCCCCTGCAGGTCACTGAGCCGTGCAGGGCCTTGAACTTTTCAAAAAGCTCCCGGACTCTACGGTAGGTTTCCTCTTTTACTTTCCTTGATTGCGTGTCGCCCTCTATGCCTGTTTTCAGCCCGATTGTCAGAACCGCGCCGCTGACCGCACCGCAGACCTCTCCCCCCCGGCCCATGCCGCCGCCCAGGCCCATGGCCAATTCGAGGGCAAGTTGCCGGTCAATGCCGTAGGACGTCCCGTAGGTGGCCAGGATCGCCTGGGCGCAGTTACTTCCTTGGCGGAAACGGGAAACAGCTTCTTTTACTTTGCTCAATTCCGGCTGACCTCTTTCAATATTTAAAGCCATCGATCTTTTGAATAACCACTACCAGTATCCCAATTTAGCCCGGATTATTCATGAAACCCAGACCTTGACAGGGTTAATCACTTATTTTCAGTTTTTTATCAGCCACCGAGGGAGGGGGCGGCGTCTGTGCGACTGAAGTCGCACAGACCGTTGCGCTTTTGCGCAACGGCGCGCATTTCATGCGCCCGCCGCCCCCCAGGCCCCGGGGAAACATAACGTCTTACCAATTTATGAATAATCCGGGCTAGAAGGATAATCAATAATTTTTGAATATAATCTATTAATACTATCCAGGTGAATCATTCATACTGAAGCCTGGCCATGGCCCCCAGAAAGAAAACCGCCATTCCGGCTACTGCAATCCAGCCAGCCGCAGCAGCCCCGGCCGAACCGGCGAACACCCCTGCCAGAAACAGAGCGCAGCCAGCAAACATCAACCCCAGCCACAAGCGACCGGGCAAAGACACAGGCCACAGGTTGTATATCTTTCCCGATTCGCTCTCCTCTTCACTGACCTTCTTCATCGACCAGACAGTGCGCACTTTCTCCGGATCAGGTGCAGCTGTCAGCAGGCTTACAATCACGCAGACAACCAGGGCACCGAGAGCACTGGCCAATGTACCGGCCAGCATATGGTTTCGGGCAAACCACGAGCCTGGATCAAGCCCGAAAGCCTGAGCGTATTTGAACGGGAAAAGCACCGCCGCGCCGATCAGGATACCGCCCAGGTATCCACAGAAAGCGCCCTTGCTGCTGGCCCTGCGCCAGAGCAGCCCCATGAGCACCGCAATCACGAAAAGCGGCATATCCATGAAACTGATCACGGTAAGATAGGCCTCTACCGCATTTTCGAAAAACGGTATAAGGAAGGAGAAAAAAATCATCAGCACGCCGATAATCAGGGTGACCATGCGAATGATCCAGAGCACCTCGCGGCCGGAGACCTTGCGCCTTATCAGGTTGCGATAGATATCATTGGTAAAAATGGTTGCCGCACTGGTGAGATTTGCATCGATTGTCGAGAACTGAGAAGCCAGCAGACCCACGCAAACCATGCCCATCAGGCCCATTGGCAGGAGGTTGACCATCAGGGCGGGGTAAGCGTAATCTTGATGGGCCAGTTCCGGAAATATCACCCGGGAGGCCAGGGCAGGCATAAAAGTGAGCAGGATATAGGGCACAGTGACCAGGCCCGCCAGCACGAGACCCCTGGCCAGGCTTCTGGTATCCTTGCTACTGAAAGATTTTTGCACCAGGCCCGGATCAGTACTTGCCCACTGGATGCCGAGAAAGAATATTGCCAGCACGAAACTCCAACTGTAAGCACCGGTGGCAGGCATCAGGTCCAAATGCTGCGGGCTGATCTGTGAAAGGGTTTCGACCATTCCCGGGAAGTCTCCTGCCGCGCGCATGGCAAGCGGCATCACGATCAGTGCGCCGAGGATAATAAACACGAAACACAGCGCATCGAGAATCGCCACCGACCACATTCCACCCAGGTAAGTGTAGATAATAACCAACACCGAGTAGAGCACGACCCAGAAAATATAGCTTCCGTCGATCATCCAGCCCTGTTTCAGCCCGAGCGAGTAGCCGTAATTGTTAAACACCTCGGTCACCCCGGGGCCTGAGATCATTTCTGAGGCCCTTACCGCGGTGTTGAGCACTACTCCCAGCCAAAAAGCGAGCCGGATAACACTGAAAAGTCCAACCAGACCACGTGTTGTGCGGCTGTAGCGCCGTTCGAGAAACTCCGGCACCGTTGCGATACGCAGCCGCCTGAATATCGGCAGGATAAAAAGGCCGGCCAGCACAAGGGCCATGCAACCGGTCCAACCCTGCCAGATAATCGATATTCCATGCCTGTAAACCGTGCCGGTCTGGCTGATTATCCCGTAGAGGTTGATATTGGTCGCGGCCATGGTAGCGGCAAGGATAAAAGGAGGAAGATTGCGCCCGGCCAGGGTGAAATCCTCTGCAGAGCCGACCCATTTGTAAAAACGCGAACCGAACCAGAGAATCAGGGCCATGAAAATAACAATCAGGGTCACATCCAGCCAGTGAATGTTCACTCCGGAAACTGTGGCTGGGGAATCTGCTCCAGCGGCAACCTGTGCCCTGAGCAGCAGCGTTATCAGAGCTGTCCAGATTCGCCTGCCTGGTTTTTTCAGAATAACGTTCATCCGTTCTCCTGCCCGGGCGATCAAGGAAACACCCGCCCAAAGTTGCAATTTGAACACGCCGCCGGCGAGTCTCAAAAAAGCTAAGAAGCACCGTGCTGTTTGTCAATCATCGTTCCTGTGGCAACCAATCCTAACTTGCTATAAAATTCATTTTTCATTAAATTTAAAGTGAGTCCGATATTAAAACCTGAGGGAACATTTCTGTTTTCTCGTGGTGTATATATTAGCAGTTACAGTTTTTCGGTGAAGCCAGGCAATGTCGCACGATATTTCACATATTCTGCAGAACTGGGAATTCGATCCCGGAAAAACCTACCGTAAGATAGTGGGCGATGACGGCCGGGAGAAAATCCAGGTCCGCGTGGACAACGCGGCTTTCCAGGGCATACTGCAGATGGAACTGGACAGCCGTCCCGATGGAAAGCAGCCCTACGGCTATGATTTCGCCTTCGATTATTACCGCCTTTCACTCAAGCGGTATGAAAGAGCCCGCGGCACTACCAAAGGGTTCAGCCTCGATGCCTCCGCCTGCTCTGAGCTTTTCGATGAAAGTCTCCGGATTTACAACCGCTACATCTTCCTTCTCCAGCTACAAGACTACAACAGGGTCGTGCGCGACACCGAACGCAACATGGAGCTTTTCCGCTTCGTTAACCGCTATGCAAAGCGCGAAAAAGACCGGATGAATATGGAGAAGTGGTGGCCGTATATCCTTCGAATCAACGCAACCGCGCGGGCGATGCTGGCAATTCAGGAAAAACAGGACTTCGAGAACGCGCTCAGGATAGTGGAGAACACTGCCGAGAAAATCGCCAATCTCCCGGAGGTTGACGCCGAAGAGTTTCAGGTCGAATTGGAGCGGTCAAAAAAAGCGCTCACGGAAATGTTCAAAGCGATCAGGGCCCACAAGCCAATGACCGAAATCGAAAAACTTCAGGTGGAACTCACCCAGGCAGTCACCGAGGAACGGTACGAAGATGCGGCCAAAATCCGAGATGAGCTCAGGAGCCATAAAGAGGGAGACTAGACCGCTGATCCCCCTGCTGCCAAGAAATACCGACAGTCAAAAATGCTCCTCACTCTTTAATCAAGAGGTAAAAACCTGTCTTTTTTTGAATAGCTCGCGTTCCATTCCGTCTAAAAGGTTAGAAAAACCGAGTAACAAACTATGGCCGAATATTCTTTGTTGATTTTCCCCTGAAATTTCTCCTCCCCAAAGGAGGTCGCCATGCAGCCGAAAAGAGTTCCCATCCCCTCCAGATACTGCCCGGCATTACTGCTCCTGGCCACGATGCTATTTATCGGCTGTTCAACTCACGCCAGAACCACCTCGGTAATCGCGGAAAACCATGGTGTAGCTGTTGAAGAATTCGAGGCGGATGAGTTTATCGGAACCCCGATTATCGGCGACTACGATGACAACCCGGACCTCGACTTCGTGCTCGAAGTTGTGGACGGAGACAGGGTGTTCAAGATAGACGTGCACGAGGACGCCGGGCCTGACAACCAGGAACTGATCGAAAAAGTGCGCGGGAAGGTCAATTTCATGGAGGATCGCTACACCCTGCGGGTTATCGGTTATTACAGCTCCGAGTTCAAAAGCAGGGAAAAGGAATACGGTTTTCTTGATCTCAAGTGCATTGTCTTTTTCGACGAAGAAACCGGTTCGGAGGAGGCATATTTTACCGATGCCAAGGACTCGGAATTCTACACCGAGGGCGATGTAACAATAATCTACGCGCCCGGTCACCATTACCAGACAATCCACTACCCGCGTTACGCCAGGCCCTGGTGGGATACCGACGGGGACGGGATCCCCGACCGGTACGACCCCTGGCCTCTCAGCTACGATCTGTGGTACGACTATAACCTTAATTACATCCCGGACTGGTACGACCCTTATTACATCGACTACTACCCATACTGGAGCCACTGGAATCTGGGTTTCTGGGTGGGTTACCGCTGGTACACACCTTACTACTACCGTCACAACTATCCCTACGGCTATACCTCTGCGGCCTATTACAACGATTACCGCACCTACACCCGGCTTTACGACCGCCGGTATGTAAATAGCACTTCCAATCCCCGGCGATACGAACGTTTAGATGTCAAGACAGAGGCGCATTACCGCAGCAGATACGGAGATGCTCCGCGTGCCACTTCAACCGCCGCCGGCTCGCGCCTCCGTGGTTATGATGCCGCAAGCCGTCCGGACAACAGGAGGCTTGTAACTGCATCTTCCAGGGCAAGGGAGAGTGGTTCCGATGTCAAGAGCACGCTGGTGGATAATACCGGCACGCAGACTCCGAACAATTTCAGCCGCAACCGCTCGGCGGAATATTCCGGCGCGGCAACGACCCGCGACAGAACCGCGCGCGCCGGAATCTCCTCGACCAATAAACGCAAGGCAGCCTCTGCCGCAACGAGCGATCTGCGCACCTCCGACCGTCGGCGCAGCACAACTGTCCCAAGGGCCGACCGTGATTTAAGCCGAAGCAGCACAAGGGACGACCGGGCCTACAAGCCGGCCACCTCTTCCCGGAACAGGGAGATCTCCTCCGGAAGCAGCAGCACCAAAGCCAGTAGCAGCCGCACTTACAGAAGCACTACCAGCAGGCAACGTTCAACATCGGCGCCTGCGAACCGCTCACGTGTGACAAGCAGCCGCCGTACAGACTCCAGCAGCAGTTACAGGGGAAGCAGCAGTTCGCGCAGTGTTACACGCAGCCGTAGCACAAGCAGTTCTCCACGGGCTAGCTCGGTATCCCGCTCGCGCTCGAGCAGCCGCAGCAGACCGGCTCCTTCAACCCGCAGCGCTCCGTCAAGATCGCGCAGCTCAAGCCCGGCCCCTTCAACCCGCAGCGCTCCGTCAAGATCGCGCAGCTCAAGCCCGGCCCCGAGCAACGCCAGGTCCTCGGGTGGTGGGTCATCACGTTCCAGCAGCGGAGCCCAACGCTCCTCCAGCGGCAGCCGTCGGAAGAGGTAAAAGGCCCCTCATGATTGAGATCTGAAGCCTTCCACACGGTCCCGGGCCGTTCCTCCCGGTCTGCTTGACAAACTGTGCAAACCGACTTTCAGTGGGTTGTCCGGTTACCGGATTAGAAAATTTTTGTTGTCTTTTTCTCGGTGCAATAGATAAGGAATGAACACACTCAACCTGAAAGGAAATGTACTCCGAATGAAGCCAAAAAGATGGTTGCTTTTGCCAGCCCTGATTGCTTTCAGCCTTTTATTATCAATTTCCTGTGAAGATGAGAAAATTGTTATTGAAGAGGTTCATCTGCTTTATTGGGACATATATGGGAATGCAGAGTTCGAAGTGGATGGGGATTATCCCCCGCCGGATGACCTCGATAACATGGAAGACGATCTCATTGTAGTCACTCTGCGATTTGGAGAGAGTATTGCTGAGTTCGAGGAGAATGAAATTTACGGTTACTTTATCACAGTAGATTTGAACCCTGTGAATTATGCATTCAAATTCGTGCCTGGAGGCAGATACTGGCTCGAAGCTCAATTTGTGGTGATGGACAGCTGTTTCTACGATAAAACTGAAAAATTCCTCCATCCAGATACCACGGATACGGTTGTAGAGCTGCGGCCAACATTTCTCGGGGTAAACAGGTCATGCTTTGATCTTATATTGAGCAGCGCAAACGAGGAAGAATACGTGCAGATAGCTGAGAGATCGTGGGTCACAAAAAGAGTATATGAGTGTTTTTATAAGAACGATCAGGGTTTTGGAGAAATTACCAGGCCCTGATTACCTGATCGGCACGATATTTTTATTAAATGGAAATTACAAAGGGGCACGGCAAGCTGCGCCCCTGTTTTTTTTCATTTTTACCTGTGATTTTTTTATCCAGACCACAACACCCTGGCAGTGAAAAAATATGTTTGGGGCTGTATGGGGCTGTATTCTGAAACGAAACTTTAAAAAAATCTTGCGGAAAAATTAACTAAATTTTCAATTTAGTGCTGTTTTTCTTCGTTTTTTTTGAATTTTGGAGTATTGAAAGGCCGGTTATAAAGGTAACAGCTTGATGGAGAGGAAGTTTGACGTGCAGGGATTTTATACCAATTCAAGTGGTTTCGTCCAAATTGGTTGTATTTCTTATCTCTTTATATATAAGCACGTTAGCTGGCCGTTCGATCTGGCCCAATGAACCGCTTTCGATTTTAACAGGCTTATTTTTATAGAGTTATATTGTTTTTGGGTTAATGAAAATGCGAAATTTACTTGACAGGACGGCGATCCATGTTATAATCGGGCGTCTTCAAAAAGGAGGTGCCTGAAAAATAAGGCTTTAGCCTCTAAAAATTTACCGTCAAGGCGGTAAATCTCTAAAAGACTCACCCCGCAGAAAACCCGCTTCCAAAATGGGAGCGGGTTTTCTCTTTGACCAACTCTCCCCGCGGGCGAACACATGGGTTCGCCCTACAACAATCCCCAGGGACGTTACCCAGAAGCAAAGCCTCGAAGAATTCTTTTCGATTAAAAAAGCTCGAACCGGCATTCCAGATTCCCTGCTATTCAAACACAACCACTGCGTAGGTATCGACTTCCGGAACAAGTGCCATCCACCCGTCCCGGTAACGGCCCAGGTCGAGTTTCAGGGGATCGTGCTCTGGAGAGTAAAGAGTGACTTTGCTCAGTTTCAAACCATTATCGTTAACGATTACCGGGATATATCTGGCCAGATGGCCGGGCCAGTAATTTACCAGGTGTACCTGGCGCATCCTGCCCTTTCTGTAATACTCGGCTGCCACGTGAGGTTTTGTCTGGACAGTTACAGTGTAATCACCGTTTCTGCAATAAGAGAGCCCTTCGAGGAACTCTTCCCAGTTAAGCGGCAAGTACCAGTAGTCCGGGTGGATTTGATCATCTGTTTCCGGCACAGCGGGATGGTTTTCGAAGCCGGGCAGATAAAAGACACGGCCCTTGCCCAGAGTGAGTCGAGCCGGGCTGCCGGGATCGCTGGCCAGATCGCCTGCGCCGAGAAGGTTCCAGAAACTTTCCTCACCTTCTCTGGCCCTTCGCCAACTGTCATAGGCTCCTGTTGTCCTGCCCACAACTGCCAGAGCTCCCCCGTCCTCCACATAACTCTTTAGCAGGCCGATCTCCTCGTTTTTCAGGTTTTCCTGCGCTGCCAGCACCACCACTTTGTAGTTTTCCAGGTTATCCCAGTCCTGGTCGAAAAGCAGGGTAAACGGCACCCGGTTCTGGATCAGCACCTGCTCGGCCTGCACGGTGGCCAGAAACGGCACCCAGCCGCCGAAAGTGAGAGACTCGAAATCGCGCATCACAGCTACATCGGCGATTGTCTCCAGTTCGCGGTAGAGCTCCTTATTCTCGTTGAAAAAGCGGATAAAGTTGCGGTTGATCTTTGTGGCTTCCTCGTTTTCGATCATCGACCAGGGGACATCACCCAGGCACATCCGGTTGAACGCCATTGCCTCAGCCAGCTCAAGGGGGCTGTTGTTGTAGCTGAAAAGGGCGTTGCCGAACCTTCGGCCGAGCTTGTATGAGCGGATTTTCGAGACCAGCCGCCTCTGGTCTGGAAAATATCGGGCGTGGTCCGGGTCTTCACTCCAGAAAATATCGCTCAAGGGCAGCAGGCGCGCGTGGTCCATTCCGTTCACGTAAGCATTGTTCTGGCCCCAGATACCGTGGGGATTGAACTCCACGACAGTCTCCGGATTGAGGCTGCGGATGTGCCCGGACAGTTCCCTGAAAAAGTTGCTCAAAACCTCGACCCGGAATTCGATCCATTCCTGCACGAGCGGATCTCTGACCGGCACCATCGGCCGGTTGGCCACCCGGGGAGGCCGCACGAGCGAGACATCCTCGAATCCGATACGCACCTTCCGCTCCTTGGGTTTGTATTTTTTTTCGAGGTATTCACGGAAAAGTCTCCCAACGTGCTTGGTGTAGCCGGCATCCAGGGGAAACATGGTGTAGAAATTGTCGAAATGGATCAGGTCCATCTTGTATTCAGTAATTGCTTTTTCCACCACTTTCTTGATCTGCTCGCGGTAGCCGGCCTGGGTGAAATCCGCCCTTTCACGGAAATACTGGCTGGAGTAGATAATCGGCTCGCCACGGCGGTTAAGCTGCACCCAGTCTGAGGAACCGGGGATCTCCCTGTAAAGAGTTTCCGAAAAAAGGGTGCTGCCGATATAGGCTCCTGCGTACATTCCGTGTTTCTTGAGGTGTTTTACCAGTCTGGCTGTGTATTTGAGATCCTCTTTCTCATGTTTCAGGCCGAGCCCCTTGTAGAAATGGGTTATCACCATGTTGACACCCGCTCCCTTAAGCTCCCTGATAGTGCTTTCCTGGTGTTCGAACTCGTAATGGGCCCGGTAATCGCGGGGAACCCTCCCGTTGCGGATGCGGAAACTCAGCGGCTCCCAGTTTCCCACGAAACAGATTCCGTCTCTGAGCCACCATTGCGGTTTGCGATCCGGCGGGCGAACGGCAGAAAAAGCCTCTGTGACGGACAGGAATCCCAGAACCAGGCCGAAAACGAGAAAAAATCCAGGCATTCTTCGGTTGGTCATTTGATACCTCCCTAGAAACTGCTCTAAAAGAATAACTATATTCAGGACTTCGGCCTGAGAAACAGCACCGCAGCGCCACGGAAATCAGGCACCTTGATCTGAATCTCGCCGTTATCCCTGTATACCGGTTGAAGTTTTCGGCCTTTGTGATCCAGGGGGGTAATCACCCGCACATCGTTTATCTGGTTTGCCAGGCGGAGAGTTATGGTTGGGTCGGCGCGGTTGGCCGGGTCGAGGACAGACATCCCCTCGTTGATCAGCACCACAGCGTAGCGGCTCTCAGGCATTGTAAAGATTTCGCCGCGAAAACCAGTGGGAACATCCAGAGGGTCTGGCTCGAAACATAGACATCTTCCGCGAAGGGTTTCGTAAAGAGGAAGGTAGGGCATCCAGAGCTTTCTATCCTCTTGGCTACGCTGTATATCCGGCGGTCGCTCTCTCGCCGAGGGAGGCACGCTTGGCACTGCGCCATAGAGAAGACAGCGCTGGAGAAGGATCTCCCGGCGCTTGTGGGGACGGTTCGGGAAAAGCCAGATCATCGGCCGGACCATGCAGGAGAGAAACCGCCGGTACTCGAACTCGTACTCCCACTCCGGGGCTCCCTCGCCCTCGAGCATGATTGCATCCACACCTCTGGCGTTGCGGATCACTCCTGGTCCGTTGATAAAAAGATACCGCCTCTGGCTGTGAAGTTTCTTTGAGATGTAGTCGAGAAAGAAATCATAGCAGAAATTGATACTGTAGGCCGGAACGCTCCTGCAGTCGAGATAGACCAGGGTGATGCTGTCATCGTGGGCGAAATCGAGGTCGTTGTGGTGGATCGTATCGAAAAATATACCGGCAAGCGGCTTAACCTGGGAACTGATACCGTCGAACTGGCGCACGAGAGCCTTGCCAAAGCTGAAAGATGTATCCGCGTTCATATTGCGGTATTCGATTCCCCCTCCGCGCCAGCCGGAGAGCGCCACCCGGTCCGGCCAGGAAGCAATCGCATCCGGCCAGCGCCTCTCCGCCTCCGGCGGGTAGCCGTCATTGATCGCAAAGTAATAGAACACATGGAAACCGGCAGCATCCAGGTTTTTCAGGCGCTGATTAATAATGGCAACACTGAGTTTGTCCTCCCGCGGCTCGCCACGCTCGATTTTCGACAGGTCTGGCCATATATCGGTCTGGGGGTTGTCCGGGAAATAGAGGCCGTACCACGGGAAATGGGCGTGCATCTCAAAAAAGAAGGCCTCGTAGTCGAGGAAACCCTCATAATTGTACCTGCCGTCACCGCCCCTGGCTCCAGTACCGGGACTGCCGATCGAATAGATCCCGCCTTTGCCGTAAATCCCGGGGTGCGGTTCGAAATATTCGGGCCATTCGCCGAGCATCCACTCAAGGGCCGGGCGGTAGCAGGCCCGATGAGCAACCAGATAGCCCGACACACTCAGGGGCTTGACGCCTCTCAGACCCACAAGCGCGGTTACCGACTGCAGGCACGGGGTTCCCTCCGGAAGGAAAGCCCTGACAAACCCAGCCGAGGGCTGTCGCGTATCCAGTGGATGAGAAACCGTGACCCCAAGCTTTCTTTCCGGGTCGATCACTACTACCAGGGGCAGTGTCAAGTCGTTGCGCGGGTACTGGCTGTCGAACTTGTCGATTCCCTCCGGTGCGCGAAGATACCAGGCAGAGCCAGGCTGCATCTCACGGCCTGCTCTCACCATCTCCGGCAGGTTCTGAAACCAGAGCCTGGAGCCTGACAGAAGGGGGAGCTCGAATGCCACCCGAAGGCTGCGGTTGTCCTCGCCGCTGCCGGTAAGAACAGCTTTCCAGACAAGCTCGATTCCAGAAAAGCTATAGCTCAGAACGAGATTTACCTCTTCACTGTCAAGCTTGATTCTCTGCCTGATTTCCGCGCTGTTGTCCTCCCAGTTTATCCCCACCAGTTCGACTTCCGGATCACCGGCGCGGTAGGTTCGTCCTGTGGCAACGTCATAGACTGTCACCCCGGCGGCAGGAATTTCCTTTTCTTTGGACAGAAAGTCAATCCATTCCTGGTCCAGGTTGTGCCTGGCCTGAAGCGCGTTGATTGCCCCGGTTTCGTTGTCCAGCCCCAGCCTCCAGATTCCGTTGTCCCTGATCGAACCGGCCAATCCTCTATGGGCTGGGCAGAAAAGGATAAAAGCAATTGTTAAAACGATTTTGATTGGTAACTTTGCCTTTCTCATTGTTTACTGCCCTCCAGTTCGTCCCCGGCATGTTTGGCGAGTTTGTCCGCCCGGCTGTTCTCCTCTCGCGGGATATGCTGTGTGCGAAAAGAGACGAAACCGGCGATCAAATTTTTAACTTCGCGGAAAAGTACCTTCAGCTCAGCGGCTTTTACCCTGTAGGAACCCTCCAGCTGGCGCACGAGAAGCTGACTGTCTGAGAGGTGGATAAGCTTTCGCGCTCCACGATCGAGAGCCACTTTAAGCCCCTCGATCAGCGCCCGGTATTCGGCCTCGTTATTGGTTGCCGTACCGATAAAACGGCTCAATTCCTCTTGGAACCCCGTGGATTCCTGCCGGAGCAGGATGCCGATTCCAGCAGGGCCGGGATTGCCCCGGCTGCTGCCATCGGTAAACATCTCCACCTCGCAGGCAGGATCGATCTTCGCGCCTTCCACCACCCTGCCTGCGGGAGAACCGGGTTCAAGCCAGCTATAGCCGCTGTCCAGAACGGGCGTTTTCCGGGACAGATAACACCTGACATGGATTATAAGCTGTGGGCACTGTTTGTCTTCGACAGTTTCCAGGTCTTTAAGATCGATTGAAAACGGCACCTCGCCCAGAACGCGCGCCAAAAACTTGCGCAATGCGTTCTGCCAGCTTCCCCCCGGTTCGAGGCTGATCCTGGGCAAATCACTCTTTTCCTCACTGATAAGGCGGCAACCTTCTGCCTCGATTACCGGTTGGATATAAACCTCGAATGATGTCATCTTTCCCTCGCATTAGTTGGTCTCATTTACCGGTGAAATTTACCCAGCCGCCTCCTGATAGGCAAGTGTCTCGCTCCATGATCGAACCGTACTCTTGACCCTAACCTGTAAACACATTACCTTCAAAAAGAGCGGCTTGCTGACGTGTAACTTCTTACTTTACGGTTAGTTATGCAAATTACAAAGAGTTAGCCGGTTCTTCTACCCGCGGCAAGGAGCGGTGATGAATTTTTCTTATCCATTGCGAGCGTTACTATTTACTCTGGTTATTACAATCCTGCTGTTGCCAGCCGCCTGCAGCGATATACAACTTCAGAAACCGCGCGCTTTCGGCAGGGAAAAGGAAATCCTAGTTATCTGTGACAATGAAATCTGGCAAAAAGCCGAAAAGGATCTGCGCAAGAAGATCGAGGTTCCGATACACGCCGTACGCTGGGAGCCGATTTTTGAGATCGCTCAGGTTGAAGCCGGCAATGTGCAATACTACAAGGAATGGGATAAGATCATTCTAATCGAATCCCTGGAGAACAAGAAACTTCTGCCTCGGGTAGTGGACGATTCGACACTGAAAAAGATCGGCCGGGGCCAGGGGCTTTTTTTCAGCCAGAAAGATATCTGGGCCCGGGGCCAGCGGGTGGCGGGCCTCGCGGCCCGCACCGACGAGCAGCTCCTTCCCTTGATCAAAGTCCACGGCGACAAGATATTCAATGATTTCCTGCAACTGCTCGAAGAGAGGGAAAAGGTGCGAATGTATCACAGTGGGAAAAACCTCGTCCTTGTCGATTCCCTGATGGAATGCTGCGGGTTCTCTATCGAGTTTCCCCGGGTCTATGAGAGGATTCGCCAGGACGCACTTCCCGATAACGAACTTCTTTTTGTGCACCAGGACCCGGTACGCAGCATTTTTGTCACCTGGATTGAAAATCCCGGACCGCTTGATCTCTCCCGGAAGGCCCTGGCCGAGATGCGCCACAGTATGCTTGAAAAAATCTATCCAGACATGTTCACCCACGTTGAGCGGGTAGATACCTCCACGGTTATCTCCAACGACATAGAACGTCTCCGGGTTTACGGCACATGGGAAAACACTGAAGAGATAAGCGGTGGGGTGTATACCAGCCAGATCATAGAAAGCCCTTTGCAAAACCGGCGCTACTATATCGATTGCCTGTTGTTCTCTCCGAACCCCAGGCTGAATAAATACCGGTTCATCTTCCAGCTTGACAGAATCATGAACAGTTTCAGGTTGAAAGGGTGAGTTAATTGGAATTATCAATAATTAAACAATCAAAATTCAACTAAACTGGAGATAAGGAGATATGAGTCAACTCAAATTGTTTGGAAAAGAAGAAAAAAAACTAGTTAACTTAAAAAAAGCCAGTCAATGGGCTTCAGAATATTTAAAACGCAGAGTAACAATTTCAAACATCTCATATTTACTACAATATGGAAGAATAAAGAAATATGGGAATAGTGGAAACCCTTTGATAAGTATAGAAGAATTAAAATCTTATTACGACTCTTATAATAAAGAACTCCATTGGAAAAAATTATTAGGGAAAGATCTTAATTGGAATTTATCCTTTGTAGAATATAAAGAATCAGAAAGAACAAAACATGTTCACAGACTACACCCTTACAAAGGAAAATTCATTCCTCAACTAGTAGAGTATTTTCTTGATTCACATACTGATGAGTTTAAAAAAGATATTTATTTTCAAAAGGGTGATATTGTGCTTGATCCTTTTTGCGGAAGCGGGACAACCCTAGTACAAGCAAATGAACTAGGTATACATGCAATTGGAGTAGATATCTCGGCATTCAATGTTATGATTAGCAATGTTAAAATAGAAAAACACAACTTGTTTTTACTCTCTGAAGCAATTAATAACTTAACAACGAGACTAAAAGAGTTTCAAAAAACAAAAAATAATACAATCTTTGAAGAACAACTGCTTTATGAACTTGAGAAATTCAACTATAAATATTTCCCTTCTCCAGAATATAAGAGAAAAGTGAGGAAAGGTGAGATTAATGAAAGAGAATACGCAAAAGAAAAAGAAAAGGAATTCCTTAATATTTACTATACGTTAGTAGATAAATATCAAATTAAAATAAGGCAGGAAAAAGATAATAACTTCTTAGACAAATGGTTTTTATCACCCGTTAGAGAAGAAATCGATTGTTTAATCGAGGGATTAAAGACCATCCATAATAAAGACATAAAAAAAATATTAGCAATAATTTTGAGCAGAACTGTTCGTTCTTGCAGGGCAACTACACATGCTGATTTGGCAACACTAAAAAAACCCGTTATAAACACATATTACTGTAAAAAGCACGGAAAAATCTGTAAGCCCATATTTTCAATTAAAGGCTGGTGGCAAAGATATACCATAGATACTTTAAATCGACTTAAAGAATTTTATAAATTAAGAACTGAAACATTTCAAATTTGTTTAAAAGGAGATAGCAAAACGATAGATATTTTTGAAGAAACAAAAAAGATGAATCCTGAGCTTTCAAAAATTTTATCTAATAAAAAAATAAGGGGGATTTTTTCAAGTCCGCCTTATGTCGGCCTTATAGATTATCATGACCAGCATGCGTATTCATATGAGATATTTGGATTTGAAAGAAAAGATGATCTTGAAATAGGGTCAAAATTCAAAGGACAGGGAAAAGAGGCAAAAAACTCTTATATTCAAGGAATCGCTGAAGTATTAAAAAATTGTAAATCTAATCTTCAAAATGATTATGACATTTTGCTTGTTGCAAATGATAAATACAATCTTTATCCTGAAATTGCAAAATTAGCTAATATGAAAATTATTAATAAGTTTAAAAGACCTGTACTTAATAGAGTTGAAAAAGACAGATCGGCTTATGCAGAGACCATTTTTCATTTAAAGGAAATATAAATGGCACTTACAAGAGAGCAAATAAAAAGAATTGAAAATGTAATAAAGGAAAGTCTGAGAAAAAAGTTTCAATCATACAAACCAGAAACAAAAAATATGCCGTTTCATTATCGTTTGCTTGGTCGAGACAGAATGGCATTATTTTCTTTCATCCACTCTTTAAATACTACTTTTGGTACATCCATTTTTGAACCTGTTGCCGAAACCTCATCAAGATTGAACTTTACTTTTGCAAAAAAACAATATGTGGTAGGAGATACCATCAGTGAGCAAGCCCAAATTGAAATTCAACAAATCATGAATGGACTTACAATAGGGAATAATCCTAATAAGGTTGAAGAAATTGAAAGGATAAGAGAGGTTTGCGATAAAGGGAAAATTAACAAAATAAGAACTGTTAAGGTAGATTTATTTGTTAAAAGCAATGATGAAACCATTCATTTATTTGATTTAAAAACGGCAAAACCTAATATCAGCAATTTTAAAGATTTTAAAAGAACATTATTGGAATGGATAGCGATTTTCTTATTTAAAAATCCAAGTGCTAATGTTCACTCTTATATCGCAATTCCCTATAATCCTTACGAACCAAAACCATATGAAAGATGGACACTAAAAGGAATGCTGGATTTGGATAAAGAATTAAAAGTTGCTGAAGAATTCTGGGATTTTCTTGGAGGCGATGGAGCCTATTCAGAAATATTAGATTGTTTTGAAAGAGCAGGTATAGAGCTAAGACCAGAAATCGATGATTATTTTTTAAAATTCAAATATAACACAAATAATTAATTACTTCATTTTTGTATAAGCTGAGATTAAAAACTGAAATCAGATGGATAAACCCTTCATCCACCTTCACAACCACTCGGACTACAGCCTTCTGGATGGCGCCGCCAAGATCAAGCCCCTGGTGGCCCGGGCCGTAAAGTTCGGCATGCCCGCTATTGCGCTCACCGACCACGGCAACCTTTTCGGTGCATTAGAGTTCTATACCGCTGCCAGAAAGGCCGGGGTAAAGCCGATTATCGGCATGGAAGCCTATATCACCACTGGTGACAGAAGAGACCGGACAGCCAAAAAGGGGCGTGCGGCGAACCATATCACCCTGCTCGCTGAAAACGAGGAAGGCTATAAGAACCTGGTCAAGCTAACCAGTATCGGCTACCTGGAGGGCTTTTACTACAAGCCGCGTATCGATCTGGAGGTGCTCCAGGAGCACCGCAAGGGTCTGATCGCCCTGAGCGGCTGCGCCAAGGGCATAGTGGGGGACCTGATCTACAGGGACAAGCCTGAGGCGGCTCGCGATATGGCGGCAAGCTTGCGTGATCTGTTAGGCAAAGGGAACTTTTTTATCGAGATCATGGACCACGGTCTGGAAATCGAGCGCAAGCAGATGCCGGAGTTGATCAAAATCTCCAAAGAGCTTGAAATCCCGCTCGTGGTGACCAATGACACCCACTATCTCTGCCGCGAACACCACGAGGCTCACGACGTGCTGGTTTGCATCCAGACAGGCAAGACGCTCGACGATCCCAATCGGCTGAAATTCAACACCCAGGAGCTTTACTTCAAAAGCTCCGAGGAGATGTACGCTGCTTTCAAGGATTTCGAGGAGGCTCTCAAGCTTACGGTCGAGATCGCCGAGCGTTGCAACCTGGATATAGATTTCAGCCAGAACCATCTTCCCGCTTTCCCCCTGCCTGAAGGCTACAGCGAGAACGAATTGCTGGAGAAACTGGCCCGCGAAGGCGCTCAGCGGCGTTACAGCGAGGTTGACGAGGCAATCGAGAAACGGCTGAGCTATGAACTGGATATAATCAAGCGAACAGGTTTCCCGGGATATTTCCTGATTGTCAGCGACCTGGTCAACCAGTCCCGGAAGATGGTTATCCCGGTCGGGCCCGGAAGAGGTTCGGCTGCCGGAAGCCTGGTCTCCTACTGCCTGGGGATTACTAATATCGATCCGCTGAAATATCACCTCCTTTTCGAGCGGTTCCTCAACCCTGAGCGGATCAGCATGCCGGATATCGATATCGATTTTGCCGACCGCGACCGGGACAGGATCATCCAATACGTGAAAGAGAAATACGGCGAGGACAGCGTAACCCAGATTATCACTTTCGGTACATTGGGCGCCCACGCCGTGGTCCGCGACGTGGGCCGGGTGTTGGGAATGCCCTACGAGGAGGCGGACCAGATCGCCAAGATGATCCCTGAAGAACTCAAAATGACTCTGGATAAAGCGCTCAGGATGAGGCCGGACCTGGCTGAGATGGCAGAGAAAGATCCTAAGATCAGGAAACTTATCGAGATCAGCAAGGCCCTCGAGGGAGTCAACCGCCACGCCTCAACCCACGCAGCAGGCGTGGTAATCGCTCCGGGGAAACTCACTGACTACCTGCCACTGTTCCGCTCCCCGCGCAGGGATGAGATCACCACCCAGTTCGACATGAGCTGGGTGGAAAAAATCGGCCTGCTCAAAATCGACATCCTGGGCCTTCGCACCCTGACCGTGATACATGACTCATTGAAAACGATTGAAGAGCAGACCGGGGAAAAGATCGATCTCGACAGCCTGGAACTCAACGATCCGGCTACTTTCAAGGTTTTCACCAACGGGGACACGGTCGGTATATTCCAGTTCGAGTCTCCAGGCATGCGCGAGTACCTTCGCAAGCTCAAACCCGAGGTGATCGGCGATATTATCGCGATGAACGCACTCTACCGCCCCGGGCCGATGGAAATGATCAATGACTTTATCAGCCGCAAACAGGGGAAGGTGAAAGTCGAATACCTTCACAAGATTCTCGAACCGATCCTGAAAGAGACTTACGGAGTGATGGTTTACCAGGAGCAGGTGATGCAGATCGCCTCAGAGATGGGCGGATTCACTCTCGGCGCTGCGGACCAGCTCCGGCGGGCAATGGGAAAGAAGAAAAAGGAGGTGATGGAGCAACAGAAGGAGAAATTCCTGGCCGGGGCGGCCAAGCGCGGAGTTTCCCCGAATGCGGCCGTGCTGGTTTACGAATTGATGGCCAAGTTCGCCGGTTATGGTTTTAACAAGAGCCACGCCGCAGGATATGCAATCCTCGCCTACCAGACCGCCTGGCTCAAGGCACATTACCCGCACCAGTTCATGGCCGCCACCCTGACCAGCGTGATGAACGACTCAGACCGGGTAGCGGTTTTTCTGGAGGAATGCCGGAGGATGAAAATCAAGGTTCTGCCCCCTGATATCAACGAAAGCGTGGTCGGATTCACGGTAGTAGAGGATGGGATACGATTCGGTCTGGCGGCAGTCAAAAATGTTGGTGTTTCGGCGGTCGAGGCGATTATCGAAGCGCGCAGGGAGGGAGTGCCGTTCAAGAGCCTGGGCGATTTTCTGGACCGGGTCGACAGCGGGGCCGCGAACAAGCGTATGGTGGAAAGCCTGATTTTCTCCGGCGCCACCAGGTCCCTGCCCGGAAAACCGGAGCAGCAGCTTGCTGTGCTCGAACCCACCATTGGGGTCTGCGCAAAGCTCGACGCCGAACGCAACAGCGGACAGATCGGCCTTTTCGGTGAAAAAGAAGCCCCCATGCTCACGGGAGACGATCTCTATCCGGAACTACCCTCTGTGTACGATGAATGGGATGCTCAGGCCACGCTCAAATTCGAGAAAGATTATCTGGGATTTTACATCTCCGGCCATCCCCTTGGTAAATTCAACGAGGAACTTGATGCCTTCACCAACGCCACCTCTGCCGACTACCACGAGATTCTGCCCGACCGACATGTTCTCCGGCTCGGGGGAATGATATCCCAGGTGCATACTTTTTTCGACCGGAGAGAGCGCGAGTGCACGGTTTTCACCCTGGAAGACCGGTTCGGCACTGTGGACGTGTTTGTCTTTAACGAAAACTATAACCGTCACCGTTCGCTTATCTACCCCGGCTCAGCGGTTCTGGTCAGTGGCAAGCTCTCCAGGCGGCCCTCTGATGAAAAGGGCAAGGTGATTGCCGACTGGCTGATGTCACTACAGGAGTTCCGCCTGGATGAGAGTGTCGGAGTGGAGGTTTGCCTGGATGCCCAAAAGACGGATGAAGTCCTGTTGAAAGGCGTCCAGGAAGTACTGTTGCGCCATAGCGGGAAAAATCCGGTTTACCTGAAAGTGGTCGAGCCAAACGGGGATTATCTTTTGCGCAGCCGGGAGGTTTTCGCTGAGCTGTCTGACAGCCTGCTGGGGGAGCTTCGACAACTTCTTGGCGAAAGTCAGGTCGCTCTGAGCTACCATCCGCGGGCACCGCGGCGCGGTCCACAGGGCCGGAGCAACGGCGGCGTGCAGGCACCTCTCAATGGCGAACGCAACAGCAACCGTGCGAGGATAAACGGTCCTAACGGGAAATTGCAGTAATTGTGGTCCCCTGGGGATTGAAATATTTTTTAACAAAGAGGGATACATAAGCGGGCTGGCCCTGACAATAATTGAAGTTCAGCGGGTCAGAAATTCCGCACCAGCCTTATTCCGCCATCTTTATAGCGGCGGTGAGGCTGGCTCCTGTTCCGGTGAAAGCTTCGGCTGAAAAGGATCGAGCCATTCCAGGAGCCGCCGCGAATGACTTTCTCCAGCCCGGTAGAGGGTCCCTGCGGGTTGATCGTATCATTGGTATTATACTCTCCAAACCAGTCTCTGCACCACTCCCAGACATTGCCTGCCAGGTGTTGAAGGCCCTCCGGGGTAGCCCCCTCAATGTAATTTCCCACCCCAGCGGTGAACTTGAACCCGTCTGATTCATCGTAATACGGGCTGCGGCTTTTTCCGTGGTTGGTGAAAGTATTAAACCACATATCACCCCAGGGGTAGGTTCTGCCTGTGGTTCCACGCGCTGCAAACTCCCACTGGGCCTCGGTGGGAAGCGTGCGGTTCCGGAACCTCGCATAGGCGAAGGCCTCATACCAGCTGACACCGACCACCGGAGAGCCTGGCAGGTTCGAATACGGATCGCTCTCCCAGGGAGTATCCCCGGTTCCCCAGTATCGAGGTCTCGGGTTTTCCGGATCGAAATTGTCCTGCTGGCTGGTCATCCGCCACTGCCAGCCTTCCTGGGTCCAGAGCTCGGGCCTGATGTAGCCGTCAGCGTCCATAAACTCTTTGAATTCCTGGTTAGTCACCTCATATTTGTCCATGTAAAAAGTTGAAATCTTAACCAGGCGCACCGGCTCGAACTCCCCTATCTTGCCCATCAGGAAAAATCCCCCGATTATTAAAATATCTCTTTCGGTTATCTCGCCACTTTCCCCCACACCAATGCCGGACACCTGCAGAGTATCCTCCGGGCGCGCCTGGTCGTCAGAGGAGATGGCCAGGAATCCCGAAATCTCGCCCAGTTCGAAAGGGGTGAAAAACACGTTCACAGCCTGCGATTGTCCCGGGAGAACATCGAACTTTTTCGGGCTCGCCTCGAACTCTATTCTCGAGGCGCTGATATTGGTCACGTGCAACGTGTTCTCGCCGATATTGCCGATCGTTATAGCCTGTGACCCGGTAAGAGATTGCATCACTTCGCCGATTTCTATCGAGCGAGGGAAGACTGTCATCAGGGGGTTGTTGCCGGTGGTTTCTACCCCTGTGCCGGCAAGCGAAACGGTAGCTGTGGGAAGCCCGGAATCGTTGCTTTCTATCAGAAGCGTAGCACTGATCCCCCCAACCTGCTGGGGAGCGAATTCAACCAGGATGTTTGCCGAAGCTCCCGGTGCAATGTTATCTGTTTCAATTCTCGCCGCAAAGGCAGGATTGTCTGTGGAGGTTCTGGAGACAACGATATCGCCGTCGCCTGTATTGCTTACCGTTACTGTCAGGGACGAGCTCTGGCCCAGAACAACCGCACCGAAATCAAGCTTGTCAGTGGCGATCTCCAGCTTTCCAGCGACAGCTAATAATCCCGCTCCGCTTACATTCACTGTGGCCTCATCCCCGCCAGCAACATTCGTATTCAGAGTGATAAGGCCTTCCGTAGTTCCCTCGGTAGCTGGCACAAAGGTTACATTGATCAAAGACGAGTCGCCAGCCGGAATAGTGAGTTCCTCTTCTTCCACGCTGAAACTCGGATTGCTGGAGCTAACAGATTGAACCTCAAGAGGAACGTTGGTAGGATTTATCACCCAGAATCCCCTTTGGCTGGAGGCTCCGATATCGACCGTGCCGAATTCAAGCTGGGTCGGGTTAAGACGAATCTCCTCTGGAGGAGTATAGACCACTACCGCCCGCAGCGGAACATTCAATTCTATGCTCCCTGGATCGCTGTTAAAAACCGTAAGGGTTCCGGACTTCTCCCCGACACTCGAGCCAAGAAACCTTATCTGGTAGGTTTCGGACCCCTCTGGGGGGATAATTTTACCGTCACCGAACGTTGTGCTGAATCCGGCTCCGCTGATACGAAAAGCGGTTACAATCAAACTGTCGGCTCCGGTGTTGGTTATTCTCAGATCACGTTCGGCAAGGCTGTCGAGAAAAATGTTTCCGAAATCGACCGCTATCGGGCTGACCTGAATACTTGATGGAAGGGTGGTGATCCCTGTACCGGAAAGACCGATATTCAAATTCGGAGAATTTGTGGCATCGGAATCGATTGTCAGCTGAGCCGTTTTCACGCTGGTATCTGAAGGGGCGAAAGATACCGCCATCTCGATGCTACGGCCCATTGCCAGGGTCATGGAGGGAATGGCGGCCATGAAAGCCGGATTACTCGTGGTAACCGAGTTGATATGAAGGATTTCGCTGCCTGGGTTTGTCAGTATCACTTTTAATGCGGAACTCGAGCCCACCTGGACGAAACCGAAATCCAAAGTCAGGGGGTCAGCCACAATCTGCGCAGCTCCCCTTACAACTCCCCTGCCGGAAAGATTGATAGTTTTTGTCGGTGTGTTCGGATCGTTACTTGTAATGTTCAACGTGCCGGTTACCAGTTCAGTGCTGGCGGGGCTGAAATTAATCGTGACACAAACGAGGCTGTCAGGCAGGATTATCAGTTGTGCGGTTGGTCCGCTGAAAACGTTGTTTGAAAATGAAAACAGAGATGCTGTCAGTTGAGCCATACCCAGGTTGCTCAAACCCAGATCGACTCCCCTGGTAGTGCCGATATCCACTGCTCCGAAATCGATCATTTCTTTCTGCACAACCAGTCGAGGAGCCACCTGGAGCATCTTGAAATTCTGATCCGCCAGGTTTGCTCCGGAAAGTCTAACCTCGATATCCTCCGGGTTGAAGATGAATCCGCTGCTCGCGGGTCTTATCGCGTAAAGACCATTGAGCAACTCGTAGAAGGTGTAATTCCCCGCGCTGTCGGTGAAGGTGGAGGCCTCCTCTTCCCCGACAAGATTAACTCCCACGCCTTCCGCTGGAGAACCGTTCACGGTTATTTCGCCGCTGATCGCAAGACGCCCCCCGCCCGGACCGAGTGGTGGCTCGCGGTCGCAGTAAATAAATATGGCCACCAGGCTCGTGGTCAGCGTGAACGCGACAGCAATTATTTTTGATCCAGACAACGGTCCTATCCGGTTATCTTTCTCCAGAAATCACCTTAAAGTCTGATACTGATATTCTTGCACCGGCATCCGGCGACACATCGCACCTGATAAAATTTCCGTTCCAGAAAAAGAAGTTGTTTCATATCTGCCGGAATTAAGGCTCTTTATTTATTAATTTCGGAGTAGAAACATAATTTCTTAAGCTTTCATTTAATTCAAAAATCATGCCGTTAAGAAATTATTAAGTTCTAATTAACTTTAAAGTCATTGCATATCCGTCGCAGACAAGAGGATAACCACTGCCTTTTGGGGTCCCTGGATCGACTATTAGCGGCAGAGATTTTTTTGTGAAACGCATGTTGCAAAAAAACGGCCGCTTGACGGCTATCATTCCTCTCCGCCAGCGGCTCTGCTCCAACAATTTTTTAATCAGAACGATTCAGACATCCAGATTGGTTACATAGCGCGCGTTTTTCTCAATAAACTTTCTGCGGCTTTCCACATCATCGCCCATCAGTTCATAAAACAGACGGTCTGCTTCAATAGCCTCGTCCATCCGCACCTTTAGGATCGTACGTGTGGCCGGATCCATCGT
Source organism: uncultured Gemmatimonadales bacterium (assembly GCA_964548275.1). Taxonomy (GTDB): domain Bacteria; phylum Gemmatimonadota; class Glassbacteria; order GWA2-58-10; family GWA2-58-10; genus JAUVUV01. The sequence goes on from CAZJQI010000006.1 coordinate 85,643, forward strand.
TGTCTTCCACAGCTGTTCAGGGTTCATTTCGCCCAGTCCCTTGTATCGCTGAATAGAGACTTTTACTCTCCCGAGGCGTTTCAAATATACATCCCGCTCCCGTTCGGAATAGGCATAAAACTCCTGTTTGCCCCTGGAGATGCGGTAAAGCGGTGGCTGGGCGATATAGATCATGCCCTTGTCGATCAGCTCTTTCATGTGGCGGAAGAAAAATGTCAGAAGCAGGATTCTGATATGTGCGCCATCCACATCCGCATCGGTCATAATTATTATCTTGTGGTATCGGGCATTATCAAGGTTGAAATCTTCTTCCCCGAATCCCGTTCCAATAGCTGTAATCATGGTGCGGATTTCCTCATTGGAGAGGATCTTGTGCAAGCGCGCCTTTTCTACGTTAAGGATCTTGCCCCTAAGGGGCAGGATAGCCTGATTACGCCTGTCGCGACCCATTTTCGCCGAGCCGCCAGCTGAATCTCCCTCAACCAGGTATATCTCGCAGTGCGCGGGGTCGGTGAGCGAGCAATCGGCAAGTTTTCCCGGCAGGCCCGCGCCATCCATCGCGTTCTTGCGTCGGGTGAGATCACGCGCCTTGCGGGCTGCTTCCCTGGCATGGGCTGCGTTTACCGCCCGCTCGATAATGCGCCTTGCTACAGGTGGACTCTCTTCAAGGAAATTCGCCAGTTGCTCGTTAACCGCGGTCTCGACCACACCTTTGATTTCACTGTTGCCAAGTTTTGTCTTGGTCTGGCCCTCGAACTGCGGATCAATCATCTTGATACTGATAACCGCGGTCAGGCCCTCGCGGACATCATCGCCAGTGAGAGTAAAATCAGCTTTTTTGAGCAGGTTGTTTTTCTTGGCATAGTCGTTCAACGTGCGAGTTAGAGCCGCTTTGAACCCGGAAAGATGGGTACCACCCTCATGTGTGTTGATATTGTTCACATAGGTAAAGATCGCTTCCTGGTATGAATCCGTGTACTGCATGGAGATCTCGATTATTGTCTGCTGGCTTTCTTTCTCCAGATAAATCGGCTTATGCAGCGACTTTTTGCTATCGCTCAGGTACTCGACAAAGCTTTTTATTCCGCCTGAGAACTCGAAAATCTCTTTACGCTTGCTGCCGTTTCTTTCATCTATGAATACAATGCGGATTCCCGCATTGAGGTAGGCCAGTTCGCGGAAACGGCTCGACAGGCCCTCGAAATCAAATTCCAGCGTGTCGAATATCTTCGTGTCCGGCTTAAAAGTAACCCGGGTGCCGGTTTTCTTGGTATTGCCGATAACTTTTAGCTCGGTTGCTTTTTTGCCCCGTTCGTAGCGCTGGTGGTAGTCCTTGCCCTCTTTGAAAACCTCGACATCGAGATATTCGCTCAAAGCGTTGACCACGGATACTCCCACACCGTGAAGACCCCCTGAGACCTTATAGGTGCTTCGGTCGAACTTGCCGCCTGCATGAAGCATGGTCATGGCCACTTCCACGCCGGGAATTTTTTCGGTCGGGTGAATATCGACCGGTATTCCCCTGCCGTCATCGGTTACCCGGACTTCGCCACCCTCAAGGAGCTCTATCTTTATTTTCTTGCAGAATCCGGCTAAAGCCTCATCTATCGAGTTGTCCACCACCTCGTAAACCAGATGGTGCAGGCCGCGCTGGCCGGTTGTACCGATATACATACTCGGCCTTTTTCGCACTGCCTCCAGGCCTTTTAGAACCTGAATATTCCTTGCTTCGTACTTGCTATTTAAATCATTTTCCTGCGACATATATAAAATCCCTCACATTAATAACCATATCTGACAGGATGTCTTTTCCCAACTTTCTGTTAATTTTTCTAATGATATTTCTTTTTTGTAGAATGAGTTCCTGTTTCCACGCGGGAGATTTTACCTCAACAAATAGTTTTCCGTCCCGAAGGCTCACCGCCCGGCTTTTCCGGGCGAGTTTACCGCGCACCATTTCGGGCCAGGAGGTAATCACTTCCAAGGCTTCCGGCCGATGAGGCTGGCTTTCTGCCTGTTTGAGTATCGGACCGATCAGTTCGCCGATCCGGACAGGGCCGCTTCTGCCCCGGCTAGTCATCCGTTGCTGATTACACCTTTTTCGATTCAAGCTCGCTGAGACCATTGTCCCCTATTATCAGGTGCCCTTTTAGTGTATTTTGTTGTAAAGAAGGGAAATAAGCCTAATTAAAAATAACTCTCGTTTACTATTTGGTCAAGATTATTAAACAATTTATAATGCAATATAATTAAATATATAAGAGGGTATATTTAACCACAATTATTATTTCTAACTGGAATTTTATCCCTGTGTTATTCAGTCACCTTAAGAGGCATGATAACGTTCAGATACCGTTGTTTTTCGCTCTCTGAAGCGGGTACTATCAGTATACCCGACTCACCGTTCTGCATGCATAATTTTACCTGCTCGCCTTCCATGTACTTTAGCACATCCAACAAGTAACTTCCGTTAAAATAGATTTCCAGAGGTTCATCCTTGTATTCCATATCCACCGTTTCTTCACCCTCTCCGAATTCCTCGGTTTTGACAGATACATTTAGCAGATTATCTTTGAAATAAAGCCGGACCCGGTGAGTCACTGTGTTAGCCAGAATCAGCATCCTCCGCAGGGTTTCGTTGAATTTTTCTACATCAATTACAGCGATCTTGTTGTTGTAGAAAGGGATCACCTGCTCGTAATTCGGGTATGTCCCTTCGATCAGCCGGCTGAAAATAACTGTGTCGTTTTCACGTATACCCAGGTGGTTTCCATCAATCACGATCTGGACGCATCCATCCTCGCTGCATAATTTCTCCACCATCTCAAGCGCCTTTGGGGGAACCACCACATTCAGTGGCTCAGAAACATTTGTCTCTTCCTTGCAGACCATCTTTGCCAGCCGGTGTCCATTGGTACTGACCATGGATGATTCATCTTTTTGAATTTCCCAGAGGATACCCTTGAGAATTGGCCGGTCTTCATCTTTTCCAGTGGCATAACTGGTGGAGCTTACCAGTTTACGCATTATGGCGTTTGAAACAGTGAAAGCGCCTTCGAAAGATTTCTCAGGGAAAGCAGGGAAATCCGATTTTGGCATACTGGGCAGGATAAAATTACTTTTACCGCAGACTATTTTTACCTTTTCATCTATCTGTTCTATCGAGACAGGTGCGTTCGGAAGCTCTCGAACAATCTCTCCCAGTTTTCGGGCTGGTATGGTCGTGGCCCCGCTTTTTTTTACGCTAGCTTTTATCCTGTAGCTCAATGAGATATCCAGGTCCGTGGCCCCCATTTTGAGCCCGCCTTCTTTACCTTCTTCTGCCTCGAGAAGAATGTTATACAGCACCGGCGTTATGCTTTTTGTGGGCACTATCGGACCTATTGCGCTTACCGCATGGAGCAGGTTTTCTTTTACCACGCTGATTTTCATAGCTTTTTCCTCCCAGGGAACGATGTTTTGATCCTGAAGTAATATCTAATATTATAAATTTAAAATTCACTATTACAAGTAGAGTCTGTGGATATTGTGGATAACTTTATAAAAACAATATAAAACTATAGTTAGAAAATGGTAGATAAATGGAAGGCTGTGGATAATAATTTTTCGGCAGAGCGATTATCCACCGGGTAAAATTTGCCTGTGAATAAGCCGCATTTTAATCTCCTTGTAATTCACAGGATATACACAGGATATACACAGCAAATCTACACTATTTTACAGGGACTAGATTGTTATTTTTCAGTTTGTCGATCATCCCGTCGACTTTTAGCTTGAAATCAACGTCCTCTTCATACATCGCGGCAATTTTTCTGCAGGCGTGCAGAACTGTAGTATGGTCTTTCCGCTTGAAATGCGTGGCAGTTTCAGGCAATGAAAGCTTGGTCAGCTTGTTGCAGAGATACATCGCCACCTGGCGCGGCTCAACGAAGCTCTTTTTCCTTTTCATGGAGAGGATTGCTTTTAAAGGCATACCATAGTTATCAGAGACCACTTTGAGTATATCGCTGGCGCTGATATGGATTGCCTCGCTGTCGAAGAGATTTTTAAGCACCTGCTCGGCAAGTTCCAGGTTTATACCTGTCTTCTGCGTATCTGAATAGTGTTTGAGGTAATGAAGAGAGCCCTCCAGCAGGCGGACATTGCCGGTAATACTTTCTGCGATGAACGCGAGGACTTTCTCTGGGATAAGTATTTTCTCCAGGGCGCTCTTTTTTTTCAGAATAGCTATTCTGGTTTCGAGTTCCGGAGGCTGAATATCCGCCACAAGGCCCCATTGAAAGCGGCTTCTAAGGCGTTCCTCGAGGTGGTGTATCTCCCGGGGAGGTCGATCCGAGGTGAGAACGATCTGTTTCTGGCTTTCGTAGAGGGTGTTAAAGGTATGAAAGAACTCTTCCTGAGTTCCCTCCTTTTTGGATAGAAACTCGACATCGTCGATCAGCAGAATGTCCATCCGGCGGTACCGGTTGCGGAATGAACTCGTGCTTCCTGAGGTAATTGCACTTATCAGGTCGTTGAGAAACTCCTCGGCCGAGATGTAGCAGATTTTTAACCGGTTAAATTTTCCGTTTTTCATCAGTTCGTGTCCGATGGCCTGCATCAGGTGTGTTTTGCCAAGCCCCACCCCGCCGAAAATAAAAAGGGGATTATAGCTTTTAGCCGGGGAAGCGGCCACACTTTTAGCCGCTGCGTGGGCTAGCTGGTTGTTTCTGCCGACAACAAAAGTGTCGAATGTATAACGTGGGTTTAAAGTCCCTTTCAGATTTTTGGCTTTAAAGGAAGAAAACGTTTTTTCGGTATACTCGGACAGCACGGAAGGTTCGGGCTCTGAGGAGAGTGTTTCCATGTTTGATATATTTTCATCCCCGTTCTCGAAGACCCAGAGGTCCATCTGCTCAGCGCTTTCCTGGTAGACGAAATTTATCTTGAACGGTCTGTCCAGCAACTCACCAGCCACCTTGTCGAGAATTTCCTGATAGTTCTGCTCGACATAGTAGGCGGTAAACTTGTTTCTGAGTTCAACTGTAAGGGCCTCATCCAAGACAGAGACAGCCCGGCTTGGAGAAAGCCAGGTGGAGATTGTCTGCTGGCTGAGCCTTTTTTCGCATTCCTTACATATTCTGGACCAGATTTCCTGGGCGGTAAGCTCCTCAACCAATCCTGGTTCTCCTCAATCGAAAATCGGTTCGCTGTTTTTGGGGTCATCGATCTGTTTGCGGAAAGCAGCTAAAAGGCGGTTGGTGATCTCGCCGGGTTTGCCGTCAGAGATTATGTGGTTATCCACCTTGACTATCGGCGCGACTTCGGCCCCGGATCCGGTAAGAAAAACCTCATCAGCTGCATACACCTCCCCGGGTCCGAAACCAGCCTCTTCGGCCTCAATTCCGAGCTGGCGGCAGATGTAGAGAATCGTGTTTCTGGTCACCCCGACAAGGATATTGTCTTTGGGCGGGGTGAGCACCTTGTGGCCCTTGACAATAAAAATATTATCCGCGCTGCATTCGCAGACTTCGCCCCCGGTTGTGAGCATTATAACTTCCGGGACCCCGGCAGCATTGCCTTCGATTACAGCAAGGATGTTGTTGGTATAATTGCAGGTCTTGACATTCGGGTTTACACACGATGCCGGCGTTCTTCGCACTTTTGCCGTTATCACCTCCATGCCCTTTTCATATAACTCCTTGGGATATAGTTGAAGGGTGCGGGCGATAATAAAAACCGTGGGCCTGCTTACTTTTCGGGGATTGATACCAAGATCCAATCTGTGACCACGGGTCACCACGAGCCTGATATAACCGGTCCCCCGGATATTGTTCTTGCGTGCAAGGGTTTTCAGTATATCTGTCAGTTCTTCCGGGGTATATGGAATTTCAATTTCGACATAACTGGCGGATTCCCAGAGCCGGCCCAGATGTTCTTCGAGCTTGAAAATTCTGCCATTGTAAATCCTGATCCCCTCAAATATACCATCGCCGTAAAGAACGTTGCTGTCCATCAGAAAAGAAACCGGCAGCGTCCCAAGCTCCATATCCAGATAGGGGTCAGAGATACCGTAATCACCGCCGAAATAAACAAATTCTCTTGCCATCGCGTTTCCTTTCGAAAGTTATTCAACCTGACAGTAATAAAAGCAGAAAAATCTCTGGTAAAGCATAAAACCAGAAAGTCTGTCGGCATTTATAAAAGATCAAGTTTGCGAAAGGCAGCAAAAGTAAAAACCGCCCAGCCAAGAACAATGCAATTTATTGTAAAGGGAAGAGGGCAGTGCCCCCTTGCCAGAACTGGGAATATTCACTGCAGAAATATTAATAACGAGGATCTAACAAGATTTTCGCATAAATTTGCGGACTTTCTCGTTGTGGAGCACGACCCCGACGCACCCATGGTGGTTTAGACAAATTAAAGAATCTGTTTCGGGATTGTCAAGAGGAAATAATGGGAGATCAAACGGCGCATCGTTATAAATTTCAATTGGTTACAGGGAATTCAATATATAGACAGGACTTTTTTTAGTCCACAACATTTAGTGTTTTAACCACGAAACTTGCGCCATTGGTGGTTATCAGCCTATAGACAAAAGAAGAAATATTTTTATGGCATAAAATTTTTTCACTTCGTCAAGAATTAGAGTTTCATTCTATTTATACTGCTGGGAGGAAATATTATATGAATCAAACAATACCGTACTTGTCCAGCTTGTAGTGCAGCGCGCTGACCTTGAGGCCGAGCATGCGGGCGGCCTTGCTCTTGTTGCCATGGGCGCGCTCCAATACCCGCTCGATTATCCTGCGTTCAGTTGTTTCCAGCGTCTCTGTCAGATCGATACTGCCGGAGGGAGGCAGCTCGAAAGGCGGCAAACGGCTCGTTTCTGCCGTGGTGCCGGATAGCGGGGGTATATCTGAGCAGGTGATACTCTTGCCGTGGCCGAGGACAAGTGCGCGTTCGATAACGTTTTCAAGCTCGCGGACATTACCAGGCCAGTTGTAGCCTTCAAGAAGATCAAGCGCCTCTGAATCGAATGTACGGGGAGGCAGGTTCATCCTGCGGCAGATTTTGGCTGCCATGTGCCGGGCCAGCAATTGGATATCATTGACGCGCGCTCTCAGGGGAGGAAGCTCTATGGGCACGACATGCAAGCGGTAGAAAAGGTCCCCGCGGAAATTCCCCTTCTCGACTTCCACATTCAGGTCTTTGTTGGTGGCCGAGACCAGGCGCACGTCAACCGTGAGGGTTTTCTCCCCGCCCACGCGTTCGAACCGATGCTCCTGCAAAACTCTCAATAGCTTTACCTGCACCGTAGGTGAAATGTCCCCGATTTCGTCCAGGAACAGCGTGCCACCGTGGGCAAGCTCGAAACGGCCCTTTCTCGCCTTGACAGAGCCTGTAAAAGCGCCCTTTTCGTGGCCGAAAAGCTCGCTTTCCAGCACCCCCTCAGAGAGTGCGGCGCAGGAGACCTTGACAAACGGCATGGTTTTTCGCTGGCTTTTCTCGTGGATCGCGCGCGCCACCAGTTCCTTGCCGGTGCCGCTTTCCCCTGTAATCAGGACCGAAGAGTCGGCTAATGCCACCCGCTCGATTATGTTAAAAACCTCGAGCATTGACTCGGATTCGCCGACAAGTTCCCCGTACCCGCCCGCCTCGGCGACCTCGCTGCGAAGAAACTCGTTTTCCTCGGCCAGACGGATGTTTTCAGCCCGCGCATCCCGCGAGGCGAGCGCCTTTTCCACCTTGACTCTCAGCTCCTCGGGGCTGAACGGCTTGGTGAGGAAATCGGCCGCACCCTGTTTCATCGCCTCCACGGCAAGGTTCACCGAACCGTAGGCTGTGATCAGGATCATGTCGACATCCGGACAGAGCGTACGTGCGCGTTTTAAAACCTCCAGGCCGTCCATTCCGGGAAGCTTGTAATCCGTAATGAGCAGATCGTAGCTTCTTTTGCCGAGCTGGTCCAGGGCGGCGGCGCCGTTATCGAAACAACAGACATCAAGGCCCATCTGCTTCAGAGAGATCTCCAGGCCCTCCCGCATTGTACGGTTGTCCTCGATTACCAGAACCGAATGCATGTCAAACCACCATTGAAAATTAACAGACATCTTTCGAATTGCAACTTAACAACCCGAGAGAAGTTTGTAAACCTATTGAACGCAGGAAGGGATATTGTTTTACAGTGCAAGAATGTGATGCCGGGATAGTTAAAAAGAGATGAAAAAGGAGGAAAAGACAGCAGACAAACATTGCTTTTTTTGTATGATTTTATTATGGATATAACTTCAATGTTCTATAAGACCCGCAGGTCGGGTCGTTTTATCCAAATAGTGAGGTTAAAAAACAGGCTGCTTTACTTAAGGAGATCAAAATGCCATTAGTGCCGATGAGACAGTTATTAAACGAGGCCGCCAAAGGAAATTACGCGGTTGGAGCTTACAACGTAAATAATATGGAGCAGATACAGGCAATCATGCAGGCGGCCCAGGGGACCAGATCCTCGGTGATAGTGCAGGCAAGCCGAGGGGCTCTGCAGTACAGCAATTTCACGTACCTCAAGAAATTGATGGAAGCGGCTGTTGAAGAGAACCCGGATATCCCGATCACGCTGCACCTTGATCACGGCAACAGCCTGGAAACCGCGAAAAAGGCTATCGGAATCGGTTTCACGAGCGTGATGATTGACGGTTCACTCAAGGAGGACAGCAAGACCCCCACCACGTTCGAGGAGAATGTGGAGGTAACCCGTGCAGTGACAGATTATGCCCACCCGATGGGAATCACCGTAGAGGGCGAGCTCGGCACTCTCGGGGGTATCGAAGACGGGGTGGGAAGCGGCAGGGTGCAGCTTACCGATCCGGATCAGGCAGTGGAGTTCGTGGAGAAGACCAGGGTGGATGCGCTTGCCGTGGCGATCGGCACCAGCCACGGGGCTTACAAGTTTAAGGCAGAGCCAAAGCTCGCGCTGCACATTGTAGAGGAGATTCACGAAAGGCGGCCAGAACTTCACATGGTAATGCACGGAAGCTCTAGCGTGCCCCCGGAGCTGGTCGAGATTGTGAACAGGTTCGGCGGGAACATGCCCAACGCCAAAGGTGTGCCGATGTCCGAAATCCAGAGCGTGATCCCTTACGGCGTACGAAAGGTAAATATCGACTCGGACGGCAGGATAGCGATAACCGGGGCTATCCGGAAGGTCTTTATCGAGACCCCGGAGAAGTTCGACCCACGCGACTACCTGAAACCGGCGCGCGAGGCTCTGGCCGAGCTGGTTGCCCAGAAAATGCGCGACCTGGGCACAGCCGGAAGCGCGGATACATTCAAGCCGCAGACCCTGGAAGACATGAAAGCGTTCTACAGGGAAAAGGGCTGGATATAGGAAGCTCTAAACATGTAAAAAGAAAAGGCCGGCGAAACTTACGCCGGCCTTTTTTATTGCACATAGAGGAGAGATATTGATATCAGATAGTATCAACCAGCTTGCGCAGCCGCTCCAGATCAACACCCGGAGTGTAGATCTCATTGACCGCCTTTTCGTCGAAACCGCTCTCGGCAACCTTGATCCAGTCAGTGATCTCCTCGCCATTTTGAAGCAGATTGGCAATCTCCCCTTTTAACTGCTCGTTGCTGCATAGGGCTGCCGCACGAAGAGCGCTCTTGAGAAACTTTTTGAACAGCGGCATATCCCTTGTCTCGACTTTCACGTGGCTCATCATATAGAAAATTTCGTTAACCATAATCTGGTACTGCTTTTTACGCTCGGCGTTGAATTCGCTTTTCATCTGCCCAAGTATCCGCTGCACGACATTTTCCAGTGTGATATAGACCCGGCCGCGGATGATCAGGAGCTTGTATTCCTGGGTGTTGGGATCGTCGTATTTGGTAAGTTCTTGGCAGTAACCGATAAGAGTCTTGTCGCAATTGGTCTGGCTACGCGCCCAATCCGCAGTCTTTTTCTGTTTAAGGTAGTTGGCATTGTAATCGTTCACGCAGTTACGCAGACCTTCGAGCACGGGAAATATTCTGCGGATTGCGTCTATTTCGGTTGAAAAAGCGGTCTTGTTCTTGTTGAAATCCTTGAAAAGAGAAATCATTTCTCCCACGCAGGTACCGATCACACGGAGGATGTTTTCCAGGTTTTCCGGATCGAAAGTTATGTTGTTATCTTTGTCCGGGATAAAGAAGGTGTGAAGCTGTCCCAGGGCGCCGGAAACGTTTGTTGTTATCCGGTCGGCGAAGACTTCGAAATTTGAGCGCTTTGGAGGGGTTTGTTTCTGCGAGGACATTTTCTGGCGGAATTCATGGCCCCAGGCAATCAAGTGGTCAGCAAGCTGATCGCTGATAGAGATAACTGACCGCAAAACCTTGGGAACGGCGTTGATTGAAAGTTGCGGAACCTCCATGTGGCCGAAAATGGAGGAGGACATTTTCTCTTCGCCTTCAGGCTTCCATATCGCGTATTTCTTGGTGTCCATGTAGGTCGCGCATTTTTTCAGCGAGATCTGGATGTTCTGCATAGGAACGGTCAGCTTGCTTTCCAGGATCTGGCGAGCAATATCGTTGAGATAGATTCGCAGGTCATTGGGATGCTGGCAGCTCTGGATAATGAGCTGGCTGCGTTTTAGCCGGTTAATTTCCACGATAGAGGCGGTTATATTGAGCGACATCACGTCCCGCAGGCCCATCGGAATCTTGGGGCTTTCGAGCTTGATCTCGCGGGAGTTGCGGATCAAGGTATTGAGGGCCGATTCGATATTATCGAGAATTTTCTTGCTTGAATCAATCTGGTCAGCCTTGATCAGCCCTCCGCGGGTGTTCTTGTGTTTCTGGGCGATCAGATTGATCAGCCCTTTCAGGGTGACCATGTAGCTGGAGTTTATAGTCACAAGAATCGAATGGATTTCATACAGGGGCACCTCGACATTTTCCTCTTCGACATTGATTTTTTCCTCGATAATCTCTGTGCGCTGGATCGAGTCCCTGGTTTTTTTCAGAAGATCATCGGTTTTACGCAGCAGCGCGGCGGAGTCCTTTGATTCGGGAGCGATGTTTTTAGCGATGTCTTGGATATAGTAGCAGGCGTCCCGGAGATTGGTCACTATCTGGTCCCGGCGCATCACCGGAATTCTCTTTTCGTAGCCCTCGGCTTTAAGGCCCTCGAAAAAAATAGTCAGGTTCTCCAAAGCCTCGGAAAGGCGCTGTATGCTGCGGGGACTCAACCTGCGGACACTTTTCGGAACCGCCTCATCGGCGGCTGGCTGTGGCTGGGCGTCAGTCATCAAGCGACTGTATTTTTCATCGAAGCCCCGTTCCTCTTCGGAGAGAGATCTGCCGTCCTCAATAGCGGAACCGCCTTCCGAAGCCAGTTCTTCGCTGGTTCCGCGGGAAAGCACCTGAAGTTCGAAATCGAGCTTGGGAAAGAGCTCGCGCACTCCCTCTTCGAGAAGAAGAAAGTAGTTGGAATCCCCGCCTACGACCAGGGCGCCTTCCAATAGCCTGGCGCCCTCTGTGACCACCTGGGAATCTACCCGGTTCTTGTCGAGAATACTAACCTGCAGATTATTGGTTGCGGACTCGATGTTTTCAAGAATATAGTGCTCCAGCTCGATCACCTTCTCCATAAAAGCGGATGTGCTTTTATGGATGGTTTTTTCCTCTTTTTCGCGTTCTCCCTCCATGATATTGTACATGATGGGGCTGACCAGAAGGGCTGTGGCGCCGAAATACATTTTCAAGAAAGGAAAATGGCGGCAGACCCAGGCGCAATTTTTAATTTTTATGTGTTCGTCAGTATCACGTGTATAATTTGGGTTACAGTCAGCGCAGCGGGATTCAAAGTCGGGTTTCTCATAATTCAGGAGAAGGTTTTCAAATTCCTTGTTGATATAGCCAGAGGCTTCATTGTAGGTCACACCTTTTCTGGTCAGTGTGCGCGTGCTGGTATCAAGAGTTTCGCCGCTGGTTCCCCGGGCGGTGAAAGTAACCTTGTCCTCGGTGGCCTCTGTAATTGTCAGGTTGCCGCTGGATAGTGCAGTAAGAAACTGGATCACGTCCATCGGGCTGATGAAGGCCGCGATACGCTCACTTTCCTTATTGTCCGCGAGGTTACTGAGACCGTGAGCCGCACGGAAAGCCTGAAGCTGCTGGAAAAGTTCCATATTTGCCTCACCCAGAGCCTGGCGGAGGCAACTGACAGTTTTCTTAAGTTTTTCTTCAAAGGAGAACTCGCGCATAACCTTGCCCAGGCAGTCAATTTTAACCTGGGACTGGATTTCCTCGGCGATGATTTCCATGTTGTGCATGCTCACTGGTGTGCGGATACCCGGGCGGAGAAATTTCTTGAGCAGGGTGTTGCCGTTAACCACGGATTTGCGGCTGCCGAGAGAGTTGCTCAGGTCGGTGAGCTGTTTGATCAGCAGGATTATTTTTCCCTTTTTACGGTCAACTTTGATTGAGCGGTTGTTGTCTTCCCCCTGTTCTCCGGATGCCTGCCGGATGAAAGCGCGCTCGAGATCGGCGCAGGAAACGCCGATATTTTCCAGAGCCTCGCGGACCTTTGTATTGCCTTTGGGATTCCAGGGGGCGAGGCGGAATATCATGCGGCCGATAAGGAAATAGACAAGATTGTCGGGCACATTAAAGCTTTTGCTCGCCCACTGGTGGCGGTACCAGTTGAGGCTGGAGAGAAAAATCATCTTCTCGATCATCGATTTATCTTTCATCTGTTCAGCCAGGTCCAGGAACTCGAGCTTTAGCGATGCGATAAAAGCATCATCTATGTATCCGATGCCGGTGAGGATACAATGGGCGTAGTAAAGTTTCTGATCGAGTTCCTGGAAATAATTCAGCGCTGTCTGAGCCGCCTGTTGCTTGATCTCGTCCTCCATGGCCTGTCTGATCAGGCTGTCTGTTTGTTTACAGGTGAGTCGAGCCTGGTCGATATGCTTTAATTCCTCGCGGTAAGTAATCAGACGTTGTTTCTCTTCCTCGGCGGATTTGCGCGCACCCGGTATTTTGCGCACTATTTCATAGGTTTTCTCCTCCTCGCCGTTGATATTTACGGTGAGCCTCTGGCTGATAACCGTATAATCAAGTTCCTCGCTCTGTCCGTGCCGAAGTTTAAGCAGGCCGTTTTCATTGAGGTTATCGAACAGCCTGCGCAGTTGGCTGATTTTTTCGTCGCGCCCTTTAAGGTGGGGATTCTGGATCAGACGGACCAGAGCCTGGGCGATTAGTACCATCGGCTCATTCTTCTCGGTGGTGTAAAAACTGCCGAAAGTCTTCTCGAGATAAGTGCGCACCCGGGTAAAAATCAGGCGTTTATCCTGAATCGCCTTGATTTCGTACTTTTTGGTACGCTCGATCAGGTTTTCGAGCAGCTCCTCGCCTTCAAGTTCTTTCTCATCAACGAGTTTTGCGATTTCAAGGGGCATAGGACAGAGACAAACAAACCGTCAATAGTGACGGTCCCGGTTGATTATAACAGAGAGACCTTTCATAGGCGCTAGCCAAGAAATTTTTAATAAATATCAGGCCGTGGCTACAATCTCTCCTTTTACCTCACGCAGAGTCGAGCGCAAGACCTTTTCTTTGAAAACGCGAGGAAACTTACCGATTACTATTTTAACTCCGGGATAAAGGACATTGCCAACCCTGACATATACATTCTTATGCTTGGCGGTTTCTTTTTCAATCTCACCCAATTCGCCATCAAGTTTGGCCTTGTATTGCGGAAAGTGATTGATTGTTTCCTGCAGCCGTTCATAGAGTTTTTCCTGCTCCGGGGGCAGAGAGCCTTTAAGCTTGATCTTGAGGCGTAAAAGATTCTCAAGAGCCTTTTTGACCTTTTCCTGGTTCTGCTGGATTTTATTAAACTCCTGGTTGATTTCCTCTTTGCGTTCCAGGAGCCTGAAGTCGCACCCCACGGCCACCAGGGTCTGGGTATAGCTGACACTGCCAATCTGATCTGCTTCAACAGACCCCGCCACCTGCCATTCGCCCCCGATAATTGAACCTTTACGGCCGCTGGCATTGAGATTGCCGCCCACTTTCCCATTGCAGTGCATCAATTCACCGCCGGTATTAAGGTCTCCGCCACAAATAATATTCTGTTTCTGGACAAATTTAATGGTCAGGTCTCCACCGGTTTTGATCAGGCCCTGGCCATGGCCGATAAAGCCTTTCTTGACCAGTGCGTTACCGCCTGCTTCAACCTCGGCGTCCTCAACCACACCGCCGATCTCGAGATCTCCAGTAGCATTGACTTTGAATCCCGCCTTGATATCCCCGCCGATGAACAGGGAGCCGATAAATTTGATATTCCCGGTTGAATAATCCACATCGCCCTTGATTTCAAGCTTGGGCTTGACTTCAACAAGCTTGGAGCTGTCAAGAGACACACAGCCGCCGATTGAAGCGATCAGCAGGTCCGGATCTTTCGGCGAGAGTTCCGTGTTCGGGCCTTCCGGAACAACTATGTCTTCTCCTTCCTTGGGCGGAATTTCATTGTCTGTAACCGATCTTCCCGGCTGCCCATTAGTGGGAGGAATCCTGCGGCAGAGCTGGTCACCTTTTCTTACGTTAACAAGCACCGAGGTTTCATGGTAATCGATACGACCGCTTTCATCCTCCCTGGGTTGAAAACCCTTCTCAGTTTCAAAATAGAAATCGATCGTGGCGTTTTCTCCATGTTTTGGAGGGGTACCAGAGGCAACGAGGACATCCTCGTCGAAAAGAGATTCACGGAAAATACGCTCCAGTTCGCTCTCCAAAATACCATAGACCACACCTTTGTCCTTGAGAGCTTTACGGGCATCATCAACGGTTAGAGTCGTTTTCAGAGCGCCCTCTTCGCCCACAAACGGGACGTTAATATAAGCTTCAAGTTCATCGTTTTTCAGCGAGGCTTTTATCTGTCTCCATTCTTCAGCCACTTAACTTTTCCTTTAACAAAGGTCTGAGAAACAGGGAAAACAGGCAAAGAATACAACCATCAATCTATATATAATATAAAATTACCGGAAGTAAACATTTTAAGCTAATAAACCAAATAAAAAAACATTTCTTAGAGACAGAGGGGAAAATTCTGTTAGAATCTATAAAAGCGAAGGCTTTTATAATCTGCCGAAACAGTCTCTCGGCAGGGATCAAGCCAGGGGATGAATAGAAGACGGTTCGCGCAAAATGGGCGGATGGCAGGATAAAAAGATATGTGCCGATTGCCGGATATGTTATATTATTGAGCAATGAAAAATCCGATAGCTGTATTGTATAATGAGCTTCCCGGAGCCGGTCAGCTTTTCCGGCTGATCCGGCCGTAGATGCGAAATGAAAAATAGGCGACTGCCGAAATCCAGAAAACCGTTCGAGAGAGGACCGACATTGGGTAAGAGAAGGCGTGAAACAACTGATCGCCCAGCACGACAGCAAGGCCGCTTGCAATGACCAGCCAGATAAGAATGAACTGGATTCGGCGGTTTGATTGAGATTGCATAGTAGTCCAGGTTGTGTTTAAAAGTTGCGAGTTATTTACGATAGCTAAAGTAAAAACACACAGAGCAGAGCCTGTCAGGCGGCAATTTACCGGCGAGCGCCTGTGTCACCTCCTCTGCTGTTGGATGTCCCTCCGGGTGACAAGAGGCGCTACTGAGTGAAACGTGAACGGCACGAGGTGAAAGATGCGTATTCTGGTTACCGGAGGCGCGGGGTTTCTGGGATCCCACCTCTGCGATTATCTGATCGAGAAAGACCACGAGGTTATCTGCATCGACAACCTGATTACCGGCAACATCGAAAATATCGGGCATCTCAGCGGCAACGAGAAGTTTCATTTTATCAAGCATGATGTCACCGAGTACATATTTATCTCTGGACATCTGGATGCCGTGCTTCATTTCGCCTCTCCCGCCTCCCCGGTGGACTACCTCGAATACCCGATTCAGACCCTCAAGGTCGGCAGCCTGGGTACCCACAAGGCCCTGGGTCTGGCCCGTGAAAAAGGCGCGAGGTTCCTGCTCGCTTCAACCAGCGAGGTTTACGGCGACCCAATGGTACATCCGCAGCCAGAGGATTACTGGGGCAATGTAAATCCGAACGGTCCGCGGGGCGTCTATGATGAGGCCAAGCGATTTGCCGAGGCAATGACAATGGCTTACCACCGTTTCCACGGGATCGAAACCCGGATCGTGCGGATATTCAATACATACGGCCCCCGGATGCGTCTGAACGATGGCCGGGTTGTACCGAATTTTATCAGCCAGGCCCTTTCCGGAAAGCCTCTGACAGTTTACGGTGACGGTTCCCAGACCCGCTCTTTCTGCTACTACACGGACATGATAGAGGGTATCCACCGGCTGCTGAAATCCGATGTTGATACCCCGGTGAATCTCGGAACCCCAACCGAATATACGATTCTGGAATTCGCGAAAAAAATTATCGAGGCTACCGGCAGCACAAGTGGAATAATTCATAAAAAGCTGCCCCAGGACGACCCGAAAGTAAGGTGTCCGGATATTACCAAGGCACGAGAGCTTTTCGGCTGGGAGCCCAAAGTTTTTCTGGATGAAGGCCTCAAAAAGACGATCAGTTTTTTCAGCAAATCCGTTTGAGTAACAGATCTCGATATGGGGCTGCTCCCTGCCTTACCAGTCTGGTATCGCGTTACTTTATCCCGTGCTTTCTTTTATATTCCGCCCAGTTGGCCTTGAGATCGACAAACTTCTCAAAACTCTTGCGGAGAAGAAAAGGATTGGTTTCTTTTTCCCGGCCGATGGTCGAGCTGGGCGCCGACCCGTAATCGTGTCCAGGATAGACTTTGGTCTCATCCGGCAGCTTCAGCAGTTTATTATGCAGGCTGTCGTATTCAGCCCTGGCTCCCCGGCTGAGGTCTGTGCCTCCCACCTTGCCCACGAAAAGAGTATTACCGGTGAGCAGAATATCATCACAAAGCACGCAGATAGAATCCTCAGTATGACCCGGCGTGTGGATGATTTTCAGTGTCAATTCGCATAGAGCCAGTTCCTCTCCGTCTTCCACTTGCAAATCCGACCTGCCGCCGCTGATTTTGTGCATAACGATAAGAGCCGAACTATGCCTTGCGATATCATGGGTCCCACCAGTGTGGTCGTAGTGATCATGGGTGCAGACAACGTATTTCAGCTTGCATTTATGACATTTATTGAGCTCCAGAAAGAGGTCCGGGCGTCCCGAGGGATCCACTACCGCAGAGCACCCTTCACTCCTGTCAGCTAAAAAATAGCCGAAATTACGGTCACCGCCTGTCCGCACCTGTTCGAAGATCATCCGTCATATCCTTTACAGATTTATATAAACAGCATAATGGTTGTGGGTATCTGATTGTTGTCACAGGCTTGCAAGAGCAATATTAGATATAGTCAAGTTAAAGAGCAACTGTCAAGAGCACTCTCTCAGAAGGCCTGTTCTGAAAATGAAAACCAGGCCATATTA
>CAZJQI010000007.1:0-101578 GCA_964548275.1 uncultured Gemmatimonadales bacterium
CGTAGTACCGTTATCTTCCTGGCCCACCAAGGCATTATTTGTACTTTGGACGGTGGTTTGATCAATATCAGGCGTAGTACCGTTACTTTCCTGGCCCACAAAGGCTTTATTTATACCTTGGACGGTGGTTTGATCAATGATCCCGGAAACCTGGCTCTTGACTACGATCTCGTAATCCGGATCGATCTTGCCGATCGCCGCCGGCGCTTTCTCAACAATCGTTCTCTTCTCCACAGCTACGCGGGTAAAATCTTTTTTATTGCTATTGGCTCTGGAGCGAATGAATAAAAAAACACCGCCAGCGATTAGCAGAAGCACAAAAGCGAAAATAATAAATTTTTTCATCCTCTGAAAACCCTCAGTTTAAATGAAATGGCGTAATATATGCGATCGCTCAGGCATTCTGCAAAGCTTCATTATATTATATAGTTGGACACAGTACTGTCCAGTTAAATTTTCAGCAATAGAGCCAGTTGATAATTTTCTCGTCTTAGCAGTTTGAGTTTATCGAACTTAAGTCTTGGAGCCTCGATCAGGTTGACATTACCGGGTGAATAAGAAAGGGTAGAGAAAAAATCCCTACCCTTTATTTTCCCTGTATAGGCAAGATGAGGGTCAAGGGAGCATTATTGCTCCTGGTAAACGGACTTGATTACGGCTTGATGATCGTGACGAAGTTGCCGGTGCCGGACTGGTTAATAGTGGTTGTAAAACCATCACCATTATGGAGGCATTCGGCGACATTGTAAGTACCAGTCTGGGTAATTTCGGAAAAGTTATTATCTCCGAAATGAGCTGTGTAGGCATCCAAAAACTCACCATCCTGGTCAACATAGGCATCGTTCCCATTCCCATCCTGACGGACAGAGGCCTGATTAAAGGCTTCTCCATCCTGGAGAATATCGGCCACGTTAACATCACCATACTGACGAATGCGGGCCTGGTGCCCATAGTTCACCATAGTCGAGGTTTGGTCAATCACAGCCCAGTTTGTATATCCTTCCTGGTAGATACCAACATCCTCTGGAACATGCTCGACCACCTGATCATTGTCGTAAGTCCACCAGTCATTTGATCCGACAGCCTTGTTTTTGTCTCCAGTTTGGTTTATACTGGCGAGGTTGTAATCGCCGAGCTGTTCCATAGTGGCTTGCTCACCATTACTAGATTGGTCAATACTGGCGTTGTTACTATTACCCGTCTGTATCTGGCTGGCTACATTGTTATTGCCAATCTGGTCCTCAATACCGGCTGTATTATCGTTACCTACCTGTTCCTGATAAGCTTCGTTGTCATCCCCAGTCTGGATAATTCCAGTCAGAACGTTGCCTGAGCCATCCTGATACTGCTCGGCATCGTTGCGATCACCAGTCTGGTGTATTCCATTAGCGTAGTTATTACCAATCTGGGTCTGTTCAGCATAATTATCCACCCCAATCTGGCCAATAGTGGCTGTATTATCGTTACCAGTCTGGGTCTGGTAAGCTTCATTAGAGTGAGTCCACCCACCAGTAGATTGGTCAATATCAGCTACATTGTTATCACCAGTCTGGGTCTGTTCCGCATAATCATACGCACCTTGGTCAATATAAGCCGTATTAACGTTACCGTCCTGAGTTTGGTAACCATAACTAAGCTTACTATGCTGAATGTGTGCGACATTGAAATCACCATCCTGGTCCTGATCAGCAATGGAACTAGAAGAACCATACTGAGAATATGTCTGATAAATGTCAGCAATATTATAATCGCCGAGTTGGTCAATTGTAGCATCGTCACCAGTAGTACCATCCTGTTGGACTGTAGCCGTATTATCCGTCCCACTCTGAATGACAGTGGAAGTAGGATTGGCTATTGCCATAGCGGAAAGGCTGAGAGTAAAGACCGCCACCATAACGAATGTTAAAAATCTGTTTAACATCATTACTACCTTTCTTAAAAATTAATTGATAAAAACTTTGCAAACGGTAAGGGTGTCCAACCTATTTCTCCATAACACTCAAGTTTTATCTTGCTTATACATCACCTTCCTTCCTCATCTCTCATCTGTGCCTATACAGAGGAAAAATTTTAAAGGAACTTAACACTTTTGTAGACCACTCAATTTTGCTCCATGCTGACCTCCTAGCGAGTTGGATATAAGGTAAATCCGAGTCCAAGATTCCAAAAGTGGTCATCTGACCCACCTATAGCATCTCCGTCCAACATGTCACTAAAGGTAAATTGATAATTCAAGGTGGTATGCATGCTAAAATTTTTACTGAAAAAGTATTCTATCCCTATTCCTGAATTAACCGTTGGTTCCCAACCCCGGCATTTTCTTTTTTCTTCTATGATGATCTCACCTTCTTCGTCTTGCTCTCTGAACCAATAATCGGTCCGATAATTAAGAGCGCCTGCTCCAAGAAAAATGTAGGGAGTTAGTTTTTTCTCAGGAAATAAAGTTAATAATCCTCTGAGTTCTGAATGAAAAATATCAGTTTCAAAATCATCTCTATTCCTCAGTCCTCCCATACCTAGATTTACCATCAGAGAATATGAAGGGGTAATTCCATAGCGAATAAAAAAGTCGTATGACGGTTTTAATTCTGCGGGATAATCGCCTGCATATCTTTGAGCTGATACATTGAAGCCAAAACCTAATCCTTTAGCTCCAAAAATTCTTAAATAATCAGCACCTTCAACTCCTACCAAATCACCTTTTTCATCAAACTGAAGGAGCTTTTCCTTCTCATCTCTTTCTATAAGATAATTCTGGATTAAAGGAGAGTAGAAATCTTCTGTATTCTTTAAACTCCAGAGGTTTTCTCCTATTCCTTCTATAATCAAATCAAAAACAGCTTTTTCTATTGCCTCTAAAACACACATTTGAGGAGGTTCATTGGTAGACAAACCTGTTTCTGCTTCAAGCACCCTCTGTAATCTAACAAATCTGTAAACACCCAAATCTACTTGTTTGGAAAGGATAGTTTTAGTAGTCGAAACAGATTTAAGAATCCTTCCATTTTGAGTGGACACAGCTCTCAAATAAACAGTTACCTTGTCTTTTCTAAACTGGCTAGATCCACCTAAGCCAAAGTATCTAGCGCCGAAACCGCCGGTGACTATATCGGTTTCATAAGAAATTATACCACCCTCTAAAATTAGACCGGCATATAACAACGGCGGTAAAGGGGAAATTTTTTCACCCTCTTTATTTTCGGCTTGATACTGCATCCGCGTTGAACGAATGATTTTCCTCTCATTCAGCAAGTTGGGTAATCCTTCCCTTTCTATGGGAATAAACCACTTGGAGTCCTCTAAAGCTTTAATTAGCATTGAGGTAGCTCCCTGACTGACAGCCGTTGAAAAGGTGGTCCCAGGAGTGCCAGACTTATACTGTCCGGTTTGGTCTCTGAACTTATAAACCGCTAATATTATTTTCTCTTGTGGCTCAGGCAAAGAAATCAAATCGTTATAAACAGCAGTAGTATATCCTATAGTTGCCTTGGCGGGCTTCAAAGAAGTCCCTCCTATGACAGCGCATCCCGAGAGAGAAATTAGTAGTATGGTTATAGACATAATTATCCATATCAAATTGTTATATATCTTATTCATCCGTTCTTCTCTCCTTTCTTAATAATAGGGGATTTCTATAATAGTTTCGTTCCCAGTTTCAACATCAACCAGAACAACCTTAATACCACCAATATCAACAACGATATCAATAGTATACTCTTCTAATTCGTAATGACCTGATTCAATGCCTTCCTCACCAAATTCACCAAATGCTCCCTCAATTATCCTCCGTGATAGTTGGTAAAATATTTGTCGATTTAAACCCTCTTTAAAATCTTCAATCGGGTCGGTTTCTGGCCTTTCATAAGGTTCTCTGGGCATGGTTAACTTGTTTTGAATCTGGGCCGAAGAAAGCAACCACGCCCCATTAAAAGGTGAACCACCAAAAGCAGGATTGATTGGCGTCCAAATCAACTGAGAAGCTAAAACTGTACCGCTTGATATTAAAAACAGAATACAAGCAATAGAACAAACAACACTCCTTACTGACACTTTCATTTTTCTATCCTTTCTTTTAGAAATTCTTAATAAATGCCGTTACCAGCCATATCACTACTTTCTAATGCCGCCCGGTATTCCTCGTAGCGATAAAGATAGTTCCTGGTTGCGTTAACAGCTTTCTCCGCTGATTCTTTAACATCTTCAGATCTTGGTCTAACTACATTGCTCCAAACTACAGTAGGGGTAATCTTGACACTAACCTCAACCTGAATCCAGCTTCCCCAGGTAGGATTAGCTCTTTCGATAATAGAAATATTGTAATCCTTAAATTCTTTCGGAAGATCTTCTAGTGATTCCCAGGAAGTGTAGAAGTTTTCGTAGAACTCATAACCAATCTTGGTCATAGTCCTCTCAGTAATTAATCCACCTATTTCCTCAATATCCTGAGCATCTTCTGCTTCCGCGGGCTCTGGCTCCTGGTTAGCAGTAGAGTCACTGGTGCTCGCACCCAGGCTGTCCGGTGAGGTGTAGCCTGTTGCGGTTACGGCCAGGAGCGCCCCTGCCATCACGACAATTAATTGTCGTAATCCTGGCTTATAAAAAAGATTCATCGATCTTGCCTTTCTGAATCTTGTTTAAAGATGGAACCAAAAAAATGGTTTGTGTTTTTGCTACATTATAAATGTTTATACTACATTATAAATGTTTAATCCTAATTCATCTGATTAAATTGTCAAGTCCCAATTTTTTTTTGAAGACACTGGACAGGTGAAAGAGATCGCAAAATCCAATCTTCATATCGATAAGGTAGTTTTTCAGCGTGGTGTCCTCATGCTGCTTTAACAAACTGAGAATGAGACGGTAATTAAGGTTTAAATTTTTGGTCAACTGGTATATATCGGTAATTTTTCCCATGTTCTGGTAAATTTCGTTCTTGACAAGAACCAGGTTCTTATACTCCTCGAGTTTATTATGGCTCAGGCGTCTGACTGTAGCATGGCTACTGTCCATGTTTTCCAGATGGAAAAAAGCAAGTGAAAACTCATGGGAGTAACGGTCAGCACGGGCGCGTTCGCTCTTGAGAATCTGGAGAAACTCTTCGGCGGATTTTATACAGCGCGGAGAACGAGATCCCGGCAGGCGTGTTAACGGGTTAAGATTATCCCAGAGCTTTGAAAAAGACATATCCAAAAGTTCTCTCTTTTAAGGTTAATTCTTTTAAGGCTAATTTTCCCACCATAATTCTTTTACCGATCTCGGCTCTGATACAAAAGGGTTAATAGGCTCCCTTATTGAACAGGCTCTTTGATCAAACGTCTCTAAGTTAATTAGCCTCTTGGTTTAATCAGGATATTCAGGTTGTAATAAAGAAAAATTATGTCAAATGCATGTTTGACAATTTGCGCTATTGACAGCTTGCGTTTTTTAATTTATAATTTATTTTACAAGTTGTCAAGAGAAAAAAGTAAAAAAATTTTTTGGAAAAAAAATCGTTGCAGATGGAAGCGCCTTAAAGAGAGAATAGAAATACAGGGTGGAAGAAGCGTAACAAAATATTTTATAGACAAATAAAGTTACATGGCCATTGGCCAAAATAATTTTTTAATAGGGCTATCCACTTGACTCCCCCTCATACCATATATAGTATGGTGGTATGGAAGATTATCCGAAAACAATTCTTGAATTTGAGAAACGTTTTGCCACCGAAGAAGCTTGCCGCCAGTATCTGTTTGATATTCGCTGGCCAGATGGTTTTTGCTGCCCTTGATGCGGTCATAGTGAAGCATGGTCTACGAACAGGGGACTTTATAGATGCCAAGGCTGCGACAGCCAGATATCGGTAACAGCGGGCACTATATTTCAAGATACAGGAAAACCACTTCGGCTGTGGTTTAGGGCCATCTGGTATGTAATCAACCAGAAAAACGGTGTCAGCGCACTGGGACTCAAAAGAGTTTTGGGTCTTGGCAGTTACCAAACCGCTTGGACATGGCTGCACAAATTGCGTGCAGCAATGGTGCGTCCAGGTCGTGACCGACTCTCTGGTACTGTAGAAGTCGATGAAACTTACATCGGTGGTAAAAAGCCAATTTATCGTGGTCGCGGAGCTGCGGGGAAAACACTGGTTCTTGTAGTAGCCCAAGAGGATGGAAATCGGATCGGAAGAATCCGTCTCCAAAGAGTTCACGATGCTACTGCAAATAGTCTGTGTCCTGCTGTGCAAGAATGTGTAGAACCGGGATCCATTGTTCTCACGGACGTTTGGGGTGGTTATGGAGGACTTGAAGCATTGGGCTATGTCCACCAGGTTGTCAGGAAGGGGTACAATATTGGCGACAACCTGTTGCCTTTGGTAAATAGAGTCGTGTCTCTTCTTAAGCGTTGGCTGATCGGTAGCAGTGCATACATCACACCTCGACTATTACTTGGATGAATATACGTTTCGCTTCAACCGAAGAACGTCCAGATCACGCGGTAAACTATTCTACCGTTTGATTCAACAAGCAGTTAACATCGCTCCCGTAACAGGTCAGGAAATACAGGGTGGAAAACCATTTCCTTGACCACAATATATAGTGGGTACGGGAGTCAAGTAGATAACCCAATTTTTTAATATAGCGATAGTTGCTGGAAGCGACGTTATAGAGGCAACCCGCTTTCTTGAGGGGATTTGTGAAAAGCAAACGAGACTTTTTTGAGCATGGAATGAGCGAAGAGTCACAACTGTAAAGAAATTTTTTTGTTTTTTTTGCTTTTTAGTCTGGACAAAAATAAAATTATTTTATATATATAGAGAGCCAGTTGCAAATTTACGGGTTTAAGAGTTTGAGTTTATCGAGTTTTAGTTTTAGAGCTTCAATCAGGCTGACATTTTACATGAGTATTTCGCCGATAACTCGGGCTGATTCGTGCATGCTACTAAAGCGTATTTTATCTGGAACTTGATAAAGGTGAGTGAATACAAAGTGAATACAACCAGTTAAAGTCCATATAAGCGCGATCAAAAAATTTTTTGAAAAATTAAAGCAGTTGCAATATCTGACCGAATATTATTTATAGTCATAGAGCTAATCATACTTCTCTTAATCTAAAATCTATTTTCTTGCTTCGGATCTAATAAAAAAAGGAGTTAGCCCGCTTCTTTTTTATTTTTTACCGGACACTACTTAAAACCAGATACTAAACGAAAAATGTCCTATGGTAACGAAAGAGTTTTTTAGCACCGGAGAAGTAGCGGAAATATTAAATATTTCCAGAGATACTGTTATTAGGAAGTTTGATAAGGGAATTCTCACCGGCAAGCAAAACCCTCTCACCGGCAAACGTTACATCAGTCGTGAAAGCCTCGAGGCTTTCATGAAGCAATACGAACTTCCGCTGGATGGCCTGGCTCTAGAAAAGAAAAAGGTACTGATTGTCACTGCTGACAGGGGATTAATTTCCCATTTACAGGAGACATTTTCAACTGATAAGCGTATCATGTTAAAAACGGCAGAGTTCGGTTGCGATGCCCTGATTATGTGTGCCAGGGAATCCCCGGACGCGCTTATCATCGATGAAAACCTTCCCGACATCCCCAGCGCCGAGGTGATCAAGTCTCTCAGGAGATCGGAAGAACACAAGGTTCTCAAGATTATATGCTTGTCAGACACAGACAATAAGATATTGCTGGAATGTGGTGCCGATGAATGTTTGGAGAAAGATAAAATTGAAAGGCTCAGGGAAGAGTCTCTGGCTGTTAAGGCGTATTCACTCCTGGATCTGGCTGAAAAGCGTCCTGCAGTGGCCCAAGCATTCGGTCACGAAAGGCGCTGGCCCAGAAAGGAAATTGACCTTCCGGCAAGCATCAATTTCTACCCCTTGAAAGGCCCTCGCCAACATAACCCGGGAGTAGCTCGGGTGAAAAACATTAGCCAGGGTGGCGCATTTGTCTCCCGAATTCATCTGGAGAGGGGGATCATCCCGGGTGAGGCTTTCAGAGCTTTCTTGAAAATAGACCACCAGCCCCTGAGCCACTGGATGGCTCGTTCCAAGGTCGTGCGGCTTCAGGCCAATGGGTTCCTGGAGGCAGGCGTCCAGTTCGTGAAAATATCAAAACAGAACCTGGAAAAAATCACGGAGATTTTTTCATAGTTGTGTATTTGGCGGTGGATAGGGTTAGAAATGGCTAAGTAAAGAGACGGGATTAAAATTACATACTTAGCGAGGAACTTTGGGCCCAGGTCTTGCAAATTCAAAAGCGTTCTAGCTGTACGTTGTCAGACCAATTTGTAAAAATTTAAGCAGAAATTAATGTGTAATTTTCTTGATCAAAATTAACTTCCCTACCTGACGCTTTTTCCGAGAATATAACCCTTTCAATAGAAATGGATCAAGCTAAGCCACTAAGGTTGGCGAAAGCCAAAGTCCAGAATTTAAAAAACAGGCTAAAATAACGCCTATCAACTTATATAGGGAATGGTGGGTTGAATAGTGTCGGAAAGCATGCTTGCAATATAAACGGAGGGATTTTATGCTCATCCGCCGCATTGGGATTGTTATCGCAGCCCTATTTTTGCTCCAGAGTACATTATTGGCCGTTTACCAGTATAAGGGAGATTTTACTGAAGATGGGAAACTGAATATCACGGATGTTATCAAATTCCTGCTTATCGGAAGAGACAATCCGGAAGACGAGAGGCTGGATTTCAACCATGACGGCGAGAAGAATGTTTCCGATGTGATCAGCCTGTTGCTTTATATCAGCACTAACCTTTCCCTGGAGCCTGTAGAGCTTACTGTTAAAATAATCTTTCTCCACCACAGCACCGGCAACAATATCTGGAACGGTGGAGTACCCAAGTGGTTCGAACAGTTCAATGCCGAAAACAGCACCAACTGCCTTATCAGCGAGCGCTCTTTTCCCTCGGGATCTCTTTACCCTTGGAACAACTATCCTTATGATTACTGGAACATCTGGGTCAACCATGCCGGAAATGAACTCTATATGCAGGAGCCCACCCTGGAAATTCTCACCCGGCAGTATGATGTAATCATTTTCAAGCACTGTTTCCCGGTAAGCAACATACTGGCCGATACCGGGAATCCCGATATCAGTTCCTCGGCCAAACGGATCGAGAACTACAAGCTGCAGTACGAGGCTCTGAAAACAAAAATACGTGAATATCCACAGAATAAGTTTATTGTCTGGACCGGAGCCGCGTTGGTCATAGACGGTACGAATCAGGCGAATGCGGAGCGAGCCAAAACGTTTTTCAACTGGGTGAGAGAAGAATGGGATGAGAAAGGGGACAACGTTTTTCTCTGGGATTTTTACCAACTGGAGACCGAGGGAGACCTTTGCCTTAAAACCGAATATGCTGTATCTTCAACTGACTCACACCCCAACACCAGCTTTTCAAGTATGGTTGCTCCGCTATTCTGCCGGAGAATAGTTGATGTGATAAAAGGCCTGGGTGACGACCGGCCTATTACAGGTGAGCCGGAATAGCCGGACAGCAAACACCCAGAGCGAAATAGCTTTCAAACGGCTTATTTTTTTACCTGACTGACCTTCTCTTACAAAACCTGGATTCGTTTTCAGGGATCAGGCCGGTTTTTTAGAAGGAGTTTACAGTTATGAATAACAAATCTTTTATTGCCTTTATATGCTTTTTCTTGCTTAGCTGGTCAACAGTGACCGCCTGGAATGTCAAGATAATCGACTCTTCAGGTATTGATGCTACAGAGCTGAAAAGCCTGGTGTATACAGTGATCGAAGGCTGCGAAACCGACCAGCAGAAGATGGAAGCGCTCTGGGGCTTTATCACCCGCCGTCCGTTTTACCACTGGTGTGAGGCGCGTGAGGGGCGCGAGGCAACTGGAGAGTTCGGCATCGTGTATGATCCGATAAAGGCGTTTAATGTTTACGGCACGGTTATTTGCTACCAGGTGGCGGACCTGCTGGCCAACATGGCCATTGAGGCCGGAATACCCGCGCGCACTCGAGGTTTCCCTTATAAGCACAAGGTAATGGAAGCTTTTTTCGATAGTTCCTGGCACCTGTTCGATGCCCAGTATGACTGCCAGGCGATTTACTATAAGCCTGACGGCAAAACCATCGCCAGTCTGAATGAGGTGGACTCCGATCCTCAATACTACCTGTTTGAACAGCCGCACCCTTCGGACCCGTTCTTTCAGTTTGAGAAGTTCGGGGGTAACTGCTGGCCCTGGGAGACCAGAGAATGGGTAAAGAAAAACTGGTACGAGTATTTCGAGACCGACCAGTTAGGACATTACTATCCGTTTGACCAGCAGGGACACCGGATAATCATTTCCCTCCGCCGCGGAGAAAAGCTGGTGCGCTATTGGGACAACCACGGCAAGTGGTTTTGTACACCTGAACTCAAAAATCGCTGGTCCCGTGACCTGACTCAGAAATGGGTTGCCCTGGGCCCCCATGATCCGCGAAATCCGCTTAACACCTACGCCAACGGCAGGCTGATCTATCGACCTGACTGGCGTTCCAGCGAGGATAATTTTTTCGATGGTCTATACCAGGGCGAGAATTACCGCCTGGAATCCGGTAGGATATACCCCGCTGAAGCAGGGGCGAAGGCGCAGGTTTGTTTCCGGGTTAGCAGTCCCTACCTGTTGGCCGGCCACCCTAACCGGCTGAGTGTTAATGAAGACTCGAAGGACGGGGCTTTGTTCAAGGCTGTTTTCTATCGCGAAGATACCGAATCCCGTGCCTGTGTCAGAGTCTCAACCGATGAAGGTCGCAACTGGCATACCGTATGGCAGGACACACAAGTCGGCAAGCACTTGGTAGAAGTGGATTTAACAAACTTTGTCGAGGGTGGCTACTCCTACCTATTGCAGGTTGAACTGGGGGCGTCTCACGGTAAGGAAGTCTGGTTTTCCGACATGGAACTGGAAAACAGTCTGTTCTACTCGCCAGTGCTCCTGCCTGCTATCTCGAAGGGCGAGAACCACTTTACAATTGAACTCTCCGAGCCTAGCCAGCAACTCTGCCTTGAGCCTGATTTCACCAGCCTGGAAGCGCTCAAGCCCTTCTGTTACTCGATAGATAATCTCCAGTACAATAATAAATTCACCGAGCGTTTAATACCACCTTTGGGTGGATCCGGCTCCCTGGTGCTCGAGGTAGACCCTGTAGGCGGCAGCCTGATCCACTTGATGACTGTATACGGTTCATTCGGCATCGACCCTCAGGCCTCAAGCGAAGACTCCATCCAGATACTATACGCCGTGGGCTCCCCCGAAAACTGGAAGATAGTCTGGGAGTGCTCTACCAAGGCGCTGGAAAAAAGCTGGGAGATTGGATACTCGGAACCGGATCGTACTCCCCTGGCCGAGCATTGGCGCTTTGACAAGTCAGTGGAGGTCCATCCGCCGGTTCCATGCGAGAAAATCTATGTCATGTTCCGTATCAAGCGTAATGCACGGGTTTCGCTCAACAACCTCAAGGTTTATGCCTATTATAAGCCCGAGCGTCCGACAAATCCCCAATTCCAAGACTTTGTGATCACTCACTCCTGGACCGAGGACGGGGTTCTGCGCACCCACACAGAGAGTCCCGCTTCCACCAGACATTCTTATACGGTTATTGCTGCCGACAGCCTGGTGGCCAATGAGAGCATTGCTATCGAGATGAAAAACAAGGATGCTCTTTAATAATATTGTCTGATAAACTTAGGCTATAAAGTTTTCTGATAAAACAACGGAGAATCAAAATGAAACCACCACCAGGAGTAAAGAGGTTTTTGTTGCTGTCATTTACCCTTTTTCTAATGTTTTCTTCAACTAAAATCTCAGCAGTGGAAATAACGGTGCATAACTACATGGATATCCCCCGCATAGCCGAGCCGGTAACCGTGGGTTTGCCGTTTCCTGCAGGCTGGGAGAAAGATCCCTCTCATTTGTGCCTGCTGGATGAAAAGAGTATGCCCCTGCCCCTGCAGGTCAGGGTTAGTGCTACCTGGCGTGATGGAAGTATCATGTGGGGACTGCTTGACTTCCCAGTAGATGTCGATGCAGCCTCCACCCGTGTATACAGGCTGGAAAGAGATAAACTCGGCACCTCCGGGACTAAGAGCTCGCTCAGTGTGGATAAGACAGAAGCAGGCTTGGTAGTCATTACCGGGCCGATGAAAGCTGTCCTGGCCAACGGCAAGGGGCCTGTTATCTCCGGCCTCTGGCTTGATTGGAATGGAGATCACGAGTTCGAGGATAAGGAGCAGGCCGTGGCTCCGGGGAAACCCGGTGTAATTAACGGCATTGATGCTTCAACTAATAAGCCATTTAGCGAAGCCTGGGGCAGGAGAGAAAATATTATTATTGAAGAGCAGGGTCTGCAGAAAGTACAGCTTCTGGTTACAGGTACTCTGGCAGGAGCTCAGGGTGAGGACTTTTTGGAGTATGACTTGCGCCTGTTCTTCTTTGGCGGCTCCAGCCAGATACGCTTGCAGTTTACTATACGCAATCCCAGGGTGGCTGGCCAGGTCGATGATCGCTGGCTGCTGGGCTGCGAGGGTTCTTGTTACATCGGCAAACTCGAGATGAGCCTGCAATTTCTCTCCGGCCAGGAGCCACCCCAGATGATCCTCGGCTCATTGTTCGACGGACTTGGTTTCGAGGCCCGTCAGATTCCTCTCGAGCGCTCCCTTTCAATCCACCAGGAAAGCTCCGGGGGAGATAATTGGTTCCATCGAAACCATGTGGACAAGGATAATCTGATTCCCATGCAGTACAGGGGCTATAAGGTTTTTTATGGAGACCGGGAAATCTGCACCGGTGACCGTCCTGTTCCCTGGGTAACGGTTGAGGACAGCCGAAAAGGCATGGCCGTGGCCGTGCGGGGATTCTGGCAGAATTTTCCGAAGGCGCTGAAAGTCGACACCCAGGGTCTTGTGAGCATCTCCCTTTGGCCGAAACGCGAGGGCGGACCGCATGAGTTGCAGGGCGGTGAGCAGAAAACCCACGAACTGGCAGTTTACCTGCAGACCGGCCAGGGACCTGGCGAGAGGTTTGACCACTGGTCCACGGTCACCATGCGTTCCTTCCTTGAGCCCCTTTTCACCTGCGCCCCTGCCGACTGGTACATGGAAAGCGGTGCATTTGGCCTGGGAGTCGCCTACAGGCCGAAAAAACTTCAGGAGTACGAATGGCTGGCTCAGGCTCCAGTGATGGACGAGCGCTACAATGTCTACAAGGGCCGGGAGTTCATTGATGAGTACGGGTGGCGCAACTACGGCGATTTTCTTGCAGATAACGAGCCGGACGAGACTCATGGGCCAAATAAAGGCAAGCTTACTCTCTCGCATTGGAACCTGGCTTTCGATTACGCCTGGGGCATGCTGCTCCAGTGCGTACGTACGGCTGCCGGAGCTCCAGAGATCGCCCGGCGCTGGTGGCAACTTGCCGGAGAGGGAGCTCGACACCTTTCAGATATCGACATCTACCATACTGAAATAGACGAAAAGGGCCGCTACGCGCTTGGTGGAAGATTTTACCATACCCACCATGGGGTAAACGCCGGCCGTGCTACCCACCGGGCTAGCCCGGAAGAGGAACTCTGGAATGATCTTCACTGGCCCTGGGGCAGAGGCGTAAACAACATAGATGCCTTCTTTTACGACAGTCGGGGCATGTGTTACTACTCACTGATGAGCGGCGACCTTCAAGTGCAGCGCTCAGCACTGCAGGCGGCTGATCTGGTGGAATACAGTATCCGCAATAATCGCAATCCCCAGATAGACAACTTTAGCCGTCAGGCCGGGAATAACCTTCAGGTACTCACCGACGCCTGGATCATCACCCGTGATGGTCGCTATCGCCGTGCCGCGGATGAGATCGTAGAGAAATCCAGGGCTACTATTTTTGGTTTCGGCCCTAGTGATAATCCCCGGCAGGTTCAAATCGACGGTCTTGGATTCCATTCCATTTTTTTCGATGCCCTGGGGCGCTATGTGGAGGTATCCGATAAGGTTTTTGGCATCCGGCAGGATATGGCTATCGCTTCGCTAGTAAATTATACCCGGTTTGTCTTGAGGTACATGTGGGACGAGGAAAGCGAAATATTCTACCATAGCTTGAAAAAAGAACTCAAAGGTGAGGGAAATACCGGGGTGTGGACCTACAGAGTTTGCGATGCGCTGCTATATGCGCTGCCTTACCTGGAAAGCAAACAAGAAAAAGAGTTGCTACTTAAGCGTACGGCCACAGCTTTTCGTACCGCCAACCGGATCAACCTGGCCGGCCAAAGAGGCTACCGCTTTATTACCAGCAAAAACAGCAATTTTATCATCAATGCCGGGCCGCGGTGCGCTTTTTATATGCTGAACAGGCAAATAAGTGAGAACAATAGTGTCCGGTAAAAATGGTTTATGAATTATGAGTTGGTCTTAATTGAGGCAGTTCCAGAGAGGTAATGCAAAAGAGATTGATGGAAGGAATATCTTTATTTTTCTTGAGGTGCTTGTTTTTCTGGCGGCCGCAGGCCGCCTGATCAGGGCCGCATGTTCGAGAAACTCCGTAGGAGCGTGTAAAGGCCGGGTAATTTCCATCCCAGGCAGAGCGAAGCCAGACAGGTGGGCATGCCATTGATTCGGCTTGCCTGGTTCAAGCCGAATCAGGCGAGCTCGGCGGGAGCGCCTTTTTACCTGGAAAACAACAAAAGATATAAAAGCTGTATTGGTAGTCGAGTTTGCACCCCGCAAACCTACGGTTTGATCACTAACGCGATTAACCATTTTATAAACTCAGCCAATATTGGCCCGCGGGAAAAGCACTGCGATCAAACGGTACGTTTGTTTGGTTACTTTTGGTTACAAAAGTAACATGAAAAAATCTTTTTCTTTCTGCCTGTTAGTTAAACGGACAGTACTGTAGTGAGAACTAAAAGTCAGTTTACTTTAAACTATAAACGGCTTACCAGGGAGGTGCAATGCGCAGCTTTTCGGTAATCAGTTTATGCAGACTCGGCCTGTTGATCTATCTTACCACATTGTTGCCTTTTCAGGCTCGTGCTCAGGTAGCTCCCGAGACTCGGGAGAGGATCTTATTTGAAGAGGAATCATTTTTGACAATCGACTCAGCAGTCGCTTCAGGCTGGAGCTGTTGGAGTCCACGCGAAGAGATAAGCCCGGACTTTTTCGTTGCGGAACAGCCCAGCCTGAAAGGTGCGGGCAGTCTCGGAATAAGGGGAGCATCGAAAAGCGTAGCCAATGGTTGCTGGCGATTTCTTGTCAAAGGTATCGAGGAGGGCAGTTTCTACAGATTCGAGTCTTTTTACTTTGCCCGTAGAGTACCGAATCCCAGGCATCAGGTCATGGCAATGCTGGATTGGCGGGATACGGAGGACAATCGGGTTGATCGGCCGGAATACATTCCGGACCAGGAAATGAAGGGCCAGTGGCGTAAAGTTGGCGGCATTTTCCAGGCTCCGAAGGGGGCGACCAGTGCGCGGATAGAACTATACCTGAGATTTTGTCCACAAGGCACGGTTTGGTGGGATAAAATAAGCCTGACTCAGGTACCCGATCCCACTAAGCGGATGGTGCGCCTGGCAACGGTAAACTGCCGCCCAAGGGGCAACTCCAACTCCGAGGAAAACGTGGAAGAGTTCTGCCGGGTGGCCAAGCAAGCAGGGGAAAAGGAATGCGACATCGTTGTGCTGGGAGAGGCGATGACGCTGATAGGACGATGGGATAAAAACCATTGCGACCCGGATGTGGCTCAGCCGATACCCGGACCGGCCACGGATAGACTGGGAGAAGTGGCGAAAAAGTATAACATGTATATTGTAGCCTGCCTGGATGAAAGAGATGGTCCAGGGGTATATTGTACAGCCGTGCTCATCGATCGCCGGGGCAAAGTGGCAGGCAAGTACCGAAAAGTAACGATCCCGCGAGAGGAACTGGCCAGCGGGGTCACACCAGGCAACGACTTCCCGGTCTTTGACACCGATTTCGGCCGCATCGGCATGATGGTCTGCTTTGATCTTCAATATACCAGGCCCGCGCAGGCACTCGCATATCAGGGTGCAGAAATTATCTTAGCTCCAATCTGGGGTGGAAACGAAATTCTGGCCCAGGCCCGTACTATCGAGAACCAGGTTTACATGGCTATCTGCGGCTACGATATGCGAAGCGTTATTTACGCTCCTTGGGGCAAGCTGCTGGCTGTTGCAGAAACTGAAAACCGCCCTTGCGTGGCCTACGCAGATATCGATCTCAACGACCGCAAAGTATACAGGGAGAAATTTCTCGGAGACATGCGCCTGCGTTTTTTTCGAGAGATGAGGCCTGATATAAAGATTCCAGGAATAGATTGATAGCCTATTCCAAAAGATGCGCAAAAGTGACCTGCTCCCACAGGGTGGTATTGCATAAAGTTAGAGAAATCAGGCATTTTGAAGAATTAAAATATTACTTTTTAGTCACACAAAAAACCGAATCTCCGGCCACATCTATTCTATCCATTTTTAACTTTTTAAAGAGGTAGTCGATGAAATATTTCCAGCACAAGATATTTTCACTTTTTTCGGTTCTTGTTTTGACTTCGTTTATCTCCTTATCATGCAGCAGCCAGGACGTAAATGATAGAGCTGGAAGCGGACCCAAGAACCAACCGGAGCCGGAAGTAGTGAAATCAGCGAAGATTATTTTTCTGCACCACAGTACGGGCAACAATATCTGGAAGGGTGGTGTTCCGGAGTGGTTCGACAAATATAATACCGAGAATGGAACTGACTACAAGATAGAAGAAAGAGCTTTCCCAAAGGGAGATCCCTATAAATGGAAGAATTATCCTTTTGATTACTGGAATATCTGGGTTGAAAACGCCGGTCCGGAACCTTTTATGGAAGAGCCCACGTTGGAAATGCTCACCCAGCAGTATGAAGTTATCATTTTCAAACACTGCTACCCCGTAAGCAATATCCTGGAGGATAGTGGAAACTCGAATATCAATTCAGAGGAAAAGCGGCTGGAAAATTATAAGCTGCAGTATGCTGCACTTAAGGAAAAACTTAATAGCTTCCCTGATGTCAAATTCATCGTCTGGACAGGCGCAGCCCTGGTCGAGCAGAGAACGAATCCTGAAAACGCCCAGAGGGCTGAGGCCTTCTTTGAATGGGTGGTCAACGAGTGGGACGAAAAAGGTGACAATATTTATATCTGGGATTTTTACAAGCTGGAGACAGAGGAAGGGTTATATCTGAAAGTTGAATATGCCGCAGCCCCTGATAATTCGCACCCGAACGAGACCTTTTCTCAGAAAGCTGCACCATTATTTGCTCAACGTATAGTAAATGTGATCCAGGGTAAGTGATTTAGGACGATTCTTACCAAAAAGTAGACTTTGGATAGCGTTTAAAGTTTTTAGAAAAAAGATCGAGGGGCGGTCCGTCGGGTTGCTCCTTTCTGATTGTGACTTCAATTTCTCAACCCAAACCACTCGCTATTATTTTAAACGTTTAAAAAAATGGCGGGCCATACCTGACTATTTTAAAAGTTGTTACAAAAATTTAGTGCAGGATATATTCGATCAAATCTCCGGCATTTTATCAACAATGACGAATCCAACTCTTGATTGTTCTGTTAATTAGTGGTACCTGTTCTGGGGAGCAGGTCATAGTACCGATGAATAATCTGTTTTATCTACCTCAATAACTTTATATCCAATCAAATTACCCAGGTCTTTAATCCTTTCCCTGAAATCACCTAGCGTACCGGATTTATGCACTCCGTATTTTTCGGGATAGGTAAAATTCTGTATTTTCTTTGCATCACTCACCTTGGCTGAAAGCTTCGTGCGACACATTGTTTCATCAAAATGGTTTTTATAATATTCAGCCCTGGCAATTGTAGTTCCGGTATGAACGGAAATCTGCTTACTCAATACGTCAACCCGCCAGAATGTAACTGGTTCATCAGGGGGATAAAATACCCTTAAACAAGCTCCACAGCCCGCCTTTGAATGTTCTCTCACAGTCCGCTCTCTATGATCGGTTATTTCATAAGATATTCTACCATTTCCTCCCCATGGATTGATAGGCGCACCGCAATGCATGAGATAGGTTGTATTATTGAACGTATCCACCATGAAATCCCCCATCATACTAGGTCTTCCAAAGGCATATTGAGCCAACATATGGGTGAGCACCACGTTTAGATGTGATTGGCAGCAACCCACAATGCCCTGTTTTTGAAGTTCAGTATTGGCTAAACTCGGCCAGATTCTATCTTCCGGCTTGGGATTTTTTATTAATGATCGGATGTGAAACGCAATTGCGTTGGAACCGAATTTTTTCATTAATATCCTCAACGCAAGATATACTTTCGCTGCTTTAACCACTTCTGATTCAATAGTATTAATCATTCTTCTCGCTTCTCTAATCCACATCTGTGCAATCTTTTCTGCTTCTCTACTGTCTTGGTACCAAAGATCCTGGATTTGTTTCTCATCAGCTACTTCATTCGTTCCTATTTTGGTAACCTGGACTCCAAATGATTCATCTATTGCATTGAGAAGAATTTCGTTGTAACCGTGAGGATAGCTTTTCCGCCTGTCGCCGTAATATGGATTAACATATTCTCTGTCACTAACAGACAGTATATGTGATTTCTTCATATCCTTTAGCGCCTTAAAAAGATTTATCTTCTGAATCAGATCTTTATACATGGCCGAAGATATTTCGGCAGAGGCACATACATTCCACCTGTCTAAAGTGGCTGTTAATACTTTGCCCTGTTCCTGGTAAAGAGCATAGGGAATATTCATGAAATCATGGATGCTATAAACTACAATGGTCGGTAACCCGGTCTCTGTCAGTGCATAGTTGGTTGGAGTCCCAATGATGAGTACTCCGTCAAATTTCTGCTTCCTGAGATCTTTCAATTCATTAATCACAAATTCCAGTCGTATTGATTTCGTTACATCTCGTACTACAAATTCGATCCCAGGACACTTGCTCTTGATTTTCTTCAGAATATCTTCATTCGACCTCGGCAGGATATCAGTATCGTCTTTTGATGGATTAGTATCAAGAAACACCGTATAAATTTTGGCCTTTTCAACATCTGGTCTGTCCTTGTTTCGTGTTTTGCTGGTCCTGTTTGCAAAAACAGAACTAGTACCTAAAGCAGATGCGCCAATAGCACCAGTGGAAGTTTTTAGAAAGTTTCTCCGGTTAATATCCCGTGCCATGATTACACCCCCTCAAAAAATTAGGGATTGGTTACAAAGCAAAAAAACTTCTCATATAACTGAAGTAAAATTACGATTTCAGCATTTGGAAACAAGCTTTAATCCTGCTACATTCTAAGATTTAAAAGATTAATTTCTTACCCTAAGATAATATTCAGCAGCCATTCGCCATTATTTAAAAAAGAAAAGGGTCTGCTTTTCTGAAGCAAGGGCTTGTCATTCTTGGCGGGGCCGACGAAACTTGAACTCGCACCCTCCGAGTTGACAGGACAAATCAATTCTAATTATTTCTTTTCAATGATTTCAAATCGAGCTGACCATTTAGCTTTGAGAAAAAACCATTTTACCTGTTTTTACCTCAAAATTTATAAGATTTGTTGGGGATAGTGTTGGGGATTATTCTTTTTAACAAAACAAAAAGGGTTTAGAATTTACTCCAAACCCTTTAATAAATATGGTGAGCCGTGTAGGAATCGAACCTACGACCCGCTGCTTAAAAGTCATCTGTTCCACTATTTTTCGCACCCTGGTAAATTCAAGAATATCAACTCAAAGCAACATGGCTGCCGCATTTGCTTGCTTTCGGGTAATTGTCAAGAATTCACATAATTGCCAAGAATTAATAACGATTCTGGCAAGATTTGGCAAGAATTGGCAAGGTGATCCAATGTGATCACAAAAGGCTGGGTTGAAAAGATGTACATGTACATATAATGCAGTCGCCGTTTAAAGCAAAAGGCAATATTTAAAAGCAAAAGCTTAAAACAAATGCGCCCCCCAAATACCCTCAAAGGCATTAACTACCCCAACACCACCTCAAATGCAGAAACTACCCCCACAGCACCTAAAAGACAGAGACTACTCCAACTCCACCCAAAGACAGAAAGTACCCCAACTCCACCTCAAAGGCAGAGACAGAGACTACTACAAGCTATGTGTATAGACTTAAGACCCAGGGGTAGACCCCACCCCTCCCCCCCCTCAAAGGCATTTAGAGACTAAGACCATCCCCCATAAATTCTCCAGAATTATAGAGATTGAGAAGGTTATCAAAGTAGGTGGTAAGTACCATAAGGAGGTAGGGGCACCCGGTGCTTATTTGTGAGTCCCAAGAAGGATCATACCACGTATCTAAAACAATTTTATAAGCAACACAATTAAAAACCTTATCTTTTAACTTGCCATTTTCGTGAAACCTTCTTAATGTCGTTTCAGAGACTCGCATTTCGGCACACAGGTTAGGCCAGCCACAATAGATTGATCCTTGGAAACAAGCCTCTTTAAAAAGTGACCTTCTTATAATTAGCAGTACAGTTATCGTAGCCAGAGATTCAAAGAACAACCTGTGGTTTGCCACGGGAAAAGGAGTTAGCAGATTTGACGGGATTTTTTGGACAACATATGACACTACAAACGGTTTGGCGTATAATTGAGTCTATAACATAGCTGCTGACTTTCAGGGCAATGTGTGCTCAAGCATCTAATCCAATTTTAGAGAACTATCTAAGCCATGTGCTTTACAAGTGGACACCTGCTATTTTAAACTTTTCAATTGGACGAAAGGGAGGAAAAATGAAAAAAGGACTTTTTCATATACACGCATTTCTTGCAATAATGTTTTTAGTTGGTTCGGCCGGAGTCTCCAATGCAAAAACATTATCCTTTGAAGGTTCTTTAGGTTTTGGCAAAAGTATGAGTCCGGCTAAAATGTCCGATGGGTATCCTACTGCATTTACTTTCTCAAGCGATTTAGTCTATATGCTGACAACAAACTTTGGATTAACCCCCATTTCGTTTACTTTTCGCAAGTTCAATGCAGATGTTGAGGAACTTACATATATATGGGTCAAGGAAGCGGAGCTGCATCGAAATTGGGCTTCAAATTTCGATAGAGTTAAATCCTCAATGTGGTCAATCTGTTTTTCACCTGGTATCGTATTAACTACATCAGGTAGCAGTAAGGTTAAATCCTTTGCACAGATCGGTGCTGGGGTAAGGTACAACAAAAGCCACGATACTGGATGGTTTGGAGTTTTTGATTATGATGAAGAATCATCTTCAACCGATCCTATGCTTTTATTTGGTGGTGGTCTTGAGGTTAAATTAAACAATCAGGTGTCTTTATTGAGTAAAGTGCGGTACAATTTGATTTTTGCTGATGAAAAGAGTATTAGCCTTATAGACTTTTTAGGGGGCGTCAAACTTTACATTAAATAGCCCTTATTATTCATAAAAGCAGATTTTTATTTTGACCTTAGCCTTGGCGAATCACGGAAGGCGCAGATTTGGCACGGATGTGAGCTTGCCCCCATTCATGTACCAGTCATAATGTTAGAATCTGGGGTTAGGTTTTGCTCAGATGCCCGGTATTGCTGGGGCGTCAGGTAGTTCAGGGCCATGTGAGGCCGCCATGAATAAATCGAGGGAAGCATCTCTCCGATTTGACCACAGTATCAATTAATCACCAAAGCTTCAATTTATTTGGAGGTCCAAATGATTAGAAAGCAATCATTACCCATAAATGTCAGTTTTTTAGTTATTATCTTTGTATCTTGTTTTAGCTGTGCCACGAGCGTAAAAAATTTGAGACGCATATCTCTTGGAGTCAGTAAAAATGATGTAATAAGAGAGTTAGGCGAACCGATGGCCGCACGGGGCGCTATTCGTAATAAATATGATCAAGTTGTAGAAGTATGGGAATACAAATTGGCAATGCCGAGAGATGATAGTGCTGGAGAGATAGTTGAAAAGAGCATACTTACTGTATTTACCTTAGGCATGAGTGCAGGGGTATTTAAAGGAGAGAGAAAAAATTATTGGTTATACTTTATCGATGATGAACTTGTCCAATGGGGGGAAGCGGGAGATTGGACGCAAGAGGCAGAGCGAATATATGATATTAAGTTTAATCAACCACCCAGGATTTCCAAATAACATACCTGATTTTTCCGCAATCTCATAAGTGTTGGTGGCTATTGGCGAGTCCAAAGAAGGATCATACTACGTATCTCAATGAATATTTATAGGTTATATAACTAAGCCTTTAATACCAAATGCAGACCATGCAGTTAAATTCTTAATTTCAACATTTGTACTTGATTTATAACTTTTTATAGTTGTGGCTCTTTTAGTAGGATATTTAGTGTTGAATTGTTTTTCCGAAATGAAGCAAAAGGGTGAATAAAATTCTTGATGATCAAATGGAAAAAGACAGGCAAAGAGGAGGCTTTAACTGATTAGGAAATAGTAAGATATGAAGTATAGATGTTAGATGGATGGGTATGAAGTAGGGTGGGGAATTATGATGGCTTACGCTTTTTGCTTTTATTTCAATACATCCTCTATTTTGGAGACTCACCCTTTAACATTCGATCCAGATGTTCTTGAACCTGACCCCGCTCAAAATAAGTGGAACATTTGCCGCTCTCAGTTGTATAACTATATGAACACGGGATAATCGATTCGGAAAGGATGAAGTAATGTACCAGAATATAAAACAGATTCTTTTCCTGATTGTATTTGCAGTATTTGCTTTCATACCTTTTGTACTTATTGCTTATATGATGATGTGGCAGTGTATAGCATGTTATTTCTTCATTGAGCTGCCGAAGAAGATAGCCGGAATTGATAAGGATTCATTACAGTAAGATCGTTGCTCAGAACACTGCTGTGGCCTTCATATAGGTAACAATAAGCGGTCACCTTCCGCCAGTTCATATGCACTGGCAGCTGTAATATCCTCGGTAACAACCTCAGGAGATACGCAGTCTGCTCCCTTGAAATATGAGAAAAGTTTCGCAAAGCTGATAACCACAACTAAGGGCAATCACTGCAACTAATTGCTTATGAACAAGTTATGCGCTTGGGGAATGCTAAAAGGATCAAGCTAATTTTTTTGGAACATTATTCCCTAACATGTGTACTAATAACTGTGTATAATGGGAAGAGGTACGTCTGGATCAGTAGAAATAAATATTTTTCTCAAAATTTTTTCACAGAAATTTTTCAGAAGAAGTGCTCTTGGAAAGTTATTGGCAGGAGCACTTCTTCTATTTGTAGAGAAATCTTAGAAAGAAAAATTTTTTTGTCTCAGAAATTAAAACTGGATGGAGAAACAGAGAGGAAAATGGCAGAGCCAGAGAAATGAGATAGAGACGGAGACAGAGAGAGAAATGCCGAAAGAATCAAGTTGATATTTTTTTGGAACATTATTCTACATCAGTGGTATTAATAACTGTGTATAATGGGGAGAGGTACGTCTGGATCAGTAGAAATAAATATTTTTCTCAAAATTTTTGTTCCAATTATTTTTAAAAAGAGGTGCTTTGGCAGATTTATAGGCTGAAGCATTTTTTTATTTTGTAGAAAAAAATAAAAAATTGTAGGGAATGTAGAGAATAAAAAAATTATTTTGTGACAGAAATTAAAAATGGATAGAGAAGAATGGAAAGAAAACTAAATAAAGATGAATTGGAAAAAAATTGGAGAGAAAAAATAAAACTGAGCAAAGATGAAGGGAAAAAGAATTGATAAAATTTAAAATAAGGATAAAATAATTATCTTATAAATATAAGTATCAGATTCTAATTCAAAAAGAAAAGTGCTTCGGCGTTTATATCCGCTGAGGCACTTTTTTGTTTTGTAGAGAAATATGAGAAAAAATCTGAAATATGGGAGGTGTAAGAAACTGAAAAAAATTTGTGTCATATGTTGAAATGGGCGGCTATCACTAAAAAAGAGGGATGCAATGAATGAGTCTCTGCTAAGCGTACAAGAGTTATCGCAACCAAAAAAAAGGTGTGAAATAGAATATAATATAGGGAGGTGAGGGGAAATGAATTGTTGTTTATGTCAGCAGGAGGAGCTTGCTTTCAATTTCTTCACTGGAAAGCGACAAGTGGTTAAGCCGCCTGAGGGTACGAAGAAGATGATTTGCAGCCGATGTGTGCAAATCCTTTTGGCTGCATCAGAGGAAAGACTAAGAAAGGCTTATCAAATGGCATTGGAAAAGGATTTCTTGGACAAAGCAGAAGCAATCAAATTTTTCTTTAAGGGAAGGAGGGATGAATATGTCCCAGAAGCCAACCACCCTCGATCATGTCTGGCCAGAAGAAGAACTATGCGCAGAGTTTCGTCTTCCAATATCCGAGACTACAGGACGCAGCAGAGTGCTCTCCGGATGGATAGCCGGAGGGCTAAATCACGCTGAAAAAGCTGGAAGAAGGTTCTTTTTCGAACAAGACGTCATTGACTACTTATGGAGCAGACGTAGAGAGTGAGTTCACGGTAGTTCATATAGGGTTCAGAGTAGTTTAAGTAGGGATATTTTTGCTACCTATATCAGGGGTAGGGGGTGGAGAAGACACCTGTTAAAAACAGGATTTCGAATACCGGGCGAAGTTCATGTATTCAGAGTATTTCATCAAAAACAATCTACCCAGAATAGAAGGGGGAAAATCAAGTGAATCAATCCTTACTAATTGGAAGCCACTGGACAGTGAAAGAAGTTGCCGGGTTCTTAGGTCTATCAGAGCAGAGCATCTTCACCATGACCGTTTTAAAAAGAATCCCATTCTATAAAATCGGTGGAGCGGTGAGATTTGATCCGCAAGAGATTCGTACCTGGAGAGATTTAATGCGGCAAGGACCAATTGTATCGAGGGAGGATTAATATGGGCAGGCGGAAAAATGGAAGGAAAAAATTTAAAGGTATGTTTCTGGCAGCAGATTTGCTGGAGTCAAACGCCTATCGTTCTCTATCACATATGGCACGTACAGTCTTAATCGAGTTTATGAAGAGACGGATAATTGTGAAGGCTCCTAACAACAATGGATTCTATGGAAAACTTGATATACAGAACAACGGTAAAATAATATTCACCTATAATGAGGCAAAAAATCTTTACAAGATATCCAGTAGAAGCTTTAAAATGTGCCTCGCAGAACTTGTCGAAAAAGGTTTTATAGACATTGCCGATCAAGCTCCTGCCGGATATGGGAAATTGCCATCGAAATATGCGATATCCAAAAGGTGGGAGAATTATGGTACTGATAGATTTGAAACAGCGGAAATGAGGCATAATCCACCAAGCGGAGGTTTTAGAACTCAAGAAAGAGGGGCTGATCCTATGGTTGTTTTGGATAATGTATCTGAAGCACAGGAACAAGAAGTTTTTGCGACAGCCGATCAGGTATGAACCAAACTGAAAATGAAGATGCAATATTGATTTCTGCCCGAAGTGAATTTTATTTCAACTTTTCGATTAACAGTTATGTCACTTTTGTTTGGATAGTTAATGATGGAAGAAAAAGCCTATAAGAGTTTAACTTAATAAAGTTAACGGAAATATAATGAGATAGGAGGTTAAATGTTCTTAGTAAAGTTTTACAAGTAAAAATAGCTTTGTAACCAATTTAAATATAACAGGTTAACGAAGAAGTAATCAGTTAGAGCTTTTAACTTTATATTATACATTCCTATATATACTATACCACCACCAGAGAGGAAATTATGTATGTGCATAACCGTAAAGATAGCCTTTATTATTGGATGACCATCGTTCTATCTGATGGCAAAAAAAGTCCAGAGATCAACGGCTGAAAGGCGGGAAGATGGGAGGCGATCTGTCGAATAAACGTATACTAAACGTTTCTCAGGCTGCCAGATATTTAGGATACAGTCGGGGTTGGATCGAGCATTGGATTCGGGAAGGTTTTCTACCATATGAATCCCCACCGAGTCAGGGGAAGGGCAGCCAGAATCGGAAATATATTCGCAAAGCCGACCTGGATACTTTTCTAAATCAGAATTACCACCGCAAGATAAAGAAAAATGGGCGAGAAATAGAAGAAAAAAGGGCTGGAGTGACATTGCTGCCACGCACGTAACCTTTGACTTTTCAAGAGGTTTGTTGTATATTAATAGTGCGGCAGCCATGCTGCTTCCTGGTTTTGGAGGTAGTCATGGCAGTGTTCAAACCAGTACGAGTCGTACGGACAAAGTACGGCACCTATTCACTTCATTATACAAGCCCTGATGGCCGCAGGAGGAGGCTATCGGTAGGGTCAGACGAGAAACACGCCCAGAGGCTCTCTGTGAAGGTTACAGACTGGCTTTTGGAGGGCAAGGACCCGGAGCGTGAGATGGAGCGTTCCAAGCAAGAGGAGCAAGCCAGAGCTTTGTCACTCAAAGATTTTTTTCCTGTTTATATGAGACGGCACGGTCAAAATCAGAGCGGAAATACTCAGAGGTTATACAAGACCTGCATGGACAACATTACGAGATGTCCTGAGCTTTCAGAAGCACCTTTGGGAAACATCCGAAAGAAATTAGTCATCGATTATATGCAGGCTCGGATGAAAAATGATGGTGTAGTGGCAGCTACGGTCAACAGAGAAGCCACCCTCGTAAAGGGAATGTTATCTCGTGCTGTCGAATGGGATATCTTGGAAGGAAATCCGCTGCAAGGATTAAAGCTTTTAAAGGAATCCGAAAAGCGCGAAGTAAATATAACTCCTGAGCAAATGACCTTATTGCTTGGCTTATTACCTGAATCGATTGCCGATATAGTAGAATTTGCTCTTTATACGGGAT
Organism: uncultured Gemmatimonadales bacterium; assembly: GCA_964548275.1. GTDB lineage: Bacteria > Gemmatimonadota > Glassbacteria > GWA2-58-10 > GWA2-58-10 > JAUVUV01. Next base: position 26,807 of record CAZJQI010000007.1, read on the forward strand.
TCAGAAAGGAAAATATCCTGAGTTTGAAGATTGAACAGGTAATCTTTCATGATCTGAAACCAACTGGTGAAGTGCGCCATACAACAAAGGGTGGAAAAAAAGAGACAAGCCCACTCGGTGTGCTTGCAGTAGATACCATACGAAGAGTGATAGGAGATCGTAAGTCAGGATATGTTTTTCTAAATCCCAGAACAAGTGATCGTTATTACTCGATTCACAAGAGCTTTAATAAAGCGATTCGGCAACTTGGACTTACTGCTGAGGATGTTAGCAAACTTCGGTTTCATGACTTGCGGCATATAGTCGCCTCCTGGCTTAACCAGAACAACGTACCGCTCGATGTGATAAGAAAGATATTTGGGCATCGGGATAGGAAGACCACAGACAGATATACCACACTTAAAGTAGCGGGAGACGTTCTTGATGTTTTGCCCCGGCTCAGAGCCCAATAAAAAAGCCCTGACAGAGAAATCTATCAAGGCTTTTTGGCAAGAATTGGCAAGCTTTACTATCAGAGCAGATGTTTTTCTTGCCACTTGGGGCTGTAACCCCTTGAAAAATATGGTGAGCCGTGTAGGAATCGAACCTACGACCCGCTGCTTAAAAGGCAGCTGCTCTACCGACTGAGCTAACGGCTCACCTGAATTTTTGTTTCCTTAACGGCCCAGGATAGATAAAACTTCAGAAATCTGTTCCGCAATTAATAATCTGGTCCCGTTGCGTGCCAACACTGACCAGCTTGATCGGGCAGTCCATTATCTCGCTGATGCGTGCCAGGTAGTTTTTGGTAGCCTGAGGCAGGGAATCATATTCAGTGATCCCGCTGGTTTGGGTTTTCCACCCAGGGAGGGTTTCGTAAACCGGCTCGCATTCATCCAGCATTTTAGGGTTGAGCGGGAATTCGGTTATAGTTTCCCCTTGCCAGCGGTAAGCGTTACAGATCCCGATCTCTTCCAGGCTGTCCAGTACATCCAGCTTGGTTACCGCCAGGCCGGTAAGGCCGTTAATCCTCTTGCTGTAGCGGGTAACGACTGCATCGAACCAGCCGCAGCGGCGGGGCCTGCCGGTTGTGGCACCGTATTCCGCCCCGAGTTCGCGGAGCTTAACTCCCTCGGGACCGGTCAGTTCGGTGGGCAGGGGGCCGTTGCCGACCCTGGTGGTATAAGCCTTGACAACGCCCAGAACCGTTTCGACAGCCTGGGGGGCGATACCAAGGCCTGCAAAAACACCGCCGATACTGGTATTACTGCTGGTAACGAATGGGTAAGTGCCGTGGTCAACATCGAGCATCAGACCCTGCGCGCCTTCCAACAGCAGTTTTTTCCCTGCGGTGAGCATTTTGTGAAGATACAGAGAGACATCGGCTTCGAGCTCGAGGAAAGTATCCCGGTAACTCAGAACCTCATCCGCGATTTGGTCACTGTCCAGTACAACATTGCTACCGATAGCTTTCAGGATCTTGTTTTTAAGCTCCGTATTCTCGATTAGTTTGTCCCGCAGTTTGTCCGGCTTGTGGAAATCCATCACACGCAAGCCGCAGCGGGAGATCTTGTCCTCGTAAGCTGGCCCAATTCCCCGCCCGGTAGTACCGAGTTTTCCCTTGCCCCGTGAGGTTTCCCGTTCCTTGTCCAAAACCTTATGGTAGGGCATCAAAAGGTGGGCTCTGCCGCTGATTTTTATTCTCCCGGCGGTGTTGATCCCTCGTTCGTTGAGACTGTCCCGTTCCTTGACAAAACCGATCGGATCGATCACCACACCGTTGCCGATAACACATTCAGGCTGTGGGAAGATGATTCCTGAGGGTATCTGGTGGAGAATGAACTGTTCGCCGTCCACCACCACCGTGTGACCGGCGTTTGCTCCCCCCTGAAAACGGGCCACTATATCCGCTCTGCTTGCCAGATAATCGACAATTTTGCCCTTGCCTTCATCGCCCCATTGGGATCCGATCACGAGTAAAGAGGACATCTATACTCCGGACTATTGTTAAAGGAATCGAAAAGGAAAAGGTCTCGGGAATTAAGTAATAACAACAGAATAAAATACTTTCCGAGGCTGTTTATGTCAAGCGCTAAATCCCGGGTGTGTGGGCTGGCTTTCCGGGCTGAAAAGGGAGGCTCAGGCTAAAGGCCGGTGGGAGCTTGCAGAAATTTTGTTTCCAGGGCGAAGCGGCTGGCGAGATGGCTGGCGAGCTCTTTCAGCCCTGGGACCTCGGTAGCGTAGTGGCCTGCAAATACGACATTCACACCGAACTCTTTGGCAAAGTGATACAGCGTGTGGCTCGACTCACCAGTGAGGAAGGTATCGATTTTTTTGCTCAACGGCTCATCCAGGATTTTGCTGCCGTATCCGGAGATAATGCCTACCCGCTCGACTGCCTCGCGACCGAAAGGCAGCACCCGGCTTTTCGTGTCCAGTTGGCGGTCAACCGAGGCGACGAAAAGGGAAAGATCCAGCGGCTCAGGGGCGTGTGCCAGCGTGCCTATGTCCATCCCGGATTCTATGGTTAGGTTATCTTTGATTTCAAGTCCGAGAGCGCGTGCGATAGCCGCACTGTGGCCGAGCTGAGGATGGAAATCCAGGGGAAGGTGGGCGGCATATAGCGAAATATCCGAATCCAGCAGCAGCTTTATCCTGCGCCGGTGAGTGCCAGCCAACGGCAATGGTTTGCCCCAGAAAAGGCCGTGGTGCACGATCAGCATCTGAGCGGCCGCCTTGATACACATGCTGAATGTCTGTTCGCTGGCGTCCACGGCAAAAGCAATCCTGCTGATCCTGTTGGCACCCTCTATCTGAAGGCCATTGAGAGAGGCGTCAATTTTCTTCCACAGCTCGAGCTCCAGAAGTTCATCGAGGTATTTTACCAGTTCTCCGCGCTTTGCACTCAATTTAACCTTTCCATTTCCGACATATCAATCAGGCACACCGGTTGGCTCTGATAGTTGATCCAGCAAATTCTAAATGGTAACCCTTCTCACCAGTTGCATTCCCTTAATTGCTCGCAGCTTTTCGACTACCTCCTCAGGTATCGTTGAATCGACATTGATCAGGGAAAGAGTATTTTTCATGGTATCTTCGCGGCCGAGCCTGTATTCACCGATATTGATCCCGGCATTTCCGAGACAGGCGCCGACCTGGCCGATAATTCCCGGTACATCAGCGTTCTTGATAGCCAGCAGGTACCCTTTGGGGTTGAAATCCATGTAAAATTCGTTGATCCGTACTATCCGTGGCAACTCGTCACCAAACACTGTGCCTTCAATCCGGCATTTTTCCTTATCAGTGGTAATATTACAACTGACCAGATTAGTATAATCCGCGTTTTCGGTTTCCACGCTTTTGACCTTGATACCCCGCTGGCGGGCAAGATAGGCTGCGTTGACAAAATTGACATTTCCTCCTGTTGCTGGGGTGAGCAGGCCCTTGAGGAGGGAAAGCCTGAGCGGCTGAAGCGCCTCGGCACACTCTCCAGAGACGCTGATTTCAACTTTTTTCAGTCCACCGGAGACGAACTGGGCGGCAAAAATGCCGATTCTTTCGGTCAGTTCGATGTATTGTTTGAAACGCTCGAGCAGGCCGAAATCGCTGATTGGCAGATTCACGGCGTTGTCGAACGCGCCGCCCTCTAAAGCCACCAGTATTTGCCGGGCAATCTGCACTCCGACGTTGATCTGGGCTTCCATGGTGGAGGCACCCAGGTGGGGAGTGGCGACCATGCGTTCATCGGCCAGAAGTTTTTTGCATTCAGGGGGTTCCTTGGAAAAGACATCCAGGGCGGCGCCGGCGATTTTCCCTTGGGTGAGCGCCTCCTGAAGGGCCTTTTCATCCACCAGTGCGCCCCGGGCGCAATTTATCAGGAAAGCACTGGGTTTCATCTTGCCGAGCATCTCAGCGTTAGCCATGCCCCTTGTTTCATCGGTAACCGGCACGTGAAGAGTAATAATGTCCGCCTGCGCAAAAACATCCTCCAGGCTTTTCAGCTCGATATCGGCCTCTGCTGCCCGGTCGCTGGCGAAATAGGGATCGTGGGCGATGACTTGCATCCGGAAAGCCTGGGCGTAACGGGCCACTTCCGAACCGATCCGGCCGAGACCGACCACTCCAAGAACTTTGCCGTTCAGTTCGGAACCGATAAAATTGCTGCGCTCCCATTTTCCGGATTTGAGAGACTGGTTCGCACGGGGGATATTGCGCACCAGGGCCATAATAAGTCCCATAGTATGCTCAGCCGCGGCAATCGTGTTGCCGCTGGGGGTGTTCATAACAACAATCCCCCGTTCAGTGGCCGCTTCCAGATCTACATTGTCTACGCCGACACCCGCCCTGCCGATCACCTTGAGTTTCTTAGCCGACTCGATCACCTTACGGGTTACTTTGACACCGCTGCGGATGACAAGGGCACTGGCGTCGGCTACAGCTTTGGCCAGTTCGTCTTCCTCTAGACCTGTTTTAATTACAACCTCGATGTTCGATGCCTTCCTGAGCACAGCAAGTCCTTCCTCGGAAATTTTATCAGCTATTAAAACTTTCATCTCCAGCATCCCCTCGTGGAATAATTTATTTGAGGTTAAGTTTGTTGATAACCAGTCCGGTCAGCATTTTGGGATAGAAATCGGTGGATTTTTGCGGCATGCACTCGCCACGGTCAGCCACTTCAACCACATCCTCCACTCGAGATGAGTTCAGGAAAAAAGCCGCCTGGTATTTTGACCCGCTGTCGGCTACCTGAGCCAGAGCTTCTCCGGGATCACGGTAGTAATTCACCTTTGTTTGATGTTCCAGGTCCTTTTCGTTAATACCGAGATGGAGTTCGAATATCAGCTTATGAAGGATATTCACATCGAGACTTTTCCAGACCTCGCTGCCCTCGCCCGGGATTAGAGCAGAGGGGCTCACCGAATGTTTAAGCTTGAGAGAGTAAAGATTATCCTGATCCTTTGCGGCAAAGATCATGCTGTTGGTTTTCGAGGAATTTGCCTCCAGAGCCCTGATTAAATTGCTTTCGAATTTCGGCCCCAGTTCCTCGATCTGGAAGTGTGCCTCGAGTGAGATAAGCAGGCCGGCCGGGTCGAAATCCGGCAGGGCGAAAACCAGGCGGTGAGTCGGCAACACGCTGAGACCCTCGTCGTGGATACTTACAAACGCCATCATCACCCGGTCGATAGCCTCCCCACCGGCTGGTGGGCTTCCGCTGGCGGCCTGTTCGCGCCAGTAGGTAAGGGCTGTTTCATAGCGGTGATGGCCGTCGGCAATGTACAGCTTCTTATCGCTCATTATACGCTGCACCTGGCCGATTTTTTCACTGTCCCCGATTTCCCACATCCTGTGTTTCACGCCGTTTTCGTCAACCACCCCGATCGCCGGCTCCTGACCGGCTAGCGCCTCATCGATAATCGAGTTGACCCGGGCCTCTCTATCAGGGTAAAGCATGAAAAGAAGGCCGAACTGGCAGCCGGTAGCCCGGGTAAGCATCAGGCGGTCGAGTTTCGGCCCGCTGTGTGTTTTTTCATGCGGCCGGATCACGCCTTCCGAGTAGTCGTACAGCTTGCCCAGGCCGACAACGCTCTTGCGGGTGCAGAGTTTATCCGTGCCGGGAATCCTGTAGGTCTGATAATAAGGATAAAGGCGGGGCATGGCGCCTGGCACCAGGATTCCCTCGGCAAGCCACGAGTTGAATGTATCGGCCACCCCTCTGAAATGCGCCTGAAGATCCGAGTCTTCCGGGGCTGAAAGAATTACCCTTGCAATATTGTAAGGGCTTCTGCGAAGATATTCCTCCGCCATTCCGGGTGAAATTTTATCGTAGGGCTGGCTCACGACATTATCCACCGCTCCAACCCTCTGGCGGGAGTAAGTAATACCGCGGAAAGGATAGATTTCCGCCATATAATTTTATCCTTGAGATTGAGTGTTAACCGTGTCCTTTTTACTTAAGATCGCCTCTTAATTATGAACTTAGAAATTAATAAAAAGGTGGGTCTAATGACAAGGATTAACTTCCAGGTAAGGGGCTGGCAAAACAACAAAAAAGAGCCAATCATGATCAAGAGGAAGGTAGTTGAATCGAATATATTCGGTTTTACTGTTTGTAGAAGGCATTTTGATTCAGAACCTCCAGTTTTTCTATTCCCACTTCTTCCGGGGTGTAGCCGTAATTTATAATTGCAATCGAAGGCGCATAGGCAGAGAAGACGAATATTTTGAAGCCCAGGGTTTTCAGCAACTCGACATTTTCTTTCGAAAGCGAGTAAAACAGGTAAACTTCACTGCCTTTGATCCTGTGTATTTCCCTCTCATTCCAGCTGCCGTCGTTCAAAAGCAATGGGGCGATTTCATCCGAACAATCTTCCAGGTGAAGATTTTCGAAAGTCAGAATCGGTCCCATTCCGGTCAAGATTACAGCTTTATCACTGAGGCGGAGCGAGCCGAGCGCGTTTTTCAGCATCTCGATCTCTTTCCTTTCCAGATAATCCTTGACTAGGCAACCATGGGACAACCTGAAAGTAAGTTTGCGTCTGCCGCTCTGACCGCCTTTAAGTTCGACCGAAATCACAGAGAAAGAAAGGATCAGGCAGGCGGCAATCATCAACTGGGCTTTGGGCAGCCACCTGGAAAGAAGCAGCAGCACGAAGGGCACAGCCGGCAGGAGATAAGCTGTTTCGTCTGAATGATAGAGATAAAGAGCGGCAAAGAGGATTACAGTAGATATCTCAAGCACAAGCCAGGGAGGATTTTCTTCAAGAGAGGTTTTGAATGAGGAGCGGATATTTGTTCTGTTCAGAAAAATAAAGATTGCGATACCGGCAGTAGCTACCGGCCCGAACAGCATCAGAGCCCTGTAGGCCGTATGAACCAGATATGTGATCGGCTCCGGAGCTGATTCGGCGATGCTGAAAGCAGAGAGGCCGGACTTATTCAGAATTGGAATGTAGAAAGCCAAACCGACTAGTATGCTCAGCAGAAAGCAGAGGGATGTTTGCCACTTTTTCAGCCGCCTAAGCTGGAACATGGCAAGCGGCAGAGCGAAAAGCGCGTTGGATATGCGAAAGCCGATGGAGAGCCCCAATAGGATGCTTCCCCACAAGGGATGAGATTTGCTTGCACACACGAGAGCGAGCAGCAAAAGGGCCAGCCCTGGAATGTAGTCCATCGTAGTGGCCGAGTTCAGCAGAATGGCTGGAGTTAGCGCAAAGGTTACTTTCAGTAATCCCGCCGACTTTCTGGTATTGGCCAGGATATTGAACGCCCACAGGCACAGAATGTAGAAAAGAAAGACTGTCAGGTTTGAGCCCAAGTGCCTGCTCCAGGGTACTATCAGAGACAGCATGTACTCGAAAAGCGGGTTTCCGGGAAGTCTGGAGGGAAGGTAAGAGCCTGTTCTGAAAAGATTCTCCGCAGCCAGTGCGCTCCTGGTGGCATCCCCGTCCATACCGTAATTGATAATCAGGCGGGGGATAGTAGCCACAAGAATTGCTGCGGTCAAGATAAGCTTGATTCTTTTATTCAATGAATTGGAAATGTCCATTTGTTCTTGTTCTGATGATTTGTCTGCCAGTGACCGTTATCAGTATATCAAGAAAGAACATGCGGGAAGGAGATTTTTTAATTCGAAGAAGTTTTAAGCCAATATAATAAACAGGCATAGGGAATCAAGTGCGATAAAGATTATACTCCTGCCGGCGATTGAGTTATATTCATCTCGGGAATAAAATTTCAATGGGATCATTTTTACAGGGAATCTCGGGATGCCTGAGTCGAAAGACTCAAGGAAGAAGAATATAAGCGGTTGGAGAAATACTGTCGGAGATATTATCCGGTTTCTCAAGAGTGACGGCAGCTACCGCAAATCAGTCTTTCACCACGAATATATCCCGGCAGTTAAGTCCTCATACAGTGAGCTTTCCCCGGAGCCGCCGCAGCCCCTTCTACGCGCCCTGCGTCGAAACGGGATTAACAAACTCTACTCCCACCAGGTGGATGCGGTTCAGGCGGTTCGAGCGGGGAGCAACGTGCTGGTCTCCACTCCCACGGCCAGCGGCAAGACACTGATCTACAACCTGCCGGTGCTCGAGGCCTGCATGGGGAAGCCTGAGACCAAAGCGCTTTATCTTTTTCCACTGAAAGCCCTGGAGCAGGACCAGAAACGGAAGTTGCTCGATCTCACCGCTTCGCTCGGAACCGGGGAGCGGATTACTGGAGAGATCTATGATGGTGACACGAGTGCCTACCGCCGCCGTAAAATACTGGCCGAGCTGCCGAATATAATTCTCACAAATCCGGATATGCTGCACATGAGCCTTCTGGCCTATCATGAAAAGTGGGAGAATTTTTTCAAAAGCCTGCGCTATGTGGTGGTGGATGAACTTCACGCTTACAAGGGCATTTTCGGCGCGCACTTTGCCGGGGTAATGCGCCGCCTCCGGAGGATAGCAGGCCGCTACGGTTCACAGCCGGTATTTATTGCTTCCAGCGCCACGGTGGGCAATCCGAAAGAGTTCGCCGAGCGGCTTTTCGGCCTGCCTTTCACAGTTGTGGATCACAGCGGGGCGCCAAGCGCAGCCAGGCATTTTGTTTTTATTAATCCCCAGGATCTCAAGCCGGCAACGGTTGCCGCGCGCCTGCTCAGGGAGTTTGTCGCCTCAGGATTGAAAACCATCGCTTTCACCAAAAGCCGAAAGAACACCGAACTGATCCATAGCTGGATCCTGCGCTCCGAACCCAAGCTTGCCCGGCGCATCTCAAGTTATCGCTCGGGGTACCTGCCCTCCGAGAGGCGCGCCATCGAGCGCAGCCTGGCTGATGACACCCTGGACGCGGTGATTTCGACAAGCGCGCTGGAAATGGGGATCGATATCGGCGGGCTGGATGCCTGCCTGCTGGTAGGCTATCCCGGCACAGTAACCCAGACCTGGCAGCGCGGGGGCAGGGTAGGGCGGTCGGGCCGGGAGAGCGTGATCGTGCTGATCGCCCAGCAGGATGCACTGGACCAGTATTTTATGCGCCATCCCGAGGATTTTTTCCGCAGGGGCTGCGAACATGCCCTGGTCGATCCGGAAAACCCCTTTATCTTGCGAGACCATATCGAATGCGCCGCAGCTGAATTCCCGCTTGAGCCGGATGAGTTCCTCAACGAAGGGGAAAATTACGCTAAGGCAGTCGAGGAGTTGAAACAAAAAGGCAGGCTGCTTGAGAGCATGAGCAACAATAAGCTCTACAGCGCGCGCAAATATCCGCAACGGGATATCTCCCTTCGCCAGGCCGGCGAGAGTTTCTCGATTATCGACACCTCGAAAGACCCTCCTGGCCGGGTAGGTTCTATCGGAGGGACTCGCGCACTGGCCGAATGCCACGAAGGCGCAATTTACCTTCACCGCGCCCGCCAGTACGTGGTCACCAGGCTGGATCTGGAAAAACGCAACATCTATGTCTGCCCCTCCAGAGATCCCTATTACACTCAGGTGATCAGCGAAAAGGATACCGAGATTCTCGAGGCGCTGAAAAGCAAGCCTGAAGGCAACTATCTGATCAAGTACGGCAGGCTGAAAGTCACTGAGCGGATTGTTGGCTTCCAGAAAAGGAGTATTGCGGCCCAGGAGCTTTTGAGCACGCATCAGTTGAACCTCCCCCCACAGATTTTCGAAACCACTGGATTCTGGATCGAGATACCCGAAGGGATAAACCTGGCTGTTGAACAGGCCGAGGGGCATTTTATGGGTGGCCTGCACGCAGTGGAGCATGCGATCATTTCGATTTTCCCACTCTACGTGCTCTGCGACCGCAACGATATCGGTGGTATCTGTTTCACCAGCCACCCGAAGGTAGGCGGGCCGGCCATTTTTATTTACGATAGTTACCCCGGCGGGGTGGGTATCGCAGACGGTGGGTACGGGAATATCGGCAAACTTCTGAAATCCACTCAAAGCCTGATAGCAGAATGCGATTGCGATACTGGCTGCCCCTCATGCATTCATTCACCCAAATGCGGAAGCGGCAATAAGCCCCTGGACAAGCAGTCTGCTGTCCTGGTGCTGGAAATTCTCCAGGGATTAAAGAAACTCCCTGAGGTTCCAGGGCACGATGAGAGTGAAGGTTCGGCTGAAATTGCCGCACCCATCCCCGGCTCAACCGGGGGACTGTTCCCTGCAGATAAAAAGATATATGTCTTTGATTTGGAAACTCAGCGTTCGGCGGAGGAGGTCGGGGGATGGGGGAATAAGCGTCTGATGAAAGTCTCTGTCGCAGTGCTTCTGGATGTAGCCGCCGGAGAGATTTTAACCTATACCGAGGCGGATGTCGAGGCAATGATCGAGCAGTTATCCGGGGCGGATCTGGTGGTCGGTTTCAACATTCTGGATTTCGACTACCAGGTCCTTCGCGCTTACAGCCCTGTGGATTTCAGCAGTTGGAACACATTTGACATTCTGAAAGACATTCGAGACCGGCTGGGCTACCGGCTAAGCCTGGACAGTCTCGCCACCGCTACACTCGAAACCCCCAAAAGCGCGCATGGCCTGGATGCGATACGCTGGTACCGCGAGGGAAAGATCGAGAAGATTATTGACTATTGCACCAGTGATGTCAATATCACTTTCCGGTTATTTGAGCACGGCTTGAAAAAAAATTATTTTCTTTTCGACCACAAAAGAGCCGGCAGGGTCAAACTGAATCTGGACTGGGATCTAGGCGCAATACTTGGTCGGTAAACGTTTTTGTGATTATCCCTCCTTTTGTTGAACCTGAAGCTGTTATAATGACGGATGATTTTGCTTCTTATAGAGGATTAGGCAAGGAATTTGCAGCGCATGGAGTGGTAAGGCATGGCAGGGAAGAATATGCACTTGGGTTTGTTCATGTTAACACGGCAGAGAATTTCTTTAGTCTTTTGAAACGAGGAATAACCGGCGTTTATCACCACGTCAGCAAGCAACACCTGGAGAGATATATTAAAGAGTTTGATTTCAGATATAATGCCCGTTATATGAGCGATGCGGAAAGAATGATGTGTGCTATTGAGGAATAAAAGGCAAAAGGTTGTTTTATAAGAAATAGTAATCTATATTGAAAGGGAAGGAGGTGTATTATGGCAAAGAAAGACAAAGCACCAGAATTTCCCGAAAAAATTAAGTTTAAGTATATTTTTGATGATTCTTATAACCCAATCTATGTAAATGGTGCATATGGTGGAATTTCTCCCAATCGAGAAATAATTGTCAATTTTTATTTAGAAAGAGTCGGATTGCCCTATTCTCAAACGTTAGAATTAGATAAGAAAGGAAAGTTGGGGCCAGAAGTAGAAAGACATCCCGAAGAAGAATACCCATATTTTGTTAGAGTGGTCGAGAACGGTATAATACTTACTTTAGAAAATGCCAAGAAAATACATAGTTGGTTAGGTGAAAAGATTAAAGAATTGGAGAATTTAAATGTTCCCAACCAATCAGAAGATATATCCACAAAATAACACCTTTAATCTATCGCCTGTAATTGCCGAACCATCTTGGTCCTTGTATGTAATGATAGATGTCGAGAGAATAAAAAGGGGAAACGATAGTACTATTGGCGACCCTCCGGTTGAATTAGAGTTAACAAGATTAAATTCTTTTTCTTTAACGGCCCCTTTAAAAATTATAGTCCAACCGGATGGGGAAGGATGGTTGGCAGAAACAATAGATTATCCGCTTTATTGTTATGATGAGACTTATACGGGTGCCATTGAGGGCTTAAAGCTGGAAATCGAAGATGTTTATTATGATTTGATGAAAGATAATGATTTTTCTCCTTCGTGGCTTGAAATTAAAAATCAGCTCAAAACATTGCTGAGAGTTGGTGAATGAGCAGTGTTGACTATAATTCGTTAAAAATAAAAAATAACTGCGAAAACAAATTAGGCATTAGATTTGTTAGTAGTAGAGCAAAAGAATTGAAAGGTTGGTTCCGTTACAAAAACAAAAAAAGAAGAATATGCGTTCCTAAGGGCAAAAAAAATATTCATCCAAAGACCTATAGATCTATGGCAAATGGTTTTGGTTTATATGAAATTGAATTTGATAGAATGAATGATTGTATCGATGGACTGAAAGAATTTATTCAAATAAACAAATCAAGAAACTGGACAGATGTCAGAGGATAATATAAAAAACCCATCCCCCGCAAAAAAGCCCAATTCGCTTCATCTCGCACTACGCGCACGCCTGCGTTGTACAGCTTCTTGGGTCAGGTCAAAATTTCACGAACTTAAGATTTTGCAGCGAATTTTCAAGATTTCACCACGGCCCCGATGTATTTCAGCCCTATTATCATTGGGATTCCATTCGGCGCACAACACTGACTCGCCCCCCGACGACGAGTCCGATAATAATGGAGAAAAACGCGTAAGTTCTAATCGTAAATGAGTATATATTATGCCAAAGCCACCCCCCGCAGAAAAGCCTATTTCGCTTCATCCCCTGAAGCCAGAAGAAGCTCTTGAGTGGATGTTGAAAGACAAGGATAAAGAGAAGGAAAAGAAAGAGGAAGAATAGCCCGCCTAAACCGATCCCCTGCGTTGTATTTACAATTAAATTAAGAGCCGGGTTGAGTTGATTTCCCACAAGCCCAGCAGAACCAAACCGAGGTTTATCGGAAGCTTATCTTCCTTCTGAGAGTTTGGTTCGGCTTGTGCCGCTCCGATCAACTCTTGGGCCTTTGGAATAACGGTTCCTCCGGCACGGTCAAGTCTGTTTCGTTCTCTTTGAACTACGCAGACAGCCTCTATAGGTTCTTGTCACCACGACCTCACCGGCTCTTTGTTTGATTTCTCCTTAGAAGCAGACACTTAGCCCCGTTAAACTATGGGCTGGGTAGGAGGCTCCCAAAAACTCGCTCAATTTAACCTCCGGGTTTTTGTTTTAGGAGCAAATAATTGCTCCCAATTAAATTTACAGTTTTTGTTTGTCTAAAGTCAATACATGAAGAAGACTTGGGTTTGCCAAGTATACAATTCCGTAAGAATAAATAATGTTGCATAAAGTAAATCTTGAGGCAAATTGCACCTATTAATATACGAATTGATTGCAGATTATTGGCTTTCTGATGATATTAATAGCTGATTAATCTATCAGAAAAATTCTTAACTTATAGTTTGTTCTGAAATGTCATAATCTAAAACAAATAATTTATGCCTTGACATTGTTCATAAAATATGACAGAATTCAAAGGTATTTAGCCGAAAGAGTAGAGAGCGTCTTTTTCATCTCTGTGCAGATTATGATCCAGGCCTGCTAAGGTGAATTATTTCAAGACAGGCGGGTACATTTAGAAATGCAAATGCATGTGGATCATCTTGTCCCTGATCTTGAACTGGAGAGCGATGTCCGGCTTCAAGCTGGTAGTTTTCTCATTACCCGAAAAGAACTAGCCGGGGGTCGCCTGAACGAAAAAGTCATCGAGTCTATCCGCAAATTTGCCCCCCAACTTGCCCCTGTTCCTTACAAAGTAAATGTCAAAGCCGATGAAGTCGCCTTGAATCAATTGAAAGGCGTTCTCGACCAAGATGTGTCTCAGATCACACAAAAAATTTCTGATGGCAAGGAATATCCCAATTTCCTGGATGACGAGCAGTTGCAGGGAAAGGTCATGCGGATTATGGAAAGGCTGATCTCTAATCCTGAGATGATCAGGCATATGTACGAATTCAAAATCGGTGACTCCGAAAACGACAATGCAATCAGCCAGCTTCATGACCACAGTATTCGGGTGACACTTCTGGCAACTGCTATCGGACTAAAGCTTGGCTGGTCGATTATTTCGCTGGTAAATGTCGGCATGGCGGGTATTCTTCACGACATGGGAATCATACGCACGAAAGCTTTCCCGAATCTGCAAAAACTGGACAAATTGCTGCCGAACGAACTTGAGATTTATGTGGAGGACCATCAAAAGCTGAGCGTGGATCTTTTCGGGGAACAGAAAGTAACCCTGCTTCCTTTTACCAAACAGGAAATCGTCCACATGATTGCCAACCACCACCGGCCCGATCTCAACGATTTGCGGCATAAAACAACGATCCTGCTCTTTTTCGCTGAACTTCTCGATGAAATGATTGCACCGATGCCGCACAAGGTAAGATATAATTTTACCCCGGACCAGATCAGAAAGCTCGGTGAAAAGTTCGCCCGGCGCAATGGCCTGATGAACGTATTGCTTGCACTGATCAAGCTTTATAAAGGCAAGGGTTTCGCCTGGCAGATAGTTTCCAGTATTCTCAGCCTGTTCTCTATGGACGAACTGCTTATCGAGGGCTACGAAGGAAAGCTGAAAGAGATAGTTGATTTTTGTCGTTTCAAATCCGCGGTGCCCTATCCTCCAGCAGGTGGAAATGCCCTGCCCAGAACGATCTACTGCAATAACAGCCTGAGTTCCGATTTCCAATGTGATCACATGAGCCAGGGCAAGATCGAAATCTATTTCGGTGCCGGGAAAATGAAAACCTACTGCAAATGCGCTATTCTCACTAACCGTGTCCATAAACTCAACAAAGCTGGCCGCGAGGAAGCAGAGAATCTGAAGAGAGATAAAGCTGCCAAAAAAGCTGATAAAGCCGGCAAGAGTTCGGGCGATAAAAAAATGAAAGAAAGTGTCAAGGCCAAGGCTGCTGAGGAAAAAAGTAAAAAAGGCAAAGAAAAAAGCGGTTAAACGAATGGCTATCAATAATACTATCCCTCTCGACAGTCCTTTTCGTTTTCCTTCCGGTTGCAAACCTTTAATTAATCCACTCAAAAACCGAACCAATCACGTTCAGCCCTGCACACTTTCGTGTTTTCCGCCTGGGGTGAGAAACTTAAAGCCTTCCCAGCCTGAGGGTTTTTTTATAAATTATCCCTGAGCTGATCAAGCAAGACAAATTAGGCGCCACTTCCCTGTACATCACGGAGCAGATCCGATGAAAATAGCTTTTGTTCTGGGCACCCGGCCCGAAATCATCAAGCTCTTCCCGGTTATCCGGGAACATATCAGACGGGATATACCTTTCGCCATCATTCATACCAACCAGCATTATTCGCCGGAAATGGATGCGGTTTTTTCCCAACAGTTGCATCTGCCGCCTGCTGATTACAACCTGGAAGTCGGTTCTGGGACTCACGGAGAGCAAATTGGCCGGATGTGTGAGCGTCTGGAATCTGTGCTTGGCAAGCTGAAGCCGGAAGTGGTTTATGTCCAGGGAGACACCAATTCAGTGCTCGCCGGAGCGCTGATGGCCAGTCGTCTGGGTATCCCCGTGGCCCATGTGGAGGCCGGATTGCGCAGCTACGACCGCCGGATGCCCGAAGAATTCAACCGGATCTTTGCCGACCATCTTTCAGAATACCTTTTTGCGCCCACCGAAAAGGCGAAACAGATTCTACTTGGCGAGCTTTTTCCGGAATCGAAAATTTATCTCACTGGAAATACGGTGGTCGATGCGCTCAACGAGGTTTCCCACCTGGGTGATGAACAGGAATCGGTGCAGCAGCGTTATGGACTCGGTAAGGGAGACTACATGCTTGTTACCCTTCATCGCCCGGAAAACGTTGATTACAACCCGGTCCTGCGGCCGATAATCGAGGCTATTGACGAAGTTTTCACAAAGTTCGCTATTCCGGCTGTTTTCCCGGTTCACCCGCGCACTGCAAAACGGCTGCACGAGTTCGGGATCTCTCTTCCAGAATCCTTTGTCAGACTCGAGGCTGTGGATTACCTGAGTTTCGTGCAGCTCGAAAAAGCGGCGCGCCTGGTGATTACCGACTCGGGCGGGGTGCAGGAGGAAGCCTGCATCCTGGGCGTGCCCTGTGTTACGGTTCGCTTGAAAACCGAAAGGCCGGAAACCGTGGAGGTGGGAGCAAACTTGGTGACAGGTGTCCAGAAAGAGGCGATAGTGGCGGGTGCGGAAAAGATGATCGATAAGCGCGCCGGCTGGCCTAACCCGTTCGGTGATGGAAAAGCCGGGGAAAGGATTGTTGATATTGTCATGGAAAGGCAAACTGGTGGCCGCAGCCTGCCGTAGGAAGGGATTTCTTACCACGGCGATTGTTTACGGACTTGGCGGCAGGTTTTTCACTCGCGAGTTTTACCGCGCCCAGGGAGAAATAGCTGCGAGAACCCCCGGGACAGGAGGTTCTATCAGCCTCTCCTTCGACGTGGACTATCCAGAGGATGCCGAAAGCCTGCCCGAGGTGTGCGAGTTCCTGGATCAGCTCGGTCTGAAAGCCTCCTTTGCAGTGATCGGACGCTTGGTAGAAGCCTATCCCGACCAGCACCGTGTTGTTGTGCGTGCAGGTCACGAAATAGTCAACCATACCTACAGCCATCCGGCAAACGAGCTGCTCCACCCTCACGAGCACTTCGATGAGCTTTCCGCTCAGGATCAGAAAGACCAGATTTTGCAATGCCACAGGGTTTGTCAGGATTTGCTGGGGGTAACCCCGCCAGGTTTCCGCGCGCCTCATTTCGGCAATATCCAGGGCAGGCTGTTTTATGAGACACTGGCCGGGCTCGGCTACCGGTTTTCCAGTTCTATTACCTCAGCGGCAAGCCCCGCGTTCGGACTGCCGTTCGGCAATGAGCATGGAATATGGGAATTCCCGGTAAGCTGCTGTCCGCGGCACCCGTTCGCCGTGCTCGACACCTGGCACTGCTTTCGCAAGCAAAAGGCCAGGCACAGGGAAGAGGGTCAGTTCAGCGGACTGGTCGGAGAATTAATCGAACTTGCCTCCCGATACAGAGGTTATTTGAACCTTTATCTCGATCCCCGGGACCTGGTTGAGTTTGAGGAAGTCAGGCTGGCTCTGAAGGTGGTCGCCTCCGGCAGGGACAAACTTCGCCCCCTGACCTACGGCTCACATCTGGACATGATCCAGAGCTGCCTCAGAAGGTGGGAATAAAACCTTATTCAGCGTTTCCTTTTATCCTCGACAGAATCTGCCTGCCGATAGCACGATCCTGCTCTGAAAACGCCCGGAAAAATTTGAGCAACAGAAGGTAAAAGGCCAGGTAAATCAGCCCTGCCCCGATAAACTGTATCCAACCCGGCCCAAGGAGGTTTTTTAGCGCCAGCACAGCTACCACGGGCAAAGCAGCAGCGGCCAGTATCCTCGGAAAGACAACCCGAAGTCCGGATTCCCGGTGGTAGAGATGCGCGGATCCGATAACCAGCATCGCGTGGAAAGAAAACGATATTGCAGTAGCCAGGGCGGCCCCGGTGATACCAATTCTCGGGATTAGAATCCAATTTAATACGACATTGAGCAGAGCGGAGAATAGGCTGACAGCCAGGATCAGGCGTGTGGCCCCGTGCATGTACAGCAAAAAAGTGCTGGTATTTGCCAGGTAAAAAAACGTCCGGCCGAGGACCAGGATAGCCAGTGCCCATGCCCCGACAACATAGCTTTCTCCCCAGATCAGGGCCATGGATTCCGCTGGAAGAGTTACCAGAACTGCCGCAATCGGAAATGTGATATAACAGAACCAGCGGTTGTTGTTATTGAATGTCGAGACGACACCGGCAGTGTCTCCCGCCGCATGCTGCTGGGTAATGATCGAGAGGAACATCGGATTGAGCAGTTCCGTGCCCAGGGCGACAAGGGCGGCCAGCCTGACGGCAGTGCCGTAGAGGCCCACATGGGCCTCTTCCAGGAAATACCCGGTCATAAAAGCATCGGTGTAATGTAGAACCAGGTCGATTATTCCGGCCAGAAAAAGAGGGAGGCAGTAGGCGAAAAACGCCCTGCTGTCGAACAGGCTTTTCCCGCCTGTAGGGCGGAACAGAGGGTAGATGCGGAAGTTTAAAAGCCAGAGAAGAATGGCCCAGCTTATCACCTCGCTTGCCAGAAAAGCCCATATCGCGCCCGCCGCACCCATACCGGCGGCAACCAGAAGGAAAGTCAGAATGAACCTGACCACCGGGCTCAAAACCTGTTTCAGGGCCACCCGGTAGCCTATTTTCTGGAAAGCCACCACTGTCTTGACCAGCACCCTGCCGCTGACATAAAAGGGAAGACAGAGCGCGCAGATATGTATTATTCCGACCAGGTCCGGCATGCCGAGCAGCCTGGTTGCGACCGGGCCTGCCGAAAGCCAGAGAACCGCTCCGGCCGCGGCTCCGGCGACTGTCGAGAGAAGGATCGAATATCGCAGCACGCCGCGCAGACGGCTGTCATCCCCTTTGCCGAGATACAGCGGGGCAAAGCGCGCCACGCCCAGATCGAGACCAAGCGTGGCGATTCCTCCAGCAACTGCAATCGTGGAAACCCCGAGAAAGAAAAGACCGAACTCGGCCGTTCCACCGGCTCTTGCCAGCACTATCTGGTAAAGGTAGTTAACCAGCCTGGCGAATATTATCCCGGCGAATATGATTGCCGCGCCCTTGGCAACCTTTACCTGCGGGCTGTCGTTTGATGAGATCATTTCTTCCTTGCGAGGTAGAGGGTGCGGTAAGTTAACCAGTCCGGAAGCAGAGGGCCTAAAGCGAGTTCACATGCCCCTGTTGCTATCCTGAACCATGAGAACCTGGCGCACAGCCATTCGAGCAGGGAAGCAAAGGGAGCCAGGTAATAACTGTGGCCCAGATCATAGGCCAGCGTCTTTTCATCTGCCAGCCCGGCGTTTTCCATGGCCCGGCGTACCTCCGCACGGCTGGCGTAAACCGTGGCAACTGACCGGTCTGCCTTGCCGCGGGAGGGCAGGGTAATCCTGAAAGCCCGGAGAAGCTTTTCAGCAGCCCGCACGTGTTCTCCAGAACGCATTTCGAAAAATACCGTCCCCCCGGGTTTTAACACGCGGCCCAGCTCGGCGAGAACCACCGGCCAGTCCGGTAGATGAAAAAACACGTGCATGCAAACCACAGCATCGAAACTGTTGTCGGAAAGAGGAAGCCCGTAGATATCTGACCGTACGGATGGTATGCCCGGCGCCTTTTCGCGCAACGCGTCCAGCATCGCCTGAGAGCTGTCAAGGGCAACGACCGTATTGCCCTGATTCTCCAGGAAAGCTGTGAAACGGCCCGTGCCGGCACCCGCGTCAAGAACCAGGGCTCCCTTGAGATGCCTGACAATCCACCTCCGCTCCACAAGGGTGTTCAGCTCGTTCAGGCCTGAGCCGTAGCGGCGGTCGTAACGCTCAGCGTAGTCCTCGGTCTCGTAGCGTGATCTTTTCAACTCGCGTACGGTTGGCGATTCTTCAACCGGGCTTTTGCCTTTTTCCTGCCGGTTTGGAGGGTTCAAATCAGTTCCTTTGCGAGGATTTCATTGAAATAAGTTTCACAATCCACCAGACGCACCCCGCGGGAGGTCAGTTCTCTCAACAGACGCTCCAATTCCTTTTCATATCTGGCCAGATCGCGAAGGTGTAGCTGAATGGTGAGATCGGAAAGGGCGAGCCGCTGCCAGAGAAGCTGCTCCCAGCCAGGCTGGAAAAAAAAGTTCACTCCCAGGTCGACCAGGCCGTACCCGGCAAGCCTGAGCGGATGGACCAGCCAGCTGCGGATAAACCAGCGGTAGCCAGCCTCCTCGAGAAGTTCGAAAGTAAGTCTGTTGTACTTGGTGTAAGGCGCTACGAAACCCTTGATGTGACATCCGCAGAGGTCCTCGAGAAACCGGTGGTTGTCCTGTATCTCCCGAAGCTGACGGCGTCTTCCGTGGCTTGAAAGCACAACAT
The DNA here is from genome assembly GCA_964548275.1 of uncultured Gemmatimonadales bacterium. Classification (GTDB taxonomy): domain Bacteria; phylum Gemmatimonadota; class Glassbacteria; order GWA2-58-10; family GWA2-58-10; genus JAUVUV01. Next base: position 46,475 of record CAZJQI010000007.1, read on the forward strand.
AGTGGCTCCAGGAGTGGCTCGCCACGTCCGCTCCCGTGTGTTCGACAAGTTTTTTTACGCGCCGGGTTCGGCTTTTAATCTCGGTTCCAGCTACTGCCAGGGTCGGGCGAAGAGGATAGCGGTCGCACCAGCGCTCCAGAATGCAGAATCCCGCCTCGTCCCAGTCCACGTTCACCCGCAAAACGACCCGCCTTCCCTCTGGTATCGGCAGATTGGCGATTTCTTGTAAGGGCACGGCAGGCTCGGTTGCGGTTTTGTATCCTCTGCGAAATGGTTTTTTGAACAGCCTGATAAATCCCTGAACCAGCTCATTACTGCCGCTTTCAGTAGTTGCGTGGAAAAAGGGGCTTTTGCCATAAAAATATGCAAGCAAGAGCATAAGCCGGTTAAGACGGTCGGTTGAGCTGGTGAGCCGAAGAATATTTCCCTGGCTGGGAAGAGAAGTTTTACTCAGCCTGAGGTTGGTAAGAAGAACCTCACCCTCCTGCAGGACAGGAGGGTTGGATGCGGATACCAGGCGATAACCCCTCGCGGCGAAAGTGCTTGCCAGCCACATCAGGCTTTTGTCGCTGAAAAGCGGTGTATAGGGATTTTTAAGCAGCAGATATGCGGTATTTATATTCATATAACTTTCTACATCGAGTTTAGAAAGTCGAACGTCCATTCGGGAGCGATACTGTAAAGGTGCTCCAGCGCCTGATTCAGCGTGGTTTCTTTGCCGGAACCTGCAATTTGTCTGCGAAAGGTTTCAGCCAGCCGGCGGATACTTTTTTCATCAAGGTGTTCCGTGCCAGCCCCCACCGGTTCTTTATTTCCCGGCAGCAAAAGTTCCATTTTGATTTTATACTTCATTCCGGGGCATCCCGATTTGTCTCTCTTTACCTGTCAGAAGGGCCGCAGCGCGCTCGGCGGAAATGGCTGATTCGCCTGCAGAACTGTAATAATCTTTCGCCCTGGATAAAAGCTTTTGGGCCAGGTCATCTGGAAATCGCCTCTTTTTCCGCCAGTGGCGCCCCAGGGAGTAAAGGAGCCTTTCGTGGCAGTAGGCCCTGCGCTGGCAGTCAATTGCGCCCGGTTTCCCGCCTTTTGAGGGTATTTCGCTGTCGATAAAATCCACGCCTCCGCTTTCCGGGTCAATCAGGACATTCCCCGCATTCAGGTCAGTGTGGAAAACCCCGGCGTCGCACATCCGGTCTATTGATTCTAAGGCCCTGGGCAGCCATTTAATCAGTTCCTCCGGCGGCAACTCCAGCAGACAGATCCCGGGCAGAAAATCGCGCATGAAAAATCCCTTTTCGCACAACTGAATTTCAGGTCCCAGGCCGATCCCGGCCAGGGACTGCAAAACAGAGGCCTCCAGAGCGAAACGCTCGCTGTAGTGAAGGTAATCAGGACCGAGGATTCGCCTGATGCGTCGTTCGATCACTCTGCTTGCCGCCTTGACCACGTGGCTCGGCCGGGTTGCTCCCTGCTGAACGACCAGGTATTTCAACCCCCAGCCGCGGCCCTTTATGAACCTTGCCAGGCTCACCGGCTTACTCAGTTTGAGTGAAACACTCTCCGCGATTGCGGCTTTGCCGGTTACCAGACCCAGCTCAGCATAAAAAAATCCGAGAGTTTTTTTGATATTTGCCAAAGTGAAACTCAACTTTGTTCAGGAGAAGTTCCAGCGCACGGTTCGCAGGAGTTTCTTTCCGCTGTTTCTATCCTGAACCTCAATTGATCCCCCTGAATATGGAGGTAGAACAAGCCCACCTCTCAATGTCGGCCCAGAAGGCTGCCGTATATCGAGGCGACTTTCTTTTCCATAACTTTTGGAGCGTAATTTTTGCGGGCTAAATTTCGTGCTTTGATGCCCAATTCTTCTCTCAAATTACCAGCTTCAAGCAATCTCTGGATAGAGGCCCTGAAATCCGCGGGTGAGTTCGGTACTGCAAGAAGGTAATCAGCAGAGAGGAATTCCCGGACCGGGTGATTTTCTTTTTGATTCAAAACAATCGGCAGGCCGCATAACATCGCCTCCAGCACACTCTTGCTGATTTCCCAGTTGTTGTACTGATAGACGTAGATATCGTAATGCCGCATGCTCTGCACTATCTGCTCGTTTGGCTGGAAGCTGATAAAGTTCACCTTATCTGTTACACCTGCTTCACCAGCTATTCTTACAAGCTGCCTGTGCGCCGGGCCGCCGCCGATTATATCAAGTTTTACATCAAGCCCCTCTATCGCTCTCAGGATGTTGGTGGGTTCCTTGATACCCGGGGTTTGTCTGCCTACATTCAGCAGCCGCGGGGGCGAGTTAAGCTCGTAAGATTCTTTGGGACGCACATCTTCAGAAACAGCATTGTATATCAAACGGGGATTGTTATAAGAGAGCCTTCTGACATAATTGCAAACAGAATGGTATACGCAAATCACCTCATCGCATCTTCGCAGGGTCTGATTCGCGATTTGCCGGGTTCGCAAACTGTAAAGATATAGAAGAGTTTTCTTTAATGGATCACGGCAGGCACGGATTTCCAACTTTTTGTACCAGTCGCCCACCTCGTGTACCGAGGCGACCAGCGGAACGTTGAACCGCTTTTTGCTTTCCACAGCAAGTAAGCCATTGAGATGAAGGCCGTGGATGCGGATAAGATCAGGCCTTGCCTTGATTTGATCCAACGCCCTGGAAATCCAGTTTCCGAGGAGATATCTGTTCCAGCCCAGAGTCGAGATAGCATCCGGACGGCCAATGGCAGTTAATGATAGATCGGCCGAACCAACAGTCGTTTTCACCCGATCGTGATCAATCGGCCCTTTATCGCTGAGCGAGACTATCTCGACTTCTTCAAAATAGTCATCTGGATTGTAGTATCTTTTGGTAATTTCACCTTTAGCAGCAAGCTTGTTCAGATCGTCCGGAATAATGACCAGGAGCCTTTTCTTTTTTTTCCCCATCATATTTATAAAAAGCTGGATAATTACTTGTAAGAGACTGATTTTGCTGACTTCTTTGACTTATTGCTCGCCAGGCAAACTGGATGGATCGCCCTTGATAAAGCGCAATATTCTTTCCCCAAGCTTCTCCCAATCGTAGTCGCCTGCCACGCGCAGGGCCTCCTCGGAAGCCTCGTGCAGCGCCTGCCGATCCTGGAGAAAGTTAGTCAGGGCCTTGGCAAGATCCTCCCCGCTTGAAAAAAAGGAGATGGCCCGCGGCGCAGTCTCGGCGGTCCGGCGAAGTTCATCACAGGCGGTTGCCAGCACCGGTTTGCCCATGGCCCAGTATTCGAAAAGTTTTACCGGGCTTACCCGGTCGGTTGTCTGGTTGACCTCAAACGGGATCAGGCAGACATCCATTCCGGCAATCCGCCGGAAAACCTCATCATGAGGCAGCGGGCCGGTAAAGTCGATATTCTTCAGATCGTGAGCGCGTGTCACAAGCTCCACACGATTAGGGCCTTCCCCAATGATAAGAAAATTTATCATCGGGCAGAGCCGTGCTGCCTGAAACACCGGCTCGAAATCGACCCACTTGCCGAAATAACCGACAAAACCAGCGGTAAAGGTACTCCTCCATTTGCTGGAATCATCGATACTGCCTGGCTTCGGCCTGCCGGGAATACTCGAAAGGCTGATCCCATTCGGCACGAGAATGGATTTCGGCGTAAATTTCTGAATGTCCTCGAACAGGAGGTAACTGGTGGCCACGCAACCTGCCGTGGCAAGCCATGCCGTGGCGGCAAGGAAGAACCTGCGCGCCAGGAATTGCGCCAGCCGGTGTCTCAGTATTTCCGGGAAATCGGCGAACACGAAAAGGGATTTCTTTCCTTTCAACCGGCACCAGATAAGTGCCAGGACCGATCCCAGGGGGTAGTAGGTAACCAGGCAGTCCGGATTCGATTTGGCCACGGCGAGAAGGTTTTGCCACTCCATGGCCAGGCCATACAGAATGCCGGGCCTGAACCGGCTGGTGCGCCTGATCACCTCGACCCGCTCAAGCTCCGGGTAAGCGCCTGTTTCTGCAAAAGAAGAAGCGGATGCGCCCACCGGTACGACCGGATTGTAATAGCTTACCTTTGCGCGCCTGGAAAGATATCGTGCAAATTCCGGACCGTGGCCCCAGACACTTCCCCAGACCACGGGACCGATCATCGTTACAGATTCTATCCTGACCATTGTTAAAAACCCCGGTAAACAGGAGAAGCACAATCCATTCCGGAAATAGTTCAGAAGAAAAATAAGAAGTGGGTCGCCGGACTACAACTGTTTTCACGATATATGCGATTTGATATGGATGTCCGGGATAAATGGGAAAGATTACGAAAAAAAGGTTTGAATCCAGGCCAGAAAATCGAGAGAGCCGGATAAACAGCGGAAAGGGCGCATCGCCAACCATTGAATGCTAAAAAAAACGCATTACATCTGGAGAGTGTTCTGGTAGCAAGAGTCCAGGATTTCGATCTGGGCCGACCAGAGGCCGCGCTGGGCCACGATCCGGGGACCCTCGTCTTTTGCTCTCTGGAGCAGTTTGTCGTCCTCAGCGGCTCTGAGTATTTGCTCGGCCAGGGCCGCCGTATCCCCGGCCGGGTAGAGCAGCCCGTTTCGTTCGTGTGTGATCCATTCCCGGTTGGCCGGTATATCGGTTACTACAGGCAGACACCCGCAGGCCATTGCTTCGAGCAGTGAAATGCTGGAACCTTCGGCCGGACTGGTCGAGACATAGATCCTATGTTGGCCGAGAAGCCGGGCCAGGTGCTCAGGCCCCACCCGGCCGGTGAAAGTCACCCTGTGGCCCAGGCCGCGCCTGCTGCAGAACTCTTTGAGCTCCTCACTCTGGCTTCCCTGCCCGGCAATGGTGAGCTTGAAATCGGTTGTTCTCTCGCCCAGACGTAAAGCCGCTTCAAGCAGGTCCTTTACCCGGTAGAGAGGCAGATGGTTCCTGGTGCTGATTATGTTCAATTCTCTCTCGCCAGGAACCTCTTGCTCTCTCGCTGATTTTCCGAATATCCGCTCATCAGCCCCCATTGGAAAGCTGACAAGCCTTTTTTCATCCAGTCCAAGCCGCAGGAGATAATCGGTAATCGACTGCGAAACGCAGATTATCCGGGTCGAACCGAGAGCGACTCGTTTGAAAAGCAGTTGCGTCAGACCGCCGCGATCCTGCGCAAGACGCCAGTCCGAGCCATGCACGGTGAGAATGAGCTTGCGCCCGGTGAGCTTTGAGGCTGCCAGGCCGACCAGTCCGGCTGGAAAGGCCCAGTGGGCATGTATCAGTCGGCAGCCTCGAGAGACGACCAGGCGTGTGGCTGAAAAAACGCCGCTTGCCACCAGAGCCGAAATACGAAAAACCGGGACAGGGTCGTATTCGATAAGCAGTTTCTGCGCAGAGGGAAAGAGGAACCGGGTGACAGTATGGGTGGGGTATTCCTGGAACGGTTCGCTTTGTTTGAAGATGCGAGGAGCTAAAACGTGGCTAAGCCACCCGCGTTCTGCCATATCCTCAACGGTCCGCCGTACGAAAATCCCGTGGTATGAACCCTCATAATCAGGATAGGCATTGGTTATCACACAAACCGGAGTGGTCATTGACTCTTGTTATCTTTCTGCGAGTCTCGCTGAAGCAGGAGGATTTCTTTCTGCGTCCGGAAAAGCTCTTTTTTGAGCAGAGTGATCTGGGTGCTGATAAAAGCGAAGCTCGCCATCTGGATCCCTGCCAGAAGTAAAAGCACGCTCAACCAGACAATGGGCCGCGTGGGGTTCAACGCAGCATTCATGTACAAGTAGAAAAGATAACCGGCGAGAATCAGTGAGGACAGAGTCAGAACAAGTCCCAGCACGCCGAATAGCAGAATGGGCCTTTCGTAGAATGAAAACATCAGGTGGCTGAATACGGTCCTCGGCAATTTGAGCTTGCTTTTGCCGTGCCTGCGGCTGGTCAGCACTGCCGGAACCTCGACTGCCTGGAGCCCGGCGGCTTCAGCCTTGGCGATTATCTCCATGTGAATTTCTTTCCCGTCACTGTAAAGTTCGATACAGCCGAACACCTCGCGCTTGTATCCACGGAAAATACCGGTCAGTGTATAATATTTGCGTCCCATTGCATGACGGAGCAGGAGATTCGCCGTGCGGCTGATCAGGAGGCGAAAGGGATCGACCCCCTCGGTTTTTCCGCCGGGCATGTATGGGCTCGCTATCACGATATCCGGAGCGTCGGGAGCCTCGAGGCGCTTCAGCAGGTCGGTGATCTGCCGCGGGTGGTAGCTCAGATCGGCATCGATCGAGATCACGAAACTGCCCCGGCTTGCAGTGAAACCCTGGCGAAGGGCCATGCCCCGTCCTCGATTTATGCCATACCCGATGATCCGAACCTCCGGGCTCTGCTGAGCGATAAGCTCCAGTTCGGCGCGGGTGTTGTCTGTGGAACCGTCATCAACACAAATCACCTCGAAACTTCTGCCGGTACTGTGCAACTCGCTGCAGACTTTTTCCACGCTCCGGCGAGCGTTTTCCCCCTCGTTAAACATGGGGATGACAATACTGACAAAAGGAGAGTTTTGCGCCTGAACTGCTGGAGAGGACATCGACACCTCGGTATGGCTGAGCGAAAAGATTAACTGTTTGTGTCCAATGATATGCAAAAACTGGCGAACAGTTGAGGGCTGGCAACGATTTTTGTCCAGTATAAGCGCAAGCCCTTAGCTTGTCAAGATTTCCGGTATCGAACAAATCTTTATTTCTTGATAAAATAATTCAAGTATGATATTATGAATTTAAATGGAGTATTTTGCATAATAGTTTTGTATGCAGTTAATTAACTAAAAACATAATAAAACGTCTTGGAATAGTTTACTGGTATTTGATCCCATGACAGTGTTTATATGGGAAATATTTACCAGAAGATTTGGGAAAAAAGTGCCATCACAGTACTGGATTCCGGTAACTCCAAGGTTTAGCTGACTGGTGCGGTTTTTACTCATTTCATTCTTTAGATAGGTGCTAATCGCTCTATGGATTTAAGAACCTGGAGGAATCATGCCGGAATGGAGAATATACGATGTATAAATGGCTGAGGAAGCTTTCGTTACCTGCCTCATCCCTCAGGCTGTTGCTTGGCGGCCTTTTGATCCTGTCGGCTGTTGTAGATTTATCCTGCACCAGGAGGCAGACAGCGCGCCGGAGTGTGCCGGGCGAGGAATCCGAACGCACCAGGATCAGTCTGCAGGAACCGGCTGAAACCGAACAGATGGAAGAGCTTACCCTGCCCCAGATCGAGCAGGAAAAGCATCCTGACTACACTTTCAAAAGAGCGGAAAATGTTTTTGACATTAATTTTGTGGAGACCGATCTTGGTTCCGCACTTCAATCAATGTGCGACATAATGTCTTATAATCTCCTCCTCGACCCGGCTGTTGTGGATACTCTCACACTCAGCCTCAGGGATGTTACCTTTTTCAAGTTCCTGGAAGTAGCTCTGGGTAAGAAAGGCTACGCCTACGAGATCGAGGATAATTTTCTCTACGTTTCCGCCCCTAAACTGGAAACCAGGATTTTCAACCTGAATTACCTGAACATCGCCCGCCAGCTTCAGGGAAGTATGAATATAACCGGCCAGGGTGGCCGGGTTTCAGGCGGACTCATTCCTCAGAGCAACACAATGTTACAGACCCGGGGAATTGTTAACCTCTGGGCTGATATTAGAAACTCCCTATCTGAAATTGTTTTAGGCGAGGGTGCTCGGGAGACAGCCACCATTACTTCGGAGGGAAGTTTTGGCAAATCAAATGAAGAAACCGGCCACCGGCTGGTTATCGAGCCGAACTCTGGTGTGATCCAAATTACAGCAACCCCGGATGTACTTGCCAAGGCCGAGGAATTTATCGAGGCTCTGGAGGCGAGTTTCCAGCGCCAGGTGCTGATCGAGGCCTGTTTCGCAGAGATCAGTCTGACAGACAGTTTGAAGGCTGGGCTGGAGTGGTCGATAATTCCTGACTTGACAAGCGTTTCCAACCTCAACGGCGCTATCCCGGGGAGCGCGGGGGCAGGCCAGGCGCTCAGCCCTTCGGCCCGCGAGTTCCAGATGGGTGTCTCCAACGAAAATATCAATACCATTCTTACCGCCATATCCAAACACGGCACTGTAAACGTTCTCCAGAGACCCCAGGTGAGCACCCTGAATAACCAGCCTGCCGTGATCAGGATCGCCCGGAACGAAACTTTCTTCCAGAGGCAGGAGACTCCCGGACAGCCGGCCACGGCTGCAAGCCCCGCAACACAACCGGTAGTCAACTACGTCCCGATCCAGCAGCCTACCGGCGTGGTGCTCAACCTTGTTCCCAAGATCGGTGATGACGGGCTGATTATCATGTCGATCAGGCCCTCGATTACCTCGATCGCCGCTGTGGCAACAAGCCCGGATGGACTTAGCGCCAGCCCGATCACGGATGTGCGGGAACTTGATACTGTGGCCAAGGTCCGTCACGGGCAGACCATTATTCTCGCCGGCCTGATCCAGGAACGCGATCTGGAGGAAACCAGGGAAACCCCGGTCCTTTCGAAGCTGCCGATCCTGGGCAGACTGTTTAAGCAGGTAAGAAAGAACCGCGCTAAAGTAGAACTGGTAATCCTGCTTACTCTTTATATCAATTACAGCAGAACCTCGGAAGAAATTACAGCCGAACAGCTTCCAACTTACAGGGAAGCGGTAACAAGATACAAAATCAATCAAGGCGGCTTTATCAAGCAATAACTTCATTCTGCCTTGATACATCCAGTCCGTAAAAAATTCGAGTTTGCCGGGCTTATGTACCTTGATTTTTTTGAACTTAAAGAGAAGCCTTTCTCCCTGACTCCTGATCCGCGGTTCCTGTTCCTGAGCGAAAGCCACCGCCAGGCGCTGGACCACCTGATTTACGGTATCCAGGAGCATGAGGGTTTCATACTTATCGTCGGCGATATTGGCACCGGTAAAACCACGATTTGCCGGGAACTGCTCGAGAGGCTCGACAAGAGTGTGGCCAGTGCGCTGATCCTCAACCCCATGCTCAGCGAGCAGGAGCTTCTGGAAGCCATCGTACAGGATTTCGACATCCGGTTCGATATTGCCCCTAAAGAGGGTGAAACCGGAGAAGAAAGCCGCAAGATATTCGAAAACCTGGACTCAGAGACCCAGAACGCTCTTGAGTTGAACCCGCTGATACCAGGCAGGAAGGTATTGGAAAACATTATCAAGAAAGTCGAACCGGGCCGCCGGAGCCGGTTGACTAAAAAAGAACTTATCGACCAGCTTAACGCTCATCTGCTCAAGCTTGCGGAAAAAGGCGGAAACGCCGTACTGATAATCGACGAGGCGCAAAACTTGTCTCCCCAGGTGCTCGAGCAGATAAGGATTCTCTCGAACCTTGAAACTACAAAGCAGAAGCTGCTTCAGATTGTACTGGTGGGCCAGCTCGAGCTCAAGCGCAAGCTGGAACAGCCCGATCTTCGCCAGTTAAACCAGCGAATTTCGATTCGCTACCGGCTTAAACCCCTTACCTACGAGGAAACCAAAAGGTATGTGGAACACCGGCTGTTCATTGCCGGTTCGAACAGCTCGGTAACCTTTACGGATGAGGCCTACCGGAATATCTATGACTATTCCAGCGGCGTGCCCCGTCTGGTAAACCTGATCTGCGAGCGCTGTCTGCTTGCTGCTTATGTGGACCAGGTGCGCAAGGTGGATTCCGACCTGGTGCTACGCTGCCGTGATTCACTGGAAGGTGATCTGGAAGAACCAGACGGAACCGAGGAAAGCAGACCTCTATCTGAAAAGGCGGTGGCCGGGCCCTGGGAAAGGCAAAAGGAGGGTTTTCTCTCCTGGCTGCTGGACAGCCAAAGTAAGTCACGCAAAATTCTTTTATTGTTTTTAGCAGCTTTGGCTGCTGCCAGCCTTCTGCTTATACTCTTCAGTGTCGGTATGGTCGAGACATGGCAGGGGAAGGCTCCGCAGACAGCGCTGGAACAAAAAGCCTCCCTGTCCCAGAGTTTGTCCCCGGCGGTGCGGCTGGCGTTTTCCATTCAGCTCGGGGCGTTTCAGAATCTGGATGGCGGTCTCGAGCAGATGAGGCTTCTTTCCGAGCAGGGGCTCCAGAAACAGCTCTATATCGTCCCGCTCCATATCGTTCAGCTCGGGGGACGCTGGTACAGGCTATTTTGCGGTGGGTTTCCGTCCAAAACCTCGGCGCGCGCAGAACTTAATGACCTGGTGGACCGGGGAATAATCAAGGCCGGCAGCGCAAGGATTCTGGAAACCTCTCTCGCATTCAATCTGGGTGATTTTACCGACCGCCGGGTGGCAGAGGGAAAACGCAGCCAGTATATGAACCGCTGGCGGATCCCGGCCTACATTTTTCAACTGGAGATCAGGGACGAAACCCCTGTTTACAGGCTTTATGCCGGGGCTTTCGAGGAGAGAGAACAAGCCTCCTTCCTGGCCGACCGCATCGAAGAGGCCGGTTTGAGCCAGGTCCTGGTTGAAAGGTTGGGTTCCTGGCCTCTGAGATGACTTTCTCGCCAGGAGTTGGAGAGCAGTTCGATGAGTATCATTGCGGATGCCTTAAAAAAAGCGCAGCGTAAGGGAGATAGCCGTGTCGCCCCGCCTCCTCCTTTCGATCTGAAGAAAGAGGAGGGAGCTCAAAAAGGCGTACCCGTATCCCCTAAGCCGCTTTCAGTAACGCCTCCGGGTGAACCCACAGCCAAGAAAGTACCTGCTGCCACAGGGGCCCCGCGCGCGGTGCCGGTCGCAAAGGCGCAAAAGGCTGGAGCGAAAGTTGCCAGGCGTTGGAGCGTGCGCATCCCGATTGTGTTTACCATAATACTGGCCGTTTTCGCTGCTCTGATATTTTATGTAAATAAAATCTATCTCCCCGGCCTACCTTCTGCCGCCGGGGAACAGGAGAGTCTGGTAAAGGCTCCAGAAGAAACAGGTGAAAAGATGGAAGAGACAGCGGTTGCCTCGGCCGAAGGCGCAGATCAAGCGGCAGAGCGGACAATTGTACCCGAAACCGCGGCTCCGGTGTCCGAACCGGCGGAGACCGAAGCAGAGGTAGATCAAGCCAACGACCTTGGAAGCACCGCCGGAATACCTGCCGGTGTCCAGGTGACGGGCATCCCGACCGACGGTCTACTTCCTCCACAAGAGGGGCCTTTAACTGAGCAACCCCCTCCAGGCAGTACCTCTGTCGGTATAGTACAGAAAGACCGCGATAAAGAGAGAGAGCTGCGGGAAGACATCTATCATTTCAACATGGCGGTTTATTTCCAGCGCAGGAACGATATCCAGTCCGCACTGTTGGAGTATGCCAGGGTGATTGATTTTTCCCCGTACAATGCGGAAGTCTATAACAACATGGGTGCGCTTTACAACCAGATCGGCGAGTATGAGAAAGCGGTCGCGGTGCTGCAGAAAGCGCTGATAATCGACCCCTCTTACAGCAAGGCCCATAACAATATCGGCCTGGTTTATTACGAGGGCGGTCATCTCGAACGGGCGCAGGCTCATCTGGCAAGGGCGATCGAACTTGCACCGGCCGATCTGGAAAGTTATAACAACCTGGGCCTGGTCTATAAGAAAATGAATGAACCGGACAAGGCGGAAGAGGCTTTTTCCCGTGCGTTGGCGATCAATCCGGATTATGCCGCCGCCCATTATAACCTGGCGCTCTTATATGAGGAGAGCGGCCGGCTGGAGGAGGCAAGGCGGCACTACAATGGTTTTATTGCCGGCGGGGGCGGCAGCCCTGAGCTTAACTTCAAAGTTCAGCGGCGCCTACAAAGATTTATCCAGTCGAAACCCGGCTCATCCCCTGACTTTTGAACTCTCGCCAGACAATTTTCAACGCACTCATTCATTCCGCATAGCTGCTCCAACCACTGCGCCCTGTAAATTACGAAGATTGTCAGGCTTCAATCTCCGGCCACTGGAGATAAGATATTGTGCAGAGAGCCAAATTTTTTCATATTGATTATAATTATTCTTGCCCAACGATGGGATAACGGATCCAGATAGATTGAACCAGCCAGTTATTGAGGTTTAAAGGCCCCAGCGCAATACGCCTGGTCAATTCCTTATTAAGTCGGGTTTGTTGATGGCTTTGCAAACCGGAAAACGCACTTCCAGGGATAAACGAATCCAGGAAAAGCTCTCCACCTTGCCTTCAAAGCCCGGAGTGTACACGATGCTCGACTCGGGCGGAAAGATTCTCTATGTTGGCAAGGCAAAGAAATTGTCCAGCCGGGTACGAAGTTATTTTCGCAGCGCTCCGGCAAACCCCAAGATCGCCGCACTTTTAGAACGCATCGCGGATATTGAGTATATCGTGACCGACAGCGAGGTGGAAGCCTTGATTCTGGAAAGCAATCTGATCAAGGAACACCAGCCGCGTTACAATGTCAATCTCAAGGACGACAAGCGCTACCCGTATCTTAAAGTAACTGTGAACGAACCTTTCCCGCGGGTGCTTGTCACCCGGCGATACCTGAACGACGGTGCACGCTATTATGGTCCTTACACCAACGCCGGAGCCTTGCGCACCACTCTGGAGGTGCTGCACAAGGTATTCCCTCTTCGCAGTTGCAGTCACAAGCTGCCGGAGAAACGCGGGGCGCGCGAGTGTCTTAATTTCCACCTGGGAAAATGCTCCGGCCCCTGCCATGGCCACATCTCCCACGAGGACTACACTGCAATGGTGGCGGAGGTGCTTCAATTTCTCGAAGGTAAGACCGAGCAAGTCGCCAGGCGTCTGGAGGAACGGATGCAGCAGGCAAGGATCCAGCTTGATTTCGAGCTTGCCGCGCGCTACCGCGACCAATTGGCCTCGGTGCGCAAGGTGAGCGAACGCCAGAAGATGCACGCATTGGGTGGCGGCGACGGAGACTTTCTGGCGGTATCAGTGGATGGGAGCGACGCTTGTGTTGTCATTCTCAAGATCAGAAGCGGCAAAATGATCGGCAGCGAGCACCGATATCTGAAAAACAGCCTCAGGGAACCGCTCTCTGCGGTTCTCAACGCCTTTATCGGCCAGAACTATATCTCGGACCGCGAGTACCCGGGCGAGGTATACCTGAGCCAGGATATCGAGGACAGGGAATCTTTAGAGGAGATCCTGAGCCGGGTTACAGGCCGAAGAGTGAAAATACACGTACCTGCACGCGGAGATAAAGCGCGGCTGATCGGGATGGCAGAAAAAAACAGCCACCTGCTTCTGGAAGAGCTTGTCATGCGCAGAGAGCAGGCCCGCCAGCGAGTTCCCGAGGCACTTCTGGGATTGCAAAAAACATTGAAACTGCCGAGTCTTCCCAGGCTTGCAGTCTGTTTCGACGTATCTACTATCCAGGGCCAGTATGCAGTCGCCGCGATGAGTTGTTTCCGCAACGGCTATCCATACAAGGGGGGGTACCGGAGATTCAGAATTCGCCACCAGCGTGGCCAGGATGACTTTGCGATGATAAACGAGGCAGTGCGCCGCTATTTCGAAAGAGTGGCCAAAGGGGAACTCGACATGCCCCAGCTCGTGGTGATAGATGGCGGCAAGGGCCAGCTCGGAGCGGCATGCGAGGCGATCAGGGAGGCAGGCGCTGATCTGCCGCCAATCGTAGCTCTGGCAAAAAAGGAGGAAGAACTTTATTTTCCGGACAAGCCTGCGCCGTACTCTCTGTCCAGGAGGAGCGAAGCGCTGAAGCTCCTTCAGCGGTTGCGGGATGAAGCCCACCGTTTTGCGCTGACCTACCATCGCAAGCTCAGAAAGAAAGAGACTCTGAGAACCCGTCTGGAGGAAATACCTGGGGTGGGTCCGGCCAGGGTGCGAACCCTGCTGAACGCGTTCGGCTCACCCTCAGCAGTGGCTCAGGCAAATGAGCGGCAACTGGCTTCCCTGCAGGGGATCTCCCCGGCGCTGGCAAGTAGGATTATCGAGCATATGAAAGGTGAAAAGACGGATGCTGAAAGTACTTAAACTTCCGGTGGAACCTTTGGAATCGAATTGCTACCTGGTGTGGGATACGGATAACAATGAGGCGGTGGTGATCGATCCCGGCGGGGAAGCAGATAGGATAATCGCGGCGATCCACAGGCGAAAACTGAACCTGCGTTATATCCTGAACACTCACGGCCACGGAGATCATATTGCGGCTAACGGAAAATTAAAGGCCGAATACGGGGTTCCTCTGCTGATCCACCAGGCAGATGCCCCGATGCTTACCGATCCGGATTTAAATATGTCGGCCGTTTTGGGCCTGCCGGTAACCAGCCCGGAACAGGACGGATTCCTTATTCCAGGCGAAAAGGTGAGTTTTGGCGGCCTTTCGCTTGAAATAATCGCCACACCCGGACACAGTTCCGGAGGTGTGTCGTTTTACGGCGAAGGGGTTGTTTTCTCCGGGGATGCGCTGTTTTTCGGCTCTATCGGCAGGTGCGATCTTCCATCTGGCGATGGGGAACTGTTGATCAGAAGTATCAAGGAAAATCTGCTCACCCTGCCGGAAGACATCCGGGTGTTTCCTGGACACGGGCAGAACACGACAATCGGAATGGAGAAAAATTGCAACCCATTTCTCGTATAAAGAAAGCTTCCAGCCCCTCTGAGCGCTTGCTTCGCGAATTTTGTCTCGAGCAGTTCCAGGATTACCTGATGTTCGAGCGTAACCTGGCAAAGAACACGCTCCAGGCTTACAGGCGGGATATCGAGTGTTTTATCCGTGATATGGCAGACAGAAAAGTGGCCCGCCCTGGTAAGGTGGACCGGAAAATGGTAGCAGAGTACCTGAACAGCCTCGCTGGTTTGCCGCTTGCCCCCAGCTCACTGGCTCGAAAGACAAGTGCGCTTCGGCTCTATTTCCGCTTTCTCGCAAGTGGAAAAGAAATCGCGAAAGATCCCACAGACGGCATCGAACTACCGCGCCAGACTCGCCACCTGCCGAAGGTGCTCACCCTGGAAGAGATTCTCGAAATGCTGAACGCGGTGGATAAAAACAGTAAGGGAGGATTGCGCGACACGGCGCTAATCGAGGTCATGTACGGCACAGGCATGCGCGTTTCGGAAATTGTCGGTTTCCGGCTGGAGGATATCCGAGTTAGCGAACAGGTTATTCTGGTTTTCGGCAAGGGCTCCAAAGAGAGAGTGGTTCCCTTGGGCGATATCGCCTTGAAAGCCTTGAACGAATATCTGGAGAAGAAGCGTCCCCTGCTGGATCGCAAGGGTAAAGGCGCAGGAAGGGTGTTTCTCAATCTGAGGGATGGAAGCCCGATCACCCGGATGGGTATCTGGAAAGTATTACGCAAATATGCTGGACTGGCCGGGATAGAACACAAGGTTCATCCTCACGTGCTTAGACATTCTTTCGCCACGCACCTTGTGGAGAACGGCGCCGACCTTCGGGCCGTGCAGGAAATGCTCGGGCATGCCGACATATCAACCACCAAGATCTATACCCACTTGAGTGGTGAAACCCTGCGACAGGTTCATCGCGATTCCCATCCGCGGGCCTGAATATATTATAAGTTAACCGGATCTTTCATGCTATCTCAAGTGTATATTAAAATACGTCTTATCTATTATCTTAAATAAATGAACAGCCTCATACGTCAAATAACAATAGAAAGCCTCCGGTTTGAGAAATCAGCAGGAGAGCCAAGCGGTCCGCAGGCGAAAGCGCTTAACTGGAAGATCGAGGCAGGCTGTATCTGGGTAGTGACTGGAGGAAGCCAGGCAGGGTGCACTCTGTTGCTGAGGGTCCTGGCTGGTCTGGAGCGCCCGGCTGGCGGAAAGATACTTATCAGCCATGGAGAAGAGGGTAAGCCCCCTGAAAGGTTGCACGAGAGTGGAATCGGTATCGCTTACCTTCCACCACCTGGTGAGGAAACATTTACCGGAACCACAGTTGAAGAGGAACTGCTCTTTTATTCGGAAAGTAAAGACAATCTGGAAGAAAAGCTCGATTCAATCACAGAGAACTTCGGCTTCGATTTTAAGCGCTGTCTGGGTCGTTCTGTCTGGGAACTGAGCGCAAGCCAGAGACGCTGCCTTCTTTTGATATCGCAGGCTCTCGCCCTGCCGTCAATCTGGGTTTGCGATCAGCCGCTTGCACTTCTCGACTCCAGGCGTGCCCGTGCTGTGGCAGACTTTTTTCGCTGTGAAGCAAATCGGGGTGCAGCGATAATTGCTGCATTGATTGAAGCTGGACAGGTGCTGGATTTGGCCCACAAGGTACTAATTATTGATGAGCGAAGGGAGGTGGTTTATCAAGGTAAAACCAGTAGTGTCCCGCCTGACACGGCAGTCAGGTTGGGCTGGAATCCGGCTCTGTACAGGGCGGCTCGACTGGCAGGCGAAGGATCGGATATAAAAAGCCTGCTTGACATTTCAGCTCGGAAAAGAGAGTGAAAACAGCCGTGTTCAAGGATTTGTTATACAGAATCAAGTAAATATCCGTTTGTGTCTACTTCAGACCGGGGATGGTTTTTTCTTGACTGGCCTGGAGATAAATTCTATTTTACTTGCCAGTTCGCATCTGAGAGTATTTCCTGTGAATTGTCAAGTTGCTGGCCGGTAAAGACCGGCTTTGATAACTAGCAAAAATCTTTTCAATCTTTAGTAAAAAAGGATATAAAAATGCGTAGACTGTGGATTCTAATTGCGATCTCGACTGTCTGGATTTTTACTGTTGCTTCGAGCCCGGTGGTTACTGGGGCCAAAGTTCGTTTGAAAAACAGTAAATACCAGCAGACAGTTGATGTGCTCGAGAAAAACAAAGGCAAATACCCGGATGATCCGGAACTTTTTTATTACCTCGCAAGAGCCTATGCCGGTATCGCAAGCTGGGCGGAAGCGGGTGAGAATTTCAGCGTTGCCTTGACCAAAAACCCGGATAAGAAGCTGAAAAAGGAAATCGACAAGTGGCGGGACCATTTCTGGGCCCAGTTTTTCAAGGACGCCGGTACCCTGCTGGATCAGAAGCGTTACCTGGAGTCTATCGGCAAATTCCACACGGCCAATACTATCAACCCGGACCGTGAGGAAAGCCAAGCCAACCTCGGTGTTGCTCTGCTGGAACAGGCCCAGCTATACCAGTCAGCAGATCCTCCCAAGCCTGACAGCGCAAGGATGTTTTTCGACGAGGCTATCGAACGCATAAAAAGGGCTATCGAACTCGATCCGGAGAACAACCAGTTTATCAAGAATCTAGGCCAGGCATATATCATTGCGGGAAAGGAGGATGAGGCCATCGAGGTTTACGAGGACTATCTGGCTGAAAATCCGGATGATATATCAGCTCAGAAAAGGCTGGTTACGATTTACATGGGCAACCGGGATTTCGAGAACGCAGTTAATGGATTCGACGCTCTGCTCGAGGATGCTGGAGCAGAGATAAGCCTGGCGGATTATTTCAACGCTGGAAGCGCCTACTACCAGATGTACTTTAAATTATCCAAGCTGGAAGACGAGGGCTCGAAAGCCAAAGCCCAGGAAATGCTGGAAAAATCCGGTGAATGTTTCGCAGCAGTTGTGGAAGAGGACCCAACCGACTGTGAAGCCGGCGAGCAGCTTTACTACATCTATATTTCTTTGGAAGATTGGAATAGAGTGATTGAAACTATCGAAACAATGCTCGATAATGGATGCGAACGCGACTATACAACTCTCTCCAACCTCAGTGTGGCTTATACCAAGATTGATGACACAACGAAAGCTGGCGAGGCTTACAGGGAAGCTATGAAAAAGAAGCCCAAGGAAGAAGGGCAGAATTGACCCTTAGTGAAAAACAAATACTCGTTAAGAGAGATTTTCGATTAACTTCCGAAAAAACCTTTCATTTGCCGCTTATACGGCTTGTGAGAGGTTTTTTCTGACAATAGCCGGTTATGAATTCAGTTGTAAAAAATAAACAAAGACGCGTTCTTGACGCGCAGATGATGAATCGCTCGATGCGCCGTATTGCCCATGAGATACTCGAGCAGAATCAGGGCTCCGAGGCTCTGCTGGTAGTGGGAATCCAGACCAGGGGAGTGAATCTAGCCCAGAGGCTTGTCGGTTATATCGAGGAAATCGAGGGAGTCAGGGTGCCCACTGGCAAGCTGGATATCACCCTTTACCGGGATGACCTTCGCCATACGCCGGTTCAGCCGATAGTGCGCAGCACGGATCTGCCCCCGGATGTAACCGGCAAACGGATAATTCTGATGGATGACGTTCTTTTTACCGGCCGGACGATCCGCGCCGCTCTGGATGCCCTGATTGATTTCGGACGCCCGGACCGGATCATGCTTGCTGTGCTGGTCGATCGGGGCCACCGCGAATTCCCGATTCGAGCTGATTTCGCGGGTAAAACGCTCTCCACGAAAAAAGAAGAGAAGGTCGTGGTCAGGATCAAAGAAGTTGACGGTGCTGATGGAGTATGGATAGAACCCGGTTGATAGTGAATTCAACAGATATTGTTGCGTTGATTTAATTTTCCTTTAACCCTTCACGCCAACCCCTGAAATGCAATTCAACCGCAAGCACTTACTGGGCCTCGAGGAGCTCACTGCTGAAGAAATCCGTATGATCCTCGACACTGCCGTTCCTTTCAAGGAAATAAGTGAAAGACAGATCAAAAAAGTCCCCGTTCTTCGCGGCAAAACCATCGTCAATTTATTCTTCGAACCGAGCACCCGTACCCGCACCTCTTTCGAGTTTGCCGAAAAAAGACTGAGCGCGGATACAATCAACGTGAGTGTTTCCCAGAGCAGCGTGACCAAAGGGGAAACCCTTGTGGATATGGCGAGAAATCTGGAGGCGATGCGTATCGATATGGTGGTGATCCGTCATTCAGCCTCGGGGGCACCGGCTTTCCTGGCTGAGAGGATCGACTCGAACGTGATCAACGCCGGGGACGGCTGGCACGAGCACCCGACCCAGGGCCTGCTCGACATGCTCACCATCCGTGACCGCTTTGGCAAGCTGAAAGGCCTGAATGTGGTGATCGTGGGAGATGTGATACACAGCCGGGTGGCACGCTCGAATATCTGGGGCCTGAAAAAAATGGGTGCCAAAGTCGGGGTGTGCGGACCGCCAACCCTTGTCCCGCGCAGCCTTGAAGCTCTGGGGGTGGAAATCTACCCGAGAGTGGAGGATGTGCTGGCTGAGGCTGATGTGATCAACGTACTCCGCATACAGCTTGAACGGATGCAATCCAACATGTTTCCCTCGCTCGGCGAGTACAACAGGCTCTACGGCATATCTACCGAAAAGCTTAAAAAAGCCGGCCGTGACGTATTGATTCTCCACCCCGGCCCGATGAACCGGGGTGTGGAAATAGACTCGGATGTGGCCGACGGCGACCATCAGGTGATTCTCAAACAGGTGACCAACGGAGTGGCTGTCCGCATGGCCGTATTGTTTCTCCTGGCGGGAGGCAAACCGGCCAGGGCTGCCGAAGTTGCAGCGATGCTCGAGTGAAAATAAGAAAAGTTAACAAAGCAGGTGTGTCTTGGATCGTCTTTTGATACGCAGGGGGCATTTAGTCGACCCCAGGAACAAAGTTGATGAAAAACTGGATATTCTTCTTGCCGAGGGCAAAGTGGCCGAAATCGGCGAAAGTCTCTCCCCAGCCCGTGGCACAAAAGTGCTTGAGGCTGAGGGCAAAATGGTTGTACCCGGTCTGATAGATATGCACGTCCATTTGCGTGAGCCGGGCCGGGAGGACGAGGAAACCGTGAAGAGTGGGTGTCTGGCGGCCGCAGCGGGCGGTTTCACCGCGATCGCGGCAATGCCCAACACCGATCCTGTAACCGACAACCAGGCCGCTATCGGCTATATCATTCGAGAGGCAATCCGTGCCGGCTACAGCAGGGTCTATCCGATCGGCGCCATCACTAAAAACATTAAGGGTGAGAGCCTGGCCGAGATGGGCGGAATGATTGATGCTGGAGCCGTGGCTTTTACCGATGACGGTCACTGTGTTGCCAGTGCGGAAGTCATGCGTAAGGCGCTGACCTATTCGCTGATTTTCGATGTGCCAGTGGTCCAGCACTGCGAAGACCCGACTCTGGTTGGAAATGGAGTAATGAACGAGGGAATTACTGCCATCCGCCTGGGTCTGCCGGGGATTCCTGCTGAGAGCGAAGAGATTATTGTCTATCGTGACTGTGCACTGGCTCGTCTGACCGGCGCCAGATTTCACGTGGCCCATATCTCGTGCGTGCGCTCGGTGGAGGTAGTCCGAAAGTTCAAGGCTGAAGGCGTGAAAGTTACCGCAGAGGTTACTCCCCATCATTTCAGCCTCACCGAGGAGGCTGTCGATGGTTACAATACAAATGCCAAGATGGCTCCGCCGCTGCGTACAAAAGCGGACGTGGAGGCAGTGCGTAAAGGCCTTGCTGAGGGTACGATCGACTGCATCGCCAGCGATCATGCCCCGCACCACTATGATGAAAAAGAGGCCGCCTTTGCCAATGCCCCCAACGGTGTGATCGGGCTGGAAAGCTCTTTCCCCATCTCCTATACCGAACTTGTCAAGGGCGGAGTGCTGGATTTCAGTACACTGATCCAGAGGATGAGTACGGCTCCGGCTGATATCCTCAACCTGCCCGGCGGCTCTCTGGGCAAGGGCGATCCGGCGGATGTGGCCGTGCTGGATATCAAGACGGAATGGGTGATCGAGAAAAAGAGGTTTCACTCCAAGAGCCAAAACACTCCATTCCAAGGTCGAAAGGTGACCGGTCGCGCAGTGGCAACAGTAGTGGGAGGCAAGATAGTCTGGCAGCTTTAGCCATTTTGTCTCCCGGTGTTTTCTCTACAACCGGCAAAAGGCTCCTTCAAATGACTGAAACCGGTGAAAATATTTCCCGCAGCCGCGCTGCCGGTGTGGGCTTGATCATTTTTATTCTTTATGTCGTGGTTCTTGCTCTGGCCGCAATAAGCGAATTGTTCGATTTTGGGTGGTTCGACCATCCGATTTTCAAATAAATTGACAGGATAAATACCAGGGTTCTACTGCAAAGCTTTACGCCTGTCAGTGGTTGGCAACCCGAACTTTAACACAGGATTTTTATTGCAATATGAGGGGATCGGCCATGAACCTCATGGATACAGCTAATAAGTCGATGTCATTCAATGTCTCGGGATTAGTCCGCCTGTTGCCGCTGTGGTTAATCGGCCTAATCATCTGGACAGGGTGTGGTCCCAAGGAGGACCCCGAACTTGTCCGGGAGAGGCAGATAGTAAACCAGGG
This sequence comes from uncultured Gemmatimonadales bacterium, assembly GCA_964548275.1. Lineage (GTDB taxonomy): Bacteria > Gemmatimonadota > Glassbacteria > GWA2-58-10 > GWA2-58-10 > JAUVUV01. Next base: position 67,700 of record CAZJQI010000007.1, read on the forward strand.
GATTGAGATTTTGCGCTCCGGAACCCCTGTTCAGAGAGATTCTGTAATTCGCACGTTTTATAATCTCAAGCACCCGGAACTTTTTCCGAACTTCTTAAGCGACCCGGACCCGAACGTACGGATCGGCATGGTGAGCGCTATCGGCTACCACAAGGACAAGTCAGCCGTGTCTGCGCTCAACAGCCTCCTGTGCCAGGTCGATGATTACCTTCTGCAGGAGACCATAATCTACGCTATTGGCGAGCTCTGCGATACCTCGAGCGTGCCGGTTCTGATCGGTCTTTTAAAAGACGATTCAGTCAAACGGGACCTTCGCCTCAGCATACCGATAACTCTGGCCTCTTTTATCAAAACCGAGGCCGCAGCGCAGGTTGAACAGACCTTTGCCGAAATTCTCGCCGGGCAGAGAGATGATATCGAGCTTTGCTCCTATGTCGCAGTGGGGATTTTGGAAATTCTTCAACCTCGCAACGCGGAGTTTTTCATGGAGCACCTGCCAATTTTGCGCCAGATGGCTGAAAAGAGGAAAGAAGAGGTAGGAGAGGACGGTATCTGGACGAACCTGGAGCTTACAATCCAGGAGCTTGAAAAATACAAATCTCCCTCCAGTTGAGTGCGGCAAAGCTAATCACAGCCGGGATCATTTGCCGGGCATTACCAGACTGAGATTTTTATCTCAGTTTTTTGTTGCCTCAGCTAATTACCCCATACGGGGTAATTTTACTTTAGATGATACACAGTGTTTTATGGAGTAATTAGAGGGAAAATTTTTAACTCGCTATATTTTAGAATATTACGAGAATCAAAAGCGGCCTTTTGCGCTGGCAAACTTACCTGCCGGCCCTGGTATGCTGATTGCTTTATTATCAGAAAAACATTGTGAGGCGAAGTTTTTTAGGCCGCAAATCCTCTTGATGGAGCTTTAAATGGACGAACAGATTCAGGTTCTCAACGAGCGTGTGAAACAGGAAAGCCAATTTGTCGAGCGGATTATCGAGGAGGTCGGCCAGGTAATCGTGGGCCAGCGTTACATGGTAGAGCGCCTTCTGCTGGGGATTATCTGCGACGGCCATGTACTTATCGAGGGGGTTCCGGGGCTTGCCAAGACCCTCTGCGTAAGAACCCTGGCCAGGGTAATCGATGCCGGGTTCGGGCGTATCCAGTTCACCCCCGACCTTCTGCCTGCGGACCTGATCGGTACAATGGTTTACAGCCAGAAAACCGGCGAGTTCACATCCCGAAAGGGACCGATATTTACCAATATCGTCCTGGCCGATGAGATCAACCGGGCCCCGGCAAAGGTACAGAGCGCGCTGCTTGAGGCAATGCAGGAGCGCCAGGTGACTATCGGCACGACCACTTTCAGCCTGCCTGAGCCGTTTCTGGTTCTGGCAACTGAAAACCCGATCGAACAGGAGGGAACCTATCCGCTGCCCGAGGCACAGGTGGACCGTTTCATGTTCAAGCTCAGGGTTACCTATCCCAAAAAAGATGAGGAGCGCCGGATTCTGGAACGCATGTCCGGCGGGGAGATACCCGAGGTGGAAAAGAGAATTTCGCCAGAGGATATCCTGCGATGCCGCAAGGTAGTGCGCGAAGTTTATATGGACGAAAAAATTAAGGATTATATAATATCCCTGGTGCTGGCGACCCGCGAGCCGGCAGAGATCGGATTGGCTGAACTGGAGGGCCTGATCGAATACGGTGCCAGTCCGCGTGCCACGATTTATCTGGCCCAGGCGGCAAGGGCAAACGCGTTTATGCAGCGGCGGGGTTATGTTACTCCTGAGGATGTGAAAGTGGTGGGCATGGACGTGCTGCGCCACCGGGTGATTCTTACCTATGAGGCAGAGGCGCAGGAGTTGACCTCCGAGGATATTATCAAAAAAGTTTTTGACCGGGTGGAGGTGCCTTAAGCTTGATTACTCAGGAAATACTGAAAAAGGTGCGCCATATTGAAATAATGACCCGCAGCCTGGTCGAGGACGTCTTTTCCGGTGAGTATCACAGCATTTTCAAGGGCCTCGGGATGGAGTTCTCCGAGGTGCGGGAATACCAGCAGGGCGACGATATCCGCTTCATTGACTGGAACGTTACCGCGCGGATGGGACACCCTTATATCAAGAAATATGTCGAGGAGCGCGAGCTGACCGTGGTTTTTCTGGTGGATGCCTCGGGAAGCGGGCTTTTCGGCTCGGTTGACAGGCTGAAAAGCGAATATGCAGCGGAAATCTGCGCGGTGCTTGCCTTTAGTGCGATCAAGAACAATGACTGCGTGGGCCTGGTGATAGTTACCGACCAGGTTGAAAAAATTGTCGTTCCCAAGAAAGGGCGCAAACACGTGCTGCGGGTCATCCGAGAGCTCTTGTTTTTCAAGCCGCAGCACAGGGGAACCTCACTGTGCGAAGGGCTTGAATACCTTCTTCACGTGCTCAACCGCAAGAGCGTTGTCTTTGTGGTGAGCGATTTCCTGGACGAGGGCTTCGAAAAGCCGATGAAAGTTCTCGCCCAGCGGCACGACCTAATCCTGATGCGGATCAGCGACCCGCGCGAGCTGGAGCTTCCGAAAGTCGGTCTGATACGCCTGGAGGATGCCGAAACAGGCGCAGTGGAAGTGGTGGATGGATACTCCAGGCAGGTGCGGGAGGATTTTAGAAAGCTGGTCTCCGAGCGGAGAAAGCTGCAGGAGGAGCTTTTTGCCTCCGCCGGGGTAGATTTTATAGACCTCAGTGTGGGAAGTTCGTATATTGAACCGTTGATGAGTTTTTTCCGCATGCGCGAGAAAAAGTTCAGATGATTCAGGCGCGTTGCACGTAAAACCAGGCTTTTGACCGTTCTTTTGCAGGAGGCTTTGATTGATACAGGTCGACAATTTAAGTAAGCGCTACGGCAATTTCATGGCTGTGGATAACATTTCGTTCAACTTGCGAAAGGGAGAAATTCTCGGCTTTCTCGGCCCTAACGGTGCCGGGAAAACAACTACGATGCGCATCATAGCCGGCTATCTTTCAGCCACGCGAGGTACTGCTAAAGTATCCGGCTACGACATTTACGACCACCCGCAGGAGGTCAAGAGGAATATCGGTTACCTTCCGGAATTCCCACCACTTTATCGCGAAATGCGAGTTCGGAACTATCTTAATTTTTGCGGCAGGATCAAGGGATTGAAAAGCGGCCGCGTGCGCAGGAAAAGACTTCAGTACGTGATCGAGCACTGCTCGCTTGGGGAGGTGCAGAACCTTCATATTCACAAGCTCAGTCGGGGGTATCGTCAGCGGGTGGGCCTGGCGCAGGCGCTGATCCATAACCCGCCGATCCTGATCCTGGACGAGCCTTCGGCAGGGCTCGACCCGCACCAGATAATCGGTGTGAGACAGTTTATCCGCCAGCTCGCAGGCGAGCAGAGTATCCTGCTCAGCACACACATTTTGCCCGAGGCAAGCCTTACCTGCGACAGGGTGCTGATTATCGACCGGGGAAAGATCCTGGCCGGGGATACTACCGAAAAACTGACCGGTAAGCTCAAAGGCTGTGACATGGTAAGAGTCCTTCTGCACGGAGGGCCCGAGGATATTTTTCAACGGATAAAGGCGTTTCCCGGGGTTCTCGAGGTGAGCGAACAGAAAAGCCCAGACCGCAAAAAGGATGACCCACGGCTGTTCGAGATCTCTTATAAACTGGGTAAGAACCGCCGCGGGGAGCTTGCGCGCGCTCTGTTAGAAACAGGCGCCGAACTGCTGGAACTCAGGCCAAAGGCGATGACTCTTGAGGAGATCTTTATCAAGATTACTTCAAAAGAACATGTATGATTTTTCACTGTCGCGCTTAAAATGGCGGCGTTGGATACAGATTAAAACAGAAGGCAGAATTCATGCGCAACATAATTACAATCTTCTGGCGAGAATATAAGTCCTACTATGTCAGCCCGATTGCCTATGTTGTTATCGGCGTTTTTCTGATACTTGTCTCAAACCGGTTCATTTACAAATTCAACGATTTCGTGCAGATGTCTTTCATGGCCACCGGCCAGGCTGTCAACACCCAAAGCTTGATTCCGAAATTCAGTATTAACGATTCGGTGATCCGCTATGTCTTTCAAAACATCCGCAATATCAGTTTGTTTCTACTGCCAATGATCACCATGCGTCTGTTTGCCGAGGAGCGCAGGACCGGCACTCTGGAACTGTTGCTGACTTCTCCGCTGACTATCATTCAGCTGGTTCTTGGCAAGTTTCTGGCAGCGTTCGCTCTTTTTCTGACCATGGTAATACCAACAGTGTCGTTTTCATTTTTCATTTTCCAGTACGGCAACCCGGACCTGGGCCCGATCCTGACAAGTTATGCAGGCATAATTTTTTACGGATCTGCGATTATCTCGGTGGGCCTGCTGATCAGCTCGCTGACTGAGAATCAGATTATCGCCGGGGCGCTTACTTTCGGTGCTTTTCTATTTCTCTGGATAGTCGGCCGGGTAGGAGAGACCACCGTTACTATCTGGGGCAAGCTGGCCAATTATCTGTCGATCACCGCACATTTCGAGAATTTCGCCATGGGTATAGTCGACTCCAGAGATGTTGTCTTTTACCTCTCCTTGACCTTTGTCGGGCTGTTTTTAACCTATCAGGCAATACACTCCCTGCGGTGGAGGTGAAAAATAATATGAGGCAGAAAATAAAAACGATAGGCTATGTGAGTCCGGTGGTCTTTTTCCTCGGTCTCGGGCTTTTCTACATCAACGGTTTGTGGGACATTTACTCGATTGGCCTGACCACGCTCGGGATTGCAGCCGCCCTGCTTTATCTGGTTGTCTGTTTCGATGACATTCGTGAGGTGTTCAGCGCCAGGAGTTTCCGCTCTGGAGCCAATACTCTGCTGGTAATCTGCCTGGTGCTGAGCCTTCTGGTAATTGTCAATATGCTCGGCTTCCGGCATTTTATCTGGGAAGACATCACCATAGCCAAGAAATACGAACTCAGCCCTCTGACAATGGTAATCCTTAAAGAGATTGAACAGAAAAAGCAGGACGTCTATATCATTTCGTTCTTCTGGACTTATATCGACCGCTCTTTGAGCCAGGAACAGAACAGAACTCTGATCCTCCAGAACAGGGAACGGGAGAGAAAGCTTAGAGACCTGCTCAGGGTTTACGGCGGGGTGAGTCCTTATATCCAGTACCGGTTCCTCGATCCGAACAGGGAACTGATGCTCGCGCGCCAGTACAACATCCAGCGCTACCGGGGCAACGTAGCGATAATTGAGTCCGGGGATAACCAGGAGATGGTGGCAGATATGGAAACAGAGGAGCAGATGACAAACGCACTGATTAAAGTGCTGAGCGACGAAAAAAAGGTGGTTTATTTCCTCGAGGGCCACCAGGAGAGGGATATCGATGACGGCAGCCCAAATGGTTACATGATGGCTGCTTCGGCGATCCGCGACCAGGCATACGAAATCCAACGGCTGAATGTTGTCGAGGCTGGCGGCGTGCCGGAGAATGCACGTGCGCTGGTGATACCCGGCGCCCGCAAAGAAATTATGCCAGAGGAGATCGCCCTGATAGAAGCTTATCTCGGAAAAGGCGGGAGAGTGCTGGTTTGTGTGGACCCGGAATATGATACCAGCCTCAATGAATGGGTGCTCAATTGGGGTATTCGGGTGGGTGATGATATCGTGGTAGATAATTCCGCCGCAGGAGTGCGGCAGGGTGCAGGACCCACCGAGCCTCTTCTTTACAGCTACGACAGGGAACATCCGATCACCCAGCACTTGATGAAAGCTTTTACCACAATGCCTACGGTTCGCTCGGTCAGGCTGGGGGATACCCCGCCGGAAGAACTCGAATTGACTGTCTTGGCCAGTACAAGTGACAATAGCTGGGGTGAAAGGAACCGCGGCTCCCTGGCAGTGAAAAACCCCACTTTCGATCCGGATGACCTGAGCGGCCCGGTGCCGGTGGCGGTGGCGATGCTGAAAAAGCTGAAGGAGAGAAAGCCAGGGTTTGAGGAGGTGTATACCGGACCTGGCGGGGAAATGCCCTCACAGGAAAAGCTTCAGGAAATGCGGCTTGAGAAGTCCACTGTCAGGGCCCAGCTAGTGGTGTTCGGCGACAGCCAGTTCGCTTCAAACACTTACCTGCGTTACGGCGGCAACTGGGACCTTTTCATGAATACAGTCAACTGGCTGATCGGTGATGAGCGCCTGGTTACTATCAGGCCCAAGGACCCCGAGGATCAAACCGTATACATAACCCAGCGGCAGTCCAAGCGGATGGCCCTGGTGGTTCAGATAATCGTGCCTGTCGTGGTCTTTCTCTTCGGCGGCTGGGTGATGATTATGAGACGGTTGCGATAGCCAGGGAAGCTATCGGTAACCCGGATTATTTATAAATTAGCAAGCTGTTATGTTTCCCCGGGGCCTGGGGGGCGGCGGGCGCATGAAATGCGCGCCGTTGCGCAAAAGCGCAACGGTCTGTGCGACAACAGTCGCACAGCCGCCGCCCCCTCCCTCGGTGGCTGATGAAAAACTGAAAATAAGTGATTAGCCCTGTCAAGGTCTGGGTTTCGTGAATAACCCGGTACAATAAGGGACCTATATTATGAACTGGAAAACCATACTCGTTCTTCTCTTAATCTGCCTGGGCCTTGGTTCTTACCTGTTCCTGGAGAGTAAAAAAAAGCCGGCCGATACCAGCTTCAAAAGGAATTACCTGCTGACAACCGACATGGATAATGTCACGGCAGTGCACGCTTCGCTTTTTGATACCACATTCCTGATAGAAAAGAAATTCACAGAATGGGTTATGCGTAAACCCAACGACGGCCAATTGGCCGACTCGCTGCTGATACACCACCTGCTGCGAGTACTGAACAGGGTCGCTACCCTCGGGAACGTGCCTGCCGACTCGATTGACCTGGGGATGGCAATGCTTGATCCACCGGCTGTATCTTTTACTGTCTACACAGAGGATGGTGACAGCACTTTTCTGGGTTTCGGGGTCCTGAATCCCACAACCGAAAACATTTACGTTCGCAGGAACAATGAAGACAGGGTTTGGCTGATTGGGCGCGAGGTTGGACCGATGCTGGCTTTCAACAGCTTCATGATTCGGGGCAAAGGCTTAACCGCGTTTCGTCCATTTTATATCCAGGAGATCAGATATAGTTCACAGGGAAGGAAGATTTTTTCAGCTTACTGTTCGCCAGAAACCAGAGAATGGTGGGCAGAAAGCAATGGAGAGAAAGTTTTCGTGGATAAAAGACTTATTAACGGGCTTCTTTCTGATATTTACAGCAACCAGGTGCGTGAGTTTCGCGCTCTTGATGAGGCAGGGCCGAGCCAGACAGGCCTTGATCGGCCTTTGCGCCGCCTCTGGCTGGTCAGTGAAAATGGAGACACCACAGCAATAGCTCTCGGGCGCCCGCTGGCTGGAAGAGAGTATCTGCGCTGGGCCGGATCGAGCCTTTACCCGGATAATCTGCTTCTGGTCGATTCTCGTCTGATTTACAGGCTGGACGATTTTAATATCGAATACATACGCAGTCTGAAAATGACCAATTTTCAGGCAACTGAGGTGGACCGGATCGAGCTTTTTTCACCCATGGATTCAATTGTCATCATAGCTGAGGACGATACCCTGTGGCGGATAATCAAACCGGAAGAATTTCGCTGCAGGCTCTGGCAGGTGGAAAGATTTCTCACCCACGCAGATACAATGGGTGCCTTTGAAATGCTGCCTTCCTCTGTAGGTAAAGGATTCGATCATCCACAGTTAGAACTGAATCTTTTCACGGGCGATAGTGTCCTGGTCAGCCTTCAGGCCGGTGATTATGCGGGAGAGAAAGAAATCTACATGCGGGACAGGCTGCGGGATGTCGTTTATTTAACCAAAGCGAGCCAGATCGAGCGACTGACTTACACGTTCAAAGACCTGGCCGATATACCGGTAAGACACATTGTCAAGTGAATACGGGTAAAGCCGTATTGTGCAGGATACGATGTTTTGGAGAATATTTGAATATCCTCGGAATAAAATCGAGCTTTTGCTTTTTATCCTTTGGGTCTGGACTGCTTTTGCCGCCCCAGAGAGATTAAGGGCCGCAACTCAGGTCGATGCCCGTCTTGACACTACCCGGTTGCGTATCGGTGATCCGCTGACTCTTACCCTGAGCGTGCGCACCGATCCGGGAGAATCGGTGCGTTTCCCTGACCTTACAGCCTCACTCGGCGAATTCGAACTTCTCTCAAGCCTTCCACCGCAAAAGTATGAAGAAGAGCAGGGCGCCACACTGGAGCAGCGGAGCTACAAGGTGGCCACTTTCGAGACCGGCCCCCGGGCTGTTCCGGGGTTGCCGTTTGTGGTGATGCGCACTGATGGTTCAGTTGACACACTTTATACCCCCGAACTTCAGGTCAGGGTTGTCGCGCTGGTCGCTGATACGACCACAGCGGAGGTCCGGCCTCTCAAAGGGCTGATCGGTGTGCCGAGGCTTTGGCATAAGCTGGCAGCTTGGGGCGTGGCGGCGCTCGCGCTGCTTGGGGTGCTGATCTACGCCTGGCGCCGGTACCTCGCACGCCGGGAAGCCAGGCTCCTGGAGGGTTTTAAGCCGGTTACCCCTTCGAAACCGGCCCACCTGGCGGCACTCGAGGAACTTGACCGGATAAAGTCTCTGGGCCTGATCGGGAAAGGGGAGATCAAGCTGTTTCATATTCTGGTTTCAGAGGCGATTCGCCATTATATCGCCAGGAGTTTCAGCGTGGATGCCCTGGAAATGACCACCTGGGAACTGGCTCTGGCCCTGGAGGAAAAAAATCTCGAGCCTGGCTTGCATGAATTGATCGGCGACTTTCTCCATGCCTGCGACCTGGTCAAGTTCGCCAAGTATAAACCGCAAATAGTGGAAATAAACGCCACTTTCAACAAAGCCTACGAAATTGTGGAAAAAAGCCGTCCCCGCGAGGTACGCCCTCTGGATGAAGAGAAACCCGGGGAGCCGGGTGCACCGGCGAGCGGGGATGATCTGACCTCGGCAAGCCTTGCTCAGAAGCCTGGTGTGGAGGAAAAACGTTGAGTTTCGAGTTTGCGAACAAATATTCTCTTCTTTTGCTGGTACTGCTTGTTCCGCTTGCCTGGGCTTACTGGCGCTGGGTCTGGAAACGGCGCAGGTCGATCAGGTTTTCCGATCTTGGCACAGCACTTAGAGTCAACCGGCGCTGGTCGCGCTACCAGCCGCACATTTCGTTCGCTTTGCGCCTTCTGGTGCTGGTGCTTCTGATAGTGGCCATGGCCCGGCCGCGCAGCGGAGTTACTTACGAGGATATATCGAGCGAAGGGATAGATATTGTCCTCACTATGGATGTTTCTTCGAGCATGCTGGCCGAGGATCTCAAACGCGGAATCAGCAGGCTCGAGGTGGCCAAGAAGGTGGTGGCGGATTTTATCTCGCGCCGCAAGCACGACCGGATCGGGCTTGTCGCTTTCGCGGCCAAGGCGATCACCCGCTGCCCGCCCACCCTGGATTACCGGATCCTCGACTCCCAGATTGAGCAACTACAGATCGGCTCTATCGAGGATGGCACGGCAATCGGAGTGGCCCTGGCCAGCAGCGCCAACCGGCTGCGCAACTCCAAAGCCAAAAGCCGGGTGATCGTGCTCCTTACAGACGGGATGAACAATCGCGGGGAGATCGACCCGCTCACTGCCGCCAGGGTATCCGAGGCGCAGGGCCTGAAAGTCTATACTATCGGCGTGGGTACCCGGGGAACGGCTCCTGTACCTGTGAAAGATGCATTCGGACGCACACGCTACCAGCAAATCCCGGTAGAAATTGACGAGAAAGTTCTCAGGGAAATTGCCTCGATGACCGGAGGAAAATACTACAGGGCCATGGATGCGAGGGAACTTCAGAATATTTACCAGCAGATAGATACACTGGAAAAGACTAAAATCGAGGTGCGGGAGTACAAGCGTTTCAGAGAGCTTTTCGCCTTATTTCTTTTCCCCGCCCTCGGCGTTTTCGTTCTCGAGTTGTTTCTGGCCGGTACGCGGTTCAGGACCATTCCGTAAAAGGCGGATCATGCGTTTCAGCGATCCACAGTATTTTCATTTTTTGTGGCTTGTGCCCGCCCTTGGGCTTCTTCTCTGGGCGGCTGCCAGACGAAGGCATAGGCTGCTTTCCCATTTTGCAACTATCAAACTGACCCGGCGGCTGGCCGTGCCCTTTCTCACAGGGGTGAGAGGATTACGCGTCACTGCCTTGCTCGCAGCTCTAGCGCTGCTTATTGTTGCCCTGGCACGTCCGCAGTACGGCAAGCAGGCGGTGATCCTGAAGCGGGAAGGCCGGGATATCGTTTTCCTGCTTGATACCTCGCTGAGCATGCTAGCCGATGATATCAAGCCGGACCGTCTGTCCAGGGCGAGATTCGAGATCACAAGCCTGCTGAGCCGACTTGAGGGTGACCGCGTGAGCCTGGTGCCCTTTGCCGGAGATGCTTTCGTGCTCTGTCCGCTCACCACAGATTACTCTGCCCTGGCCCTCTTTATGGACGGTGTGGATACGGATATTATTTCCCAGCCGGGAACGAATATCGCCAGAGCCCTGGAGTCAGGCGTCGAGGCATTCGACAGGAAAGAGAGAGAATACCGGGTAATGATACTGATCACCGACGGCGAGCAACTGGAGGGGGATGCACTCGAGATTGCGCGCAAAATCAGTCAGCAGGGAATCAGACTCTACGCAATCGGGATCGGCACCCAGGATGGAGTCCCGATTCCGGTCAGGGATTCCCGGGGTTCAGTAACGGATTACAAGCGGGATTCCCGGGGCGAGGTGGTGATGAGCCGGCTGGGCGAGCCTCTGCTTGTTGAACTGGCCCATGCCGGGGGGGGCGAATATTACCGCGCAGGCAGGAACGCAATCGAACTCGACCGTATTTTCGAGGATATCAAGAAACTTGAAAAAAGGGAGCTGGAATCCCGCGAGTTCAGCCTTTATCACGACCGCTACCAGTGGTTTCTCGCCGCGGTGCTCCTGCTTCTGTTCTTTGAACCGCTCCTGGTGGAGACTCGCAGGAAAAAAGAGGAAAGTACCAGCGGTGAGCAAAGCACGGTTTAATAAACCCTGGATAGAGATGGTTTTATGGCTTGGTTAGTCCATAGATTGATATCGCTTGCGGTCTGTGCGGGCTTTTTTCTTATCTTTTTCGCAGGCTCCTGGTCCGACATATTCCGCAGTATGCCCGAACAGGCCGAGAGGGCTTACACAGCCGAGAAATACGAAAATGCGCTCGAGCTGTATCAGGAGGCCCAGACCCGGAACCCGGACTCCGATACCCTTGCCTACAACCTGGGCAATACTCTCTACAAGCTGGGCCGGTTCGAGGATGCTGGGGGCCAGTACGGCAAGATCCTGGAGAAGGAATCCCCGGCGCTGACTCCCAGGGCGGTTTACAATATAGGCAACACCCTGTTCCAGATGGGCCGCCAGACCCAGAACCAGGAGTTTCTCGAACAGGCGCTCGAGGCCTATAAGCATTCTATCGTTCTCGACCCGGATGATGAAGACCCCAAGTACAACTACGAACTGACCAGGCGCCTGCTCAAAGAACAGCAGCAGCAACAGCAGAATAACCGGCAGAGTCGGGAAGATAAAAAAGAAAATAAGCAGCAGCAGAACCAGCAGAATCAACAACAGCAGGATCAGGAGAAAAAGAAAGAGAACGAACAGCAGGTTAGTCAGCAGCAGCAGAAACAGCTGGAACAGCAGCAGGCTCAACAGCAGCCTGCGAAGATGAGCAAGGAAGAAGCCGAACGGATTCTCAACGCATTGATGCGTATGGAAAAAGAAATGCAGCAGAAAGAAAAAGATAAAAAGAGGGCGGCAACCCGGTCCAGGGGGCCCGACTGGTGAGTTTTTTTGCAGACAAGACCCTGTTTCTGAAATATCTCCGGCTGGTTATCGTTTCAGTGCTAATACCCGCGTGCTTTCCATTGAGTGCGGGCGCACAGGATGTTGCCGTGCAGATCAGTGTAAGCACTCAGCAGGTGGATATCAACAGCCGCATTCAGCTTACCGTAACAGTCTCCGGAGCAGTACGCAGCGTGCCGGAGCCGCAGGTACAGAACCTGGAGAAATTCCAGGTGCTCGGCACGAGTACCTCGAGCCAGTTTTCAATGGTGAACGGACGGATCTCTAGCTCCAGATCATTTGAATTTACTCTGATGCCGAATACTGAGGGTGTGATTACAATCGGCCCGGCAGTGGTCGAGATAAAGGGGAGGAAATACACCTCGAACACGGTAACGGTCGAGGTTACCTCAGGCGGAGCGGCACCCCGGAGACAGACCCCCGCGCCGGGAGGGACCGCTCCGCAGCCAACACCGCAGGCCCCTGCCCGGCAGCCGGCTCCACCGGCAGCTTCCTCTTCCGGCGACCGCAACTTATTTATCGCCGGCAATGTGGACCAAAAGGAGGTTTACCTCGGCGAGCAGGCGACATACACTTTCGAATTTTACAACCGTTTGAACCTTGTCGAAAACCCGGAATACAATCCTCCCACTTTCAACAGTTTCTGGGTCGAGGAGATGGACAAGCAGGCCAGGGTATCAACCAGACAGCTAAGGAATATCATCTACAAGGTACAAGAACTGCGTTACGCTCTTTTCCCTACAGTGGAAGGCGAGGCCACTATCTCTGAGGCAAAGCTTATCTATTATGTCAGGGATATCTGGGACTTTTTCGACCGGGGCAGGAGAGTGGTTCTCACCACCCGGCCGGTCACAGTCAAGGTGAATCCCCTGCCGGTTAGCGGACGTCCGGAGAATTTCAGCGGCGCGGTTGGAAAATACGCTGTTTCCTACCGGCTGGATAAGACAGCGGTCAAGCAGGGAGAAGCGATTACCCTGGAATATATCGTTTCCGGCACAGGCAATATCAAGACTATCGGAGAACCCGCGCTCCAGGGCCTGGATGATTTCGACATCTATGAATCAAGAAGCGAGGAGAAAATCGACCGGAGCGGAGCCAAAATTAAAGGAGAGAAGATTTTCAAATATGTCATTGTTCCACGAAAGGCAGATGACTACCGCCTTCCCGGCATTACTTTTACCTATTTCGACCCGGAATTGGAAAAATACAGCAGTCTCAGGACCGAGGAGATCGCTTTCACAGTGCAGCCTTCCGATGAGGAGCAGGAGGCGGTGACCTACCGCATTTCGCCGGAAAGTGTTGTCGCTGTGGGCGAGGATATCCGTTATATCAAGGAAGACCCACGAGCTCTCAACGGGGCGGCCCGGCCGATGAGCGCAGGCACTGTATTCTGGCTCGTTCACTTTCTGCCTGTGCTTAGCGTGGGAGGCGCCCTTTTGTACCGCCGCCACAAGGGACGACTGATGAGCGATACAGCATACGCCAGACTCAGGGGAGCAGGCAAACGCTTTGAGAAAAACGTGAAACAGGCCTCGAAAGCCGCCAAGGCCGGAGATTATGCAGCATGCTACGCGGCTCTGGACCGTGCGCTGAACCATTTTATCGGTGACAAGCTGAACGTGGAAACCGTAGGAATGCTGACCGAAAATATCGACCAACTTCTCGATGAGAAGAAACTTCCCGAGGATATTCGTGATGGGGTAAGGGAGTGTCTGGAGCATTTCAGTTTTGTTCGTTTCGCCCCGCAGACCGGTGCGGATGCGGAAACCGTAAAGAGATACCATAAAAAAGTAAAAAAACTTGTCAGCCATCTTGGCCGGGCGCTATGAAAGCTTTTTCTGATTTAGATAGTGAGGGGCTAATTGCTGTTGAATGCTGAAAGAAAAATCAAGGTCTCTATCCTTTTCCTCTTCAGTCTGCTGATAATGGTAATTGCCGTCTTATCGGCCCAACTGATAGAAGGAACAACTCTGGAGAAAAAATTTCGCCAGGCCAACGATTCCTACACCCGGGGAGAGTACGAAAAGGCAATCGACTGCTATGAGGAGCTCCTCGGCATTGTCGGGCCGAGCGCTGATCTCTACTATAATCTCGGGTGTGCCGCACTCAAGGCAGGCCGCCTGGGCAGTGCAGTGGTTAATTTCCATCGTGCTGCACGCCTCCAACCCCGGGATGAGGATATCAAGGCCAACCTCAAGTTTGTCGAAGCGTTGACAAAGTCCGAAAACGAGGAGGAAATCGGGGAGGAAAACCTGTTATTCAGTTTCCTGATCCGCTGGCTGTTTCTGCTGACCGAAACCGAACTTGCTGTAATGCAGCTTGTTTTCCTGTTTATTTTCGCTACTGGCGCGACATTTCTGGCAATTGGCCTTTCAGGCACCTTGCGAAAAACAGCCCTTGCCGCTGCCGGGGCCGGTGTTGTTTTTCTCCTGTTAAACAGCGTCCTGCTTGGAATTCACATTTACCGGAACAATTTTATTCGCGAGGCAGTGGTGGTAGAGGCCAATGCAGAGGCACGCAGCGGCCCGGGCGAGGACAACACCAGAGTGCTGGTGCTGCCCGAGGGAACGCTTCTCCGCGTACGCCAACAGCGGGGCGGATGGGTACTGGTCAGCCTGCCGAGTGGTCGCAGCGGATGGCTTAAAGGAGATAAGCTGGAAGAAATCTAGGGAGGAGGAATAAACTAAACGGGATTTAATCTAACCGGCCTGGTGCAGAGGGCTTTTTCCTGAAAATTCCAGATGGCTTGTTGAAACTTCTCGCTATCCTGAAACCTACAGCACTCAGCCGGTATTCCGGCCTTGCCCTATGGCGATAAGCTGAGCAGCATCCAACCGCTGGGTAATGCCAGCCCCCTCCCCGTAATACTCTGGAATTCCCCCAGTTAGGGCCCCTTGGATTTTTATTCTGGCAGTTCTTGTAATTGTCTTGCCAATCGTTACACCATTCCCAGACATTACCGTGCATGTCGAATAAAACCCAGGCATTCGGCTCTTTCTGCCCCACCGGGTGTGTGGTACCCTCGCTGTTTGTACGATACCAGCCCGTCCGATCCAGGTCGCCTTCATCATTTCCTGTATAATATTTCGTGTTCGTACCTGCCCGGCAGGCGTATTCCCATTCGGCCTCGGTCGGCAGCCTGAAACCATTTCTGGAGAATATGCAAGTCCGGTTGCGAATGTCGTAACAGGGCATCAGTCCGGCCAGCTCACTCAGCTTGTTGCAGAAAGCCGCAGCATCGAACCAGCTCACCTGATCCACAGGACGGTTGTCATCGCCTTTCATCAATGACGGGTTATAGCCCGCCACCTTCTCAAACTGCGCCTGGGTTATCTCATAGACACTCAACTGGAAGCTGTCCAGGCTGACCTCGCGCACAGGTCTGGAATTACTGAACCAGTCGTGATCTGTATCCCTGGTGCCCATCAGAAAAATACCGGCGGGGATAGTGACCAGCTTGATTCCCTGGATGATCTCGGTTCGGAGATCTGCTGGATAAGCCTTAGGGATATTGAAGGCTAAGAGAATATAAACCAGCAGAATCAGCGAAACCGGTAACTTGCAGCTAAAGAGACGATTAGTCATATCGTTTCCCGATCAATAAAATAGCCGAACAACCGTAAGTATTATTATCTCCCTCTTGTTGGTAATTTCCCCTGGGATTAGAAGACAACTCTAAAACTATATTGAATTATTTATACAGTGAGTAGTGAATGTCAAGAGGAACCTATAAGAAATATTATATATGTTTATTTAACTGACCTGACCGGTGGTCACGGGAAGTAAACATTAATTACTAACCCGTTAAAAACAAGATATTACACCATCGAATTATATACCATTAACCCCGGGTTTCCTAGTAATGGAAGTCTGTTTGAAGGCACTTCAAAAGCCAAATGTTTGAAGAATTGAGCAAAACATATTACCTTTGTAAAAAGCAATTAAAGTGTTCCTCTCTTTGCAGGAGTGTGATTAATTTGTTGAGATTCATTCAATCTGTAATTAACCTGTACAGGATCTGACGCCATTTCCAAAGAACAAGTTTTAAAACAATTATCCGATGAAGAGCTGGTTCAGCAATTTATCGATGGTAGGGAACGGGCGTTTAGCGAATTAATGAAGCGATACGGAAATCGCATTATTAACTATATCTACCGGATTATCGGAGACCGCGACCGCGCTGAGGACCTGCTCCAGGATACTTTCATTCGGGTTTATCGCAATATACATCGTTTTGACCAGAGCCGAAAATTTTCCACGTGGCTGTACACCATCGCCACCAACCTGGCCAGGAACGAACTGCGTAATACCGGACGCAGCCCGTTGCTCTATTTCCAGAACTTTTTTTTCCGCAAGGACGATCAGCAGATGTTCGAGGCTGCTGACTCGGCGGGGCGGCCGGACGACAACCTTTACCGCAAGCAGCTCGGTGAGCTGGTGGCCAAGGCCGTGGAGAAATTGCCCGAGCGGCACAAACTGGTATTCACCCTGAGGGAGACCGAGGGCAAAAGCTACGCAGAGATTGCCGAGATTCTGGGGTGTAACATCGGTACGGTGAAAAGCCGTTTAAACCGAGCAAGGGCTCGTTTTGCGCAAATTATCGAACCCTATTTGAAATAGATTGATTGGCAGGCAAACTTTTTTAACCTGACCCCGGGGGGAGCGGATGGCATTTCCAGTACATCGTGGCCGAAGGCTAAGGCGCACCGAGGCAGTAAGAGCAATGGTGCGGGAGACAGTACTTAATCCGCGTGATTTTGTTTTCCCTTTTTTCGTGGTGCACGGCAGAAAACTCAGGCGGGAAATCCGCCCGATGCCCGGAAACTACCAGCTTTCAATCGATGAGCTCCTTAAAGAGGCAGCCGAGATTTATCAGCTCGGTATCCCGGCGGTCATTCTTTTCGGAATACCGGATAAAAAAGACTCCCTGGGAAGCGCCGGCCATATAGAAAAGGGAATCGTCCAGCAGGCAATCAGGCAGTTGAAAAAGGAACTGCCGGAGTTATATGTGATCACCGATGTCTGCCTCTGCGAGTATACCGACCACGGGCATTGCGGCAAGATCGTGGATGGCGAGGTGGATAATGACGCCACTCTCGAACTTCTGGTGAAACAGGCACTCAGCCATGCACAAGCCGGAGCGGACATGGTCGCACCCTCGGACATGATGGACGGACGTGTGGGAGCTATCCGTACCGGCCTGGATGAAAACGGCTTCAGCCAGGTGCCGATCATGAGCTATGCGGCCAAGTACGCCAGCGCATTTTACGGTCCTTTCCGGGAAGCCGCCGAAAGCACCCCTGCATTCGGCGACCGCAGGAGCTACCAGATGGACCCGCCGAATATCCGTGAGGCCATGCGCGAAGTGGCACTTGATATCGAGGAGGGCGCCGATATCGTAATGGTCAAGCCTGCATTAGCCTACCTGGATGTGATCCGAAGTGTCAGGGAGAGTTTCGACGTGCCTGTGGCCGCATATAACGTGAGCGGCGAGTTCTCTCTGGTCAAAGCCGCTGAAAAACTGGGCTGGATCGACGGGCCGCAAGCAATGATGGAAATCCTCACCTCGATCAAACGCGCCGGTGCTGATATTATTATCACCTATTTTGCCCGGGATGCGGCGAGACTGCTCAAGGAGGAACGGATTTGACCAGCCTGGACGCTATTGACAAGCGTATCCTGGGAGCCATACAGAGCGGTTTCCCGGTTTGTGAAAGGCCGTTTTTAAAAGTTGCCGAAAGTATTGGTATAAGTGAAGACACGCTGATCAAGAAGATCAAGACGCTCAAGGAGAACCGGATCATCCGTCGATTCGGGGCAGTGTTCGACCCCCGTAAATTGAGCTATGTCAGCACCCTGGTTGCAGTGCGTATCCCGGACGCCGAGCGTATTCCCGCTGTTGCCGTTGAGATCAACAGGTTTAGTGAACTCACCCACAACTATGAGCGGGAAAACCGTTTTAACCTCTGGTTTACACTCATCGCAGAAAGCAGGGAGCGAATCGAGGAGATTATCGGCCGGGTGGAGTCGCTGCCGGGGGTTGAGGAAGTGCATGACCTGCCGGCTGACGAAATGTACAAGATAAGGCTTGATTTCAGACCCCCGCAATAAGTCCAAGCGAGAGGAGAGCTTTTGTGGCCGGTGATACCACCCTGAGCCTTACAGATAAAAAATTGATTCGTATTCTTCAGGAAGATCTTCCTCTGTGTTCTGAACCCTATGGCGAGATTGCAGAAAGCTTGGGTATAGAGCATGCAGAGGTGATCGAGAAAATCGGCAGGTGGGTTGAACAAGGGGTGGTCAGGCGTTTTGGGGCTACCCTGTACCACCAGAGAGTGGGCTATAAGGCCAACTGCATGGTGGTCTGGAAAGTGGACGACCCGGAGCTTTCCAGGCAGGAGGGCGAAATTCTGGCCGGTTTTCCGCAGGTTACTCACTGCTATCGCAGACCGCCGTTTGAGAACTGGCCTTACACCCTTTACACGATGATTCACGGTTCCTCGACCGGGGAGATCGATAAAATCGTGTCGAAAATGTCCGCAGCCTCCGGGCTTACAGATTACTGCAAGCTTAAAAGCGTAAAGGAGTGGAAAAAAACCTCGATGAAATATTTCAGCGAAAAGGAGAGCGATTAATGGGTGAAGGCTCCCGCAAGCTTTTCGAGCAGGCCTGTAAGGTAATCCCGGCCGGAGTCAATTCACCTGTGCGTGCTTTCAGATCTGTCGGGGATTCGGGGCCGTTTTTCGTGAAACGGGGCCAGGGAGCCTATCTTTACGATGTGGACGGCAACCGCTATCTTGACTATGTCTGCTCCTGGGGCCCGCTGATCTTCGGCCACAACCCGCCGGGCCTGGCGCCGGTGCTCGAGGAGGCGATAGGCAAGGGCACGAGCTATGGGGCGGCCACAGGCCAGGAAGTCGAAATGGCTGAGCTGATTGTGAAGATGGTACCTTCGATCGAAATGGTGCGCCTTGTAAACAGCGGCACCGAGGCCACGATGAGTGCGGTGCGCCTTGCGCGCGGGTTCACCGGGCGCAGCCGGATTGTAAAGTGCGAGGGCTGCTACCATGGTCACGGTGACGCATTTCTGGTCAAAGCAGGTTCGGGCGGAGCGACTTTCGGTGTGCCGGACAGCGCCGGAGTGCCTGTGGAGTTGTCCGCCCTGACAATAAATGTACCCTTTAACGACCTGGAGGCTCTTGAGGTGGTTTTCCGCCGGGCAGGGGGGGATATCGCAGCGGTGATTCTCGAACCCGTGGCCGGTAACATGGGGGTGGTTCCTCCACGTGAGGGTTATCTGGCGGGTGTCCGCGAGATAACCCAAAGGGCCGGTGCATTTCTTATATTTGACGAGGTAATCACCGGTTTCCGCCTGGCCGCAGGTGGGGCACAGGAGCGTTTCGGCGTGATTCCCGATCTCACCTGCCTGGGCAAGATTATCGGCGGCGGATTTCCAGTGGGCGCCTTCGGCGGCAGGCGCGAGATAATGGAACACCTCTCGCCACTCGGGCCGGTTTACCAGGCGGGAACGCTTTCTGGAAACCCATGTGCAGTAGCAGCAGGACTTTTCGTTCTGCGTAAACTGGTGTCAGAGCCGCCCTACAGCCGTCTCGAGGAACTTGCCTCGCGCCTGGAAAACGGTATCCGGAACAACCTGGAAAGTCTCGGGATTGAACTTACGGCAAACCGGGTCGGCAGCATGATGACCCTGTTTTTCACCAGGGGCCCGGTAACTGATTTTATATCGGCCAAGAGCTCGGATACTGCTGCGTTTGGTCTGTATTTCAACGAAATGCTTAACCGGGGCGTTTTTATCGCACCGAGCCAGTTCGAGGCCGCGTTCGTTTCCACCGCCCTGACCGAGGAAAATATCGACCGAACAGTGGAAGCCAACAGAGAGGCGCTGAAAACATGCTTCAGATAAACTTGCCCCTAACAAGGATCCGTGTCAGGATGCTTCGATGTAAACTCGAGATCTGCTTTTGTTTCGTATTCGTCGCGGCAATTCTTTTCTCTGCCTGCTACCGGGAACTCAGAGTACCCCCGGGAGTTATTTTCGGTCCCGAGGGTGTGCCGCAGGTCAGGGTACTTCTGCTTAACCGGGCGGAAAAAGTGAGCCTGAAAGCCGGCGAACACGGTATCCTGATTTCGGATGCGGCAAGTGGCGCAAAGATCGCCGCTCTTTCTCCGGGTGAGAGGTGGGATGTGGTGAGATTCGGTCCCGCAATGGAACTTCGCGTAGCCACACCGGACGGGCAGGTCAGCCAGCCCCACCCGCAAGGCATTCGAGTGGTGGGCCTGGGCAATCCAGGTGTTGTGGAAATCGGGGGCCGACTTTATCTGGGAGCCATTCTGATCTACAGCGGTGTAGAGGGAAGAATGATGGTGGTCAACAGCCTGCCTGTGGAGCAATATCTTCGCTCTGTGGTGCCTGCTGAAATCGGCCCTCTGGAGTTGCGCTATCTGGAAGCCTTGAAAGCCCAGGCCGTGGCCTCGCGCAGTTACGCGATGTCAATGATGGAGCGAAACCGGAATTCCGCTTTCGACCTGAGTGCGGACACCGGTGACCAGGTCTATAAAGGAATGAAAAGCGAGACTCCGGCTGCTGACCGGGCGGCCTACGAGACGATTGGCCAATGCCTCACCTATAAAGGAAGGGTTATACCTGCCTTTTATCACAGTACCTGCGGAGGGAGGACCGCGGAGCCGGAAGAGGTGTGGGGCAGGCAGTTCGCCAGGGATAATCCTTACCTGAAATCAGTGAAAGACGGTGACCGGGACCGGGAGTCAAAGTGGTATTCCTGGAAAGTTACCTGGACCAGGGAGGAATTACTGGAAGGGATCAGAAAAGCGCTTCCCTCTGTGGTCAGTCTTTCCCTGAGCGATATCGGCGAGCCGCAGGATATCGAGGTGATGGAGAAAGGACGCTCTGGCCGCAATGTGCTGCTCAAGGTCACCACCGAAAAACGGGTCCTGCAGATCACCGGCGACCGGATAAGAAGAGTTCTGCGCCAGCCCGACGGCTCATTGTTGCCGAGCACCTGGTTTAACCTGTCAGTGGAGCAGGAACCGCGCGGGGCGGTTGTAATCGCCGAGGGAAGAGGGTTCGGCCACGGGCTGGGTATGTGCCAGACAGGAGCCAAAGCGAGGGCCGCTGACGGGGATTCCTACAGAAGCATCCTGAAAGCTTATTACCGCAACCTGAAAATTGTGAAGATGTATTGATAAATGAAGAATGAAAAATCAGGGGCACGGTATACCATGTCCCTGTTCATTGAGATTTAAAACTGAATATGCTGGAGTTTTATTTCCGGGTTAGTTCCGCCTGCTAAGGTAATTTTATACTCTGTCTGACTGTAACCAGGTTGTAGAACTGGTCGTAGGCCAGGACAGTCACCGTGTGCTCGCCTGGAGAGACTTTTTCCCACACCAGCCGGAAATTTTCCTCAAGGCTGTCCTGGATTTCGTCCACAGGCGCCACGCGCCTCGCTTTTTCAGCATCCACGGCAACCTCGACCCGCTCGATTCTGCTTGTCTGATCCCGGACCTTAAAACTGACCTCGAATCCCAGACCGTTATTGAGCTTGGAGACGCGAAAATTCTGGATCGAGGGCGGTGTGTTGTCCACAGTGAATACAGGGCTTGTCCGTTCCGAGCTTTCGGCGCGCCCGCCTGGATTATCTAGAGAGTCATGGGCCGAGATCTTAAGCAGGTATTTACCATCGGCCATGGATTCGGTGTCGAAAATGACAGAATTTTCCGCAATGTTAAGTTCCAGGGGCCGCCAGGTCGACTCCGAGATTCCCCGATAGTAAATGTTGTAGCGCAGCTCGTCGCCATTCGGGTCGTTGGCGTTCCAGCCCGCCATGCGAAACCTTTTCTCGTATTCCTTTTTGCCCTGGAACGGGTTTCCAGTGGTGCCCTCCTTTTTATTGTTCAACATTTCTTCCACTTCATACGGATAAGTCTTTTTCAGCTCCGGCTTTTCCACAGCAGATGGCGAAGGCTTGATAAGCAGGCCTTGAGGCATAAAACGTATCGGACTTATCATTGGGGGGCGGTTACGGCGCAAATAGGAAACCGTGACTTCGGTTAGCCTTGGAGTCATACCAGGATTATCGCTCTCCAGGAGCGCCTGCCACTGGAAATACCTTCGAGGAGGGGAGATAATGTCCGCTCCTGGCTTTTCTCGTAACGATTCAGACCACTGGCTCCAGGTGGTATCCGGACGAGCCGTATTGCCGGAACGGGTCCGAAAATAAACCCTGGTGGAAGAGGGGATTTGACCTTCCCAGGAGATTCTGCCCCATTTCGAGGGGAGACCCCCATTGAGTACCTTGCTCGTGAAAGTGCCACGGGACAGGTAACCTTTCGCGATCTCGAATACCTTGCCGGGATTGGCGGTGCAGATCAGCATGCGCTCAGCCAGCGGAAGGAATCCGGTGACATCACTTTCCTCGAATGAATTCAGCAGAGTGAGCTCGCCTTGCTTATCCACAACCAACAGGTTGTTTTCCTCTTTTTTCGAAACGAACACCGCTCGGCCGTCTTCCATCATCCCAAGGGACATTACCGCCTCTCCGGTTCCCCGCCAGAGGCGTGTGACAAAGCGGTCCTGATCGAAAAAATAAATCTCGCTGTTGGCTGCCGGCCCCCTGGGTTGCGGTGGCCTTCTCAGGATAAATTCCTGGGGGGATTTTGAACTCTCGCCCTCCTTTGAGTCTTCCCCATTAGAGGGCGTGTCGGTCGAAATCCCGGGCTGAGGCAGGAGCCTTTTCGCCTGTTCGGCAGGTGTTTGGATTTCGAAAGCGGCAACGAAAAGATTGTTCTGACTGTCAACCACGATCGATTTAATCTCTTTTAACGGACTGTCGTAAATAATGGATACACTCCCCCCGGAATCTACCTGATAAAGGAGGGCGTTGCTGCTTGAGCCTGCAAGAAGGTTTCCCTCGCGGTCGAAAGTTATGGAAATTATATGCTGCTCCTCCGAATCCAGAGCGAGTTTACTGTTTCCTTTCTGATCCACTCTGTAAATCCTGCCTTTGGATCCCACTGCCACGTAAAGGTCTCCATCCGGTCCGAATTCCAGATCCCAGATATATTTCTCCTCGGGATCGAAAAAAGTTTCACCCTGGGTTTTCCCTTTCGGTATCCGGTAAACTCTGCCCTCAGGCGAAGCGCCGATAAAAAGATCGCCATTGGCTTTCACAGCCAGTGCATACACATCCGGTTCGAGAGCATCGTAGACAGTGGCGGTGTCACCACTGGCGGAAATTTTCAGCACCCGGCCCTCATGCCCGGTAGTTGCGTAGAGCGCACCACTGCCGTCGCTTACCAGGGTCCAGATATAGGGTTCTCCGATCTCTGTTATCAATTTTACTTTCGGCGCCAGGGCCAGTGATTCATCGGCAAGGATAGATACACCCTCCGCTTTGCCGCTCATGAAATCATTCCTCGACCGGCTGGTCCAGAATTGCGGACCATCGGCTTCGACTCCGGCAGCCAGGCAAATAAGAAACAGAATTGAGCTGCAAATAGCTGATTTGAGCAAACTTTCCTCCATTGATTTCAGAATTGAAGAAAACTGGTAAAAACAAATAGCGTTTTCAAGGACGCGGTTTCAAATCAACCTGGATCACCTTGAAACCGTTGACCAGATAGCCGGTCGGTTTTTCTATTTCAGCCAGTGTCAGATCATTCAACGGAAGGGCTGCTCCCGAGGATTTATCCGACTGCAGCAGTGACCAGACAGAAGGCGGCAGGCCGGTCATCTCCCGTCCTCTAAGGATCAGGCCCTTTTCAAGCTTAACCACTTTGAGATAGAGACAGTTATTTTTCTTAGTCGAGTTGATCAAGCGCACCAGGTGCTTGAGACTGGTATAAATAAACCGGTTCGGCGAGAGTTGAAGTT
Source organism: uncultured Gemmatimonadales bacterium (assembly GCA_964548275.1). Classification (GTDB taxonomy): domain Bacteria; phylum Gemmatimonadota; class Glassbacteria; order GWA2-58-10; family GWA2-58-10; genus JAUVUV01. The sequence continues at coordinate 91,538 of CAZJQI010000007.1, forward strand.
CGGTTCTTGTTATGATGTCTGCAGCACCGACCATAATAAAAAGTTTCGTATCCGAATCGACAGTCGGCATTACAACACTGAATCGTTCCTTGAATTTAGGGCCGTTGTAAGGATTGAGAACGACTTCAACCCTCACGCTGTCGCCAGGATAAACTATTTTGCGGTCCAGGTATACCTCGCTCACTTGTACGCGCGGGAAACCTTCCTGGGCATCCACCGCAAGCTCGATATTCTTGATTTCAGCCGGGCCGTAATAGTTGCTGTACAGGTATTGAATGATGATCTGCAAAGCTTGAGCGAGTTGGCTGGTAGCTATACTGCCGGCGTACATGTTGTCGATCGTTATCGGCTCAGTTCCCTTAATATCGATTTGGCCGCTTACCCTGAGAGTCTGCTCACTGAGAGCATCACCCACCGGCCCAAGGGAATTGATCAGAGTGATCGCTCCCAAGACAGGAGAAAGCAATTTATGGCGCACCAATTCGTAGCGGAAAGTTTCCACTTTCGGCCCGGGCAATTTCAAAACGATATTCAGAGGGATCATATTAGGCTGGCTGCCTACGATACCGAATACACCGTTGGTGTGGTCTGTTTTGATGCTGCCCATGAAAGTGGTGCTGTTGGAAATCTTGAACGATTGGGCGACATTCGGCAGCACGGTTACGATTTCGGCAGCGGTCATCGGGAAATCGACCGGGCCGAAGTTGAGGAATGGATGGCCGAACGCCAGGAAACGGTCGCCGTCCCGAAGGGTGAGCGTACCGGTGGCAGCAAGCGAGATATCTCCCCTTATCAGTTGGGCACTGACTGCCGATCCTGCCTCAAAGGTCGGATTTCGGGCTGCATTCCTGGGTTCGTCACCTGTATTTCCACCCATCAGCGGCACCAGACCGAACGGAGCGAAAATTTTGCCGAATTTTTTAACCACCTCGGGATGGCAGCCGGAGAAGGTCAGTGGGACCTCGAGCCTGGTCAGCGAGGCGCCGCCGGCAGTGAAACTGCCAGCGGCGGGCCCGCTTTCGCTGAGGGTGCCATCCAGCAGTGGGTTGGCTGGGGCCTCGAAAGGGTTATAGAGCTGAGTTGCTCCGGCCGGCGGGCTCGCCGCAGCGCCGCTTTGCGGCGCGGCGGCGCCGAATGCTTCGGAGTTGGATTCTATTTCGAGCATCTGCTCGATAGGCGTTATGCCGAATATCGGATTCTTGGAAAACTGCCAGCCGTAAGCCATAGCACCGATAAGCTTGCCGTCGATATAAATCGGGCTGCCGCTCATTCCACCAATGACGCCGGTATACTGAAGACGGTCTCCCTGAAGTTCAGCAAGTATGATATCTTTCTTGGGAAGAAAATTTTTGAGAGTTCCGAGGATTTTTACATTGAACTCCTCGATCTTGTCACCTTGGAAAACAGTCTTGCCGATACCCACCATCCCTGGTTCAACTTCGGATACAGGCATGATCGGCAATGGGGAGCCTTCACGAGCAATAGATAGAGTGGGGAAGGCAAACAAAAAAACAAGCAGAAAAAATGGAATTCTGACCATTAAAGAATACATAAGACCTTTTAAGTTGAAAAAATATATAAAACAAGATTATAAGAATAAAAAAGGGTGTTGAAATTTCATCGATTTCTTTTTGTAGAAAAACGAAAAAGTGTCCGGGTTGAATTGAAACTGTTTAAAAACAATCATTTGCGTAGGGGCACGGCGCGCCGTGCCCCTACGGCATCCAGGGTTAAAGACCTAGTTATCGATTTATCAACCCGCCTAGAAAAAGTTATAAAAAGTTACTCGTATAATCATATTATGTCAACTATTCAAAGGATAAACCGGTCTTTAGATAATAAAATCTAAAACCAAAATTATTCCAACAGGCAAGAACTCAAATCGAGGGCTGATCCTGGTATTTTTTACCTAATATGAGAAGGATAACCCAGAGCGATAAGATTGTGATCAGGTTGCATAGAATCGGGTGAATCAAACCCATGCCCGCGGGCAGGTAACCGAAAAAGATACTGACAAGAGCAACGACAATTGCATAAGGCAACTGAGTTCTGACATGGTCGACATGGTCAGCGCCGGAGGACATGGAGCTCATGATCGTTGTATCGCTGATCGGGCTGCAATGGTCGCCGAAAACAGCGCCTGAGAGTATGGCCCCGACAGTGCCGACCATGGTCAGTTCTACCGAGCTGGCGGGTAGGTTTGCATCCATTGGGAGGTGATAAGAAAGAGGGATGATAAGCGGCGTCAGGATCGCCATCGTGCCCCAGGATGTGCCGGTGGAGAAACTGGTAATTGCAGCGAGCACAAAAGTGATTGTCGGCAAAAGTCCAGGGGTGAGAAAACCGCGGGATACTGTAAGAAGGTAACTGGCGGTTTGAAGTTCTGTGCAGACAAGCTGGATTACCCTTGCAAGGGTTAGAATTATCATTGCCAGGATCAGCGACTTGAAGCCTATTAAAAAAGCATCTACCGACTGCCGCAGAGTCAGGATTTTTTGCACCAAGATCAGGCCCAGGCTGGTCAGCACACCCGCAAAAGCAGCCCAGAGCAACACCTGAAACGGATCAGCAGCGCCGATAATGTTATAGAGGGTAATCTCCTTACCGGAGGATTGAAGTTCGGCCAGGCCGCTTTTATAAAGGCCGTAAACAAGCACCGCGCTCATTACGGCGATCGGGATAATTGCATTGTACCAGCGCGCAGAAGCATTCGAGGTTGCATAAAGTCTGGTCATTTCCTCGTCGATCAGCGGCTGGGCTTTGGAATCAAGTACCTCTCCGGTGTTGATTGTGCGTATTTCTGCCTTGTACATCGGGCCGAAATCGCGTCGGCTGAGAACTACCATCAGCACGAAAATCAGGCAGGCCCAAGAGTAAAAATTGTAAGGCAGGGCTTTCAAAAAAAGCCAATAGGCATTCTCCTGAAGACCGAGCTGGGAAATACTGCTCGAAAGAAGAGCCAGTTCGAATCCGATCCAGGTGGAAATCAGGGCGACACTGGCTACTGGCGCGGCGGTTGAGTCAACGATAAAAGAGAGCTTTTCCCGTGAGACTCGCATTTTATCTGTAAACGGTCTCATGGTATTGCCGACCATCAGGGTGTTGGAGTAATCGTCGAAAAATATCAGCAGGCCCATCAGCCAGGTACTGACCTGGCTCATCCTACGGCTTACCGCAAGACGCCTCAAGCTTTCCACAAGACCCGTTGCTCCGCCGCAGCGTGTAATAAGCCCCACCATACCTCCCAGAGTCATGCTGAAAATGATTATCCGCACGTGATCTTTATCTGTCATCGCTTCAACCAGGTAGGTATCGATCAGCCGAACCAGGCCGTCCCACGGATTGAGTCCCGAAAGCAGGCTCACTCCGAACCAGATACCGATAAATAAGGCAGGCAGAACCTGGCGGAAAATCAGTGCCAGGAATATGGCGATCAGGGGAGGGAGGATGGTGAGGAATCCCGTGTATATTCTTATTACTTTCTGGCAGGTAAACTCGCCGCAACCGACTGCCACAAGATAGTAACCTGCGCTGGGGAAATTGATTTGGGCGATTCCCTGGCTGTCGAACTCAGCTTCGATAGGAGTTTTTAACGCAGAATCCCATCGGGAAACGAGAATTGTGAATGGTTCTTCAGCCTTTTCCAGCAAAAGTTTCTCTGATAGTTTTATTTCAACCGACGTGGTGGAAAAAATGACTTTAGGCAGTTGAAAATCAGCAAAGGAGCTTTGCGCTGTCATGGCCGGAAGGGTCCGGCTGAAAACAAGCAGAACCAGCAGTGGAAACAGGCGAAAATCGAGGATTTTTAATAGAAAAGAATTCCTCGAAGCTTTTCTTCGGGGTGACCCGCACCCGGGGACTAGTAGGTTATCCCCCTTAGCAAAGGGGGAGACAGGGGGTTGTCTCGATATGTTTGTCCTTGGAGAGTGGATGAGATCGATCAAATTCATCATTTTGATACCTCGCAGCTCTGCTGCGGGGCAGTTCATTTTTTTTCGAAACAATTCCATCTCTATGATTTTTCCCCACCAGGGAGGTAAATAAAAAAAATATGCTGGTCAAAATTAGCATATCCCGGCTGATATGCAAAACACTGCACAATTTATTAGCTTCCGTAGGTCTTGTCAAAGTTAAAGAGTCTGATTGCTGGGAGGTTTGGGGAAACGGGAAGGTATATTTCTTGCCAAATTATTTCAGGATTCTTAGTTTAATTCCCTTTACCGCGGGGCGGTTTTTTTTTATATATACCTGGCATCTATCTCTCCGTAACCGCTCTCTATTATCCAATAGGAGATGGAATAGATAAAATGGAGTATTTTAAAAACTTGAGAAAAGTTGGATGCTGATATCCGGGAAAAGATTTTTACATGCTGGTTTTTCTTTCGCTTTCCTCTGGGTGAATCTCTTGCTTGCGCAGACCCCAACGGAAGAATATACTGATCCAGCTTTGCCGCGCGTGGAGTCAGTGTTCGCCAAAGGGAATTATCTCGTTTTCCGCCAGGACACGGTTCTCGCTTCAGAAAACGGCCCGCTGAGTTCCGATATTTTATTTGTCGACTGCAGCGGAATAGTTGATAGACCTCTGGAAGGCAGCCTTATCATCCTGAACGGAGAATTAAGCCTGAGATCCAAGGCCGAGGTTACTGGTGACGTTATTCTTCTCCGGGGTACTCTTTTTCAGTCACGTAATGCGAAAGTTACCGGTGAAGTTATCCGGACTTCCTCCGCTGAGTGCATTAACCGGGTCAGGGATAAATTGCATGATCCGGGGTTCAAAAGAAGTTTGCCCATTCATCTGAAGTTCGGCACAAACAGGATGGGAGGATTCAGGCTGGAGGGATACGACCGTGTGGACGGCTTTTCCATTTCGTGGGGTTTTACTGTAGAGCAACCGGATCTGGGGAATTTTCCTGTCTTCCAGGGTAAGGTCGTCTCAGCCACAACCCACCAGGCTGTGGGTTTCAATGCTTTATTAAGATTGCCGTTGGACTCGAAAGCCCGATATTCCTTAGGAATTGGGGCGAGATCCAATACGGATACGAACGACCGGTGGAGGCTGGGGGATCTTGAAAACGCATTCAAATCTTTTGTTGCCGGAAACGACCACCGGTATTATTTCCGCAGGGAAGGTTATTCGATAGAACTGCGGCGTGAAATGTGGAACCGCTCGTATCTGAATCTGGCATACCAGGATGAGAGGTATTACAGCATGAAAAATCAGTCGCCGTTTACCCTTTTCGGCTCCGAGAATTTCCAGTTTAACTTGCCGGTAGAACCAGGAAGAGTGAGAAGCCTTGTATTCGATGGCATGCTGGATACGCGCAACGACCCTTTTTTTGCGCTATCCGGTTTCCGTGGCCGCCTTCAGGGGGAACTGGCAGGGGGTGCTCTGGGAGGCAGGCACTCGTTTGCCCGGGTCGATCTAGATCTTAAAAGGTGGGACACTTTCTACGGTGTTCACCATACCTTTTTCTGGTTCAAATGGGCGTATGCTGACCGGCCTCTTCCTTTTCAACGGGGTTATACCCTGGGAAATACTCTTCGCGCATACGACAATTTCGCTTTTTCAGGCGACCGGATGCTGATGGCTCAGGCCTCATATGGTTTGAGCTTGCCCTCCGTTCCAGTGGTCGAGTATCTTTTTTTCCGCTGGCGCGCCGAGGCGATTTACGAAACCGGGATTGCTTTTTATCAGCAAGAGCCGAATTCAGGATACGGCAATCTTAAAAAAGATGTCGGCGTGGGCTTTTCCGGAGATACGATAATCGGCAGAATCGGGGTACACCTGTTTCAGAATCTCGATGTATCCTTCAGGTCGGGAAGAAAGGTTGCTGTCACTCTGAATATGAACGTATTTGGCTAAAATTGAGGATTGCAATTGACCGTTGTAATATTTTCGATCTTGGGTGTGCTTACGCTTGCCGTTACTTTAGATATCCTCAGGAACCGAAAAATCCGTTTCCGCACGCTCAGAATACCTGCGGTATATAGCAGCTCATCGACCGGGAAATCCGGGTTCAGGATACTGCATGTCTCCGATATCCATCTGACAAGCTCCACCCTGCAGAGGTTAAAGCCTTTTGAAAACCTGGCAGAAACGAAATGGGATTTCGTTTTAATCACCGGTGATCTGATTGACGACGATTCGGGGATCGAGCCGGTATGCCAAGCCCTGGGCAGGCTCGAGGCCAGATACGGGAAATTTGCGGTTCTTGGCAACCACGACTATATTTGTTTCAGCGGAAAAAATTTCTATCAGGGGGTCCGGATACTTATAAAAACCTTTTTCGAATTGCCCATTTCATTTTGCCCAAGTAACGACATTGAGCGCCTGGCCGCCTGTCTTAAGGAAAACGGGATCACACTCCTGCGGAACCAGTTGGAAGAGGGAGTGACCGAAAACGGTGAAAAATTTCAGATTATCGGCATCGATGATCCCTCCACTGACAGGGATAAGCCTGCAGGTCTTTACTCATCTGTCAAGGAGGATGCCTTTCGGCTGGTGATCATGCACAGCCCGCGCCGGCTCCGGGCAATCCGTCCTTTCAAACCCGAGATTGTACTCTGTGGCCATACCCATGGCGGCCAGATCCGGTTTCCTTTATTCGGAGCCTTGAGTACGCACAGCGATGCCTCGCGCAGAGAATCATCAGGACTGGTGTATCTGGAGGGTTGCCGGGTTCATATCAGTCCCGGGGTAGGGGCAGGAAGAATAGTGCCGTTTAGAATCCTCTCCCCGCCTGAAATTACCGAAATTGTCCTTGAAAAATCCAGCTCTGCAATTGAGGTATCAGCGGAGAAACCAGGCTGGAAATTATTCCGAAACCCTTGAAATGCTGGTCGAAATTAGATAATATTGTAATATTTTAGGGACAAATTGGCTTAATTCAAAAAAGAACGGACGCCGTTTTTTGATGGAGCACAGTTTGCAGCCGCACGAAGAGATTAAAAAAAGGCTCTCCATTTCTATCGAGAAAATGCCGAGCCTTCCAACAACAGTCGAAAAGGTAATCCAGTTAGCTAACGATATTAATTCATCGGCTAAGGACATTCTGGCCGTAATCCAGATGGATCCGGTCCTGACCGCCAAGGTTCTCAAGTTGATTCATTCCGCCTTTTACGGGATGTCTAAAAAGATTACTCTCAAACAGGCGATAGTGCTTTTAGGTATAAACACCATCAAGAACCTTGCCTTAAGTAGCGCGATTGTCGGGCAGATGCACAAGAGCAAGGTCAAGATAAAAACTTTCGATCCGCACCGGTATTGGGAGCATTGCCTGGCCACGGGGATCGCTTCACGGATAATCTGCAAAAAACTACAAACAGACCTCCAGGCAGTGGACGAGTTTTTTGTTGCCGGACTGATTCACGATATTGGTAAGCTGGTTCTGGCCCTGGGCATTCCGATGGTCTATGCCAAGACTCTTCATTACGCAAAGGAAAACAGTCTTAACGGCGTGGAATCAGAAATGAAGATTATCGGTATAGATCATGCGGAAAGCGGAAGCATGCTCGCCCGGAAATGGTCGTTGAGTGAAGTGTTTATTGATTCGATACTTTATCATCACGAACCTGAAAAGAAACACGGCCGCCTGACTTGGGTTGTCCATGTGGCAAATTATTTTGCCCAGAGAAAAGGCTATGTTAATGCAGGCGAATTCGGCCAACCGGTGTTGAATCCAGAGGCTGGTGGGGTTCTCGGACTCAGCGAGGCTGAGATCGAGGTCGGCCTGGTCAATCTCACTGAAGAAATCGAAAAAGCGGCTGTTTTTTTACAAACTTGACTTATCGAGGGCTTGATGAGATTGAAGTTTTGGGGAGTAAGAGGATCTATTCCCACTCCTGGTCCAACAACGGTAAAATACGGCGGTAATACGACCTGCATGCAGCTGATCGGGGATAATGAGATCCCGATCAACGGCGAAATACTGATAATCGATGCAGGCTCAGGAATACGCGAACTGGGTTTGGAATTGCTTAATCTTCCCAAACCACTCAAAATCAATCTCCTGATTACGCATACCCATATGGACCATATCAATGGTTTCCCGTTTTTCATACCGGCATTTATTCCAGGCACGAAAATCGATATTTACGGGCCCCTGCATTACGAAAAAAGGCTTGAGGAGATATTCGCTGGCCAGATGGATTACAGCTATTTCCCGATCTCCACGGCGCAACTTGCCGCAGAACTCAACTATCATGAGCTGAACGAGGGCGAATTCGAACTGGGAAACCTTCATGTCACCACCCACTACATGAATCACCCCGTGCTGACACTGGGTTACAAGGTCACCGACGGCAAGAAAACTTTTACTTACACCGGAGACCACGAGCCTTATTTCGATATTATCGGTGATGCTGCTAACGATGAAGTGGACAAGGATGATGAAGAGGATGTAAAGGCGATAGTGGAGCAGCAGAACAAGAGGCTGATCGAGTTCTTTTCCGGGGCCGATACTCTGGTCTGCGACGCGGCTTACACGCCTGAAGAGTATCAGACCCACAGGGGTTGGGGTCACAGCAGCACGGACCACGCCGTGGACTGGGCAGTTGAGGCTGGAGTGAAAAAACTCGTGCTTTTCCATCATGAGCCGACTCACAACGACCAGCAGCTCGAAGAAATGGAATCCTACGCCAGGGAAAAGATCAAAAACACCGGCGCTGAGCTGGAAGTCACCACTGCCCGCGAAAAAGAAATTATCAAGTGATTTTTAATTGAAGATTGCGCGAATTTTACCCCAGTATTGTCTTTCCACTCTATTTCAGGATGGGAAAAGGGTTTTATACCGGGTAAAAAGCTTTTTCTCCACTCCTTGTTTTCCCTCGTGAGAAATGTTGGAAATTTCCATTCATCTCAGGCGTGAAGTAGATAGTTCCTATCCGATTCTGATCCACCCGGGTCTCCTGGATGAGGCTCCAGCCATGCTCGCAGAGCGTTTTAACGGGCTTGGTTTCGCGGTAGTGAGCGATTCGAATGTAACCGGGCTCTATGCGTCTCCAATGGTGAAAAAGCTCCGCGGGTTGGGCTGCCGCACAACGGATGTGATCAGCTTTCCAGCAGGGGAACAGAGCAAGAACCGCCGTGTGAAAGAGACTATCGAAGACCGGATGTTCGAGGCCGGCCTTGGCAGGGATACAGTGGTTGTGGCTGTGGGTGGTGGGGTTGTGGGCGACCTGGCAGGTTTTGTGGCCGCCACATTCGCCCGGGGAGTCAGGCTGGTGCAGATACCCACTTCGCTCCTGGCGATGGTTGACAGCAGTATCGGTGGAAAAACCGGTGTCGATGTCCCGTGGGGCAAAAACCTTGTAGGAGCCTTCCACCAGCCGGTGATAGTGCTTATCGACCCGAGAGTGCTGGCAACCCTGGCAGAGGAGCAATTCACCTCCGGGATGGCCGAGGTGGTCAAGCACGGAGTTATCCGGGATCACAATCTCTTTTCCTTTATCGAGAATAGCCTGGAACAGATCAAATCCGGGGGCGAGAATACAATCACTGAGCTTGTTGCCCGCAACTGCCGAATCAAGGCTGCTGTGGTGGCTGAAGACGAGCGCGAGGGAAACCTGCGTCAGATACTCAATTTCGGCCATACTGTTGGACACGCGGTGGAGGCCGCCTCCGGCTACAGATGGCTTCACGGACAGTGTGTCGCGCTCGGAATGTCGGTGGAGGCCGATATCGCCTGCCGGATGGGATTGCTCGAGGCCGGGGAGGCTGCCAGGCTCGATCAACTCCTGCGCAGGCTCGGCCTGCCAGTAGAAATGGGCGGTCTGAAGGCCCCGGTCGGCAAGCTGATCGAACTCACCTGTCAGGACAAAAAAGCAAGGGGCGGCAGGCCGAAATACGCGCTGCCCTGCGCAATAGGGCGGATGGCCACAGGCAGTGACGGCGCCTACGGCCTGGATGTGGAGGACCGGGTGGCCAGCCAGGCGCTGATAGCCAAAGGCGCCCTTGAGTGAGATTTTGATCAAATATTCATCCGGAGTCAATAGTGTCCGGTAAAAATGGTTTATGAATTATGAGTTGGTCTTAATTGAGGC
>CAZJQI010000008.1:0-85558 GCA_964548275.1 uncultured Gemmatimonadales bacterium
TTCCCCCCTATCAAGGGGGGAGACAGGGGGGTGTTATATTAAACAGTTGGGGTTTAGTACCCGAAATCGGGATCACGGATTTCAGGGATTCACACACGGATCACACTGCTTCCTCAGCTTTGAAACCTATTCATTTTTCCCCGGAACAAAGCCGTTCTGATAAAGTATTAAAAATAACGTCGGGATTGATTACAGGTTCGACTCGGGCGAAATTTGTCGCCCGGCCGGCAGTTTTTGTTTGCTTGCCGAAGGCGTTGCCTTTTGTCCTGTAAGCGGTTAAAATCTAAATGGGAAGTGGCTTATAGATTCCGAGCGAATAAGGGGAGATATGGAAGTGGATTCATTATTTTCCGAGCGCTCTTCTGTCCGCCATCATTTCTGGGTTTCTGCTATTGTATTAGCTGCTGTCTTTTTTCTTTCCGGAGCTGATCTCAGCGCTCAGTTCACCGGGTTCGGCAAGAACAAGGTTCAGTACAGCGATTTCGACTGGAGAATCCTGGCGGGCGAGCATATAGATATTTACTATTATCCTGAAGAAGAGGAAATCGCCTACCTGGCCCTGAAAGAGGCGGAAGACGCTTATGATAAACTGTCTTTCTATTTCAACCACCACGTTTTCCGCCGCATTCCGCTGATTATTTTCAGCGCGCACCATTATTTCCAGCAGACAAATATCATCGAGTCTTTTATCCCTGAAGGAGTAGGAGGGTTTACCGAATTTCTCAAGGGCCGGGTCGTTTTACCGTTCAACGGTTCGTTCGAGGATTTCCGCCACGTGCTGTGGCACGAGATGGTGCACGTTTTCCAGATCGGCAAGGCAAACCAGTCCTACAGGATTCGCCCGCGCGGCCAGAAAGCGCGTATGCCTCTGTGGTGGACCGAGGGCATGGCGGAATATTTCAGCTCAGAGTGGGACACCAGGGCTGACATGTACATGCGTGACCTGGTGCTTAATAACCGGGTGCCGCCTATCGAAAGACTGGATATCTATAATTATTCGGGAATCATCTACAAGCTGGGCCAGTCTATTCTCATGATGCTTGGTGAGCGCTTCGGGGATGAAATGATCGTGAGGATGTACGAAAATCTCTGGCAGTTCCATGAATTCAAGGCCCTGTTCGAATATGTCTACGGAATCAAGTTCGAGGATTTCGGCAAACAATGGGCGCATGAGCTGAAAAAACGCTATTATCCGGACGTGCTGGACAAGGAGGAGATGAGAATCGCCGATATCGTTGATGTCGCCACGAAAAGCTGGGCCAACATGCACCCCTCGGTATACACCTCTTCCAAGAGCGGAAAACAGCGCGTTGTCTTTGTCTCGCCGCGAACCGGTTATCTGGATATTTACAGCGTGCTTCTGGCAGAGGGAGAAAAAGACCGGAAAAAACATATAAAGGGTGGAAGAAGTGCTGAGTTCGAATCATTTCACCCGTTCCAGACCCGGATGGATGTCAGCAACAGCGGGAATCTTCTCTTCTCCAGCAAGTATCATGAAAAAGACGCGCTTTTCCTGTGGAGTCTGGATAAGAATAAAAAAATTGCCCGTTACAGATTCAAGGGCCTGGTCGGGATCAGTTCTCCCAGTTGGGGGCCGAATGAGAAAAAGATCGTTTTCAGCGGCCTGAGTGTAACTGGATTTTCGGACATCTATATTTTCGACCTGGGATCTGAAAGGCTCACCAAACTGACCAGCGACAGGTACGCCGACGACTATCCGGATTTCTCTCCTGACGGCAGGTACGTGGTTTTCAGCTCGGACAGGAGTGTATACGGGGAAGGGGGATACCGCAACCTGTTTCTCTATGACATCCAGACCCGTCAGATTATATACCTCACCATGGGCAAATGGAACGACAGCCAGCCCTGTTTCAACGCAGACGGCACTGAGATCGCTTTCATATCCGACCGCAACGGACTGCCGAACCTTTATCTGATAGATCTGGAAGGCACCGGTGCGCAGTTGACCAATTTTTTCAACGGCATGTTCGGTTTCGACTGGACAGCCCGAGACTCGGGTTTTGTTTTTACCGCGCTCAACACTCTGACCATGGGGATACATTTTCTCGCTATGCCGGATTCGGCAGTAGATTCGATCAGCCTGGACCGTGAAACCCGGATCCTTCAGTGGGACTGGGAGGATTACAAGGAACAGGTGGAGAGCAAGGACACTGAAAAACAGCCCTACAAGAGGGACTTTACCCTTGATTTCGCTTACGCCCAGGTCGGTTACACGCCTTCACCGTATTACGGCGGCACTTACGGGCAGGGAATGCTGATGTTTTCCGACATGATGGGAGACGAGTTGATCCTGATTTCAGCAGGCAACTCCGCAACCTCTACCGAGGATTTCTGGGACAGTTTCAACGGCGCGGTAACTTATTACAACCGCAAAAGCCGGGTAAATTACGGCTACGGTGGTTTCCGCTTCGCAGGACGCTTCGTGGACTTTATCAGGGATGAGCTTTTCTACGAGCGCACCCACGGGATTTTCGGGCTTTTCAGCTACCCGGTTTCTAAATATTACCGGGTCGAAACCGGAATGAGCTTCATGAAAAGCTACCGGGAGGATTATTTCCTCCAATTTGTCAGGGATTCCTACCTGGTAACAAACTCGATCTCTTTGATCAAAGATACCTCGATCTACCTGCCCTCCGGCCCGATCGACGGCGAGCGTTGGCATATCGGCATGGCCCTGACCACAGATATCACCGAGGGTCGCACGGACAACATTTCCCTGTTGCTCGATATAAGGAAGTACTTTAGATTGACCACTTTCAGCGCCTATGCGGTACGGCTCCAGGGAAGGTACAGCGGGGGTAAAATCCCTTTCCGCTATATTATGGGCGGAAGCTGGTCCCTGCGAGGCTATCCGCGCTGGTCTATTATCGGTTCGCGCAGCGTGCTGCTCAATCAGGAGTTGCGTTTTCCCCTCTATCACCGGATCGACCTCTGGCTGGGTCTGGGCAGGGTTCCGCTTCCCGGAGTGGAGGGCGCGTTATTTTTCGACATGGGCAATGCCTGGGACAAGTGGGAGGATTATCCAGGACTGCTGGCCAGTGCCGGCTTCGGTTTGCGGATGAGCCTCGGCGGGCCGCTGATTCTCAGGCTCGACCGGGCGAGACGGATTAACTGGCTTAAAGGTGATCGCGGGGCAAGGCGCTTGATTGGAAGAAAATATTATACGAATTTCTTTTTCGGTTTCAACTATTGATGAAAATTCGCTGCCCTGAAAATTTCCGCTTTCGATACCGACGGCCCGATCAGTGCTTGCGATTATTTCAGATCGTGCTTGAGAGCCGCCATTCCCCCCTATCAAGGGGTATATTCCAAACTTCCCCCTATCAAGGGGGAACATTCCAAATTCCCCCCTATCAAGGGGGGACATTCCAAATTCCCCCCTATCAAGGGGGGAGACAGGGGGGTGTTATGTTATACAGTTGGGGCCTGGTACCCGAAATCGGGATCACGGATTTCAGGGATTCACAAACGGATCACACCGATACCTCGTGGCTTTGCCGCGAGGTAGTTCATTACCCGGTTGTACCCAAATTGAAACCGGTATGGTAACACTGTTCTTTGATGAGCAATAAATTCAGAAGGGTAAGCCGAATATGTCAAAAACGGACAAAACGAAAAGACTTGTCTCTTACAAAGAAAAAATTCTTCCGCTGGAGGACTTACTTGCCAGGCTCGAGCAGGAGCGCGCCGCAGGTAAAAAAATCGTTTTCACCAACGGCTGTTTCGATATTCTCCATCCGGGCCATATCGCCTATCTGGAGGATGCCGCAGCCTGCGGGGACGTGATGGTGCTCGGGCTGAACTCGGACGCCTCTGTCAGACGGCTCAAGGGTCCCGAGCGGCCGATTAATTCCGAGCAGGACCGCGCCGTGATGCTGGCCGGGCTGGCAAGCATAGACTACGTAACGCTTTTTGACCAGGATACGCCGATAGAGCTGATAAGTGCGGTAAAACCGGACGTGCTGGTCAAGGGGGGTGACTGGACGATCGAAAATATCGTGGGTGCGGATTTCGTGCAGGGGCGCGGGGGAGAGGTTTATTCCCTGCCGTTCAGGGAAGGCTACTCCACCACCAGCTTGATCGAGAAAATCAAGGCCCTTAGAGAAAAGCCAGCCGACGGCCGGGATCCGTGAAGCATTGTAAAAAATCTGTCAGATAAAGAATATCCTAACCGCAAAAGTAAAATCACGGACTTTGATTTCCGCATAGCGAATGAAATAGCCCCGACGAATTCAAGCATAAAATACAATCTAAATCAAAAACAAATATTCAGCTTTTGATAAAATTTTTATCTTTGATAAAATAGTGGAACATATTATAATAAATCAGAGTATTTAATTTTTAAGAAGATAAAGCCTGTTAGCAGGGCCTTGATTTCTGATTTTCCAGAATAAATGAAAAATTGAATGCCTCATGGTCGAACGATTTCAAAAAAGTATCTATCCAATAGTCCTTCTTTTTATCGCCTTTTTCTGTGGCTGTCATTCCCTCCCCCCCTCCGAACCGTTGGATACAGAGGGATATTTTGACCCCAGCAAACTGCTCTGGGAAAACGTATCCATGCCCCTAGGATTGCTCGGCGACTGGTACAGGGAAGGCGACCTCTATTTTTCAGGGACAGAAGACGATTTTCGAGTTGAAGGTACTTTGGCCATCTTCCAGTCAATCTCAAAATCCGATTCATATTACAGAATTATCTACAGAATAGCTCAACAGTATAATGCGATATACCTCCGCGACTTGACGAAAGAAGAGGTACAGATAGTGCATACTGATAGTACTGCCGTGGATGAGGAGGGAGCATCAGCACTGCCTGTTGTCAGAACATGGCTCACCTTAACCGCAACCAACCCCTGGATCCCAACCATGATAACTAGCGATATAACCGGGAACTGGCATATCCACGATGGAATGATGGAGGTAGTTGTAGAAAAAGAAAAAGTGGTTCTTGATGGAGAGAGCTGGGAGATAGACTCGATCCAGACCAACAGTCACGTGGACAGGTTTATTCTGAAAAGAGACTATAATTACAAATCCTTTTATTTCCAGGAGGTTGGCCCATATTTCATGGAGGCTTTTCTAGTGGACGGCAAGGAGGATATCCAGGACAAGTATGGAAACGTACACGGAGATTGGAAAACGCTTTCCAGGTGGTGGGATTTTATAGATGCTTGCCGTTTGTCTCAGGGCTCGCGCTGGAGTTACGATTTTTACTATTGGAAATTCATTAATGAAGTAAACAACACCTCCTTGCCCAGAGATAGCATTTTACAATCAGATAGTCTCAAGGGACAATTCGAGCTCGAGGTGACAAACAGCACAATACAGGGTGGGACAGGCAGTTTGACCTTGAAGGCGACTTTCAAAATTAATGAGGAAAAGGGTCTATATTTTCATGCTCAGGTAAACGGTGACATCCAGATAGTTACTGATTCCTCATGGTTAGTATCAGACATTACAATAATCGAGCA
The DNA here is from genome assembly GCA_964548275.1 of uncultured Gemmatimonadales bacterium. Taxonomy (GTDB): domain Bacteria; phylum Gemmatimonadota; class Glassbacteria; order GWA2-58-10; family GWA2-58-10; genus JAUVUV01. The sequence goes on from CAZJQI010000008.1 coordinate 5,493, forward strand.
GTATGAGATTATTCTGGAAAACGATACGCTGTGGTATGAAACAGAAGAAGGGAAGGTTTTTTTCGCATCCACAAAGGTCAAACCCAATGCAAGGATAATCATTCGAGCCTTTGTATATCCTTTTGATTTCCCAAAAGAAATATTTTCAATGGGCATAAATATTAATGTTGGGATTCAATTCCCGGGGATAAAACCTTCTTTTGGTGCGGACAGAACTGCCTATTTTGTGCAGGGAGAAGGATTTAAATATATTTATTATTCTGATTGTACTTCAATAATACCTTTAAAGGAAATCTCATTCCGTTGCGACCTGATTAGTTTCACTCCCGGCTCTTAGTGCTGGGTGAGCGGATAAAAAAAGGTAGTAAAAAAGGGAGGGAATATTCCCTCCCTTTTTTGGTGGATTTTTAGAAAATTTTTAATCGGAAAGAATTCCCCGAAATCTTGCTTCGGGGTAAATTGCTTGATGGTTTTATCCTTTTTTCAGTAAGTTGCCGTGTGACTCATAAAATATATATTCTCATCCTTCACAATTCGGAAAGAAGGGGATTTAAACCTGGCGATCTTATTTCAGATCGTGCTTGAGAGCCACCATTCCCCCCTAACAAGGGGGTTCATTCCAATTCCCCCCTATCAAGTGGGTTCGTTCCAATTCCCCCCTAACAAGGGGGTACATTCCAAATTCCCCCCTATCAAGGGGGGGCATTCTGATTCCCCCTACCAAGGGGGTACATTCCAATTTCCCCCTAACAAGGGAGTTCATTCCAATTCCCCCTTATCAAGGGGGTACATTCCAATTTCCCCCTATCAAGGGGGGAGACAGGGGGGTGTTATGTCATACAGTTGGGGTTTGATACTCGAAATCGGGATCACGGATTTCAGGGATTCACACACAGATCACACTGATACCCCGCGGCTCTGCCGCGAGGTAGTTCATTTTTTGTCGTGTTCGTTTTGTAAGGAAAATAAGGCCCGTTTTTTGCTTGCAAATCAGTAGATGCCTGGTGATATTAAGACGCTTAAATTACATATCTCTGTTGGGAAATTAGATAAGATGTCGACCGGTAAAAGAATCAGATTATTACTGCCTTTATTCGTTTTGATAAATTTCTCCTCTTTGCATGCCCGGAATCTAGAGCCTTCCCTTGAACTCATCATTCAGAAAGCTCCTACAGATTCATTGCTGACAGTGCTGGTACGCCCGGCCCTGGAGGTGGAAATCTCCGCAGTCGAAAGCGACCTCCTGCGCCGGAGAGCCTCCCGCGCCGAGCGCCACCGAAGGATAATCCGGGTGCTCAGGACAAAAAGTGAAACCGCCCAGGGGAGCCTTCGAGCATTCCTGCAGAGTGAACGCAGAGCAGGCCGAATCGTAAAATACCATCCTTACTGGATCGCCAACCTGGTTGCGGTTACGGCAACTCCTGCGGCGATCCGCGCAATTGGTGCAAGAAGTGACGTGGCTGATGTGCTCGAAAACAAAACGATCAGGCTTCAGGCTGATAAAAAGAAAACAGGCCCGGGATTGTCTTCAGAAGGCGATATTCCCGGTCTCGCTTCGAACGGATACTATTTCAACTGGGCGCTGGATCGCCTTAACGTGAGAAAGCTCTGGCAGAGGGGCCTTACAGGGCGCGGCATCCTGGTCGGGATAATCGACTCGGGCGTGGACGGCACCCATCCCGCGCTGGATGAGAAATGGCGCGGGGCTAACGGGGCCACAGCCACGGAAAGCTGGTTCGACGTAATCAATGTGATGCCCTTTCCTTATGATGATAATGAAATAACACACGGTACGCGTGCCATGGGCTGCATCCTGGGCCAGGACGGCGCCGATACTGTTGGCGTGGCTCCGGATGCCCAGTGGATCGCCGCCAAGGCTTTTGGTTCCTCTGGTAACACAGATAAAATTTTAAACAGCTTCGAATGGATGGCAGACCCCGATGGCGACCTGAATACAGTAGATGACGTTCCGGATATCCTTAACCTCTCCTGGGCTGATGATGATAAGACGGGATGTCTCCAGTCTTACTGGGAGCCGATTGATAATCTCAAGGCCCTGGGTGTGACTGTGCTTATAGCCACGGGTAACGTAGGGACAAAAGTCGGTTCACCTGCTAACCGGCCAGGGTATTTTGCTGTCGGATCTGTGGACTCCCTGTCTCAGAAATCTTCCTTTTCTTTGATCGGGCCCTCCATCTGTGACAATACGACAATCAAGCCGGACGTGGTCGCTCCGGGAGAGCAATTTTTTTCAACCGTTGGTTCAGCTAATGGAGGGGGATACGGATCTGTCCGGGGGACATCCTTTTCCGCGCCGCTCGTGGCCGGGGTTGCCGCCCTGCTCAAGCAGTACAACCCGGAGCTGTTTTCCGATGAGATCCATAACGCCTTGCGCAATTCGGCAACCGATCTCGGCGATGCTGGCCCGGATACTCTTTACGGCTGGGGCCTGGTCAATGCCGATTCTGCCCTCTCCATGCTCAATCCTCCCTCCAGGCCAGCTTTCGCGATTTACAATATCGACTTCGATGCCGGCTCGGACGGCCTGATTTCCCCGGGCGAAGAAATCCCGGTGATCCTGTCCGTGATCAACAACGGCACCAGCGCGTCTGCTGTCAGTGGAAGCTTGAGCTCGAACAGCCCCGATGTCTCGGTAACCTCCTCACAGGCAAGCTTCGGCAATATCATGACAGGCGATCTCCGCTCGAACACGACACCGTTCGTGCTTTCTTTCTCTGCCCAGGTGCCAAGTGATTCGATCCGCACATTCAATGTGAGATTCTATGCCGGGGTTTTCAGCGACACGGTCTCTTTCGCCCTGAACGTGGGCGGGGTGCCGGAGCCGCCTGTAAAAGGAGTGGCTTTACATGATATTGGCAAAGCCGGATTGACCATTTCCAACTACGGGCTGATCGGAAAGGAGGGTACAGACGGCGGAGGATTCGTCTATCCCAGGGAGGGACTTTTTCCACCAGACCATCTTTTCCATGGGGCGCTTCTCTTGGCCACGTCTGCGGAGAAGGTCTCCGATGCTTCCTATGATGAAACCCCTTTCCCATCTATCCATGACCTTGATTTCAACTATGATTTCACGGTCATCCAGGGCGGCAATATCAAGGTCACCCAGCCCGGGGAGTCGGCAGACCAGGAAATCACCGGCGCCTTTGAGGACAGCAAGGCGGATAATCCGCTGGGGATCAAGATTTACCAGAGAAGCTATGCCTGGGCAGATGATTTTAATGATGATTTTGTGATTGTGGAATATACGATTAACGGGCCACAGGACAAGAACCTGGACGAGATATTCGTGGCCCAGCACATGGACTGGGACGTGGGAGGAAGCAGCGATAATGACATGGTAGGCTTTGCAGGCGACCGCTCCCTGGCCTATATGTTCGACTACTCCCAGTCAAGTTATTACCTCGGCCACGCACTTCTGACCCAGGCCGTCTCTGGTTTCAAAGACCTGAGTTTCAGCCGTGATATCCAGGACGGTTTCACAGGCGCGGAGAAATTTTCCGCCATGGTCTGCGGCGCCGAAGATACTGTTATTGTAACACTGGGTGACTGGAGCGAGCTGTTGAGCGGTGGGCCGGTGTACCTCAAACCAGGCAAGCAGGTGGTGGTGGCATTCGCCATTCTGGGGGGCGTCAGCCTGACCGAACTGCACGATTACGTCCTTCGGGCCAGAACGAAATTCAGCGAGATTGCCGCAGCCAAAGGTTACGATATCACCCCGCCCCAGATAAGCGCAGAACCCTACGAATTTGAAGAGGGGGCTACGGACGGGTATACGGTCCGCGCCTCGGTTACCGACTCCTCGGAAATCGAGGATGCCAGGCTGTGCTGGCGGGTTGCGGATCAGGCTTTCTGGTCATCCGTTGCAGCAGAGTTTAATACTGCCGGCGATTCTCTTTCTGCTGTTATCCCTGTTCAGCAGTCCGGCACCATTGTTGAATATTACCTTAGGGCGATAGACGCCCAGGGCAACCAGGGATTTTCCCCGGCGGATGCCCCGGAACAGTTTTACAGCTTTACAGTAATCATGGCCGGGGATGGAAATCTGGACGGCGAGGTGAATATTTTCGATCTGATCTATGTTCTGAAAGTTCTTAGCGGCAAGGAAACCCCGAGCCCTGCGCAGGCAACTGCTCTGGATCTGGACAACAATGGAAAAATCAACATATTCGATCTGCTGGAGATGCTTAAACTGCTTGCGAAAAAGTAGCAAAAAGGGAAATTAGCGGGCCTGCAATTTCATCCACTTTAATCGAAAAGAATTCCCCGAAGTCTTGCTTCGGGGTAAATTGCTTGATGGTTTTATCATTTTTTTAAGTGAGTTGCCGTGTGACACATACAATATTTTTCTCATCCTTCACAATTCGGAAAGAAGGGGATTTAAACCTGGTGATCTTATTTTAGATAGTGCTTGAGAGCCACCATTCCCTCCTAACAAGGGGGGACATTCCAAATTCCCCCCTAACAAGGGGGGAGACAGGGGGGTGTTATATTATACAGTTGGGGTTTGGTACCCGAAATCGGGATCACGGATTTCAGGGATTAACACACAGATCACACTGATACTCCGCGGCTTGCCGCGGGGAGTTAATATGTAATTGTTCCAGAGGCCACCGCCCGGACCTCTTTTCTTTGCGACACTTTACTCTCCGGCGAACCGGCAGCTAATCTCCTTAAAATAATCTAACTTGACTTTCGACATCAAATTGGCTAAGATGATAGCCCTTAACGGCCTGCAAGTACAGGATTTCTTCCACCCGAACATTCGAACCGAACATTCGAATCTAGAAGACAAAGCGGTAACTTTAACTGGTCAATCAAAAGTAATAGGTCGCTCCCGACCGTACAGGTTCGTTTCAAGCAGGCGGAAAAAATAGTCAATCTTTGGCAGGACAAACCAGATGCTTACCAGTGATGATCTCTCAGTCAGGACACTCGGGCCGTGCAATTATGATTCACCTTTGAACCTTTCGGAAGTCATAGGCGACGGATTGCCGGATTACACCCCGGAGGGTACCCGGGTTCAGTACCACATGGACATAACTCCGGGCGTGGAGGTGGACAGCAGCTTGAGTTTTGAAAAAGCCGGGCCAAGAGCCAGACTGTTTTTTGATCCGAAAAAAGTTTATGCTGCGATTGTCACCTGCGGCGGCCTTTGCCCTGGGCTGAACAATGTTATCCAGTCGATTTTTCTGGAGCTCTATCACCGCTACGGCGTGCGCAAGGTTCTGGGAGTGCGCTACGGCTACCGCGGATTCGATCCAGAGGCGGGCCTGGAGCCTTTTGAGATGAACCCTGGCTTTGTCGAAGGGATCCAGGACCAGGGCGGCTCCGTTCTCGGCTCTTCCAGGGGAGCGGTGCCCCCGACAGTAATTGTCGAAACACTTGAGCGCTGGAAAGTCGATATTCTGTTCGTGATCGGCGGTGACGGCACACTCAGGTGCGCCCACGAAATCGCCCGGGAAGCCTTGCGCAGGAATAAATCTATTGCCGTGGTCGCTGTCCCGAAAACGATCGATAACGACATTCTCTACGTGTATAAAACATTCGGGTTCGATACCGCGATGGGGGAAGCCGTCAAGGTGCTCCATTGCGCGCACAACGAGGCCATAGGCGCTCCCAACGGAATCGGGCTGGTCAAGGTAATGGGACGCGACAGCGGGTTTATCGCTTGTTTCGCCACCCTGGCGAGCATGGTAGTGAATTTCACCCTGATCCCGGAAATACCGTTCAAGCTGGAAGGCGAGTGCGGTTTTCTGAGCTTGCTGGAAGATCGCCTGCGCAGAAGAGGCCATGCAGTGGTGGTGGTTGCCGAGGGAGCCGGGCTGGAACATATCACTGAGGGGGAAATCGAATACGACGAGTCGGGCAATATCATGTACTCTCAGATGGCCAAGGATATCGGGATATTCCTCAGGGATCGGATAAAAGACTATTTCAAGGCCGGAAAGATGGCAGTGAATGTCAAGTATATCGACCCGAGCTACATCATCCGCAGCGTGCCGGCCAATGCAAATGACAGCCTGTTTTGCAACGATCTCGGACGGGCGGTGGTGCATGCGGCAATGGCCGGTAAAACAGACATGGTTGTCGGGATGTGGCACAACCTTCTCACCCACGTGCCGCTTGAAGTGGCTAGCTCGGGGAAGAAAAAAGTTAACCCGGACAGCAAGCTCTGGCTTGCGGTCACAGAAGCCACAGGGCAGCCATTGAGATTTATAACCAATGATTAATTTAAGATAATCTATCAAGGAAGGAGGGAAATAGAATGGGAAGTGCATACAGTGGAGCAGCGGTTATCGGGCAATCAGGAGGCCCGACAAACGTAATCAACCAGAGCCTGATCGGCGCGTTGCTCGAAGCAAGCAAATATTCAGCAATTGCCGATTTTTACGGTGCGCTCAAGGGAGTTGAGGGGATTCTCAAGGAGAACCTGGTCAACCTTCGTGCTGAAAACCTGGACAACCTGGAGCTTATCACCCGAACGCCCTCGAGCGCCCTGCGCAGTGTGCGCAAAAAAGTCACCAAGGATGAATGCAAGGTGATTTTTGAAAACTTCCGCAAGCACGGCGTACGCTATTTCTTCTATATCGGCGGCAACGACAGCGCCGAAACAGCCCATATAATCAACGAGTTCGCCAAGGACGCCCAGTACGAGTTTCACGCTTTCCATATCCCCAAAACAATCGACAACGACCTGAGAGAGACAGACCATTGCCCTGGTTACGGCTCCGCGGCGCGTTTCGTGGCCATGGCGTTCATGGGAGCGAATCTGGATAACCTGAGCCTGCCGGGTGTTTATATCGGCGTGGTGATGGGGCGCCATGCCGGTTTCCTCACCGCCGCCTCGGTTCTAGGCAAAACCCGCAAGGATGACGGCCCGCACCTGGTTTACGTGCCGGAAACGGTTTTCGAGCCCGAGAAATTTCTAGCTGATGTCGAGCAGGCCTACAAGAAATACGGCCGCTGCGTGGTTGCCGTGAGCGAAGGCGTTCATGACAAGGCAGGTAGCCCGATTCTCCTGGCCCTGAAAAAGGACGTGGAAAAAGACGACCACGGCAATATCCAGCTTTCCGGAACAGGTGCTCTGGGCGACACCCTGAGTCAGTTGATAAGAGACAACCTCAAGATCAGCCGGGTGCGCTCGGACACCTTCGGCTACCTTCAGCGCTGTTTCCCCACCATAGTTTCAGAGACCGATGCCATCGAGGCCCGCAGGGTAGGAGAGGAGGCGGTGAAAGCTGCGGTGAGCGGCCGCTACGAGGGCAGTGTCGCGATCAGGCGGGTAAGCAATGATCCCTACAGGGTCATTTACGAAGTGGTGGAGTTGAAAAAGGTGGCCAAGCACACTATTACCATGCCCAAGGAATTTATCGAGGGCAATAACTATGTCAGCGAAAAGTTCATCCAATACGCCAGGCCGCTGGCCGGGGTGCTGCCCCAGATGGGCCGGCTCAAAAACGTGAGTATCACCAAAATATAGGCTTGTGCTGCGATTTAACAACTTGCAGGTACTCAAGCGGTTTGAATCGGTTGTGCAGAAGATTTTCCGCACAGTGGGCAAAAGGCTGAAAGAGTAAATCCCCCCCCCCTGGCCCCCCTTTCAAAGGGGGGAATTTTTTTTACCTGGATTATTCATAAATTTAATCAAATCATGTAGGGGGCGGACCCATGTGTCCGCCCGGCGTTTGAAATATCTGCGCCCTGGTTATATGCTGAAAAACGTGAGTATTACCAAGAAGTAAGGGAGATTACAGCCCGGGCATAATAAAAGGCCGCCGGGCAATCAGCTCAGGCGGCCTTTTTGATTATTGCAAGGTAATACAGAAACGCTACTTCAAGCTATAATCCTTGATCCTACGATAAAGAGTCCTTTCACTCATGTCCAGGATTTTCGCAGCTTTGCGCCGGTTGCCGCCTGTGCCGGCAAGCACACGCGCGATAGCGTTGCGCTCCACCTCTTTCATGCTCTGTTGCTTTTTCAGGCTTTCCTCTGCGTCCTCGAACTGCACACTGCCGTACTCGGAGATGTCCGCCTCTGGATGTTGGCTCTCGGCAGAGGCGCGTTCGCGTTCGGCAAAAGTGCCTTCGCCAGCCTCTGAACTCGGGGTATATGAAGGCCGCCGGAAAATTTCCCGGGTGCCGGTCAGCAGCTGTTTTATTTCGCCGAGTTCTTTCTGAAGGTTCAGCAGGGCGCTGTAGAGCATTTGGAACTCGAGCGTATCCGCACTTCTTTTTTCACGTCCCTCCTCCCCGGGGAAATGCACAGGGAGAAGCCTTTCGGGGCTGCCCCGGCGCAGTATCTGGTCCGGGATGTCCCGGGCGCGAATCCGGCTGCCAAGCGAAAGCACGACCATTGATTCGGCCAGATTTCGAAGTTCGCGCACATTGCCCGGCCAGTCGTAGTTTTTCAGTATCTCCAGGGCTTCCTGGTCTATCCCGGCAAAAGTCTTGTTGTTCTCCAGGCAGAACTGCTCGATAAAGTAGTCCATCAGAAGCGGGATGTCCTCCCGGCGTTCCCGCAAAGACGGAATCTGGATCGAAAGCACCTTGAGGCGGTAGAAAAGGTCGCGCCGAAAATTACCCCGTTCCACCTCGTATTCCAGATCTTTGTTTGTAGCTGCGAGCATCCGCACATTCACCCGGATTTTGTTGCTTCCGCCAACCCGCATGAGCTCTCGTTCCTCGAGCACGCGCAGGAGCTTGACCTGCACTGAAAGCGGCATCTCGCCGACCTCATCGAGGAATATCGTACCCTCGCCGGCGATCTCGAAATGCCCCTTGCGCAGGGAGGTCGCCCCGGTGAAAGAGCCTTTCTCGTGCCCGAAAAGTTCGCTTTCCAGCACGCCCTCGGCAATCGCCGCGCAGTTTACTGCAATAAAGGGTTTGTGGCGCCTGGCGCTCAGGCGGTGTATCGCCTGGGCCACCAGTTCCTTGCCTGTGCCGCTTTCTCCGAAAATCAATACTGTAGAGTTTACCTGAGAATACTGGGCGATCCTTTCTATCCCCTCGCGCATCGCCGGAGTTTTGCCGATTATCCCGATACTGCCGATCAGCCTGTTGCGCTCAAGCAGGCGGCTTACCGCCTCGGCTATTTCCTCCCCGTCCACAGGCTTTTCGAATACCTCATCCACACCCAGGGAGTCGAAATAGCTCAGGTTCTCCGGCTCAGTGGGCTCGACCAGACAGATCACCCCCATAGTTGTCGGAGCGTGTTTGATTCCCTCCAGGAAACGAAGGGTGCTCTGCTCGTGGATCCCTCCGGTGATAATCACCAGGATAACGATTTCACCGGCAGCCGGTATGCTGTCGATCCGGGGCAGGCGGCTTATTTTTTTAACCTGTATGCCCTGCGAACCCAGTACCCCGATCACGCGCGAGGCCGCCTCGGTATCGTTATCTGTAACAAGAATTCTGTAATCTGATACATCCATTTGATAATTCACTCTAAGCAAATATGATAGTTCTGACAAAATGGCAGATATTTAATTTACTTTGTAATCCTTGAATTGTCAATAGATCAATGCGTTGCAAAACCGTACTGTCATTATGAGTTAGTCGTCATGAGCCGCTGGCTTACCCGGGAACAATAAAAATGTTTCATGTAGGGACACGGCGTGCCGTGTCCTGCAGTGGTTTTTACCGAAACCATGGAATAACGCTCCTTTGGTCCATTATTTTCGGAGCAGAATAACGTTGGAATTTCAAAAAGGGAATGAAAGCGACAGCTTTTGAAAATCTACTTGAATCATGGCTCGGTTGCATTTCGTTTGCATTCTCATTGATTAACCAGTTAAATGTGATAAATTCTTATTCGAATGCAAATTTTCGGACTCAAACTTGGCATAACAAGTCCCCGGATTATCTTGGATTGAAAACCGCAGGCAGAACTTTAGCCACTCGTACTTCCATAAATGATATAATGTAATCTATAAATATTAAATAAGATAAATCTATAACTTAAAGTACCGGTTTAAAACTTCGAATCCAATATAGAATGGGAATATTATCCAAAATCCAGTGAAAAATAATAAGGAGGTCTGGATGAGATATTTATCGGGTTTAGCCGTGTTTCTGGCTGTGGCAGTTTTAATTGATTCACTGCCGGCAGGCGATATTCACACCGGCAGCCAGCCCAGGATCGGCTACGAATACTGGATTCCTGCTTCTGAGACTGATTCTGCGGGACAGCACGGGATTCATTTCAAGAAATTTATCAACGGTTCGGCGTACATGCCGAGATTCCCGTTCAGATTCCAGCGCTGGGACGAGCCTCAGCTCGGGGAACTGAAAAGACGGCTCGGTCTCGAAAAACTGATCAAAGATGCTTCCACTGAGTTTGAAATCGCTACCAGGATCGCGCACAAGGTCTGCAATCTCTGGGCCCATTCTGCCCCGGTTGAATACCCGAGCTGGAACGCCCTGAAAATTCTGGATGAAGTTGGCCAGGGAGAGCAGTACTGGTGTACGTATAAGCAGCTTCTAACCATGCAGTGCCTCGCCTCGCTCGGCATTCACAGCCGGATTGTCCCCTGCCACTGGCACCATTCTCTGGAGTTCTGGTCCAACGATTTTCGCAAATGGGTTGTAATGGATGCCTGGACAGCGAATTATTACCGCAAGGACGGTATTCCCCTGGGCTCACTTGAACTTCACCGCTTAAGCCGTGAAACCGGCGGTGTGGAAGGTACAGGAGTATGGGAGATAAATATAAATCCCAACCGCTGGAAACCTGAACGCACACAGGACAGTGTGCTTGCCACCACTGACTGTTACCAGCACGTGCGCTTCATCCCGCGCAACGATTTTCTTTCAGCGCCCCTGGAACCAAAGCCCGTGGGTGCGCCCGGAGATTATCTGAAACCCAATAACCAGTTAAATGATGTGATCCAGACCGCTCTGATTCATATCGCCTGGTGGCAGCCGGGTGATGCGCCAACAATTGTATGCCCCATGGTAAGATACGAACAGGATTACAATTTTCCGCTCAACGAGGTCGAGATAACTTTCTCCAGGCCGGCCACGCAGGAGGGTGTCCTTGACCTGAGCTTCCAAACCCACACGCCGGAGTTCGACAGTTATTTCAGGAAACTGGACGATGGTGACTGGGAGACGTGCGGGAGCCGCTTTCTCTGGGAACTGGAGCCCGGCACGAACAGCCTGAAAGTGAAATCGCGTAGCAGGTGGGGCAGATTCGGCTCGCCCAGTGAAGTGGTTCTGGAATACAGGCCGGAGGAACTTCGAGCGCCGGTTGTCGAAAGGCTCGAAATACCAGATCCGGGGTTTGAAAAGATCGGTGGCAATACGAAAAGCGGGGACGGCCAGCCCACCGGCACCTGGAAAATGATCTACACTGACCGGTACCAGGAACCCGCTTTTTACGGCCCGGTGAACGAGAATCCCCATTCCGGCAAATACTGTTTCAAGATAGAACTCCGCAATCCACCGATCTATGCCAGGCTGCAAAGCGGAAGGTTTCGGGTCAATCCTGCCTCGGATGTCACTTTCACAGTCTGGCTCCGCGCTGACAAAGAAGCACGGGAGGTTACACTCTCAGTAAGCGATGTTACACGCGGGGGGCCTGGGAGTCAGGCAAAAGTCCACCACCGGGCGAGGGTGGGTACAAAGTGGAAACAGTACGAGCTAAAGGCCCGCCTTACTGCCCGGACAACCGAAGCTGCGGTAGGGGTGCAACTCATGAAAGGCGTCTTGTGGATGGATGATTTCTCGATCACCGAACACAGCAGAGCAGAGATTCCCTGGTAAGACGGCCACCTCCGATTTGGGACGGATAACGCTTTGTCCTTGTATTGACAGTAGCTACCTGTCAGGGTATCTTTTGATTAATAAAATGGTTAAAAGATTACATTGAAGTGGTCGGAGGTCCGTGCCCCTTTGCATTTTGATAAGAGATTTACCCTGAGAGATAAACTGCGATTAGCTTTTCTACCCTAATCCGGAGAGAGTAATGGATTTAGAAAGTGCAGCAAAAGGACTGGGCAAGCTTATTGTGCAGACCCCGGAATACAAATATTACAATCAGGCTGCCAAGGACGTGGAGGGGGACAATGAATTGAGTGAATTGATGAAAAATTTGAAAGAACTTGAACAAAAAGTGCTGGAGGCCCAGAAAGAGGGGAAAAAAATCAGCGAGGAACTCAAGGCCGAGTACAACAGTTTCCTGGAGAAGGTTCAGGGAAAAACGAAAATCCAGTCGCTCATCGCCACCCAGGAAAATTACCTCAAGCTGATGAGCAAGGTGAATGAAATGATTGCGGAGGGGATTCGCGAGGGTGCACAAAGCCGGATCATAACCGATTTTTGAGCTGGAAGATGAAAGAATCGCTCGCCACACCGGGCAGTCTCTATGTTGTCGCCACGCCGCTCGGCAACCTGGATGACATTACCCACCGGGCCGTGGAATTTCTTAAAAAAGTACCGGTAATTGCCTGCGAGAATACCCGCCACAGCGGCAAATTGCTCTCCCGCTACAGTATAAAGGCCCGCCTGATCAGCTATCACGAGCACAACGAACAGACAGCGGCAGGCCAGGTTGTTTCTTTGCTGCAGTCAGGGTTTGATGTCGCTCTTATTTCCGATGCCGGAACGCCGGGTATTTCAGACCCTGGCTACCGGGTGGTGAAACTGGCCCTGGAGCAGGGTCTGGATGTGGTTCCGTTGCCCGGCCCTTCCGCCCTGACAACCGCGCTGAGCGTCTCAGGCCTGCCCACGGACAGTTTCTATTTTGCCGGGTGGGTCCCTTCCCGTGAAAAAGAACTCGAGAAAACTCTCGCAAAACTCTCCTCACTCAAGGCTACGCTGATTTTTTACTGTCCGGCCCGGAAAATAAAAAACGTTGTTGTCAAGTTCCGGCAGGTTCTCGGCAACCGTCGGGCTGTGGTCTGCCGCGAGCTTACCAAGATTCACGAGGAAATCCTCCGCGGTTCCCTTTCGGAGCTGGAAAAAACTCTCGCAGATAGAGATTCGGTCAAAGGCGAGATAGTGCTGATCGTGGAGGGTAACAGGGCAAAAGAGATTGAGCCTGGCGAGGATCTGGCAGCTCGTCTGGCAGAATTGCTCGATAGCCTGGATAATGTCGGTTCAATGGGCGCTAAAAGGCTTACCACGCTTGCCGCCGAAAGACTTGGCAGTCCGAGGAACAGGGTTTACCCGCTGGTCTGTGCCTACTTGAACAGGCTAAAAGAGGGACAAGTAAGCAAAGATTGAAAGAACCAGCCTAGTGGGGGCTCTGCAGGGCAATTATACCGGGCTTGTCGGGATGCTGAACTTGCCAGATTATTTCTCCTCCGGGGGCAAGCTTGGTTATCAGGCCTGATTCCGAACTTACATAGACCGTATTGTCGTGATTGCTGTATGCCAGGCTCCAGGGCCTGCCAAGTCCGGAAATCCGTGCGGTAAAAGCGCCGCTCCTGTCGATTTCATAAACCATGTCACTGCCGTAATCCGCCACCCAGCAAATATCTCCTGTGGTATTAACAGTCAGGGAGGTCGGATCGCTGAATGTACTCGTTTTTGACACCATATCCTCATCATCGAACAGGAACACTTTCCTGGAGCCGGTATCGAGAATCCATGCTTCCGTGCCCTGCTCACCGAGCACCACGCCCTCTGGGGTGACAAATTCCGAGTGGGAGTAATGAACAATCTTTCCCTCATTCATCTTGACTCTGGCCACCATAGGCTCTGAAGAGCCAACCCAGACATCCCCTCTCACATTATCCACTGTAATCGAGGTTACAGGCAAATTAGTGGATTGGGAAAAAAGCAGCTCGCCGCTTCCTATCTGGAAGTGGTAAAGTAAGCCGCTATCACCCTTTATGGCAATCCAGACCGTACGGCCCCTTCTGCTGAACTCGAACGCGGCCACAGAGCTAAGGGTCGCACCCTCACCGATAGGTTCTCCACTGAACGTATAGCGGTAAATTTCATGGGAAGCCCTGTCGAGAATCCAGAGCTCCTGGTTCGCAGGATCGATCTGGATATCCTGGATGTTGAAAAATGTTGCGTCAAGTCTTCGGATCTCGTCCTTGAAATCAGGTGTCATGAGAATTATCTCGCCGTAATCGAACAGCTCCATCCATCCGAATATCTCTCCGGGAGTGGCGATATCCGGCAATGTCTTGGGCTTTTCGGTATTGCCTTTGAGCACGAACTGAAGATTGTAGCTGTAGGACACGCCGTTTGTCGCAGTGTTGTCCAGAAAAAAAGTCGTTCCAGGAGAGAGTATACTGTCGTTAAGCACCACAGTATCAGGTAAATCGGAGGAAAATCTCTGCACCCGGATACCCTCAAGATCGTCGAAATCAAGAGGATCCCAGAGGAGAAAAACCTGTCCGTTGCCAGCAAGCGCGTTAAAGCCCAAATTTGTCTGATAGCGATCCGGATTGCACGGATCGATTGGGTTGGACCGCGACCGGTCCGAGCAGCCCAGGCCTGACAGAAAGATTAATAGGATTGGAATCGATAACTTGAGCAGCGCGGGTATCTTTTTCAAAACCGCAATCCTCCGGATAAAGCCAAAGGCTAGAATTTAAGGGCCAGCCCGGCCTTGTGCGGTAAAATTTTAACCGAAAGCCTGGAGGGTTTGTCCCCCTGAGCTTGTTTTTCGGCAGGGAACACGAAACGGCGGATCAACATGTAGCCGAATACACCAAGGGCAAGGTCGCCGGCAATAAAAGTCGCTTTAGATATCCTGTCATTGCGGCGCACCTTTGAATAAGCCTCCTCCCGGGCATTTGTGCCGAGCATTCGCAGGTATTGATCGTAATACTTATCAGCCTGTTGATTGAAATGAGCGCCGATGGCAAGCAGTATCACTCCACTCCCCAGGCTGGCCATCAGGTCCGGTGAAATCAGCTTCCTTAGCGGAGAACTGTAAGGGTAAGTGGCTAGATCATCCTCGACGAACCCGTCCACACTTACTGGCTCCAGGCTGTAAAACAACTCTGTACCGTAATCGTGAAGCCTGTCCAGATGGAGGGCCTTGTCCTGATATCCTTCCATTCTGACCACGACTGAGTCCCCTGTCCCGAGCAGAAAGTAAAAATCCCCCGGAGTCCTGCCGAGAAACCGTCCCCGGAAGTAAAGTTCTGCTGAATGGGGGTCGGTGCGGATTGTGAATATATCGCTCCTGGTCAGATCAATCGTTCTCTTGCCTGCCGAACCGATTGTGAAAGGATAGATCAGGTAGCGGTGGGCCCAGTAACTGGCAGTATGGTAAGGGAAGAATTTCAATACATGCTCGCCAGGGGAGATCTCGATTTCAGTTGTGGCGTTCAATTCGAGAGTATCGCTGTCGAGCACAATCTTGCCCTGATCCGGGATAATGGTCAGCCATGCGGCTTCTTCACTGGCACAAAGATTTACCCGGATTGCAAAAAGCAGGAAAATTGTCAAACCGGTCAGGCGGACCGGAAATCTGCTATTTTGCGTGGAATGCATATACCGTGCCCCTGTCAGAACAGTAATAAACATAATCTTTATATATAAGTGGAGAAGCACTCAGGCCCTCCTCGATTTTCCGGGACCAGAGTCGTTCGCCGCTGGCGATATCAAAAGCTGCCAGATCGCCGCTTTTCGTGCCGGTAAAGGCGTAATCACCGGTAACGCTCGGCGGCGCCACCGCGATACCGTTCAACCTCGCTTTCCATATCTGCGAACCGTCCTCTGCGGCAAGCTTGACCAGCCAGCCGTCCCTGGTACAAACGTAAAGGGCTCCATTGGAATAAACCGGGCCCGAGAAAACAGAATGCCCGATATTTACCTCCCACTCCTTTTTCAGGCTGTCCGGCTCAAAACAGATAACTTTTCCGCTGGCCAGGGCGCAGAAAAGGAAATAGCCGTCGCTGCTCAAATCCCCGAAAAGATGCCTGCCGAGGTCAAGGCTGCCCGAACGGACCCCGTTGGAAGAGTCCAGCTTGTAGATATTTCCTTCCAGAGTGGGAACGTAAAGGAACGGGTCAATGTAAACAGGAGCATACTCTATTTTCCCTTTGAGCTGAGTTTCCCAGTTGCGGAAACCGACCTCAGGGTTGAGGCAGAGCACTTTGCCGAACTGGTTGAAAAGGAAGAGTCTGCCCTGTTCGAGAATCGGTGAGGAAACAGCCGGGCCGATTTTGCGCTCGATGTGTTTCTTCTTTGTATTGATCTCCGTACAGTACACCTTGCCGTCCGGGGACCGGGTGTTAAAAAACATCCGCACGCCCTGGATCAATACAGAACCGCCGAATCCCCCTTTGAAAGTGCGGCGTTCCACTCTCTCGCCGCTGTCCCGGTTGAGGATAACAATCCGCCGGTCCTTGGTGGTTACGAAAATATATTCATCAGCAGCACTGGGAGTTGCCCCGATCGAGCGGCCGACCCTGTTTTTCCAGGCCAGTTCCAGCGGCAGCCTGACCAGTGGCTTCACCGAGGCGGTTCTGCCATAGTCAGCCTTATCAACAGTCCAGCGGGCGTCAAGATCAGTAAAAAAGAGGGTCTTGCCTTTTCTGGCGTAAATGTCTCCTTCCGGGAATGAAATCAACAGGGCGAGCAAGACAGGGGATATTTTGAGGCAAAGCATTCCAGAATTATTTCTTATGGTTTTCATTTTATTTAAGCCCATCACAAAGCCGATAGTCTCTGATTCGAGGTATCTAATTTAGTTTCAATTCGTTTCAAAATCAAATCAGATGTTGACCCTTATCCCGGCAGGTCTTAAATTAAATTTCAAAGTCTGTTTCGAATTAATTCTTTCGAAACGACCCGTTAATGAATATCTACCTATGCGGAGAAGAATTGTTCCGTTTGGTTGGCCGGAAATTTTTCAAAATTTACGGTTGCTGATAAGGAATTTTTCTTTTCCTTGGCGCGCCCCTTTCTGGTGTAAGTTTTAATTTACGTTGAGGCGGTTTGGGGTTGAATATCACCATTCTGGCAGTCGGAAGAATTCGCGAGAAGCCAATTGCCGCGCTCTGCATCGAATACGCAGATCGTATTCGCAAGTACGGCCATACTCTTTCGATAGAGGAAATTAAAGACGAGCCTGGGGACAGGCCATCTGACAAAATCCTTGCCAGAGAGGCCGATAGGCTGCGTTCCCGCATTCCGCAGGACGCATACCCGATAGCAGTGGACATCTCGGGGGAGGCCTGCAGCTCGACTGCCTTTGCCGAAAGAATCGACGATCTGATGATGCAGGGTACAAACAAGGTAGTCTTCATAATAGGCGGCTCCCTGGGATTGGAGCGGAAGCTCGTTGCAAGCTGCCGCTGGGTGTTCTCGCTGTCAGAGTTGACTTTCACCCATGAAATGGCGCGCCTGATCCTGCTCGAGCAGCTTTACAGGGCAAACACTATTTTGCGCGGGGAGCCGTACCATAAATAGCCGGGTCAAGGGAATTTACCTCTTTCGCTTTTACCTGCTTGATGAACGGAAAATCCGGATCGGCAGGCTGGGCAGTTTCATTTTTCCCGCGGGTTATTATATTTACACAGGAAGCGCTTTCGGAGGTCTCGATTCCCGCCTGAGGAGGCATTTCGAGGGACCTCGCAGCGGGCGGCTGCACTGGCATGTGGATTATCTTTCAATTCAGGCAGAGGACAAATCTTTCGCAGTTGTCCGCAGGGTGGGGGCAACCGAATGCGATCTAAATCTGGCGGTAGGACAGTTGCCCCACGCGGTAACTGTTGCACCGGGCTTCGGCTCATCAGACTGCCGCTGCGCCAGCCACCTGTATTACATCGGAAAATCTCTCTGGCCGGAGTACCCTGGGCTTGAAAGCTGGACTTCCGGTGAGGGAAAATAGCAGGCATGGCTGATATCGGCAGCTATAAAGGCGAACCGTTCCGGCCGGATTCAACCAGGTTTATTTTGACCGGTTCAAAGAAATGAATCAAACAAACTTAAAATTTGTACCTCACCGTCCAGCGGCCAACTGGTTGGTGGAGGATTACCTTGCAGGTAAAAGAGAAGCCTGCGATTTCTATGGCGGCCATTACGCTGCAAAAGGCAGGCTCGCCGAGGTCGCCGGAAAAGTGGGGGGGAGGCTGGATCGCAGGCAGGTCTCAGATATTCTCTCGGCCCAGAGGACATTCGAACGGGTAAAAGAGGGCAAAAAGCGTCTGGAGCGCTTTGTCACCAATGGCGGGTATATAATCGCCACAGGACAGCAGCCGGTCCTTTTTGGCGGGCCGTTGTTTATTATCTACAAGTGTATCAGCACAATCAAGCTGGCCGCTCATGCGGAAAAATTGCTCGGCGTACCGGTTCTCCCCGTTTTCTGGAATGCCAGCGAGGACCACGATCTGGCCGAGGCCGCCTCGGTCAGCCTTCCCGATCTCCAGAATAACCTCGCCAGGCTAACTTTCTCCGCAAAGGGAGAAAATAACCGCTCGCTTTGCCAGATTGAAATCGATGAAAGTATTGACTCCCTGTTCGAGCGACTCGGCCAGATCACGCCGGAGACTGATTTTTCCGGATGGGTATATGATCTATTGGGTTCGGCTTACAGCAGGGGATCGAATCTCGGCCACGCTTTTTCCGATTTTTTGGCCGGTCTGTTTGCAGATTACGGGCTGTTTGTTGTTGATGCCTGCCATCCCTCGATTCGCCAGAAAAGCCGGGAGCTGTTCGAAACCGAAATCTCTGCAGCCAGGGAAAGCGCCGAGGCAGTGGGGAAAATGAACCACAGGCTGTTCTCCCTTGGATATCCTCTCCAGATCAAACCGCAGCAGGAAGATACCAACCTTTTTCTTATCCAGCATGGAATACGGGAAAAACTTCAGCTTGGGCCTTCTGAGGAAGAATTCAGGCTCAAGAGATCAGGGAACTTAATCAAGGCTTCCGAACTGCGCAAGCTCCTGGATAACTTCCCGGTATCATTCAGCCCGGGGGTGCTGATGAGGCCACTGGTCGAGGCGCATCTTTTCGGCCCCCTGTGCTATGTAGCCGGGCCGGGTGAAATGGGCTATTACGCTCAGATGTCCGAGCTGTACAAAATCCGCAACCTGCAGATGCCCGTAATTTACCCGAGGTTTTCGGGAATCCTGGTTGAAACCAAGATCACCCGTGTGCTGGACAAGTACGGCCTGGAGGCACCGGATTTGAGAGCCGGGGTGGATGAGCTTGCCGGCAGGCTTCTCGGCGAAAAGGGCGAACAGGCCCTTTTGCTTGAGGAAACCGGAAAGATCAGGTCTTTTCTGGAAAAAAGTTTCGCCCGGATAATAGAGCAGGCGCTCCGCTTAGACCCCACTCTCGAGGGCCCGGTTAAAAACACCAGAGCTTTGATTGAATCGAATCTCGAACGCATGGAGAAAAAGTCCGCAGCGGCAGCCAGGAAACGCAATGAGACCATTGTCGCCCAACTGGGCAAAGCCGCCCTTCATCTCTGGCCTAATGGAAAGCCCCAGGAAAGGGAAACAGCCGGAATTTACTATCTGTTTCGCTACGGCCCGGAACTGCTCTCTTTCCTGATCAAAGAGGCTCCCGTGGAGTTGAACTGAATACCAGGCCGGGATTGCTTGCCGCTGGAGCAGGCGCCTGCTTCGAGTTCATTCGGCGCATTGGTCTGCTTGCTTTTTAAATAGCCCCGATATAGTTTATTGAAAATGGATCCTCTCGATGAATTCAATTATTGCGAATAACCTGGCTTTGGTGAGAGAAAAGATTGGCCGGGCCGAGATAAACGCGGGGGTTGCTCCCGGCACTGTGACCCTGGTTGGTGTGACAAAAAACAGGACTGTCCTGGAGATAGAGAACGCAATTTGTGGAGGGCTGACTGATATCGGTGAAAACCGCTTTCAGGAAGCCGTGAAGAAACTGCCGCAAATCAGACAGCCGGTTACCAAACATTTTGTCGGACACCTTCAGCGAAACAAGGTCAAGAACGTGCTGGAGCTATTTGACCTTATCCAGTCTGTTGATTCCGAAAGACTGGCGCTTGAGGTCGATAAGCGGGCTAAACTCCGAGCAACCAAAGCTAAGATTCTCATGCAGGTAAACACCAGCGGGGAGGAATCCAAGTTCGGTGTTGAGCCTGACCGGGCCGAGCAATTGTACGAGGTTATTGCAGGGTGTGAAAACCTCGAGCTTTTGGGCTTGATGACAATCGGACTGTTCAGCTCCGACACTGCGGCAGTGGCCGCCTGTTTCAGGAAACTTCGCAAACTGTTCGAAAAATTCAGCTCCTTCACAGCTTCAACCTGCCGCATGGAAATACTTTCCATGGGCATGAGTTCGGATTATGAAATCGCGATTGCCGAGGGAGCGAACATGGTCCGCGTGGGCACGGCAATATTCGGCTCGTGCCCTTATTAGAAACAGTGAAATTGAGGAGGCGAAGGTGAAAGTTACTCCACTGGAGCTTAAAAAGGCTGATTTCAAGCGGGGATTCAGGGGCTACAGCAAGGATGAAGTCCAGAATTTACTCTCCTCCGCGGCGGAAACCCTCGAGGAATTTATCAAGGAAAACATGGAACTCAAGCAGCAGCAGACCAAGCTTAGCGAGCGCTTGAAAAATTTTGAGGACGTGGAAAAAACAATTAACGAAACCTTGATCATGGCTCAAAAAACGAGCGAGTCAGCCCGGCAGAGTGCGGAACGGGAGGCCGAGTTGACCATTGCCAAGGCCGAGGTCCAGGCAGAGAAAATTCTCGAGGATGCCCGCGCTGAATTGAATGCCCTGAAAAGAGAGCTCGAGATGCTTGGGCATGAGAAAAACGCTTTTCTGGTCAAGATGCGTTCCCTGGTGGCAAGCCAGTGGAAACTCCTTCAGGAGGAAAAAATCAGCGAACCGGTTGTGGCCGAAACAGAAGAAGCAGCACAGCCAGAAGAAGAACCGGCCCGGGAAGAGGCTGAAGAGGCCGGTGTGATGGAAGAAAAGCTTGAGGAAGCTCAAGCAAAGGAACCAGAAGAGGTTGCCGCAGAGCCTGAAGAAGCAGAAGAAACTGAGAAGCTTCCTGAAGGGGATTTTTCCAAAAAGCTGGGCGAAATTTTAAAATCAGATACTGAGGAAACCGAACAGGAGACAGCAGAGGAGATTGAGCCCCAGCCCGAGGAGGAGGAAAAGGAGGAGAAACTTCTCTGGGAGGAGGAACAACCAGCGGAAGAACAGGAACAAACAGAAGGGGTTCGGAAGGAAGAGGATAAGGAGAAGCCGGATGTGTTCTGGGGTGCGGATGAAGCCACTGAAGGCGAATCAGATGAAGAAGATGAGTCAGAGAAGGGCAGCAATAGCAAGAAGTAAAGGATTAAGTGAAACCTGCAATTGCCTGATATTTAACGAATAAGCCAATCGATAAATCATGGGAAAAAGGGAAATGGCGACAACAAACCTCTATGATATGGTAAATGAAGCCTCAACTGAAATTGCAAAGCGCACGGGTCTTGTCCCTGAAGTGGGGATAATTCTTGGAACCGGCCTTGGAGGGCTTGCGGCCCGGATCGAGATCGAGTGCGCGATTACCTATCCCGAGATACCCCATTTTGTTTCTTCCACTGTGGAAACCCATCAGGGACGCCTCCTGCTGGGAACCCTGAGCGGCAGGAAAGTGATGGCCATGCAGGGACGTTTCCATTATTACGAGGGTTACTCGATGCAGCAGATCACCTTTCCGGTGCGGGTGATGAAAGCCCTGGGTGCGGGAACCCTGATCGTGTCCAACGCCTGCGGAGGGATGAATCCGCAGTTCGACAAAGGCGACCTGATGCTGATCGAGGATCATATTAACCTTCTAGGCGTCAGCCCCCTTATCGGCCCCAACGATAACCGGCTTGGTGTCCGTTTCCAGGACATGTGCGAGCCCTACAGCCACGAACTGATAAAACTCGCCGAACAGGTTGCCCTGGAAGAAAAAATCCCGGTCAAGAAAGGTGTTTATGTGGCGGTTCCCGGGCCGAATCTGGAAACCCGGGCCGAGTACCGTTTCCTGCGGGGAACAGGTGCGGACGTGGTAGGCATGAGTACCGTTCCGGAGGTTATCGTGGCTGTGCACTCGGGACTCAAGGTACTGGGGATATCGATAGTGACCGATCTCTGTTTCCCTGAATGCCTAGAACCGGCCAATATCGAGGAGATTATCCGGGCAGCCGGAGAGGCGGAACCCAAGCTCACGGATCTGATCAGTAAGGTGGTGGGGCGCTTATAACCTTTGCGGTGGTTCCAGATGCGCACTAATATCATCCTGCTTCTAGTCTTTATTTCCGTCTCCCTATTCCCGCCAGATCCTGCTTATTCCCAGGCCTCGAGCGGCGTTGATGCCGCCTGGCGCGGGGATATGAATGAAAACGGCGAAATCGATATTTTCGACTTGCTGGGCCTTATGCGTCATCTGGTTTCCGGAAACTTTGTATCAGACAAAAAACAGCAAATCGCAAACGTTGACAGATCAGCTGACGGCAAGATTACTGTATTCGACCTTATCGCGCTGTTGAAAATCCTCTCCGGCAGGGAGGAACCCCGACCTGTTATATTCTCCTGCGGCGTTAATCATGTTTGGGCTGTAGGAGACGGGGAAAAGGTATTCCGCGATGATCTCGTACACCCGTGCATGAACTCGAACAGTATCTGGGACGGAGACACGATCCGTTTTAAGGGGTTGTATAACGAGGTTCTCGCCTTTCAGGTGATCGTGATTGCAGGTAATTACGGCGCCTTGTCAGTGGAAGTGTCTGCCGATTTTCTGGTACACACTGAATCGGGCGAGGTGATTGCCTCTGCGCAAAATCCTCCATACAGCCACGGCGGCTGGTTCGAGATATTCAGCCAGCACTACATTCATGTCGAGAATCCGACCAATCCCAACTGGTTTTACGGCTCATCTGCCTCGGCCCCTGCGCGCATGACCGGCTGGATACCGGATGCTCTGATCACCCCGGATGCCGAACCCGACAAGGGTGGTTTCCCGATTCATATTCCTTCCTCAAAGGTCCAGGGCTTCTGGGTCGACCTCTTCCTTCCCCGCGACACGATAGCTTTTTCCCCCGGCGTGTACACAGGGAAACTCCGGGTTCTGGAAGAGGGGTGGGAAGTGGCTGCACTGCCGGTCAAGCTCGAGCTTTTGCCCCTTTATCTGCCGGATGAAAACCACTCCAATGTCTGGCTGTTCAACAGTGGTGTAAAGCTGTATTTCCCTGAATTGGACTCAACCCAGATCGATACGATGCTCAAGCACATGGCACACCGGCACAGGATCGATCTGGTAGGGGGCTTCCAGCCGCACCGCTCACAGTTCGATCAGGGGATGATGGATGCTTACAAGCCCTACCTTGATGGTAACGCGTTTACCTCGCAAGCTGGCTACAAGGGACCCGGCCAGGGAGAGCCGGAGCACCTTTTCCCGATCGGGATGTACGGCAGCGCTGTATTAGGCGATACGAAAGAACAGGTGCAGGAGCAGTCAGACCTCTGGGTCGACTGGTTCGAGGCGAACGCTCCGCAGGTGCGCTATTTCTGGTACCTGATCGATGAGCCGGGAACTGATAAATTCAACTGGGTCGCCGAGCGCGCAGGCTGGATCCACGACAACCCCGGCTCTGGAAAGCGCCTGCCGGTGTTCACCACCAGAGCGTGGACAGCGGAACTCGACAATGCAATCGACCTCTGGGCCGGCGGCCGCGGCATGGACCTTCAAAAACTGGCCGAACTGAAAGAACAGGGTGAGGATCACTGGTTCTACAACGGGTCGCGGCCCCGTTACGGGTCCGTGATCCTGGAAGCAGAGGCGGTGGATTTCCGCATGAACGCCTGGGCCAAGTATATCTACCAGGTCAATACATGGTTTCTATGGCACGGGAACCACTGGCGGCACAACAGTCAGGGCCCCAGAGCGCATGAACATCAGAACGTATTCACTGACCCGGTAACCTTTATCAGCGGGCCGAACACTTTCGGCAACGGGGACGGGATAGTGCTCTATCCGGGCAACGAACCGTTTTATTCTGATGAAAGCCGCGGATTGAACAAGATTTTCGGCTCGATCCGGCTGAAAAACATCCGCCGGGGCCAGCAGGATTACGAGATCATGTGGCTGGCAGAGCAGAAAGCAGGCCGCGAGCAGGTGCTGGAGATCGTGAAGAAAGTGGTGCCCAGGGCGTTCAGCGAGGTGGACATGGATGAGGCCGTTCCCTGGTCCCAGCGAGGAGACGATTACGACGCAGCCAGGCTGGAGCTGCTGGAGTTGATATCAGAGCAGTAAGACTACCAATCATGCAGGTTTATTTAAACAACCTTTTTTCACATATAAGGAGTCGATATGATTTCATTTAAAAAAACCGGCACCATATTTTTTTTAACAGCTTTTTGTCTTTTGAATCTTCTGGCTTGTATCCCCGGCCAGAAAGCCAAACCCGCCACCCTGCTCGAAGACGATTTCTCAGGCCTCGCACCCGGCATGTTCTCCGCGCCCGTGGGCCCGCACACCGAGTACCACTACCTGCCCGAGGCTGCCCCGAAAGGCAACTGGGCCGTGAGCTGTTTCACCTGGGAAAGTGGAGCCCAGCGGGCCTGGTGGGTGATCGAGGAGGCCGGCGCACACGTGATGACCCAGACATTCGACAGCAGGCAGATGACCCACACCCACCCGATGGTGATCACAGGCGATACCCTCTGGACAGACTATACCGCAACTATAACATTCGCTGCTGACTCGCGCCGGGACCAGTGCGGAATCCTCTTCCGCTACCGAAACGACCGCTGCTACTATTTTTTCGGGCTGGACAGGGACAGAGCTCTGCTCAAGATGGTGCGCCATGCCACTGATTTCCACAAGCCGTACGAAAAAGTGTTGGCCGAGAAAGATTTTGCCTGGGAGACAGGCCGGTATTACACTGCCGTGGTCGAGCTCGAAGGTGATAAAATCAGGGCCTCGATCGAGGGCGGGCCTGTGCTGGAAGCAGTCGACACGACTTATCCTCGAGGCAAGCTGGGGCTGAGCTCGGATGTTCCCGCACGCTACAAATATGTTAAAGTGACCGCCACTGCGAAGGAGAAAAAACGGATCGAAAAGGAGAAAGCCGCCGGAGAAGCCGAACTTGCCAAATTTCGAGCAGCCAACCCAAAGCCTGTGGTCTGGAAAAAAATCACGACAAAAAATTTCGGCGTGGGCCGGAACCTTCGTTTCGGCGACCTGAACCGCGACGGCACCTGTGACGTGCTGATCGGCCAGGTGCACCATCACGCAGCCCCTCGCGACAGCTACAGCGAGGTCAGCTGCCTGACTGCAATGACATTCGACGGTGAAATCCTCTGGCAGATCGGCACACCGGATCCTGAGAAAAACCATCTCACCAACGATGTCGCATTCCAGATCCACGACCTGGACGCTGACGGCAGCAACGAGGTGGTCTATACCATGAATATGGAGCTGATTGTAGCTGACGGCGCCACCGGCAGAACCAGGTACAAGGCGCCGACCCCGAAAGCAAAGGCTCCCGCTGACGACTTCCCCCGTATCCTCGGCGACTGCCTCTTTTTCTGCGACCTCAGGGGCACCGGCCACGACAGGGACATTATTATCAAGGACCGCTACTGGCATCTCTGGGCCCTGGATGATAAGCTGAATATCATGTGGGAGGGGGCATGCAAAACCGGCCACTACCCGTATGCACACGATACAGACAGCGACGGCCGCGATGAGGTGGCGATCGGCTACACTCTTTTCGACCATGACGGCAGAAAGCTCTGGAGCCTGGACGAGAAAGTCGAAGATCACGCCGATGGGGTTGCAGTGGTCGATTTCAAGGAGAACGAGGAATCACAGTTGCGAATATTCTATGCGGCAAGCGATGCGGGAGTCTTCTACACAGACCTGGAAGGCAATATCCTTAAACATTACTGGATCGGCCACGGCCAGAACCCGGCAGTTGCGGATTTCAGGCCGGATATGCCCGGGTTGGAGGCTGTCTCGATTAATTTCTGGGGCAACCAGGGAATTATCCATTTTTTCGACAGTCAGGGTGAAATCTACCGCGATTTCGAGCCCAACCAGTACGGCAGCATGTGTCTGCCTGTAAACTGGACCGGTGAGCCGGGAGAATATTTCGTCCATTCGCCCAATGTTATCGAAGGGGGGATGTTCGACGGCTGGGGCAGGCCGGTGGTGATGTTTCCGGATGACGGCCACCCGGACATGTGCAACGCAGTGCTCGATATCACCGGCGACTGCCGCGATGAAGTTGTGGTCTGGGACCCGCACGAGATTTGGGTTTACACCCAGGATGACAATCCGAAACCGGGCAGGCTGTACAAGCCGGTGCGCAACCCGCTGTATAACTACTCGAACTACCAGGCAACGGTTTCCCTGCCTGGCTGGTCGGAATAGAAGAGAGGAAAACCTCAGGTGGTCGCCCTTTTCAGGTCATTCTGCTCGGTCTCGTGGCGGAACTGCTCCAGCCGGTAGATGATCGAGCCGAGAACGAAAGACAGGGCGATCATCAGAATGCCTTTCAGAGGTGAGCCGAGAAAGATCGAACCCAGGCCGAAAATAAAGGAGAAAAGGCCCCCCGCACCCAGAGCGAAAGAAATGAGGTTAGACGAGAGAGGAGGACCGGCTGGCAATTTCTCCTGGTCCACCTGTGCGGTGATCCGCTGCCAGCCCGGGCCGCCCGGATTGGCCCTTCTTACGAAGCTTTTCAACTTCTCTTCAGACACGGGATCGGTCAGGAAAGTAACCGATAGCCATCCTGCCACGCTGAAAAGGCAGATAAAAACGTAGCGCTGCCACTCCGGAAAAACTATTCCGTACATCTCCAGCACGTTGATTGTGATACAGCCTATTACCGAAAGTATGTAGGCCGTGATCTCGGTCCAGGCATTAACACGCCACCAGAACCAGCGCGCCAGCCACACCGCGCCGAGCCCGCTGAACAGTTCGGCCATGAACTTCCAGGCATCAGCTATAGATTCAGTTATGCTCCAGACGCCGATTCCGGCAACGAGCACCACCATCATTGCCCCGCGGCCCACCCAGATATAGTGCCGTTGCGAGGCGTTCTTGCGCACGAAGCGCTTGTAGAAATCGTTTATCATGTAGCTCGAGCCCCAGTTGATCAGGGCGTCCACGCTGGACATGAATGCTGCCAGGAAAGCAGCGAACATGATCCCCCTCATACCGGCGGGAAGGTATTTCTTGATCATCATCGGATAAGCCAGCTTGTGGTCGGTCAGCTCGGGAAAATCGGCCATGCTGATAAGCGCCACCAGAATCCAGGGCCACATCAGGAAGGCGTAGTAGACAATGTTGAACCACACGCCGGCGAAAAATGCGTGCTTCTCGTTTTTGGTGGCCATGATCCTCTGGATAAACATACCGTTGCCGTCAGCCTTTTCGCTCGACCACCAGATCACGAAAATGTAAACGAAAAAGAGGGTCCAGGTGAACTCGTTCCCTGTCTTGACAAAAGGCTTGACCACTTCCTCGCCCACCGGGACAAAGCTCAACAGCCCCTGGGCGGTCGAGTTGCCGAAAACCTCGATGAGCCGGGCTTCGATCCCGGAAAAGCCTCCGACTGCGCCGATAGCCACCACTGCGAGGAAAACCGAACCGAAAAAGGCGATGCAGAACTGGATCACTTCATTGGCAACAATGCCCCAGAGACCGGCTGCCAGGGCGTAGATCATTGTCACCCCGAGCATGACTGCCAGGGCCAGGTACTCGTTCCAGCCCAGCAGCACGGTGATAAAACTCTGCATGGCCAGCATGATAAAACCGATATTGAGCGCGCTGAAAGCGATGCCGTAGAAAATGCTCTGGAAGCCTCGCAGGAAACCTGCCGAGCGGCCCTCGTAGCGTTCCTCGATTATCTCAAGCTCGGTAAGAATTTTCGCCCTTCGCCAGAAACGGACGAAAAGAAAAGTGGCGCAGAGGTTGCTCAGTGCGAAACACCAGAGGAACCAGTTTCCGGCAATCCCGTTGCGCCGCACCAGCTCGGTGACCATGAAAGGAGTGTCTGCAGCAAAACCCATTGCCGCGATCGAGGTGCCGGCAACCCACCAGGGCAGGGCTCTTCCGCTCAGGAAAAAATCCTCCATGCTCTTCCCGGCCCGCTTGGTAAAGTAAATCCCCACACCGATCACGATAGCGAAATAAGCCACGATTACTATCAGATCTACAACATTCAATTCCATCGGTCTTGGCTCCCTTGCACCAGGTAAGTATCCGGATGTGTGTTTATAAGTTGCTAATTGAAAGATCAGGCGATAATTTACATTTATGTAGCTTCCAGAACAAGGACAAAAGCTTTCTGTCCCCTGCAAATTGATTTTTAACGACCTCTGCCTTTAAGTCCATGAATATAGTCGGATACTGATATCAAAAGCCTGGTTAAAAGGAGCATCGGCAATGACCAAAAGCAGTCTGGCAGTGGCTTTAATGTTGATTTTTGCGCACTTGAACGATCTCTGCGGCATTGACCTTCATCTCTATGAGGAAAGTTATCTGGACAGAGTATCGGAGCCGGTTACCTGCGGCGTTCCTTTGGCCCGGGGATACTGCAATTCGGCGGACGAGCTGGTTTTGAAAATCGGTGGTCAGCCTGTGCCGGTTGAAATCCGCGAGGTCAGCCGCTGGCCGGACGGTTCTTTGCGATGGGTTCATCTTGATTTCCAGGTAAGTGTGCCCGAAGGACGCCTGATTACTGCCTCGCTGGACAAGGGAAAGAGAGCCCCGGTGGATTCAAAGCTTAAAGTTGAAAAAACACCGCGTGCGATAACTGTCTCCACCGGCAGGCTCAAAGTCGAGGTCTCCCGGAGAAATTTCAATGTCTTCAATCGCATTCAGGTTCCCAGCGAGGACGGCCGGTATTTCAGGACACTGGTCAATCCTCACAGGCGCGGACTGGTCGCCTGGGCCGGCAAACAGGAATTCCTTGCTGCTAATGACACCCTCTCGGTCGTGGAAATCGAAAGCAGCGGGCCAATACGCCTTGTGCTGCGCGCCGAGGGAAACTTTCAGGACACCAACGGCTTGAAACTGTTCCACTATATCTGCCGGCTTTATTTCTACAGCGATTCCCCTGTTGTCCGTCTTGCTTTCACTTTTGAAAACCGTGACCCGGTGATCGAAAACAAGGTAGCTCTTCAGGGCCTCCACGTGGAAATCCCGACCACGATCAGGGGCGCAGGCGGAGCCTATGATATCGGAAAGCCGGGGGGAGATGTTCAGGGAATTTTCCCAAGCAGGGTTTCAATGGCCTGGGCCCTTGTCAATTCATCCTCCCTGTCCAGTTTTGGAACGGAATCCTTCTTTGAAATCGCCGGCAGCCCGAAAGAGGAAAAATCCTCTGAACTGGGCTGGATCAGTCTGGGCTCATCCAAAGGCATGGTGGGGGTGGGACTGCGCTACTTCTGGCAGATGTGGCCCTCGATCCTGGAGGTGAATGCCAGCGGCCTGATAAGGGCGGGTCTCTTTCCGCAAAGGTTAAACCGCTCGATCGATATCTATTCTGGGGTGGCCCGCACGCATTACCTGCGCTTTGCTTTTCTTGGCGTGGGCGATCCGGAACGTATAGGCTCCCTGGTGAACTCCTGCCAGCAGCCTCTTCTTGCACTGGCTTCAACCAGCTACTACTGCCAGGAAACACGTGCCTTCGGAAACATCTTCGACCGCGATCTCAGAAATTACCCGAAAGAAAACAGAAAGATTGTAGAACACGTTGATGGCGAGCTGGATTATGGCTACAGTCACATGATGAATATGATTGATGAGCGCACCGTGAACGGGGTTACCCGCGACAGTTACGGGTTCCTGAACTGGGGAGACGGATTGCATTATGCATGGGTGCCCGGAGAGGATAGTGAGTTGAACCTTTCCTGGAACCACCACTATTACGACCTTCCCCATATGAGCTGTATCGAGTTCGCCAGAACCGGCTGTCTCTGCTGGCTGGATTGTTTCCTTCCGCAAGCCCATCACCTGATGGACGTGCATATGGTTCATTTCGATCCTGAAAATGAGCTTAACGGCCACAATCGCTACTGCCCGAGTACCGACCATGTTCGCCTGGACCCCAAGGATGCCTCGGATTACCAGACTGCAAAAGTCTACGTTCACCCAAACCAGAACCATTCGAAAACACAGGGCATGTTCGACCGGTACCTGCTTACAGGTGATGAAAGAAGCTTTGAGGTTGCTCTTAAGGCGCTCGAATTTGCGGCTTCATTCGGCGCTTACGGTGATTTCAAACAGCCCAGGGGCGCCGCCCACCAGGTGATGACACTGGTTTATGGCTACCGAATAACCGGAGATAAGCGTTACCTCGATATTGCCCGGAGTTCATTCGAAAAATGGTGGGAGCACTTTCAAACAACCGAAACGAAATTCACCAGGCGCTTTTTCCAGGTCGGGCTGCTGCTCGAGGCCTTTATTGATTTGTACGAGGAAACCGGGGACAGGAGAATTATCGAATTTACCAGGCAGGCAGTCGATTGGATGCTGGAGAACAGACCGAATGACAGGTTCCCCAACATGAGCCTGGCTCTGGGTTTCCTGTCTGCCAGGCCCAAGGAGCCGCGCTACACCGAAATGTTGAAAGAGTATCTTATGCTCTGGAAAGGTGTTCAGGGAAATCCGTTCAAGGATTTCGCCATGCACGGCAGGAATGTCGCCAGGGCGCTTTATTATCTGTCAAACGAGGCCAGAGGCTCGAAATGAATAAGCCTGCAAGGCACGGATCGCTCTTTAACCGAAAAAAATTCCTCGAAGCTCTGCTCCGTGGTAGCCCACTCCTGAGACAAACGTAGGGGCAACCGGCAGGTTGCCCGCGGGGTGGGGATGAAATTGTGGCATCAAATTTATAAAAAGAATTCCGAACAGATACACCGCGGCTTGCCGCGGGGTAGATCATTTGATTTTGATAATATAACTCAGCCGGTAAGGACATACGATCATGTTAAAAAACTTGCTTGCCGTTTTAATAGCCCTGTTCATTACTGTTTCATCCGTTGGAGCGGTAAAACTCTCAGTTGAGGAAAGAAGCGGGATTGTGCGGGTAAGCGAGCCTGTCACCTGCGGTGTGCCTTTTGCCGAAAGTGCTGTTTATTCGGAAGACAGCCTCGTTTTGCTGAGAGGCACCTTGCCTGTGCCGGTTGAAATCCGCCAGGTCAGCCGCTGGCCGGACGGCTCTTTGCGCTGGGTTCACCTGGATTTTCAGGCCAGTGCTGGGCCATGGGAAAACGTCCGCTTTTCTCTGGAAAAAGGTCCCGCTCAGCCTTTAGCTTCCAGTCTCGAGGTAAAGCGTACTGCCCGAGGCTTCACAGTCGAAACCGGAAAGATAAAGGTCGAGGTGAAAAGGCGGGGTTTCAATGTATTTAACCGCGTCCTGCTTGCCGGGGAAAACGGAGATTTTGTGAAGGAACTTGTTGCTCCGCACAGTCGCGGACTGGCCGCCTGGGCCGGTGGAGAGGAGTATCTTTCCGCCAATGACCAGGCCTCGACACTCCGGGTTGAAAGCTCAGGCCTCATGCGCGTGGTGCTGCGGGCGCAAGGAGAGTTGAAAAACAGATCGGGGAACAAGCTTTTTCATTATATCTGCCGGTTATATTTCTACAACGGCTCTCCAGTTGTCCGCCTTGTCGTGACTGTGGAAAACAGGAATCCGGTAATCGAAAACAAGGTCGCTCTTCAGGGACTTCACGTGGAAATTCCCACAACAATGGTTGAAAGCGGCACGGTTTTTCATATCGGCGGCCGGGATAGACATCTGGAGGGCCGGTTTGCCGGTTACGGTTCCAATGCTTTTATTCTGGCGCCCTCCTCGGAGCGCTACACTTACGGTGGGGTGGTGGAAAGTTGGCCCGGCGGCAATGCCAAGACCGAAAGCTCGGACCGGCTGGGCTGGATTGGTATTGCAAGCTCTCGCGGCGCGGTGGCGGTTGGCTTGCGCGACTTCTGGCAGATGCATCCTTCAAGCCTGGAAGCAGCCTCGGATCAGGGCCTGCTGCTGGTCGGCCTTTTCCCCCTGCGGCTCGGCAGGTCGATTGATATCTATTCCGGAGTGTCTCGTACCCACTACCTGCGCTTTGCCTTCACCAGCCAAAACGATCCCGAGTTGCTGTGCTCGCTGACCAGAGCCTGCCAGAAACCTCTTACTGCTGTGGCCTCACCGGCCTATTACTGCCGGAAAAGCCGAGCTTTCGGCAAACTGGTAGAGCGAGAATTGTCTCTGTTCCCGGAAGAACACCACGCGCTGGTTACCACGGTGCAGAGAGAAACGGACGGGGGTCTGGCCAATCTGCTCTCGCTGGTGGAATCCCGCACTAAAAACGGCGTGACAGTGGAGGGTTACGGCTATCTGGACTGGGGAGACGGAATGCATCATATCTGGGTGCCTGGAGTGAAAGACCCGCATAACATCTCCTGGAATGGTCATTACTATGATCTTCCTCATACCTGCTGCCTGGAATACGTGAGCACAGGCAACTGGCGGTACTACGACTTTTTCCTCAGCCGGGCCCAGCATTTGATGGATGTCCATATCGCGCATTTCGAGCCAGGTAACAAGCTTAACGGTGCCAACCGCTACTGCCCGCCCACCGACCATGTGAGAATCGATCCCAGAAGGCGGGGAGATTTCACCTCCGCCAGGGTTTACGTATCAAACTCGACCAATCACCACAAGACCCAGGGGCTTTTCGACCGTTTTTATCTTACCGGCGATGAACGGGCGCTCGAGGTGGCCCTGAAGGCTGTGGAATTCGCCAATTCTTTCGGGGCCTACCGGGATTTCAAACAGCCGCGCGGGGCTGGTTTCCAGGTCCTATCCCTGCTCGAGGCCTACCGTTACAGCGGCGAAGCCAGATACCTGGAAACCGCGAAAATGACATTCGAGGCCTGGTGGGAGCATTTCAGCACCACGGAGACCAAGTTCACCCGGGGCTATTTCATGGTCGGGTACCTGCTGGAGGCTTTCGTGGACTACTACGAGATTACCGGGGACAGCCGGGCTGTGGAATTCATCCGCCAGGCCGTGGACTGGATGAGCGCCAGCCGCCCGAACGACTTATTCTCCAACATGACACTGAGTATCGCCTTTCTGGCGCACCAGACCGGGGAGACCGAATATATCGAACTGGCGAAAAAACACCTTTCCCGCTGGCACGGTGTCTGGGAAAACGCTTTCAAGGATTTCGGCCTTCACGGCAGGGGCATTGCCAGGGCGCTCTACTATTTTTCCGATCAAGCCAGAGGAAGCGATTGAACGGCAATCCCGATATGTTATCCTTTTGCCTGAAGTAAAATTAAGGCTTGATAGAAATTTTGAGAACAACTACAGCAGATCCAAATTCAGGAAATCTCGCTGAATGAATGGGAGTCGGTTATGAGAAACAGGCTGCTGCAGGCAGGTGTTTTGTTATTTTCACTGGCATCGGTTTTACATGCCATAGAACTGACAGTGGCTGAACGCAGCGGAATCGGCCGGATAAACGAGTCGGTCACCTGCGGCGTTCCCCTGCCCGTGAGCTGGGTAAATTCAACTGATGAACTGGTGCTAAGGGTTTTCGGAGAAATCGTGCCTTGCGAATTCAGGGAAGTCGCTCACTGGCCAGACGGCTCTATTCGTTGGGTGCATCTGGATTTCCAGGCATCCGTGGAGGCCAATGCAAGGCTCTCCCTCTGGCTGGACAAGGGAACTCCGGCACAGTTTGATTCCAGGCTCGAGGTGGTTGAAGAACAGGGCAAGGTAACAGTATCTACCGGGAGAATCAGGGCCGAGGTTCTCGCGGCTGGATTTAACGTGTTCAACAGTGTCTGGATCGATACCGGATCGGATGGAGATTACGACAAACAGCTGGTAAGCACGCACGACAGGGGTCTGGTCATGTGGGCAGAAGGCCAGGAGTACCTGAGTTCAGCTGACCAGAATACAGAATTAACTGTGGAAAGCCAGGGAACCATGCGGGTGGTGCTCAAAGCAGAGGGTGATCTCAAGAGCACCACCGGCGCAACCGGATTCCATTTTATCTGCCGCCTGTACTTTTTCAATAACTCCCCCCTTGTTCGCCTGGCTTACACCTTCGAAAACCGCAGCCCTTATCTGGAGGGCCGTGAGGACATGGTGACTCTGGAAGGCTTGCACGTGGAGCTGCCCACAGCAGATTCGCATTCCGAGTTCTTCCTCGGACTGCCTGATCAGGATCTGAAAGCGACATCTTCTGAGGCAGGAGGCAATCAAATCTATCTCGGCACCAGCGCTACGAACCAGTTGATCTACTACCATGGAGAAAGCCAGGACAACGTTGGTAATCCCAAGGCGCTGAAAACAGACCGCATCGGCTGGATCGGGATGGATGTTGTTGAAAGCGGGCAAGTAAAATCACTGGTTGGCATGGGCCTGCAGGATTTCTGGCAGATGCATCCAAGCACGCTGGAGGTGGATGCCGAAACCGGATTGATTACCGCCGGGCTTATCCCGTATAGACTTGACACTCCCATCGATATTTACTCCGGGGTGGCCCGCACCCATTATCTGCGTTTCGTCTTTTTGCACGAGGAGGAAGCCTCCAACCTGGGAAAGATGCTCGCCGCCTGCCAGAAACCCTTGCTTGCAATAGCCGAGCCTGAATATTACTGCAGGGACAGCAATACGTTCGGTAAGATAATGGAACGAAATCCCGCACTCTATCCGCCCGAGCACCTGGAGGAGGTTCAGCGCGTTGAGAGAGAGCTCGATCTGGGCCTGGAGGACCAGCTGCGCAAGCTCGACAACCGCACGAAAAACGATGTAACCTGGGAGAGTTACGGCTTTCTCAACTGGGGTGACGGCATGCACTACGCCTGGGAACCCGGGGTTCACGTTGCGCGAAATATCGCCTGGAACCACCACTATTATGACCTTCCGCACATGAGCAGTGTCGAGTTCGTGCGCACAGGGGATTACCGCTGGCTGGATTATTTTCTCTCCCGTGCCCACCACCTGATGGATGTGCACATGGTTCATTTCGGTCCAGGCAAATACCTGAACGGCGCCAACCGCTACTGCCCTCCAACCGACCACGTGCGCAGAGATCCCACAGATGATAGCGATTACACTACTGCTCCGGTTTACGTATCACCTTACACCAATCACCACAAGACTCAAGGGTTGTTCGAGCGCTGGTATTTCACCGGGGATGAACGCAGCCTGGACTGCGCTCTCCGGGGAGCTGAATTCGCCAGATCGTTCGGCGGGTATCCTGATTACAAGCAGCCGCGCGGCGCGGCTTTCCAGGTCCTGACCCTGCTTGCCGCCTACCAGTGCACCGGCGACGATAAATACCTCCTGACTGCAAAAACCACTTTCGACACCTGGTACAGCTATTTCCGCAGCACGAGCATCAAGTTCACCCAGGGATATTTCATGGTGGGATTTCTGCTCGAGGCTTTTATCGACTACTATGAAATCAGCGGCGACAGCAATGTCGTAGATTTTGTCAAGCAAGCAGTGGACTGGATGCGCGCCAACAGGCCAGAAGAAAAATATTCGAACATGGCGCACGGTATCGGTTTCCTGGCCGCACAACTCGAAGACCCTTCCTATACGACATTACAAAAAGAATACCTCACAAGCTGGTACGGCACCTGGTCAAACGCCTACAAGGATTTCGGCCTGAACGGCAGGAGTCTCGCCCGCGCACTGTATTACCTTTCTTATGAAGGACAGGGTTACGAACTGCGGATGACCGGAGACTACGATGATGACGAAGCCCTGACAATCAGCGACCTGGTCGCACTGCTGGTCAAAGGGATGCAGGATGAGTCAAACCCGGAGATAGATTTCAACCGGGACGGCAAGTACTCTATCATGGATGCACTCGCCCTGCTGATATATATCCGCGGGCACAGCGCAGGTGTTTCACTGGCCGCAGCAGGCAGGGATCTGAACTCGAAATTCCGGCTCACCCCGGTAGAGCTGGCTGAGCTGTTGGAACAACTGGTCAAGCTGGATCTTACTGAAAGTGAATGGGAAGCGTTAAATTCGCTACTAGACCGTGAGCAACTGCCCAGGGCGTTCACCCTGTCGCAGAACCGGCCGAACCCGTTCAACCCCACCACGACTATCAGTTTCGGCATCCCCCAGGGGCGTGCTCTGGAAGTGAAGCTGGTTGTGTATAACCTTAGAGCGATGCTGGTAAAGGTGCTTGTGGAAGAGGTAAAAGAGCCGGGATATTACAGTGTGCTCTGGGACGGCACTGATAACCAGGGAAAAGCGATTGGGTCCGGGGTGTATTTTTACCGCCTCAGTGCAGGCGACTTTTCTGCTGTGCGCAAAATGGTTCTGATGAAATAAATCGGCTTAATCCTTTGCATCCGGAGGCAAGTGCCAAATGAAAAAGTTTCCGGGTTTTCAAAAATTACTTTTTCTCCTCGCTTTCTTTTCCATTTTCTACGTCAGATTCTCCTTCGCCGTAGAGGTATCCGAAGGACACCCACGCCTGTTTTTCCGGGACAGCGCCTGGGGAGAACGCTCGATCACCACGGAACAACTCAGGCAGCGGGCCAATGACCCGCGCTACGCGGCCTATGTGAACAGGCTCACTTACAGCTCCTGCAACGTGGCTCTTAAAGCGATTCTGTTTGACGATACTCAGGCTGCCCGGGAATGCATCTCCATGATGGAAAGCAACTTCGATTTCGACGGCACTACAACCGACGGCGAGCTGTTGATGTGGCGGGCCATGGCTTTCGACTGGCTTTACAACCATCCGGATTTCACCGAGACTCACAAACAGAATGTGATCCGGAAACTCGCTCAGGGGGCGAGCTGGTGCAGGAGTGAGTATATCGGACAGGGTCCGCACGTTTTTCATACACGTATGTATGCGTTCGCTCTCGGTACAGCAATAGCGGGCCTTGCGCTCAAGGGCCACCACCAGGATGCGGATTTTTACATCGACTGGGCTGACTCGATATTCACTCACCACCTTTTCCCTGCCCGCCACCTCCAGGGCGGCTCTGTGCACAACAGCCTGGCCTACGGCCGCAGGTACGTCATGTGGCATTGCGGCCATTTCATGAGTGCCTGGTATTCAGCCACCGGTCAGGACAAATGGAAAACGGTCCGCGAGCAGCAGGATGACTGGGCCTGGCGCGAGGCGGAATTTATCATGTATGGGAGGCAGCCGGACGGGCTGCTGGTGCGTTACGGCGACTGTTTCAGACGCACCTCCGAGCGGTTCTCTTTCCGGGTGATCGGCGAGCGGGCCTTTGCCTGCAGCAAGCCGATAGGGATGAATTACCTCCACTACCTGTTCCAGACCCAGGCGAATATGACGGACAACCGCGTGGTGGAGGAAGGCAACGCCTATCATGTTCTTCTCTATTGGGACGCAGACGATCCAGGCCGCTCGTTTAAAACTCTGCCCACCAGAACCCTGTTCAGTCCCCAGGGCACCGGCATGGTTTTCTGGCGCAGCGGCTGGGGCGAGGACGATACGTTTATCTTTTTCAAGTGCGGCAACTATTTCGGCAACCACGGCCATTTTGACCAGGGCCACCTCGAGGTTTTCCATCGCGCACCGCTGTTGATCGAGGGCGGAGCCTACGAGGGCGATTTCGACAGCAATTACAGGCTTAACTATTACCGCAAAACGGTCGCCCATAACTTGATCCTGGCGGTAAACCCCGCCCTGGCTCAGGATGAGGGAGGACAAAGGATTTTCAGCAACCAGGGCGAACCATCAGTGGAAAGCTACCTGGGTAACCCGATTAACGAAACCGGAGATATTATTGATTACCGGGACCAGGGGAACTGGTGTTACGTTTCAGGGAGTTTCGGCAGCGCTTACGATAACAGTAGGATAATTAGGGCCGTGCGCGAGGTGGCCTGGATCGGCGAGCGCTACCTGGTGGTTGTGGACAATATCAAACTGGGCAGCAGTTCTTTTCTGCCAAAGGTGATCTGGCATTATACGGTCACCCCCGTAATCGAGGGAAACCGATTTACAGTCACCGACCGCGGCGGCAGGGCGGTAGTCACCGTGCTGGCGCCCCCGGAGGCGACAATCGACACAATTCAGGCTTACCGGATCGGCACCGCATATTACCCTCCGCCTGATCCGCGTCCCTCGATAGGGGTGGGGCGAACCGAAATCAGCGTGCCCCAGCCGGGAGTGGCCGATTACACCTTTGTCCAGGTAATCGACGTGGCCGATGAAGGGATCGCCCCCGGTAGCCTGGCTTTCGAATCAGATGAAACCGAGGGAACTCTGATTGTGACTTTGCCGGTAGGCACTTTCCGCCTGAGCGGCAGCCCGCTCGAACGCACGGCAGTCGCGTTCGAGGCTGCCGCGCTGGAACCGAGAGGCGATTTCAGCGGCAATGGCACCGTGGGTATCGAAGATCTGGTGAGCCTGCTTCTGCGCGCCCTTGAAAACACCAACGATCCTATGCTGGATTTCAACCAGGACGGACACTATTCGATCCTGGACGCCATTGCGCTGCTGCTATATATCCACTCGCAGGGGAGCTAGCCGTCCGGATATTTTTTCAGCCGCGAAAACTCCTCCTCGAAATTCGGGGTGAATGTGCCGCTTCCCAGCACGCGCTCGATTTCCGCGAAACTCCAGAACCGGCCCTCGTCGATCTCCGAGCGCAGTATCCGCATCGGCCCCTTGTAGTAGCAGAGATATGAGGTCACCAGCTCTGTCTCCACCTCTGAACGCCAGATATAGCTGTAAAGAAACTGGATATCCACGCCTGCAATACCGAGTTCTTCGCTCATCTCGCGTTTTGCCGCCTCAAGGACACTTTCCCCCGGAGCCACATGCCCGCCCACCGAGGTATCCCACTTGCCGGGCTGGATATCTTTGTCCGCGCTTCTTTTCTGAAGGAATATCCTCTGCTCTCCGGTTTTCTTCTCGATATCGAGCACCAGCACGTGCACGCTGCGATGGATGAGCTCCGGGTTGCCGTGCACCTCGCTGCGCGGCGCGTGACCGATAATTCGCCCGCTCCGGTCAACTATGTCAAATATCTCGTCAACGCTCAATTGTCAGGCTCCAGAGCACGAATCTCACCGGTTTGCTGAATGACCACCGGGAAGCCCTCCAGTGTGGAAGGAATCTTTTTCGTCAATTCGGGTGTCTTTTCGATCACCAGAACTTTAATACACAACTCGCCCTTATCTTCTCCGAGAGCTGTTCCTACCACCCCGGGAATGGACATCAGCTCCGGAGTGTGGGCTTTGAGCACTTCCTGGATGGTTTTTGAAGGCATTGTATTTTCTCTTTGTTGAATTTTATCTCTTGTACAGGCCATAAAGCTAAGGGCCGCGGCTATCATGCCTGTGCACAAAACAGCGATTTTGATTCGAGAAACCATGGAAAACTTCTCTTCAAGCACGGCTTTTCCCAGCCTTTTCTATGAAAGTGTTAACATCGAGGGAAATATAAAAGCAATAGGGAAAGAGAAGCATAATAGCTGATCAGCATTTCCCTTTCCCTATTTTTTTTCAGGGGGATTTATAAAATAAAACTGTAAAATTTACTCACCGTCAATTGACACATTGAAGCTATTAAGCACATCACCAATATGATTAGCCACAGCAAAAGTGCCCCGCCTATTGCCAGCAAACAACAAACCAACGGGGTTGCGGCCAGGATCTGTAACCAGAAGCGATCCCGAATCCCCGGCCTTGATAACCGGTTTTCTGGCCTCTACTATGATTTGATTTACAAAACGAGCCGTACCCGAGCTGTAACCGACATTAACAGTAGCATTGATAGCGGTAACCTGCCCTTTGGTCAGCCCAGTAGTCCTGCCGTATTTCTGTACTGCCATGTAGAGTTTAGCCTCGGCGGTAGTCGAGTTGGGTGTTCCATACCCGTCGCTCGGTGTGGCATTGTCGAGTAAATCCGTTTGAGCAATCGCCGCATCGATGGTGTTAGATGCCGAAGTGCTAAAGATGATCGGCTCGAAATCGTCTAAAGTGCCGATGACATTGTTGTCGTCAAGAATGCAGCCGGTATCGTAGAGCCCTGGCTGCAAAACCTTGCTACCCTTAGGAGCAGTGTTTTCAAGAGCATATACGTGGTTGTTGCTCAGGGCGTAAACCTTATTACCATTTTTTACCCTGGCCCCAATGGTGCCGGACGAACACTCTCCCTCGTTGCCTGTGGAAACACCTATCGGCACAGGACGTTCGAATCTATCTTTTGGATCAATCTTATCGCCATTGCCCGGTTTGTCTGGTTTGCCCGGTTTTGCTGGCTTGGGTAACGCTACAATTTCCCCGGTTACTTTCACCACAACCGGCACGCCGTCCAGGCTCCTGGGGATTCCAGCTACGCCAGGCACCTTTGTCAGAACCAGAACCGCAGGTGTGCCAGCCGGGCCGAGACCCGTAGCAGTGCCTACCACATCGGCCATGGCCATAAGCCGGGGAGTGTGCAGGTTCTGGACAGCCATCGCCCTTGCGAGACCGACACCGGCTCCCGCCAGGCTGGGACCTTCCGGCCCTGCCTCGAACGGCTGTTGTCTATCCTGGCAGCCTGAAAAAGCCAGAGCCAGGAACATGCATGGTGCAATAAGCCGAATAAAAAATTTCATCCTTTCCCTTCTTTAAGGATGTGAAAAGAAGACAAAAAAATAATATTAAGATTATTATGTTTATATATAATTTTTCCTGAAAAAGTCAATATTCTAAATTCCAAAAAAATAAACAATAGTTGTTGATTGGTTGATTGTATGTGGCATGAAAATATGGAGTTAGTCCACCCTATAAAAGACTATCATAGCTGCCCAGTATTTAGAAAAAAAGCAAAAAACATGCCTCGAAGAACTGGATGTGTTTAAGATTACTCGGAGATGCGATTATCCCGTTTCCTCCGGCAGCCGTAAGGCTGGGTGGATAGACAGGCGTACTGTAGATCATATTTTACTTGCAAATAAACGGATTGGGGCGTCAATCAATCCCTGACGCCTCCTTTTTTTCAATAGGTGCCTTAGCAATTGTCTGCCCTTTCAGTTTAAAGCCGGGAAAAATCCCCCTCTCCGGGATAAAATCTTTCCTGATCCTGCCGGAATCTTAAAGTGCTTTTCCGCGGCAAATTTTGCTTACGGGGCTTCTTCTTATTTGAAATGCTTAAGGAGAACCCCTATTTTTCTAATTGGAGGCGAAAACTCCATTGCAAGGAGCGTTTATATTTATATTTGAATTTCGTAAACCTGTAACCATGGATAAAGTCAATTTTCTATTTTGATTCTGGCTAAAGTGAAGGTATTTTTCATTTAGCGAGTTATTTTCCTGAGCTTCTCATATTTAACTTTGCGTGGGGAAATGATCCGTTCCCGGGATTGAGAAAACCCAGGAGATGGCTTTAAAGTTTAATCGAGAAGAATTCCCCGAAGCTTTGCTCCATAGTAAACAACCCGGGGATCGGCAGGTAATCCCCATTAACAAAAGGGAATCAATATGTAATCCCCCTAAAAAAGGGGAAGACAGGGGGTTGTCTTGATGTGTTCGCCCTCGGAGGAAATAAGATCGACCAAATTCATCATTATGATACTCCGCGGCTTGCCGCTGGGCAGCTCATTTATTTTCGCTTTATAATTGGTTTAATTTAAATTAATTAGGACTCTTAACCTGAAGTGATTTATCAGGTACAATTGGCCTTTCTGTTTCCGGGATACGATAGGGAATGAAAGTATTTTTCAACACTTTCGGCTGCAAGACCAACCAGTACGATTCGGCTCTCATCGGGCAAATTTTCGAACAGGCAGGGTTTACTCTCACCGATAATCCGGATTCTGCACAGTGGGTTGTAGTGAATACCTGCTCGGTAACCAAGCGTGGAGAAGATAAGGCCTGCCAGTGGGTGCGCAAGATAGGCCGCGAGCATCCAGAGGCAAGAATAGCGGTTGTCGGCTGCTCGGTTGAGGTAAGCGCCGGGCGTTTCGCCGAACTTCCCGGGGTGAGCCTGCTTCTGGGCACAGAGGAAAAATTCCGGCTGGGTGAGGTTCTGGCAGAATATGAAAAGAACAGGGGCAAATCACAGGAGAGGCTTGAGCCTGCAAGCGGCCTGGTCCGCAAGCTCGACCGATACAGCCAGAAAGCCGTGCTCACCGCGCACAGGGATCACGCCCGGGCTTTTGTAAAAATACAGGACGGCTGCAACAACCGCTGTACCTACTGTATCGTGCCGTTTACGCGGGGTG
This sequence comes from uncultured Gemmatimonadales bacterium, assembly GCA_964548275.1. Taxonomy (GTDB): domain Bacteria; phylum Gemmatimonadota; class Glassbacteria; order GWA2-58-10; family GWA2-58-10; genus JAUVUV01. Next base: position 47,639 of record CAZJQI010000008.1, read on the forward strand.
TGAGCAGGAGCAGGCCGCTCGAGCAGGTTCTCGCCGAGATACAGGCTCTTGAAACCCGGGGCCACAGGGAGGTGGTGCTGACCGGGATCCATATCGGCCGGTATGGCCTGGATCTGCCGGAAGCTTTAACATTGGCTGCCCTGGTGGAGAAAGTTCTCACTGAAACCGGTGAGGTTCGAATCCGCCTGAGTTCTGTGGAGGTTGGAGAGATTGACGAGCCTCTGGTGGAATTGCTCTCCAGCCGGGAAAGGCTTTGCAGCCATCTCCACATTCCCATTCAGCACGGCAGCAAAACAGTGCTCGCGCGGATGGGACGTAAGTACAGCCCTGCGGAATTCCGCGGAACAGTGGAAAGAATCGCCGAATCTCTGCCTGGTCTCGGCCTTGGTACGGATGTCATTGCCGGCTTCCCGGGTGAAACCGAATCTGAATTCAACGAATGCCGGGATTTCATAGATTCCCTGCCCTTTACTTACCTTCACGTTTTCCCGTTCTCGCCGAGACCTGGAACCGAGGCTGCCAAGCTCGGCAATCACCTGATTAAAGGGGAGATTCGCAGGCGGGTTAAAATTATGCGTGAACTCTCGAACAGGAAAAGGGAGAGTTTCTTGCGCAGCCTGGCCGGGAAAACTCTTTCAGTGGTTCACGAAAGCGAGCTGCCCTCTGGTGTTTCGGTCTGCCGCGCGGACAATTACGCCAGGGTTTATTATCAGGGCGCCAGTCCTCCAAAAATTTTTGATCTTATTGCAGAGCAGCCCTGGCGCGACGGTGTCTGGGCAAAATTGCCGGCTGGTGCTTAACTTTGGATCATAGACAGCGAATTATGGACAAGCTAAAGACATATTATCTGGAGACTTACGGTTGCCAGATGAATTTCAGCGATTCCGAGCTGGTTGAAAGCCTGCTCTCCCAGGCAGGGCTCGAACCGGCCGGGGGGGCCGAGGAGGCTGATCTGATACTTGTCAATACCTGTGGAGTGCGGGAACACGCTGAACAGAGAGTTTTGACCAGGATTAGACAGCTCAGGGCCCAGAAAGAACACTCGCCGCACAAGCTGCTGGCTGTGATCGGCTGCATGGCCCAGCGTCTCGGAGAGGATCTCCTGGCAACCGCGCCGTGGGTGGATCTGGTGGTCGGCCCGGACGGGTACAGGAAAATCCCGGAGCTGATCAATGAACTGGCCCGCAATGATCATCTTCGGTTATCTTTTCTCGACTTTGTTACAAGCGAAACTTACGATGATCTCATTCCCAGGCGCAGGGGCCTCTGGAGCGCCTGGGTGCCGATCACCCGCGGCTGCGACAATTTCTGCAGCTACTGTATCGTACCTTACGTGCGCGGCAGGGAGCGCTCCCTGGACCCTGCGGCTGTCGAGCGGCAGGTCAGGCAATTTGTCGATGAAGGTGCGGTCGAGATAGTGCTTCTGGGCCAGAATGTCAATTCCTACAAATACGGTGACACTGATTTTGCCGGGCTTCTTCGGCGGCTGGACCGGGTAGAGGGCCTGCGCTGGATCCGTTTTCTCACCAGCCACCCCAGGGATCTGAGCGACAGGATTATCACAGCAATGGCCGAATGCAGCAAAGTCTGCGAGCACCTTCACCTTCCGGTCCAGTCGGGCTCTGATCACGTGCTTAAACTGATGAACCGGGGTTACACCAGAGCTTATTATCTCGAACGGGCGGCTTCCCTGCGTCAAAAGATACCGGGAATCGCCCTGACAGCGGATATCCTGGTCGGTTTTCCAGGTGAAACAAAGCGCGATTTCAAGCACACGGTGAACCTGATGAAAGAGGTGCGTTTCGACTACGCTTATACTTTCAAGTATTCTCCCAGGCCGGGCACGGCGGCAGCCCGCCTGGCCGACACGGTGCCGGAAGCAGAAAAAGCGCGCCGCCTTCAGGAGGTGATCGAGCTCCAGAGGTCGCACACCAGGCAGGCACTTCAAAAGATGAACGGACAGAGCATGGAGGTTCTTCTTGTTGCACGTGCGAAAAGAGGGGACGGGAAACTTCGGGGCAAGACCCGGAGCCATTTCAACATTTTCCTGCCTGCGGATGAATCTTATCTGGGGAAAATCGTGCCTGCCACGGTAACCGGCGACACCGGGATGAACCTTCTGGGCGAGCTTCTGGAAACCCGATCATAGATAGAACAGCACACTCAGTGACACACTGGATATCCATTCACAAAATCCCGGGTACTGGATATATTCCTTGCGTGCCTGAAATTTCCTCATAGCCTCAGTATATCCACTGTAAAAAGGAGGGTGGATTGAATCCTGACGAGGCTGTGTATAAGCTCTCACCCGGCAGAAACCGGCTTCCCGCCCTGACCCTGGCGGCTCTTCTGGCACTGGGCATTTATTCAGCCCATCTTTCCGGATATCTCTGGGTTGTCCCGTCCATCCTTCTTGCAGCCTCTGTCATCCTTTATCTTTTTTTGCGATCTCCCGGTTCGAGAGCGTACCTGGTTCAACTGTCCGTTTTTTCGCTCGTGGCTCTCTGCGGATTCTTTCTTTTTTACCTCCATAAACAAGAACGGCAGCACATCCTTTCCAAGCAGCCTTCGGTGGAGCGGCATGTCGGCCTGGCCGGGCACCTTCTCGGGCCGCCCTGGAAGACAAGGGCTTACGGCCTGGGCGACAGGCTGCATTTCCAGTTCCAGGTCGAGGCGCAGAGAGAAATCGGCAGCAGCGGATGGGAACAGGCGGGCTACCGCATTATTGTCACCGTACCTGACAGCCTGGGCCTGAGACTTTCCGGAAATGAAAGTCTTGCCTTTCCAGCCTTTTTGCAACAGGTGAGCGGGTACGCCAATCCCGGTGGATTCGACTGGAGAGAGTATCTGGCGGCAAACTCGATCGTAGCCGAAGCTGTTATCGAGGCTCCAGGGGAGATTGAGCGTGTCTCGAGTTCAAGGTCATTGCTGTCAAGGCTTTTCAACCCCCGCCGTCTTGCGCTCGACCTTCGATCCCGCCTTTACGATTTCCACGAAAAGCTTTACCCCCCGGGCGGCGTGCGCGAGGTGGCCTCGGCGATGCTGATCGGGGCCAGGCAGCAGGTGCCCCGCATCCTCCGGGATGATTTCGCCTCCAGCGGCACGATCCACGTACTGGTTGTATCCGGGCTTCATGTAGGTTTTATCGCAACAGTGGTTTACCTTTTATTCTCGCTTATCTCAGGCCGGGGCTGGACTACATCCCTGCTCTCGGTCGGGGCGGTGTTCCTTTTCGCCCTGACCAGCGGAGCCCGTCCCTCTGTGCTGCGGGCCTCGATCATGTGCGCATTTGTGCTGATGGCCCTGCCCCTTCAGCGAAGGAGGGTGGTGCTGAACAGCCTGGCAGCCGCATTCGCCATTTTACTGCTCTTTCGGCCGGACTGGCTATTCGATATCGGCTTTCAGCTTTCTTTCGCCGCAGTAAGCGGAATCGGGCTGCTCGTGCCTGGTCTGGAAGAGAGGTGTCATGCGAGAACCTGGTGGCAGAACCCGGTAAAGCGTTGGTTTGCTCGGCTCGTGCTGGCCAGTATCGCAGCCCAGCTTGCAATAACACCCCTGGTCGCCTATTACTTTTTCCGCATCACGCCAATCGCTTTTATCGCCAACCTTTTCATGGTTCCTCTCGCAGGTATGGCTGTTGTTACGGGCTTTATTGCCGACCTGGCCGGGTTTGTCTGGCTGCCTCTGGCAAAAATCGCAGCAACACCGGCCGCACTGATTCTGAAAGCGATGATCTATCTGGCGCGTTTTTTCGCCGATCTTCCGGCAGCTTATTTCGATATTGCATCGCCCCGCGTTATGGATATTTTCTTTTTCTGGCTCGTGCTTTATGTGGGCTCAGTGATACTAACCAGCCGGAGGAGGGCTGGCCGGCTGGTGCTGGTCTGCCTGCTCTGGGCGAACTTCCATCTCTGGGTGCCGTTTTTCGAAAACAGGACAGACGAACTTCTGGTGCGTTTTCTCGATCTAGGCCGGGCCCAGACGCCTGTACTCCACTTTCCCGGAGGGGTTACGATATTGGCTGATCCGGCAGGCAGAACGGGTTACCGCTCCAGGGCCACCCGCGATGTTATCTCCCCATACCTTCTCAGACACAGCGGTAGGAAAATAGACTGGTTGCTTCTGCGGGGGAAACCTGATGCCCGTTACAACTGGGCCTGGAATATATTGAACCGTTTCGAAGTGAACGGGATAATCATAACTGAGCCTGAGGATCCCACCCGATTTTTCGCCAGGTTTCTGAGCGTCTGCTCATCAAGAGGGGTTCCTGTTCGCCTGGCTACGATATCAGACACACTTCACCAGGGAAAAGCAGAATTGTTTTTCATCGGCGTACCCAGAACAGCCTTTGATGAGGCTGAGATCACGCGGAAAACAGATCCTGGCTTGATACCGGTTGTCAAACACAATGGACGAAGGTTCTTTCTTGCCGGTGCCCTATCAAGAGGCGAGGTGATCGAATTTAATGCCGGAACTGACGAGATCAGAGCGGATGTGCTGGAGTGGCCTGTCTCGCTCGCCGCCAGGGGAAGTGTAGATATCGCCAGCAGATTCAAAGAAATTGTCCGATCAGAATATGTAATCCAGCCTGTGAAAAACACTTACGGGGAATTGGATTATTACAGTTCAGATTTATCAGGCGTGAGTGAAAAATTCCGCCCTCTGGTTACTTCCCACTATGGCGCGGTGAGCTTCAGATCAAAGGAAGGGCTTCTGTGGCTGAGTACTGAGAGAGCTGGATTTTAGATGGGAATGCTTAAAATGTTCAGGTTTTCTTGGCAAGGAAAAGAAGCTGATCAGGTCCGGAACTCAGACCTGGACGCTCTGGATCGTGATTTTGGTCTCTTTTGCCAGGTCTATCTCGTAAGGCTTTTCAATTTCCTTGCCAGCGGGTGTGGTGAGAACCCTGACCAGCGGGCGATCTATTTTCCGGGTATCATTGGTTACCACAACAGCGGTTTCTCCGGTACTTAAAAGGACTGTACTTGCTGCAGGGTAGGGGGCAATGTTATTGATAAAGTGATCCAGGCATACCGGGTCGAAATGGGTACCCCGGCCCAGTTTCAGGTATTCGAGACCCACCAGCGGAGGAAGCCTTCTTTTATAACTGCGGTCAGAGGTGAGCGAGTCGTAAACATCGGCCAGGGCGGTATAGCGGCTCCAGATATGGGTTTTTTCTCCAACCAGGGAATTGGGATAACCGGTGCCGTTGTAATACTCATGGTGCTGAAGAGCCACACTGGCGATGAGCGGTTTCATACTGGATTTATGTAGGAGGATTTCGTAGCCGATCGAGGTATGCCTCCTCATCCGTGCAAATTCATCCGGGTTAAGCCTGCCTTTTTTCTGGACTATTTCTATTGGAATGTGCGCCTTGCCGATATCCGAAAGCAGGGCTGCCATGGCCATATCGCGCAGTTCCAGCGTGGTGAACTTGCCGACATTCACTGCTGTCAACACGGTTAGCACGGATACATTGACAGAGTGCATGAAAGTATAGTTGTCGAAACTTTTCAGATCGATCAGATCCATGATCTGGTCACCGGCGCTGACCAGGTCATCAACGATCTTGTCTGCCACGCTGGAGACCCTTGTCCGGTCGAGTGCAACCTTGTCCGACCTGGTACCGCTTTCGCGAATCAAATCGAAAGTTTCCGAGATCGTAGATACGGCCTCCATCCGTGTCTTATCGGAAATGACATCATTTACCTCGATATCCTCGTATCCCTTCTCATGGACATAGACCGAGGTATAGCCCATTTCTTTCAGACGCCTGATATAACGGGCTGATACAGCTACTCCGGCTCCGAGTAAAAGGGTCCCTTTCTCGTTGTAGATGGGCCTTCCTAACTCTTTCCCAGGCTCTAGAGAATCGAGAGATATCAGTTTCATCAACCTGCCCCTTGGAGAAGAATTATTAAATTCTATTTTTTTTCTTGCTCTTTGTCAAGCACCAACAGCCTATAGTTTTTGATAACCCCTGTTTTTGGCCCTTTTGGTGAATTTTTTCTCGATTTCCCATTTTTATTTGTTCTGCAATCGCTCAACATTTATATTTCATTATTTGAAAAATATTCGATTCCAACGGGAGAAAGCCCATGCCCGCTACTATCCGTCTGTTAGATGAAAATACCAAGAACCTGATCGCCGCCGGGGAGGTTATCGAGCGTCCGGCCTCGGTGGTAAAGGAACTGATTGAAAACTCCCTCGACTCAGGCGCACGCAGGATCACGATCGAATGCGAGGGGGCGGGCAGCCGCTTGATAAGGGTTATCGACGACGGCTGCGGGATGGGGCCTGAGGATGCAGAACTGGCGTTATGCCGCCATGCGACAAGCAAGATCGACTCCGCGGACGATCTGAAAAATATCGCAACCATGGGCTTTCGAGGTGAGGCACTGCCTAGTATCTCCGCGGTGAGCAGGTTTGAACTGGAAACCTGCAGCCGGGATGATCCCTGCGGCAGTTTACTGATTGTCGAGGGCGGTAAGACTGTTGAGATCTCCGCTACCTCTCGCGCTCCCGGAACCATGGCTACAGTGCGCAATCTTTTTTTCAATGTGCCGGCCAGGCGCAAGTTTCTTAAAAGCGATCAGACAGAGCTGCGCCATATCGTCCGGGTTGTTACAAGTATCGCAATCGCCCAGATCGAGACCGCATTCAAGCTGACTCACGAGGGCAGGGAAATCTTTTCTGTACCTGCCTGCGATTCTGTAGCTGATCGCGTGGAGGAAATCTACGGCAAAAGGAGCCAGGGTAAGTACCTGCCGGTAATTTACGAGCGCGGAGATTTCGTGGTTGGCGGGCTGATAGCCACCCCGGACTCGGTTTCTGGCACCCGGCCCGAACAGTACATGTTTATCAACAGACGCCCCTTTCACAGCCGTGCGGCGGCCCATGCGGTCCGCCAGGGATACCAGAGCACGATCCCGGATTCGGCACAGCCTTCTTTTTTCCTCTTTCTCACCATGGACCCAGCCGAAATCGATATAAACGTGCATCCAGCAAAGCTCGAGGTGCGTTTCCGCGATGAGGGATTGGTCTATTCCATGGTACACAAGGCAGTCCAGGAGGGATTGCGCCGGGAGGGAGCCATACCTGAACTCGAGTCAAGCGTTGGTGGTAAACTCATCTCCCTGAGCCCTTTAGTCACTTCGCGGCCAGGCGGCACAAAACTCCGGGGCAGGATCAATGACAGCGGGCTCGCTTCGGCAAGAAAGGCCGGCGCTTACCAGACCTCCTTTCTGATACCGCTGTCTCGCCCCTTCTCAGCTCGTGGCCCAACCACGGATCAAGAAAAAGGCCTTTTCCCCGAAACCATGGCTGAAGAGGAAACAAAAAAGGGCGCCGATCAAGTTGAAAAAGCTGCGGAATCAATTCCTGTTGATGCTGCGCTGCCATCGATCTGGCAGCTTCACAACCGTTATATTTTTGTCGAGACCAAAACAGGCTGTCTGGTTATCGACCAGCATGCGGCACACGAAAGAATACTCTTCGACAAGATAATGGACGATTTAAAAGACAAGCGGATCACCAGGCAGCGGCTTCTTTTTCCTGTCACCTTGCAGTTAACACCGGAAGAGCACGTGGCGGTAGAGGAGTTCAGGGCGATTCTGGAGCAGGCCGGGTTTGAAGTTGAGCAGTTCAGCGGACGTACGATTGTCGTACGCTCAGTGCCAACCCTGGAAAACCTGGGCAGCGTGGAGAATTTTTTCCGTGAGCTTTTACAGGACCTGGTCAGGGAGGGCCAGGGTTCCACCAGCACTCGCCATCAGACCTTGGCCCGCTCTCTGGCCTGCCGAGCAGCGATTAAAGCCGGCAAGGAACTTTCCATGCGCGAAATAAACGAGCTTATCGACCAGCTTTTCGCCACTCAACTGCCATACGCTGATGTTCACGGACGCAACACGATAGTAGGGCTCACTCTGGAGGAACTCGACAAGAGGTTTGGCAGAAGTTGATCCCGATCCTGATAGTGGCCGGTCCGACTGCCTCCGGGAAATCGAAGCTCGCAGTGGAGCTTGCCCGGAAGTTGGACGGCGAAATAATCTCGGCCGATTCGCGCCAGATCTACAGAGGTCTTGATGCGGGAACGGTCAAACCATCAAAGGAAGAGCGGGCACGGGTGAGACACCACCTGATCGATATTATCGATCCGGTGGAGAAATACAATGCCGGAAGATTCGCTCGCGATGCCGCCGGGGTAATCGAAAAGCTGGTTAACGAAAGAAAGACACCGATAGTATGCGGTGGAACGGGATTCTACATCCAGGCGCTGGTTCGACCGTTTTTCTCTGAACCCGAATCCTTGGATCGGAGAAAAGAGAAGGTGCGTCTCAGGCTGAAAGAAATGTATGAAAAAAAAGGAGCGGAAGCCCTTCATGGAGAACTGGCCGAACTGGACCCGGAGAGCGCAGCAAGGCTTCACCCCAACGATTTCCAGCGTGTAAGCCGAGCCCTGGAACTCTATTACCTTTCGGGCCGGACAATGACCCAGCTTCTATCCGAGCCCAAGGCCGAAAGTCCTTATATGCCTTTCACGATCCTTCTCGATCCGCAGGCTGACCAGTTGAAAGAAGCTATTCACTTCAGAAGTAAAAGATTGTTCAACTCCGGCTGGCCTGAGGAAGTAAGAGCTTTGTTAGCCTCTGGAGTCCGCCCCGACGCTCCTGGACTGCAAAGCCTTGGCTACAACGAAGTTATAGACCTGGTAAAGGGCAAAGTAGGCCGGAAAGAGACCCTGGAGAAAATTATCAGAAAAACCTGGCAGTACGCCCGCCGCCAGCGTAGCTGGTTCAAGGTTCGGCATGCTGAGATGAATGTTGATCCGAAAAATCTCGCTCCCGAGGAGATAATCTCTCTGTGGAGCGCTCATTGCTCACGATAAATAAGACTACAGGAAGTTATGCCTTCAGCGAAAAAAAATCTGAAAATAGGAATCACCTGCTACCCGACATTCGGGGGCAGCGGAGTTCTGGCCACAGAACTCGGTAAACAGTTGGCCCAGCACGGCCATGAAATACACATTATTTCCTACGCCCTGCCATACAGGCTAAAAGGCTTTTACAGCAACGTTTTTTTTCATGAAGTGCAGGTTTCCGCTTACCCGCTGTTCGAGTACCAGCCTTATACCTTGTCCCTGGCAGTGAAAATGCACGATGTCGCGCTGGAATACGGCCTTGACCTTCTTCACGTACATTATGCGATCCCGCATGCCACAAGCGCCTGGATTGTCAAAGAGATGCTGGGCAAGAACCACCCGATAAAGGTAATTACAACTCTCCACGGTACTGACATCACTCTTGTCGGCCGGGAAGAGAGTTTCAGGTCGATTACCCGGTTCAGTATAGATAAATCAGACGGGGTGACTGCGGTAAGCCGCTATCTTTACCGGCAAACAGTTGAGGAGCTTAAAGTAAACAAGCAGATCGAGATCATTCCGAATTTCGTGGATACGGAACTTTTCAAGCACGTGGATGAGCACGACTGCACCCGCTCCATGCTTGCCCAGCCGGACGAAAGGATAATCATGCATATTTCGAACATGAGGCCGGTGAAAAGGCTGCCGGATGTTATCCGGGTTTTTGCTAATGTTGCAAAAAAAGTGAAAGTGCGGCTGATATTGATTGGTGACGGCCCTGACCGGGCAGGAGCGCACAAGCTTGCCGAGGAACTGGGAGTAAGTGACCGGGTGGTGTTTCTTGGCGCTCAGGAATCGATTGCCAGCCTGCTTAATTGCGCAGATATCGCTTTGCAGCCAAGCGCCTTGGAAAGTTTCGGTCTGTCAATCCTGGAGGCTCTTTCTGTTGGTGCGCCGGTTATCAGTACACGCTGCGGCGGTCCTGAAGAGGTGGTCGTCCACGGTGAATGCGGTTATCTTTCAGAAATCGGGGATGTGGAGGATATGAGCAGAAACTGTCTTCGTCTTCTTAAAGACCAGAAACTGTATAACGAGTTCAGCAAAAAGGCCAGGCAGCGCGCGGTGGAAAATTATGAGATCCAGAAAATAACCCGGCGCTATGAAGATTTTTATTACAACGTGCTTGGCTGCTGAAGTTCTCTCAACTGGCCCGGGACGAATTTAACTTCTGGAGAACTGTTTGGAATTAAGCGAACAAACCAAGGAACTAATCAGCAAAGCATTAGCTGAAGATATCGGTAGCGGCGACTACACCACGTTGTGGTCCGTGCCTGGTGATCATAGAACTACGGCCAGGATTATCGCTCGGGGCACTGGAATTGTCGCCGGCATGCCGGTGGCCAAGTATCTTGTCACGCGGTTCGACCCGGAACCGGTCCTGGAATCGGCGACCCCGGACGGCCAGATAACAACTGCCGGGCAGGTGGTGATAGAGCTGACAGGTTTGACCAGACATCTTCTGAGCATTGAGCGTTCCCTGCTCAATTTTCTTCAACGGCTCTCCGGTATTGCCACCCTGACCCGCAGGTTTGTCGACAGGGTCGAAGGCACAGGTGTGAAAATCCTCGATACACGCAAAACCACTCCCGGTTTGAGAGAACTCGAAAAGTATGCTGTGAGAGTTGGTGGCGGTTTCAACCACCGCCTCGGACTCTACGATTACGTGTTGCTCAAGGAAAACCATATCTCCGCCGCAGGAGGAATTACTAAGGCTGTCCAGGCGGTGAAAAAGGCGAATCACCGGAACCTGCCGGTCGAGGTCGAGACCTGCACACTGGATGAAGTGCGCGAAGCGTTGAAAGCAGGGGTTTCGCGGATCATGCTTGATAACATGACAGTGGAGCAGATGAAAGTTGCGGTGGAGCTTATCCGCAACATCGATGCCCGCCCTGTCCCGGAGATAGAGGCCAGCGGCGACATTAATTTAAAAACCGTCATGGAGGTAGCCGCAACCGGGGTGGATTTTATTTCAGTCGGTACGTTGACCCACTCCGCGCCTGTGCTGAACTTAACCATGATTATTGAGCCCGGCCTGTAATCTGCAGGCAGAAAGGCTCGCCGACCATGTTTGCATACTGCCTTGAAAAAAAGCTTATCGAAATTTTTAAAAATAACAGGCACCGATACCTGGATGAAAAGACCCTGTTGAAAGAGTTCGGCCTGGCCGAGGAGCTGAACGTTGACACTGAAAGTGATCAGGACTTGGAGCGAACAATCGATATCCTCAGGCTTCAGGGCTACGAAATCGATGGAGACCTGACAAGGGGCTGGATCCTGATCAGCCTGCCGCCGGACAGCCTGAATTACTTTGAGCTGGAAAGCGCCCTTAAAACGACTTTCCTGGGCAAATGCCTCTTTACCTACCGGATTATCGGCTCCACAAACGCGACTGCCAAAATGCTGGCTGAAACCGGTGCTCCGGATGGGTCGCTGCTCGTGGCAGAGGAGCAACGGCAGGGCAGGGGGCGTTTCGGAAACTCGTGGCACTCACCGGCAGGAGGGGGTATCTGGGCCAGCCTTATCCTGCGTCCGGGAATCAAGCCCGCGCAATTAGGCAGCCTGGTTTTGCTGGCGTCATTGAGTATCTGCCTTGCAATTGAGGAGCGTACCGGTTTCAAGCCGCGGATCAAGTGGCCCAACGATCTTTACCTCAACGACAGGAAGCTGGGCGGCGTGCTCTGTGAGGCAGACTGGGTTGGCAGCGAACTGAAATACGTTATTCTCGGTTTCGGGGTTAACGTAAATATAAAGCGTTTCCCTGCTGAACTCGAAAATTCCGCCACTTCGTTATTGCTTGCCGCTAAGGGAAAGAAAGTTTACCGGATCGGTCTTCTGGCCGAAATCATGGACAGGCTCGAAGAAGGGTATTTCCAGTTCCTGGCCGATGGATTCGCTTCATTTCTTCCCAGGGTGCAGGTGCGAGACTATCTGCGCAACCGAACAGTCGAGATAGAACTCGACAATAGCGAAACCGTGGGAGGTATTGCCAGGGGAATTGACGAGCGCGGCGCTCTTCTTCTCGAAACCCCGGGCGGGCAGCGCTTTGTGAAAATCACCCAGGGCCGTGTTCTGCACTGGAAAGGCTCTGAAATTCAAACCGGATAATTAAAAATGGTGGGAAAATGATCCTCGCTTTTGATATCGGCAATACGCATATCGTGATGGGACTTTATCAAGGCATGAAGCTGATTCACCACTGGCGGTTCGACAGCAAAATCGACCGAACTGTGGATGATTACGGCCATCTCGTGCTATACATGCTTGAACGTGTGTCCAAAGTAAATAAGGTAAAGGGAGTGGTGATCGGATCGGTGGTGCCCATGCTGACTTATGTGTTCGAGAAACTCTCTCGCCGCTACTTTAAAGTAAATCCGCGGCTGGTGGACGGAAAAGCTGATCTTGGGATAACTTACGAGGTCAATTCTCCACATGAACTTATCGGTTCGGACCGTATCGCAAATGCCCTGGCAGTCAGGGAGCGCTATCACGAGAACTGCATCGTGGTGGATGTGGGCACAGCCACTACTTTCGATCTGATCTCTGCGAAAGGAGCCTACCTCGGCGGTGTAATCGCACCCGGAATCAGAACCTGTGCCGAAGCCCTGATAGAAAAAGCAGCAATGCTTTCCAGAGTGGAAATCGAAGCCCCGGCCAAGGTGATCGGCAAGGATACGAAAACCATGATGCAATCGGGGATATTTTACGGGGCAATCTGCCAGATCGATGGTATAGTGGAAAGGTTAAAGCAGGAATGGGGTGTCGGGTGCAAAGTCATCGCCACCGGCGGGTTTGTCAGCATGATTGCTAAATTCAGCCGCCAGATTGACACAGTTGATCCAAACCTCACTCTCGACGGTTTGCGAATCGCGTTCGACAAACTGGCAAAAAAGTAACTGTTTCGTCCTTTACTTTGGTTTCTTTAATCGAAAAGAATTCCCCGAAGCTCTGCTTTGGTGTAAATTGCTTTATGGTTTTATCCTTGTTTTCATAGAGTTGCCTCGTGACACATACAATATTTATTCTCATCCTTCACAATTCGGGAAGAATGGGATTTAAACCTGGGGATCTTATTTCAGATCGTGCTTGAAAGCCACCATTCCCTCCTAACAAGGGGGTACATTCCAAATTTTCCCCTATCAAGGGGGTTCATTCCAATTCCCTCCTAACAAGGGGGTACATTCCAAATTTTCTCCTATCAAGGGGGTTCATTCCAATTCCCCCCTATCAAGGGGGGACATTCCAAATTCCCCCCTATCAAGGGGGGAGACAGGGGGGTGTTATATTAAACAGTTGGGGTTTGGTACCCGAAATCGGGATCACGAATTTCAGGGATTCACACAAAAATTACACTGATACTCCGAGGCTTACCGCGGGGTAGTTCATTTATAAACAAGTATTTTTTCCAAAATATTTCTTTGGAAGTTGAACAAGTTATTAACAAAAAGAGTCTTTAAACCAGGTCCAATTTCTGCCTTGCCAGTTTAAACCCGCCTTCATCCCAGCCTAATAAAAGGCAGTATTAGATAAAATGGCAACAAATGGAGAATTAAATGGGTCAGATGACTAAAGATGAACTTCACCAGTATGATGGAAAACAGGGGAACAAGGCTTACGTGGCCTTTGAAGGGAAGATTTACGATCTTACCGGAAGCAAGCTCTGGAAAAACGGGGTTCACCTGAAGACCCACCATGCAGGCCACGACCTGACTTTGGCCATGAAAGCCGCACCGCACGGCCCACAGGTAATGGAGCGTTATGAGGCGGTTGCAGAATTGGTCGAGGAGAAAGCGGTTGAAGCCGCAAAGCCGGCGCTGAAAACCCCGGGCAAGCTCGCGACAATGATCCTGGACCGGCACCCTCATCCCATTTCAGTGCATTTCCCGATAGCCCTGAGCATCAGCGCTGCGTTGTTGTCAATCCTCAGTCTTTATATACCGAACCACGCGCTTGAAAAAGCCGCTTTTTATAACATGATTTTCGCAGCAGTGACCACACCGGTATCCATCTTTACCGGTGTTTTAAGCTGGTATTACAATTACAGCGGCATCTGGACTCACATCTACCGCATGAAAATCCTTCTCTCAATCGTTCTGATGGTATTATTTGCCGCTGCCTTGATTGTACATTTTGGTTTTCTCACCAGTGGTGAGAATGGTGGATTCTGGTACTGGCTCTACACAATGAGCGTTCTTTTCATGGCTCCAACAGTGATGGGCCTTGGTTATTACGGTGGAAAAATAACTTTTCCCTCTTAACGGGAGTTTATGGCTATGGATAAATCAGAGATAAAGCAACTGGAAAATATGATTGAAGTTGTGATGTGTTTCATCCCAAAGGAGCGGCAGGCTCATGATGTTTTCATGAATGCCTCGAAGGAATCCAAATTAGAGATGGCGCGGGTTCTTTTCGAAACCTTGGCAAATCAGGAGGAACAGCACGAGTCCAGGTTGCGGGCCACCCTGGAACTGCTCAAACAGGAACTGGATGAGGCAAAGGGGAAAGAGGTGCCGGATATAGGCATGGACCACATGGAAGATGAAGAGATACCTGCGGAAGAGAGAATCAGGGACATCGAGCGGGCGATGGAAGTGGTGATGCGGATGATCCCCAAGGAGCACGCTCTCAGCCAGTTATACCTTTCTACTGCAAAACAGGCAAGAAGAGAATTCACCAGAACACTATTCGAGTGGCTTGCCGACCAGGAAAAACAGCACGAATCCAAGCTCCGCGGAATACTCGACCTGCTTAAAATGCAGGCTCACGAGATCAGGCATAAGCAGGATTGAGGCAAGCCAGGCTGATGTTCGATAAAAAGTGGTAGGGGTAACTAATCGATATTATACCGGCAGTGCTCTCGAGCCGCTGCCGGTTTTTATCATCAGGATATTGGGTAAGGCGATTACACCTGAATATACTTCTGGTTTAAGGGATAAGTAATTTTGGGCTTTACAAATCATATCTATTATATTATATATATATTATAATAGAGAGTATATTAAGATTGATCAAACTTTAGCGAATTAACCCGGATTTTACGCGGGCTGTCTAAAACGGTGCCTGCGCTGTTAACTGCTGGAGGGAATTCAATGTGGAATTACACGGATAAAGTTATGGAGCACTTTCGTAACCCGAAAAACGTCGGCTATATCAAGGATGCGGACGGAGTGGGGGAGGTCGGATCGACGGCCTGCGGCGATGCCCTGAGGCTGATGTTCAAGCTTGATGACCAAAGCCGGATAGCCGATGCCAGGTTCCAGACATTCGGCTGCGGAAGCGCCATAGCAACCTCTTCCGCTCTGACTGAAATGATCAAAGGCAAGACTCTGGAAGAGGCTGAGAAAATAACTAACCAGGATATCGTGAGTTTCCTGGGAGGATTACCCGAGCAGAAAATGCATTGCTCGGTGATGGGCAGGGAGGCTCTCGAGGCTGCCATTGAGAATTGCCGAAACGGTACGACAGGCAAGCGTGAACTTGAGGGCCATGTAGTCTGTGTCTGTTTTGGAGTGACAGAGGATAAAATAAGGTCTGCAATCAGAGACAACGGTCTGACCACTGTCGAACAGGTTACCAACTATACCAAGGCAGGCGGGGGCTGCGGCGGCTGCATCCCTGAAATCGAGGAAATCCTGGCCGAGATGAACGGCAAGAAATCCTCGGAGGAAAAACCAGCAAAACCTCAACCCAAGAAACTGACCACACTCGAGAAGATCAGGCTTATCGAGAAAGTAATCCAGGAAGATATCAGGCCGGAGCTGAAAAAACACGGCGGTGATCTGGAACTTGTCGATATCGACGGTAATAACGTGATAGTAAAACTGTTAGGTTCATGCACCGAATGCGGCATAACCCGGTTTACCCTTAATACTCTTATCGAGCCGAAACTTCGCCAGAAGGTCTCAAGTGAACTGGCTGTAATGGAGGGATAGTGAACAAGATAGTCTACCTCGACAACAACGCCACCACCAGAGTGGCTCCGGAAGTATTCATAGAGATGAAGCCCTTCCTGAGCGATTTCTATGGAAATCCATCGAGTATCCATACTTTCGGAGGAGGGTGTCGCAAGTTTATCAATAAGGCCAGGGAACAGGTCGCCGAACTACTGGCCGCTGAGCCTGAGGAAATAATTTTCACCGGGAGCGGCTCCGAAAGCGACAACACCGCAATTATGGGAGCACTGGAGCTTGCGGGCCCTGAAAAGAGACATGTGATAATCACCCAGGTCGAGCATGAGGCGGTCCTGGAAGTCGGCCATTATCTCAAGCGAAAAGGTTACCGGGTGACCGAACTTCCCGTGGACCGTAAAGGCGCGCTAAATCTTGACCTTCTTGCAGATTTGATTACTGAGGACACCGCGGTGGTGAGTGTAATGTGGGCCAATAACGAAACCGGGGTCGTTTACCCGATAGAGCAAATCGCCGAGATAGTCAAATCAAAAGGTGTGTATTTCCATACTGACGCGGTGCAGGCAGTCGGAAAAATTCCTGTTGATTTGAGCAGGGTGCCTGTGGATTTCCTGGCTCTCTCCGGACACAAGTTTCATGCACCCAAAGGTGTCGGCGTTCTTTTCGTGCGTAATGGAATCAAGATGCCGCCTTACATCCGGGGTGGGCACCAGGAAAACGGAATACGCGCCGGTACTGAGAACGTGGCAGGTATTGTAGGGCTCGGCAAGGCGGCCGAGCTTGCCAGGGAGCGTATGTCTGCGGATGCAGACCATGAAAAAACACTGCGAGACAAGCTCGAGAAAGGCATCCTGGCCACCTGCAAGGACAGCCGGGTCAACGGCGCCAACAGGCTGCCCAATACCCTGAATGTGAGTTTCGAGTTTGTCGAGGGCGAATCCATTCTGCTGATGCTCGATGATCTCGGTATCTGCGCCTCCTCTGGGTCGGCCTGCACCTCGGGATCGCTGGAGCCGTCGCATGTTCTTCGCGCAATGGGTGTTCCTCACTCTATGGCCCACGGTTCGATAAGGTTCAGCTTGAGCCGCTATACCACGGAAGAGGAAATCGATTACGTGCTGGAGCACATGCCGAAAGTTATCGACCGCCTGAGGGAGATTTCTCCTTTCACCCACCAGATTGCCTGATACAGTAGAGTAAAAGAATATGCCGGAATTACCGGAAGTTGAGACAATAGTACGCCAGCTTCAACCGGGCCTGGCAGGCTGCAGAATAGTATCTGTCGAAATCCTCGATCCCAGGCTGGAAACCCCGGCGAAAAACAAGCTTCCCGGCAGGAAGATTCTCGATATCACCCGGCTCGGCAAGCAGGTCTGCCTGGAGCTTTCAGGCAATGACAGAGATGAAATGAAACTCTGGCTTCTGTTCCACCTGCGCATGACCGGCCGTTTGATCACCCATAGCTGCAGCTTGGACCAGAACGAGAGGCACCTTCGCGCGCGGCTGGTTCTCGACCAGGGAAGCCTGCTGTTCTATGATATGCGCAGTTTCGGCTGCCTTCTGGTGCTTGATTCCCTGCAGGAGGCCCTGCCTAAAGGAATCGATCCTCTATCTCGCCGATTTACCAGACGGAAGCTCAGGGAACTTATCAACGGTTCGAAACAGGAAATTAAGCCCTGGCTGCTGCGCCAGGATCGCCTGGTGGGGCTGGGCAATATCTACACCTCGGAAATACTGTTCGCCTCTGGAATAGACCCGCGAAGGCAGGCGGGTTCTCTTAAATCCGATGAACTGCATCGCTTGCACAGCCAGATTCGTCGGATTCTCCTGCTTGCTATAAAAAACTGCGGCACCACATTCTCCGATTTCCAGGACTCCCAGGGACGAACCGGCTCTTTCCAACGTCTTCTTTCAGTTTACGGCAAAACAGGGCAGCCATGTCCCAACTGCTCCGGGCCGATCCAGCGCATTGTGCAGCAGCAGAGGAGCACCTTTT
Source organism: uncultured Gemmatimonadales bacterium (assembly GCA_964548275.1). Taxonomy (GTDB): domain Bacteria; phylum Gemmatimonadota; class Glassbacteria; order GWA2-58-10; family GWA2-58-10; genus JAUVUV01. The sequence continues at coordinate 65,460 of CAZJQI010000008.1, forward strand.
TCTGCTCCGCATGCCAGAAATAGTTCATCCACTGGAGGAAACTTCCACGCCCCTTACTTGTTAAATCAAATTTTAACACAGCAGGTCTTGACATCTCCTCCCACAGGCAATACGTATTTAAAGAAGAGCACCCGGGAGGCAGATTCGCTCTTTTTCTTGTCTGATAATCTCGAAATCAAGATCAGGCTCTATATACATTTTTTCAAAGGAGCATTACATGTCTGAAAGACAGGGAGCAGCCTTCATGAAAGGCAACCCGCTCACTCTTGTCGGCAATGAGGTTAAAGCAGGGGATAAGGCTCCGGATTCCGTGCTGGTGGGCAGCGACCTGAGCGAGGTCAGGTTGTCCTCTTTTTTCGGCAAGGTGCTGGTGCTCTCAGCCGTGCCGTCGCTGGACACACCGGTCTGCGACACAGAAACCAGGCGGTTCAATGAGGAAGCAGCCAGGCTGGGCCATGAGGTTAAGATCGTCACGGTTAGTATGGACCTGCCATTTGCACAGAAACGCTGGTGCGGTGCTGCCGGGGTGGAAAACGTGGTGACCCTGTCCGACCACCGCAATGCCAGCTTCGGCCAAGATTACGGCATACTGATCAAGGGCTTGCGCCTTCTTGCCCGGGCTGTTTTCGTGGTGGACAAAGAGGGTGTGGTGCGTTACGTCCAACTGGTCAAAGAGGTGGCCGATGAGCCTGATTACGATGAGGTCTTGGCTGAAGTTAAAAAGCTGCTCTAGAAATTGATTCGGCTTTTATCATACATAATCCTTTTACTTACCGGCACAGGAGGTTCCAATGGCAGGCAGAGGCCAGGTTTTTAAATGCTCGGAACATGAAATACTGGTCGAGGTGCTTCACGGGGGCGACGGAGAACTGCAGATCAACGGCAAACCTATGAAGCAAATGACCGAGAACACGGTTGATGCCGCAACAGAAAAACACGTCCCGGTTATCCAGAGGACATCGCACGGTTACACGATTCATGTGGGAAGTGTGGCCCACCCCATGGAAGAAAGCCATTATATCGAGTGGATCGAACTGGTTACCGGGGACATGGTTTGCCGCAAATACCTCAAACCCGGTGACCAGCCGGTCGCCGAGTTTCCCGTGGTGGGCGAAAATGTTGTCGCCAGGGAGTACTGCAACCTGCACGGATTGTGGAAGGCCTGAAAAAAGGGAAAGGTTATTCTTGTTTGACTAAAGGGGAGCGGGCCTGTGAGCCGCTTCCCTTTTTTCTTTTTTAGTCCAAAAGAATCGCTCGAATCTTTACCCCGGAGTAATCCTTCCAGAAGATCAGTCTTTAATCCCCCCTTTGGAAAAGACTCGTTCTCTGCACTAGCTTTGGAAAGGTGATTATAATTGGTGCAAAGGTTGCCAATCACAGTATTTGCTTCTCCTATCAGATGACGGGGGAAACTTTCAGCATGAAGATGTTTGCTGAAATCCTGCCGCCGATTTATCGATTGCGGTGTTATGCAGCTTAAAATGAGGGGAAAAACATTTATTTTTTTTTGCTATGATCAATATACCACTTGACACTTTGAAAGAAAACAATTAATTATAATTAAAGAAGTTTAAAATCCTTCCGATTCCGGGCAGGAGGACATAATATTGCGATAAAACAAAAGAAAGCCAAACCAAGGCATAACAGTTTTAATATAGAGAATAGCGGTTTATATCCCCCCTCCTATTAATCCCTTATAATCTATTATTCGAAGTAATCTGCGCAGGAGGGCTCTATGACCTGTCTTAAGATCAGAATACTGGCTTTATCTGCTGTTTATGGGATCACGCTGCTTGTTACAGAGGCTTTTTGCCAGGGAATCGATAGAGATGAGTACAGCGGAATAGATAATGACATCAATTCTGTTGTGATAACAGGCAAATCAAACCTGAAGACTGCCGAATTCCTAGAGATTCCTGCCTCCGCCCGTGGAATAGCACTGGGGAGCGCCTTCAGCGCAGTTGGCGATGATGTCAATTCCATATGGTGGAACCCGGCTGGACTGTCTTATCTAACCAGGATCGAGACCTCGGTTTCGCACTTGAATTACAATCACCAATTCGGTATGGATTACACCTTCGCCGCCGCGGGAATTCCGATAATCAGAAACAAACTCACGCTCGGTGCTTTTTTCGGCTATTTTGACTACCGGGATTTTGAAATCACATCTATATCTCAACCCACCGGTACGGGGGAAATAGCCAAATTCTTCGATTATCAGGCCGGTGGCTCTTTGTCCTACCGTATTTTAAAAAATCTATCTTTGGGTTTCAGCCTCAAGCGAGTGCATCTTGACATGGGCGCCGCATACAAAGCCAGTGCGCTGGCTTTAGACGCAGGAGCCTTATACCGCTACAGCCATTCCAATCATCAGCTAAGCCTTTCCATTTCAGTACAAAACTACGGGACCGATTTTTCCAGCGAAAGAGTGATAGACAATGACATCAATCTGGATACAACCAGGGTAAGCCGCTATGGATTTTATAAAACTGTTACCTATGAGTTGCCTAGTTCGGTAACACTCGGGTTCGGCTACCAATATCAATTTGCTCAGAACTACAACATTCTGACTTCCTTCGAGTACTGCAAACCCAAAGAATTTTTAAACTCATATCAAAGTCTTAAGTCGCTTGGCATGGAATTCAATTGGCCGGTGTCAAAATTTCTGAAAGCCTCTGTCCGCGCAGGACGGCTTACCCTGGAAGGCCGCCGGCAGGCAGTATATGTGGAACAATTAAAGTATATGTTTCTAGGGGAAGGGGAATATACCCTGAAAAACCGGACCGAATCCCGATTAGGCTGCGGCTTGGATTTCACTGTCGCCAGCAGGTATGTCAGACTCGATTATGCGAGGAACATGAGGCAGGGCATACCGAACCAGGATTTTCTCACCCTGAGTGTAGGAATTTGAGGCCTGGATGTGGAGGCGAGCTCTGTGAGCTGTCTCAAGATTAGAATACTGGCTTTATCTGCTGTTTGCGGGATCACGCTGCTTGTATCCGGCGGCTGCCAGAGCGACAATCCGCTCGCACCCGGGAAAGGAGCGATTCTGCAGGATTACCTGCCGCTGCAGGGCAACAGCCAGGCTTACAGATTCACCTTGTTTTACTCATCGTGGCATGGACCGGATTCCTATTACTCCCATAACATAAACGGCATTTGCCAGATAATTATCATAAGAGGCCCGGACAATGCATCCTATTTTCACCTGATATCGACTGCTATATTCAACGTTGAATTAGACTCCATTTTTAAACAACCGTATTATCCCGAATACGAAACTACCGTGAATAAAGATTACAGTATCTCCCATTCCAGTGATTTATACCTGTCCGCGGATTCCCTGTGGTACGAGGTGGACGATTCAGATACCTCGGATGCCGTGACCCGCAGGTTTGCAATGAATTACTCCAAAGACACGGGAGGCAGCGTCCTGGACCTGGCCCCGTTCCTTCCGCCCGGCTGGGAAATCAAACTATTTGGGCACAGTCCCGAAATATTGTCGAATAATACAGCCGAGACGAAAGGAGACACCCTTATTTATACTTTCGATGTAAGGCACAGACCTACAGATGTATATGAAGGTACAGCAAAGTTTCTGAAAGGCGCAGGACTCTTCTCCATCCAGTATACATTTTCGTGGGGCGAGGGGACGCTCTCAATTACACGCACGACTATCTCCTACACGAAAATCTGATCCGGACGCAAATACCTCGTATAACAGCAAAGGGGCTGTCCCAAAAGGGCAGTCCCTTTTTATTTTGAGTCTGATAAAGTAATTTTCCTTGCGGTAAAAATGGGTCAGATTTTGTCCGGGAGCTTAGACAGCATTTTACACCGCGGGGCTGTTCATTTCTTCCTTAACTGCAGCTTCCAGGTATCCTTCAGCGGGGCATTATCGCCTGCTCGCAAGACTATCCGGTTCAGGTTTTCTCCCCAGGCCGAGCTTAGCCTGCTGTCATCGAGTTCTATCTTTTCCACTGCCGGTGTGAGCTTATCAGCAGGATAGTTCAGCTCGAGTTTGAACCCCTCTCCCTCTGCACTCTTTTCACTCAGGGTGATCAGTCCTTTTTTCTCCAGGTTCACTTCACAGGGAGTGAGCAGGCTGAGCATCAGCTCTCCGTCGCGTTTGGCAAGCCTGTATGATTCCACCAGCCGCACCTCTTTACCTCGCACGAGGCGCACCGCGCGTTTCCATGAAATGACTCCTGCGCTTTCCGGGTATGCACCGGCAATATCGCTTGAAAGTTCGGCATAGGAGTTTTTCTCTTTATAGCGGACATCCCTGGCAGCGAAAGTCCTGCCCTCTTTCTGCATCACTCCGTTGATCGTGGGCAGGTTGTGGAAAGCCGACTGCATGGTCCATATTTCGTAGCGTTTATCGCTGAACGTTTTGCGAGTGTATGTGCCTACCCCGGCATCGATAATCGCCGGTCGGCCGTCCACATAGACTGTGAAATTGCCCACATCGTTATGGTTGTGGTTTTCGGCATTGTGGCCTCCCTTGGCCGCAAGGTACAACCCCTCAGAGGTGCCTGCTCTGGAGCGTGCGGCCATGACCTGGATCCCGTCCAGCCAGACATCCCGTACATGCGGCTGAAAACCCTCAGCCGAGATCAGCTCGCGAAGGTTGGACAGTGCCGGCAAGGCCCGGCCTATACTTCCTGAGACACCCGGGTCTTTTGCCATCTGCTTTTTTGCCGCGTAAGCCCCCAGTGCGGCCATATTTTTGTCGCCGATCCTTTTGCCAAACCTGTAGACCAGGTCACCGGCAATTCCCACCTTTGCCGGGGCGTCTGCGAAATTGATAAAATAACGCTCGTCTATGTGCGTGCGGTAAATAAAACGTCCCATTTGCTGTATCAGTGGCTTGTTGTATATGTCGATCTCGCTGTTCGTGGCACTTCGCAGCAGCTCCAGGCAGTCAAAGAGCGAGGCAGCAGCCCGGCCCCAGTAGCTCGGGCCCTCATCGCAGCCGCCGTCCGGATGATAGGAAGAGATAAATAGATCGAGGCTCCGCAGAACTTTTTCCACAGCAGCGACGCGCCTGTTATTATCACCCTCGAGCAGAAAGTTGGCTGTGAGCCAGTTGGAATTGCACCACGGGTTCCAGTTGTTTATATGCGAACCAGAAAAACCCATCCACCAGAAATCATCCCTTTCAAGACAGGGCCGCAGCACTCGCACACTGGCCTCGCGCAGCAGCCGGGTGTTGATCAGCGGGGAAATCTCATCGAGCTGCGGGCCGATAAGGTAATGAATCCAGGCGAGAAGAGCCACGGTCTCGGCACTGAAAAGGTCCACAACCGGTTCTTCCACATCGGGAAGGCCGGAGCTGGCTCGCTGTGCGTTAATATGCGCCGGAATCACCCAGCTCGACTCTTCCAGAATCGCCCACACACCGTTTACTATCTCATCCATAAAACGCCCCTTCGCCTCCATACACTCTGCCAGAACGAGATTTGCAAGCCGGTTTCTCCTCTCAAAATACGGCTCCTCGTACCTGCTACGGTTGCCGTTTATCGAGAACTCCAGGTAGAGGGTGGCAGGCAGCACGGGCCACTTTTCCCCGAGAACCTGTTCCGCCCTGGCGAGATGTACCCGGCGGGTTTGCTCGGGCAGCGAGTTCCAGAAATCCCGCTCTGCAAGGGTAGCAAAAGGATGCCATTCGGAGTGGGGCAGGAGAACTTCTCGAAGGGTTTCTATCGGGTACTGGGAACTCAGGCTGGGCTTGGATTGGCCGGGATAGGCAGGAAGCAGCTGAAAATAAGCGAGAAAGGGGAATAGAAACGCATTGACACACAATACCCTCCGGAGTTTTTTAGAGCTGAACATCTCGACCTTCCTTGCTAAATGATTGTCCAGGCTGATACAGGCATCTTTTATCAATCAAGCTCATCAACAGATTATGCCTTTTGGAAACTAAGATAACAGGGAAGAAAATATACAAAGCAACTAACCCGGATTATTAATGAAACCCGGATCTTGACATGGCGGATCACTTATTTTCACATTTTTATCAGCCACCGAGGGAGGGGGGCGGCGGCTGTGCGACTTGGGTCGCACAGGCCGTTGCGCTTTTGCACAACGGTGCGCATTTCATGCGCCCGCCGCCCCCAGGCCCCGCACAAACATTACCCTCTCACCCGATAATTTCGAACAGCACCGCCTCCTCGTCCCAGAACATCATCATGTTGTCCCGGGCCTCAATCAGCAGGCGGTAGGTGCCGGGAGCCAGCACTGAGCTGTCCAGCAGGAACGATTCGGCCACCGGGCCGTCGCCGGAATCGACCTCCCGATCGAAAATGTGCCTGATCTCGGTGTTTTCCTTGGCTTCGCCGAACGTGAGCAAGCCGGCCAGCGCGCCAGTGATCCGTCCCAGGATACTCTTTTCCCCCTCGTAGCGGATAACATCTATATACTCCCGGTAGCTGCGCTTGCCGCCGGGGCCGTTATCCAGGTTGTAGTATTCCAGGTAGACCCGGATTTTTTCGCCGCGCTGGAAGCGGAACGAGGGCCGGGGGATAAACCGCACGCCGTGGCGCTCGTGGGCAGCTCCGCCCGCGGGCGGGTCCAGGCCGAGCACGATGGCGGATAGTTCCAGATATCCCTTGTTGAACCGCTTCAGATTCAGCAGGCCTCGCCCGTTCCAGCACTCCTCTCCAGCGGCCAGCTTGATCGCGTAGTTGCTCTTGCCGGGCGGGAAATACAGCCTGTGCACCGCCACCCAGCGGTTTTCCGGTTCGCCGGGGATGCGGAAACAGTCGCTGTGGCTGCGCAGAAGTTCGGTCCACAGGGTGTCGTAGGCGGCCGCCACGGCTGTGACCAGTTCGATGTGCTCGGGCAGCACCTGGTCCTGATAGATTTCCTCCGTGATTCCCGAGCCGTCGGCCGAGCGGAACTGCGCCAGGTAGTATTCCTCCGCCTCGTGGATTCCCGGTTGGACGTGCCTCTGCTGCTGTATAGCCTGCTGCATGTCACCCCATACTCTGGGCGTGCTGTTTTTGTCCATGTTTCCGAAAACGCCGGGGCTAGAAGGCGGGCGGAAGATGAATTCCCCGATCAGCGGCGGTTTCTCGAACATGAAAGGCCGGCCGTCGTACCACCAGATCTCCACCGGACCGCTCAGTTTATTATTAACCGGCATGCGCCCGCGATTGTATTCCGTGCTGAAGCTGGTTCTGTCTTTCTTGATTTTTTCAGGCGGACCGTAGCGGAGATACAGCAGGCCCCGGTGGTCCAGCCCCAGTGGATGCCCGGGGGAGAACGTGGTTTCCTCCGAGTGATATTTGTACTCGAAGCCATGGTAACCCAGAAGCTGAATAGCGTCTTCGCTCACGTTGAACCGGTTGTAAGGATTGTTCTGCCGGTAATTGCGCTGGACATGGCCCAGCCTGAGGTAGTGCTCGGCCAGCCGGCGATTGAGTCCGGAGAGCTTGTCGGGATTGCCGTCGGCCCAGAAGTAGTGGAGGAATTCCTTCTCCTGTCCCGCATCCACCGCCCCCCGGCAGCGGTCGACATCCTCCGGAGTGAAAATACCGGCGGCCTCGGCGAGCAGGCGGTCGAATTCGCCGGTGCGGCCGGCGGTCTCCACAGCTTGCCAGTAGAGGCGCTGGAAGGCGAGCGTGTCGCCTGTCTCCAGCCGGCAGCGGGCCTCCAGCAGGGGAATCTCCGGGCTGACAAACTCCGGGTTATCCTTCTGCAGTGCCAGCAGTTCGGCCAGGGCCGCCTCCGGCCCCTCAACCAGGTAGCGGTCCCGGGCCAGTTCCAGCCGCCAGGATGTGCTGTCCGGGTGGTTTTGCAGGTAGGCAGCCAGCAGGATAATCACCCGCCGGATTTCCTCCACGGTGCGGTCTTTCACCCGCTCCCGCCAGATCCGGTAGGCGTCGCGGTAGCTGATATCCACCTCCAGCAGGTGCAGCAGGGCCCGCATTGCGATTCGCACATCATCCGTGGAGGGCTCGCCGTCGAGCATGATCCGCGCCTTGGCGTACAGCACCGCCGGGCTGTCCGGGTCGATCGCCAGCGCCCGGCGGAGATGATCCGGGGCGGTCCACTGTCGGTGCTTCAGCAGGTAAGCGCACCAGGCCAAGCCGGTGTGGGCGGCGATCCGAATGCTGTCGACTGGAGAGTACAGCGCGGCGGTGAAATCACGTGACGCGGCTTCGCGGTTACCGGCCATCAGTTGTAGCCGGCCGCGGTCCAGCAGAGCGACGTGGTTCTCCGGCTGCCGCGAGATCGTGTTATCCAGTATGACTAACGCTCCGGAGGTGTCGCCGGCGGCCAGTAGCTCGGCAGCGCGGTAATTACTAACGCTAAACGTGTATTGGATTTCATGTTTGGGATATTCGGCACATATATTGCCAGCAAATAGGAGGCAAACCAGTACCAATTTGCCTCTTAATCCTATCTGTAGACAAGTGGCTTTGCCTGACATGTTCCTCATCTTCCTTGTGGTACTTTTATATTTCATGCAATAGTCGAACTGTGCAACCTTGAAACACTGTCATAGACCGTGTCGAACAGTATCAGAAGTAACGTAATCCGGGTCCGGCGAAGGTGAAAGCCCTTTGATTTTATTTTAACTCTATTTTTTCATTTTTTCAAGTTTATTTTAAATAATTTTCATTATTTATCCTTTAAACATTGTCGCCTTGCTCAAAATGGAAGCTTGTTTTACCACACACCAGATCAAGAGTTTTTCGCATGGAAGAGAAATAAGTGGTTTAGATCTCTCAGTTGGTTTTCCTTTGGCCTAGATCTACTGTTCTCCCAGCGCTGTACGGTTCCAGGATCAACTACCATCTGAATAGCCAATTCCTTTTAGCTCAAGCCAATAAACTGCCGGTATCTGTCTATCTTTTCCCCCCAGGCTGCGGGTTGAATTTCACTGTCGCCGGCAGATCTGTCAGACTCGCCGACACAAGCTTTGGTGCGGCGAAAATACGATTTGCTGAAAAATTGTTTGATAGACGTACCAAGTGTGTTTATACTTGTAGGCATCCGTCCGAAGGGAATCCCACCGGACGGTGTGTCAGCTAGAGTAACCCTTTCCAGTTTTCGCAAACAGTGGTGCCATGAACGAGGAAAAAGGCAGCCTGGCCTATGTGGTAGGGGTCTGCATGGTTGCAGCCCTGGGCGGACTTCTGTTCGGATATGATACCGCGGTTATCTCCGGGGCGATAGGTTTCCTTCAAACCCGCTTTGAGCTCGATCCGGCCTGGACCGGATGGGCAGCCTCATGTGCCCTGCTCGGTTGTGTGATCGGTGTTTCCATTGCCGGAACGATGAGCGACCTGCTCGGCCGCAAGAGGGTTCTGATCCTCTCGGCGGTTCTTTTCCTTGTTTCGGCAGTTGGAACGGCTCTTCCCAGAAACATAACCGAGTTTGCCATTTTCAGGATAATCGGCGGCCTGGGGGTGGGGGCTGCCTCGATGACCTCGCCGATGTATATCGCTGAAATCAGCCCGGCCCGGATCAGGGGAAGGATGGTCTCGGTCAACCAGCTCGCAATTGTTACCGGTATACTGGTGGTCTATTTCGTCAATTATTTCATTGCCGGGCAGGGTGATGAATCCTGGAACATCCAGTACGGCTGGCGCTGGATGTTCGCCTCCGAGGCCCTGCCTGCTCTTCTGCTGCTCCTGCTGCTGTTTCCAGTGCCTGAAAGCCCGCGCTGGCTTACCAAGCAGGAGCGGGTCAATGACGCCCTGGCTGTGCTGCGGCGAGTCTGCGGCAGCCAGCAGGCAAAAAAGGAACTGACCGCTATCAGGGAGGCGATCACAACTGAAAGCGGATCGCTGGGGATGCTTTTTCAGCCTGGAATGAAAATCGTGCTGGTGATCGGTGTTACGCTGGCTGTATTGCAGCAGGTGACCGGGATCAACGTTATCCTGTATTATGCCCCCGTGATTTTCAAAAAACTGGGCTCGGGCACAGACGCCGCTTTTCTTCAGACAGTAGTGGTCGGCGCGGTAAATCTCACTTTCACTGTTGTCGCTATCTGGGCTGTCGACCGCCTGGGCCGCAAGCCGCTGATGATTATCGGGGCATCCGGTATGGGCCTTTGCCTCTGGGCTTTCGGCCTGGCTGCCTATTTCGAAAAAACCGGGGCCTGGGCCCTGGTATTCGTCCTGGGCTATATCGCCTCTTTCGCCTTTTCCCTTGGGCCGGTAGTCTGGGTGGTGCTTTCGGAGATCTTTCCCACCAGAATCCGCGGCCGGGCCATGGCGCTGGCCACGGTCTGTCTCTGGGCCGCCAATTTCGTTGTTTCCCAGACATTCCCGATAATGAACGAAAACAGGTTCCTCGTGGAGAGATTTCACCACGGCTTTCCGTTCTGGATCTACGGAACCCTTTGCGGCGTGACAATTTTATTTGTCTGGCTTTTTGTGCCTGAAACAAAGAGAAAAACCCTGGAAGAAATCGAAAGGATGTGGCTGCGGCAGAAATGAGAATAGACAAAGTCGGCGGGAGCGTTTTTTACCTGAAAACAACAAGGGATATAATAACCTTATTGGCAGTCGAGTTTGCACCCTCGAAAAAACTTTTGTTTACTTTTGGTTACAAAAGTAACATGAAAAAATAATTTTTCTTTCAGCCTGCCAGTTAACCGGCAAGTACAAAGTTACATTTCAATTATAATGCAGGGGGCGGTGATTGGCTATCTCTGCTAATCCGGCGAATATTCTTTTGCATCTTCCACAGCGCCCTTTTAGCTTATCTTAGCTCACAATACCCGCACGCCTGAACAGTTCACTTGCTCAGAAAGGGCACGGCAAATGAAAACCTCATCGCTCCTGCTTTCGATCTTTCTTTTCAGCTTTGCTGCTGCTGGATTCGCCCTTGAATCAAGGACTGTGATCGGGCTTTCCGGCACCTGGGATTTCGAGCAGACCGAGACAGCCTTTGCTCCTGAAAAATTCACCCGCAAAATTCCAGTGCCCGGGCTGATTTTCCTCGCGCAGCCCCGGATAGAACAGTACGAGGCCTACTGCGACGGCACCTACGAGCCACGCTACAACTGGTACCGAAGGAAATTCACGGTTCCCGCTGATCTGAAAGGCAGGCAGGCTGTACTGACCATCCTGAAAAGCAAGTATGTGATCCAGGCTTTTCTCAACGGCATAGAGCTGGGGCAGTCGGTTTCCTGCTACACTCCGGTCGAGTTTTTAGCCTCCCACGCCGTGCGTTTCGGGCAGGAGAACGAGCTGCTGGTGCGCCTGGACGACAGGAAACGGCTGCCCAGCCAGGCCGCGGGAAGCACTGACAAGGAGAAAGTCACCTACTGGCCGGGTATCTGGGATGAAGTTTATATCTCTTTCACCGGCCCGCTCAGACTCAACAATGTCCTCCTGCTGCCCTCCGTGGCCCGGAGCAGGGTGACTGCCAAGGTGCGGGTGAGAAGTTTTCTGCCGGCCCAGGTTCAGTACGGCGACAGGATGCAGGACTCCTGCACGGTCCAGATCGCCGTGCGCGAAAAGAAGTCCGGCACACAGGCGGGCGCTCCGGTCGCCCGTTCTCAGATTGTCAAGCGGGATAATTTTACCGTGATCGAGGTCGACGTGCCGATCGACAACCCGCGCCTCTGGTCGCCTGAGGACCCGTTTATCTACACTGCTGCTGTTACACTGCGCGACAGCCAGGGCAAGACCAGCGACAGGATCGAGCAGGATTTCGGCCTGCGCGATTTCACTCGCAGCGGCAAGCATTTTACACTTAACGGCGAGAAAATACTGCTGCGCGGCACGAATATCACACTGTACCGTTTTTTCGAGGACCCGAACTGCAAGGCTCTGCCCTGGGACAGACAGTGGGTGACCCGGCTCCTGGATGAAATACCGGGCAGGCTGGATTGGAATGCCATGCGGATCTGCGTGGGCATTGCGCCCAAATTCTGGTACGATATAGCGGATGAGGCAGGCCTGATGATCCAGAACGAGTGGCTCTACTGGCAGAACCACGGCTGGGACGACCAGATCAGGGCCGAGTACACAGACTGGGTCTGGGCTGACGGCAGCCATCCGAGCGTGGTGATCTGGGACGCGATCAACGAGAACTGGGACGACTATATCGGCAACGAACTGATCCCCGAGCTGAAAAGGCTCGACCCGACACGGATCTGGGACGCAGGCTACATGACCAGCGAGCACATGACCCTGGACGAGATGGACGAGCCGCATCCTTACATGGTTTTCGGCCACCGCACCGGATTTAATGACAAGCCCGGTGATCCGCCTTACCCCCTGGGCGACCTTCATTACTGGGGCCACTCCAGGAACAGCCTGCTGAGCTCCAGCGCTGCCCAGCTCGCCAACGAATACGGCTGGGTCTGGCTCTGGCGCAACGGCAGCCCGGCAAAGCTCACCACCGGGGTTTACGACTTTTACCTGGGCAGCCGGGCCACTCCGCAGCAGCGCCGCGAGTTCCAGGCTTACTGGGTGCAGCTTCAGACCGAATGGCTGCGCACCGAGCGCTCCCTGGCAGGCGTGCTCGCTTTCTGCTACCTGACAAACGACCTCGGGTTCACCGGCGACTGGTTTCTCCACCCCATTGCAGAGCTGAGACCTGCGCCTGCCCTGAAATGGCTGAAACACTGTTTCGCACCCGCTGCAGTGTTTATCGACCTGGAGGATGCCCGCTACTCCAGGCACGTGCCCGCAAGAGAACCGGGAAGTCTGCTTTCTTTCACCCTGGTGGGAGTGAACGACAACAAGCAGGAGGTGAAAGGCCGGGTAGAAATGCGGCTTCTCGATTCCAGCGGCAGCGAAATTGTAAAAAAATCTTTGGAAATCGCCATACCTGCCTATTACAAGAAATACCAGCCTGTGGCTATAAAACTACCGCAGAAAGCGGGCGGCTATCTCCTACTTGCCGAATTTTTTCCGCAGGGCAGCCAGGGTGAAAAACCGTCAATCAGCCGCAGGTATATCAGGGTGGGGGAGGCCGACCGGTACGAGTATTTCGATTACGAGGTGGGGTGGTAGGAGCGGGGAAGGTTTTCTTTAACGCAGTCTAATTTCTTGAAATTATATAGAGTTTGGTTTATTTTTTTTACTTCTTCATTTGCATTTTTACTTTTAAACAGCCAAATTTATAAAAAAATCCAACAGCCCTCTTAGCTCAGCCCGGATAGAGCAACGGACTTCTAATCCGTAGGCCACAGGTTCGAATCCTGTAGGGGGCGCCATAACTTACAAGGGGTTAGCAAAATCTGGCTAATCCCTTTTTATTTGTGCGCCCGGCAGGGCGCACCCACTTGAAGGTTAGAGTCCTATACAGGCCCGGCAGGGGGAACTGTTAGCCGGACGGCAAGGGCGCCCATCGTGAGGTGGGATCTGAAGGAAGCCGCAGGCAAAGCGCTGGCCTGACGAACAGGAATCGCATAGTAGGCGTGCATGCCGGATGAGAAGGCGAATATCTTCAAAGTCCGATACCTGTACGGAAGGTATGTACGTATATGCGGCGGGCATAAGCGTGGAGGTGGGTGCGCATTACCCGGGGAGGTCTGCCTATCTGCCTTGAGCTACCGGCATTGAGAGGTGTCGGGAAGGGTAGGCAGAAGTCAGCAGAGGGCATAGTAGGTCATTTCGACCGGACTGAAGGCCCGAACATGAAGGATGGGGAAGGAGCCTCGAAATTCGATGATCGTAGGAGACGCAGAAGGTCGTACTGAGATGCACGGCACCCCTTCGGAGGGTAGCGGACGGAATCCGCGAGGTAAGGCTGGGCGCTTATAAGGTGTCAGGCATTGATGGCCTTATAGCTGAGCGTGGCAGGAACCGCCGTGGTACGGAACCGTATGCCCGGTGGTGTGGGAGGACGGCGGGGGTGACCCCGCCTCCTACCCGATTATCTGTAACTGCAATATTTCATTTAAGTTTATCGTTGCTCTTGGCTTCTGGATTAGCTATTTTATTTTTTCCTGAATGCTCAAAAAACCCATCGCAAACATGGATTTAACCGTATGCTTTCAGCCGGATTGGAAAGATGGGCCTGTCTGTTATCGATCATGGTTCTAAGCACGGGTTGTGGAGGAGCCGGTGTTCGGACCGAAGGCCGCGCCACCAGGCCTGATACAGATGGGTACGACTTTCTGAAGCAGGGTATCCAGTACTATTCTGCAGGCAGATACGAACAGGCGATACCAGCATTTGACAGATTACTTGCAAGAGCCGCCCCGCAGGACAGCCAGCTTGTTTACCTTTCCGTCTATTACGGAATTCGCTCACGCCTGGCCACAGGCAAAGATTTGAGTGCTGACTCGCTTTACGACTCTTTCCAGAGGACAATCCCGGGTGACCAGCACAGGGAACTGGAGTTTTTGCTGAGGCGGATAAAGGCCCCTCCAAAGGGAGAGCAATACCTGTCCGAGGAGCGGCTTATTGCTTACAAGTTAGGGGTAATTCTTCCCTTGAGCGGACAGTTCTCTCAGTTCGGAAAAGCGATACTGGAGGGAATCGAACTGGCTGTGGAGAAGTTCAACCGGAACCTTCAGAAGGGCAGAGAGGTGATTCTGGATATCCGTGATGACTCCTCGGACCCGATCCGGGCGGCTATCCTGGGCCGGGCTCTTGCCGCAGACAGCACGGTAGCCGGACTTATCGGTTCTTATGAGAACGAGACCTCTCTTGCAATAGCGCTTGTGGCCGCAGCAAGTGGCCTTCCCCTGGTTTGCCCGACCGCGGATGCGCCGGGACTGGACTATCTGGGTTCGATGGTGCACGTGCTGAACCGTACCGATCCTGAACTGGCCCGAGAACTGGCCTGGTTTGCAGTGGATGAGTTGAAACTTCACACCTTCGCCATTCTCGCTTCCGATGATGAAAGAGGTAATTTGCTGGCAGACACTTTCGCCCGGGCAGTACGCAAATCCAGGGGAGTGGTGGTTTCGAATCAGCGTTATTCCGGCCAAACAAGCACTTTCGAAAACCAGTTGAACCTGCTTCAGCGCTACCTTCCGGATGCTGTCTACCTTTCTGCAAAAACGAATGAAATAACCCAGATCGCCTCCCAGGTATATTATTACGGTCTCGGTGATATCCGTCTTCTTGGTGCTGAGTACTGGGACAGCGAAAGGGTGATTCGATTGGGCGGTGAATACGTGGACGGCGCTGTTTTCGCCTCCGCATTCTACGCTGAAGGAGAGGGTTTGCGCTGGAAAGAGTTCAAGGAACTTTACGAAACAACCCACCGCCGTCCGGTGAATCGCTATTCCGCATTGGGATACGACGCTGCGGCCATTATTCTGGCAGCAGCCGGCAGCATGCCCTCCCACCGGCGGCTTCTTGCCCGTAATTTGAACCGCTCTTTGCATTTCAGCGGAGCGATGGGGATTTACTCGGTTGAAGATTCCGGGCTTGTGAGGAGGAAAGTTTTTGTTCTTGAACTTTCTCAGGGCAATGTGGTGCCGGCCAGAGCCTTTGAACCTCTTCAGGAGAACGGCGATAAAGCCTTCCCGGATAGTATCCCCGGATCCGCCGCTGCTGGGGAGGAACCGAATAATAACTAAGTTTTACAGGAGTTTATTACCTTGAGCCGTGAACATCTCTATCTTTCGTTAGTCATACCGGCTTATAACGAAGAAAAAAGGATCGGGAAAACGCTTGAATGTATGCTCGAGTTTTTCAGGAACAAGAGCTTTCCCACTGAAATCCTGGTGGTCGATGACGGCAGCATGGACAGGACGGTTGAGGTAGTTAACTCTTTCAGCAATGAAAAGATAGTGCTTAGACTGATCAGCTACGAAAAAAACCGGGGCAAGGGATACGCAATTAAGACCGGTATGCTCGCCGCCAGGGGTGAGTATGCGCTTTTTGCTGATGCCGACATGAGTGCGCCGATCGAGATATTCGACCGTTTCGAGCCGTACATGAAAGAAGGGGTGGAGGTTATTATCGGAACCAGGAAAACCGCAGGAGCTTATGTGGGTAAACATCAGCCGTTTTACCGTGAGAATATGGGCAAGGTATTTACCTGGCTTTCGAACCGGCTGCTGGGACTCGATACGACTGATTTCACCTGCGGTTTCAAGTGTTTCCACCGCCGCACAATCGAGCCTGTTTTCGGCACTCAGCGTATATCCGGCTGGGGATACGATACGGAAATAATTTTTATCGCCAGGCACAAAGGATTCCGGATCCAGGAAATCCCGGTAAGTTGGTATAATGATGAGGCGACCAGGGTAAAGCTGTGGAAAAATGTGTTTACCTGTCTTTATGAGCTTTACCAGATTCGGAACAACAACCGTAAAGGACTTTACGGGTAGTGTTAACCATTCCTCCATCCAGATCAAAACTGAACTCAGGGAAAAATCCATCGGTTAATGAGCCGCGGACTGCCTCCGCAAACAGCGCCTCTTTCGCTTTTCTCTGGCAAGCCTTTCCATATCTTTTTTTAGCAGCTCTGACAGCGCTCTTTTTCTGGCGTCTGATCACGCCTTTCGAGCTCTCCCGCGCCTGGCTCTGGGAGGATTTCATTTACCAGAATTATCCCTATCGCGCGTTTGCCGCAACAAGCCTTGCGATGGGCCATTTCCCATTCTGGAACCCCTATGTTTTCGGCGGGCAGCCTTTTTTCGCGGACATTCAGACCGCGATCATTTACCCGTTCAATCTGGTTCAGGCCCTGTTCGCCACGCCTGAATCGGTGAGCCCATATCTCGTGCAGTTTATTGAGATCCTGCACTACCTGCTGGCAGCGATTTTCACCTATCGTTTCCTTCGGCTCTGCGGTGTCGAGCTCGAGGCCTCTCTTCTCGGGGCGGTGACTTTCAGTTTCAGCGGATTTATGGTCACCCACGCTCTCCACATGAATTTCGTCTATGTTTTTATCTGGCTGCCGCTGGTTCTGGAGTTCTTCGAAAAGGCACTCTCTGGCAGAAAGTTCAGACACGTGCTGCTCTGCTCGCTGTTTCTGGCACTGAGCAATATGGGGGGCTATCCGCAGTACAGCCTCTATATCTATTACACTCTCGGACTTTACTGGCTGGTATACGAGCTGGGGCAAAAAAAGACCAGAGCCTGGACTCGTTCTTCGGCGCTCCGGCGGTTGGCAACTCTGGCATTCGTGGCAATTGCCGCTCTTGGGCTGAATGCGTTCTGCTATCTGCCAGCGGCTGAACTGGCCGAGTTTACTCCCCGCAGGGAGATGACCTATCAGGCCTCTGTGGAGCATTCTCTTGCCCCACATCTTTTATTGAAACTGATCAATCCGAAATTTTTCGGGATTCATTATCCGAGATTCAATAATTACTGGGCAGGCGGATACAGCCACTTCTGGGAGACCTGCCTTTTTATCGGGATCCTGCCGCTGATCCTGGCTTGCTGGGCGCTTCGCTGTTTCAGGAGCAACCGCCATGTGACATTTGCCGCTGCTCTGGCGGTGATAAGCCTCTGGCTGGCCCTGGGGCAATATGGATTTCTCTATAAGCTTTTCTTTTACATTGCACCGGGATTCGACCGTTTCCGTATCCCCGGTCGATTTTCGGCTCTGGTATCCCTTGCGCTGGCCCTTCTTGCAGCACACGGCTGGTCGATGCTTGCAGGATCGGCGGGCAAACTTTCCAGTAAATTTTATAAAAGCGGGCTGTTTTACCTGATTTTAGCCCTCTTCTCAATTATCATCCTGATGTTGCTTTTCCTGAATACGCCCGTTTTTTCCGCAGTCGCGGGTGGGATTCTGGCCAAGGGGCCGCTGAAACACGCCTTGACCGCAGCCTGTTTTGCCTCTCTGGGCTGGTTCGCAGCAGCCGCGGCCCTGATTTTTGCAGTCGTGTTTCTTAAAGGGAAAGGCCGCATTGGATTAGGCATTGCCGCCTCCCTGCTTGTTTTTGCCGAACTATTCTGGTTCGGTGCGCCTTTCCTCAGAGGGGAGGCATCACCGGAAAAGCTCTATCCGCACAACATGTTCGTTGAGAGGTTTCAGAAGGAAGGAGAGGAGGAGCTTTTCCGTATCAATGCACGCAGTATCGAGAATCCGGGAATCATGCTTCTGCGCCGCAACCAGGGGAGTATCCACCGGATTTTCCTGATCGAGGGCTATAATCCGCTTCAGCTCAAACGCCGGCTCGGGGAGGTAGAAAAACAGCGGCGGTTCGACCTGCTCAACGTGAAATACAAGATCGCCGTGGATCTGGAGCGCAGAACAGCAGGGTTTGTTTTTCACCCCACCTACCTGCCGCGCGCTTTCGTTGTGCACAACTGGCGTGTGCTGAATAATGACGAACAGATCCTGGAAACGCTGAACAGCCCGGATTTCGACCATCACTCCGAGGTCGTGCTCGAAGCCGATCCCGGCATTGACACCTCTGAACCCGGTTTACATATTGAATCCACAGTGGAGATCAGCAGATATACTCAGAACGAAATAGTGATTGATGTCCAGACAGGCAGGCCGGGTATTCTGGTTCTCAGCGAGTGGCATTACCCGGCGTGGAAAGCCTGGATAGACGGGGAAGAGGCACCGGTACTGCGTGCAGATCACGCCCTTCGCGCAGTGGCGGTTCGAGCCGGCAGACACCAGGTGCGGTTCGCTTACTGTTCGGATTCGGTCACTCGCGGAGTGGCAGCCAGCGCGATTACCGCCCTGGTAATACTGGCTGTTTCTTTGGTATTTCACAAACGCGGAAGATTTTAGGCCGGTCTAAAGGACGCCTTATGAGATACAACACATACTATGAGAGAGCCACTTTCGGAATCGGGGGAAGCCTTACCCGGGCTATCAAGTACCTGATAATTGCCTGCACGGTTTCATTCTTAATCGGTAAGTTGATCCAGCTAGCGGGCAGCTCTTTCTGGCTCACCGCCTTCGGACTCACCCCGTGGCTGATTAATAAATATTTGATGATCTGGCAGTTCGGAACCTACCTGTTCCTTCACGGAAATCTCTGGCACCTGCTGGTCAATATGTTCGTTCTCTGGATGTTCGGCAGTGAGCTCGAGCGCATCTGGGGCAGCCGTGAGTTCCTGATATATTTCTTTTTTACCGGTGTTTGCGTAGGTGTTATTTACTGGATATTCGCCTCCGGCCTGCCTCTCTTTATCACCTCCGGCACACCGTTCCAGGTGCTGATCGGCTCAAGCGGAGCTATTTTCGCCATTCTCGCCGCCTACGGCCTTCTTTTCCCGGAGCGCACGATCCTGTTTATGTTCATTTTCCCGATGAAGGCCAAATACTTTGTCCTGCTGATTGCCGCAATCGAGCTTTATCTGTGCTGGGTGCCCTCTGGAGTATCGCACTTTGCCCACCTGTCAGGCATGCTGATCGGCTACCTCTATCTAAAAAAGGAGTGGAATTTTTCACGCCTGCTGGATTACTATTACCAGCGAAAGCGCCACAGGAGAATAAAGCTGGTAGAGAAAGAAAACATGGCTGACAGGCAGGAACGTGAGGAGGTGGACCGGATTCTGGATAAGATAAATACCCGGGGCATGGAAAGCCTCTCCCGCAGGGAATTGAAAATTCTCAACAGGGCGAGTTCCCGCAAGCGAGATAAATAATATCTTCCATTAAGAACAAATTCTTTCAGTTCCAACTATCTCGAATTATTTATAAGACCCAGACTTTGACATGGCTAATCACTTATTTTCACATTTTTATCAGCCACCGAGGGAGGGGGCGGCGACTGTGCGACCCAAGTCGCACAGCCCGTTGCGCTTTTGCACAACGGTGCGCATTTCATGCGCTCGCCGCCCCCCAGGCCCCGGAGAAACATAACATCTTACTAATTCATGAATAATCCGGGCTAAAATCCTGCTTTGTGTAAATTCGTTCAGATCAGCCGGTTTTTTCCCTCACCGAGAGCAACCAGGTCGATTTTTCCTCTGTCTGAAACTCCAGGGCCGTAACGCGTATCGGCCACTGTCACGTGTTTAGGCGGTGGGCTGATTGGCCAGAGGCTCTGGTAATCGGCTTGAGATCAGCCTGCCGAAGGAGAACAGGCTTTCCCGCGGGGGCAACTGAATAAGATGGCTCGAAAAAGTTATATTTTCAATCTTCACAACAGGTTGCGGATTCGATTACAGGCTGAGATTTAATAAAAGCTAAATAGGGGTATCCCCTTGACTGGAGTAGACACAACATGTAGTATATTTAACCAT
>CAZJQI010000009.1:0-84579 GCA_964548275.1 uncultured Gemmatimonadales bacterium
TTCACGCTGTCGGCTGCCGGGTCTGAGAACGTGAAGGAGTGCGCTGCTTTTGATGCTGACTCCAGTAAGGAATATACTTTGCTGCCGTTTTCAACATAAACAGAATCCTGTGTTGGCTCGCTTGTTGTATAATCGAATTTAATGAATGGATCTTCAGCTTCATCAGGACTTGTTTCCAGATTTAGGTTGCTTATCGTGGGCGCAGTCGTGTCAGGAGGCGGGAGGGTTGTGAAACTTATCTTTTTTTCTGTAACATTGCCTGCCCTGTCATATACTTTTATAATAATATTGTAGGTTTTCTCAGGCACAAGGTCTGTAAGATGAGCGGAATAAGTTTTCCTGTAAGCACTGTCCGAGATTTCAGGCTTACTGTCCCCTAAGTAGTCCACCTCTATCCTTGCCTCCTCGTCAGTTTCCCAGGAAAGATTTGCCTCGTTATAAGTTACGTTTTCTGAATAATTTGAAATAACAGGCGGGGTGGTGTCTTCGGGTACCACCGGTTCTGTGGGGCCGCTGTCGCTGCATCCGGAAGACAGAATGCAAAGCAAGGAAAAGTATCCAAATTTTCTTAAGAGATTTTTTGTACTCATTTTAATGGATCGGTTAGTAGGGATCAGGAAGGCACTTATTCACCAGGACTCACTTCTCCCTTAGCTCCGGTATCCTGAAAGCTCTCCTGTCCAGCCACTCTGAATAACCGTGAATGTTACCATCTTTGTCCGAATAAGCCTGGTACTCTCCCGGTGGCTCTGCAGGATTGTCTTTGATCCCGAGGAATGGATGGTATTTTTGTAATGTTGTCCAGTAGTCGTTGTACAATTCGGTAAATAGTTCTCCTATTGTTATGTCAGGTTTATTATTGAATTCTGGTATAATACCTGCAATAGTACCATATGTCTTGTTAAAGAACGGCATAGCTGGGAATTTATCCCAGGCAGGTCCCATATTTATTGAGCGTGGCATGGATGTCCTGTCTATAACAAGTTTGGAGGTACAGCTAGTTGCAAAATATTTTATAATACCGTAATCATCTTCGTTCCACTGGTTAACAATTTCTTCCGGGCCAATCCATTCTCCGCCTATACTAATTTCTCCAGATTTATCAGGTGAGCTGTGCGCGCCCAAAACGAAAACAACTTCGTCATTAGGATCTGTTTTTTCCTTTATTTGTGATATTGCGTATGTTATTTCTGCTTTTGTTGGTGTGGTTTCAGTTTCACCTTTGAGATATGTAACGTTATGTCCCCGTTCTTCAAGAAAATCTTTGAATGCTTTTTCATCTTCCACAGCCCAGTCTGGTGAATCGCCTGTTGTTACAATAAGTCCATACCTCTCCGCAGCATCCACCACAGCAGATGTGTCTCTTCTTGAAGAGTTGCCGGCTTCGTCGATTGCTACCAGCGTTATGTTCGCGCTGTCAGCTGCTGGGTCTGAGAACATGAAGGAATGCGCTGTTTTTGATGTGGTTTCTCCTAATGGGTATATTTTTCCAGCATTTTCAACATAAATTGAGTCTGCTGTGGGTTCGTTTGTTGTGTACGTAAACTTGATGAACGGATTCTCGTCCCCTTCGTTACTTGTTTCCAGCGTTAGGTTGCTTATCGTGGGCGCAGTCGTGTCAGGCGGCGGGAGGGTTGTGATATTTTCTGTTCTGGTTCTTTTGTTGTCATTTCTGTCATATACTGTTATTTCAACCGTGTATGATTTTCCAGGTTCAAGGTCTGGTAAAGTGGCGGAGTGGTTTGTTGAGTATGTGGTTTTAGTTATTTCAGGGATGCTGTCGCTTTTGTAATCTACATCATATCTTGCATCTTCGTCTGTTACCCATGTGAATTTTGCATTATACGAATTAACCTGCTGCTGAAAATTAGATATTACTGGTGGTGTTGTGTCGTCTGGTATTATTGGTCCTGTTGGGTTGTCTTTGCTGCATGCCAATCCAGAGAGCAGAGCTGTGAGTAAAGAAATATAGCCCATTCTTTTTGAAAATCGAAGAGACATAATCTCCAATTTCTCCGGATCATTATTACGCTTTAGGTGATTATAATATAGATGGTATAAATAACTTTATCAAGCATGTGTCTGAATTGCAATTGAAAGCCAGTATGCCCTCACCATCCCTTTTCTCCTTTCTTTCCGGTTTTTAAACATCCAGACATAACCACATTCCCTTGCTTAGCTCATCCGCACTTTCGGCAATCCCTGGACTGGACACCCCTTTAACCGTTCAAACAACATTAACGGAATCAATGGAGATCCCAACCGCGACGGGCAAGGGGAAGAGGTACACATGCTGGCTGTCCCTGAGATTACCGGGTTGCAGAAAGCTTATATCAGGAAGGTCGTGGATACGGTCAGCGATCTGGACAATGTGCTCTACGAGATCAGTAACGAGAGCAATAAAAATTCCACCCAGTGGCATTATGCGATGATCGATTATATCCACGAGTACGAAAAGAACAAGCCGAAACAGCACCCTGTGGTGATGACTTTCCAGTATCAGGGCGGCAAGAACGAGGATCTGTTCACAAGCCCGGCAGAGGCGGTATCTCCCAACCCGGGGGAAAACGACGCATACAGAAAAGATCCTCCAGCCTCTGACGGTAGCAAGGTCATTCTGACAGATACCGATCACTTATGGGGAATCGGCGGTAACGCAGGCTGGGTCTGGAAAAGTTTCCTTCGCGGGCTAAATCCCGTTTTTATGGATCCACTCGAACAGTTGTATTTTTACCCCTATCTTTCTGATAAAGACCTTGCCTCAAATCTCCAGTGGGAAGCAATACGTAAGAATATGGGATACACCCTGGCATTCGCCTCGAGGGTCGATCTTGCCGCGATGACGCCAAGAGACGAGCTTGTCTCCACCCGCTATTGTCTGGCCAGGCCCGAACCCGATAATGCCCAATACCTGGTTTATCTCCCGGAAGGAGGCGAGGTGATTGTAGACCTCTCAGCAACCCCGGAACCGCTTGTTGTCGAATGGTTCGATCCCAAATGGGGAACCTACACGGATACCTGGATCACCAAGGGCGGCAGTCGCAAGTCTTTCACGGCTCCTTTCCCCGGTCATGCCGTGCTGTATATTCATAGTGCTGACCACCCTTGTATTTTGTTTTCAGAGTGGTTAACTTGAAAAAGATGAAAGACTTATTGATTTTTCCGCTATTGAACCTGCTGGATCAGCGCTGATATCATTATCAATAAACTTAGTTTATCAAGACACTGGTATGAAGCGCAGGATTAAAAAATCGGCCTGGGGAATTTTCCCGCTGCTATTGCTTCTCATTCTTGGCGGGTGTTTCTCTATCCCCTTTATTGGCAAGGGTAAAGTCGACAGGAGCAAGATAGAACCGCAGGAGAGCGACTTTTCCCGCAATAGCGTTTTTATCGGCTATGACAAGAAGGGTACGTCGATAGTTGAAATGCGCCTGGTTAACCAGGAAGTAAGCCCGGAAAAGGGTTTGATTGTACATACCCGTCTGTTCCCGACAGAGAATTTCAGAGTGCGCAATGTTTTCCGGGGTCTGAGAAGTATAAATTATTACCCTATAGAGCGCAGATTTCACCGCCTGGAACTTAAAATAGGCAGAAGAAATATCAAGATGAAAGTGTTAGAAAATCTCCAGGTCAAAGACACCAAGCCGGTTGATGCCGATTTCGAACACACGGGGATTTTTCGGCTGCTGCCGGATACGATCAATACGGCAAGGCTCAAGTTCCAGGATGTGAAACGCTGGGGAAAGATGCCGGAGGATACGCTAGACGTCTGGTATGCGGCAAAGGAAGATTATATCAGGCAAGTCCAGCAGGCTGAGCAACGCAGCAGTCTTGTCGACAGATACAGAAGAAGGCAGAGAGAAGATGATACGAAATTATTTACACAATACGATTCAGTTTTTGTAACTACTAATAATACTTATATCTACCTGGAGAAAGAAGTCGATTCGGATATTCTTTTCACAGTGAACGCCGGTGAATATTTCCCATACGGTGTATCTGACGGTGATTGGGTCGAGGTTCCGATTCCCGACAGCTTGCAGATATCGCTTCAGGCCTTTCTGGATGCCAGGTACGAAAAGGCTGTAAAACAACTGGAACAACAACGTCGGCTGGAACGGAGCGGTCGTGGACCTGCTCGTGGACCACAGGTCGAGGTGGACACGACAAGGAGGGTCACCGGCTTTGTCCTGGACGTGATGGTGCAGGAAAGCTATGGCAAGGCCCTGGCTTGGGAGATGGAGAGCATGGTCGAGCCGGTGGATGTGCCTCTGTTTGCCAAGGTTCTTCGCGACCGGGAGGTTGCAAGAGTGGCAAGGCTCGACTCGATCGAACAGGCACGTCTCGATTCGATCGCCCGGATAAAGCAGGTGGCAGACTCCACCGCAACTGCTGATTCTGCACGTGCGGATTCGGTATCAGTACCAGCCGTTTCGCAGGATACAACGAAAACCGGACAAAAGTCTTCCCAGGGGGTGAATGAACCCAACAAACCCCCCCTGGCAGACACCCGGGCCGGGCAAAAAATGGGTGGCCCAGGCCAGAAAAAGCCCACCGGGGAACAGCTTGAAAAACCGGCGAATGTGCCGAGTGAGTCTCCGCAGGCCGCCACAACAGTAGACCAGGCCCCTGGAGGAAAGAACCGGAAGGAAGCTAATGATAGCCAGGGTAAAAACCCCGCTCAGCCTTCAGGCAGGGATTCTAAAACCGGGAATCCCTGAAATCTTAACCCCGGCCTGAATATTTGCGGCTCAATCTCTTTCCCAGATAAACATGAACTGGATTGAAAGCCATATCGTGCAACTGGTTTATTTTCTTGATCTCATCAGCCAGATCCTGCCGGTGGTTCTGACAGTGGCGGTTATTTTCACCTTTTTTCTCGTGCAAAGTTTCTCGAAAAAGCTTTCCCGCATGTCATTTTACCTCGACCGGATCGATAATCACCTTCGCGAGATCACTTATTTTATCAAGGATTACGAGAGCAGGAATCCACACGAAGACAGCGCCCGAAAAAGCAGGGAATCGGAAAACGCCGACTTAGAAACCACCGGTTTGGAGCAGCGGAAAGAAGATGGGTAAAAGCTTTAGGGCAAGCATAGGATAAGCCGCAACAGTGGGGTGTCTTTATCGGTGCCGCGAATGGTAGATTGTTGCGATTACCCCGCCGAAAACGAGCAGTATGAGTGAATAGGGTGGGAAAAAGGGGATAGTCAAGATCCCGATGTACAGGGATATCCAGCCGAATCGCTCCAGGTTCCAGCCGCCGGTTTTACGCAAATCACTTCTCCCTCTGAGCAAAACATTTTTTTATCTCGCGTTCAAGCTTTCGCAGCCCTTCGGGCTTTCTCCAGCCGCAGCATATCCTCGTTGAAGTCCTTGAGGTTTTTATCCGTGTCCTCCGAGAATGCCCCGGGCAGGCTAACGCCAACACAAAGCACGGAACAAAGACAAAACACCCGCAAGCCAGTCAAACTCGCTCGGAGTCTCCTGGCTGAACGCAAGATTTTATCACTCCGGTAAAAATATAATTTTACATTAATTTAATATGACTTCTTACCAGGCCAAAATTTATTTTCGTAAGGAGTCTTGCAATCAAGAAAGACCATGCCTTTTTACTCCCTTGCCCGTTAATCAAGCTAGTGTTAGTATAATTTCTGACAAACCTTTTACTATATTCCTCTTCTGTAAGACTCATGGCAAGGCAGATTACGGTTTTTTCAGCACTGGCAATTATTCTGAGCCTGCTTTTCTGGTTGCCCCGAAGCGACTGGCGCTCCTACGGGCGGGACTATATCTCCGCCTACCTGGAAAGGAGTCTCACTCAGGTGGCAAGTAGCGGTGAAGGGGGAATTCAACCAGACGACACCACACGCCTGGAAGAGCTTTACGATCTGATTGCCGAAAGTGAACTGCTTTCGCGGCTGGACAGGCTTGCCGATTCCCTTCTTGCTTTGAGGCGGGAACTGTCAGGCTATCATGATATTCTGCTCGCAGTGCGCGAAACCGCCAGGAGAGCTTCCCTGGGAGTGGATGAAGATTTTACAACCCGTTATTTTTCCCGAGCCAGGTTCATGTCACGCCTTGAGAACGAAGCGGAACGCTTAGCAGCCCAGATGGACTCCCTGAGAGATGGCCTGGAGGCGGTGGGAAGAATCAAAGATTACATTGAAATCCGAGGCAGCAAGGTTTATGAGATTCGCTGGCTCAGGCCGGAACGCGTGCCTGTGCGTGAGTTATGCACGAGTTGCCACCTGGGGCTGGACGGCGGTAAGCGGGTAATGCTTTTTCCGGAGGCAACGCAGGAAAGTTATCCCGGGGTGATGGTCTTTCACCCGCCCCGGGAGTTCGGCTGCACGGTTTGCCACAATGGAGCCCCGGGCGAACTCGATTTCGAACCCGCCCATGGATCAGACCACCTGGGCCGTCCGTTCCGCCCCGGAAAACTCGCTCTCCGCTCTTGCGGACTCTGCCATGCAGAACGTTCACCCTTGAAATTTGCCGCGGTTCCCTTTTCCTGGCCGAAAAGCTGTATTCAATGCCACGAAAACGACAGGCTGGCCACGCTCGTGGATTCTTCCGCAATACCAGCCCTTCAGTTCCCCCTCGATACGCGTCACTTCCGCTCCTGGCTGCTCAGGCACTGGAGTGAGAAAGAAGGCATGGTGCCGGAAAGAGGCTCTTTCGAGGAAGTCGTGGCAATGCTTGTATCAGGAGATTTAAGACCGCGTCCAAGTGAAGCGGATTCAGCTTTTATTACCACCCGGAAAGATGGACAGCAAAAAGTTAAAATCATGCGCTGTCCCTCCTGCGGGCGTACATTCACTGCCGCCGGAGTAAGCGTTGAGTTTGTTTGCCCGGTCGATGGATCCGCTCTGGAAACCGTGATCGAAAAATGACCCGTTGCACCGCATGCAATATCGAGCTGAAAGCAAGCGACCCGCGCCAGGCTCACACCCTTGGCGACTGCTGGCCGCTCTGTTCGGTTTGCTTGCAGAAGTATAGAAGCAGTGCGGTGAGCGGTCAGTCACTCATACGAAAACTTTATGCTGCGGGGAGAAGTGTCTCGAGCTGCCAGGCGTGCGAATCGGGGGAAGGGCTCGAGATCCATTTTATCAGGCCGATTGCAACCGGTGGAAAGCCCGAGAGTGCCAACTTGCTTGTACTCTGCAGAGCCTGCCATGACAAAGTCCATGCCGGGGCGCATATCCGCGGGAAATCCGTTGGCATTATAAAACACAGAAAATAAAGTTGGAAAGGATCAATGACTAAAGGCACACGCAGTGACCGGGATTTGCGAAGCGCCATTCTGAATCGTCTTTATAAGCAATACATTCAAGAAGGCTTATACCGTGGGGTGGTGAGCAAAAAAACTCTCTCCGAGGAGTTCAACGCTCAGGGAGTTTTGCTGGAGCGTAACCTGGAGTACTTGCTCGAACGCGGCTTTATCCGCATGCACAAGATAGAAGACCTGGTCTCGATCACCACTGAGGGGATCGACAGGCTGGAGACAGAGGGCAGCACAACTGGCTCTGAAGAAGTGGCCTCTCTTGGACGGATAGAAAAGCTGCTGGCTGCTGTCCTGGATAAACTGAAAAGCTAAATCTATTATTGGAACCCGGATTATTCATAAATTAGTAAGATGTTATGTTTCCCCGGGGCCTGGGGGGCGGCGGGCGCATGAAATGCGCTCCGTTGCGCAGGAGCGCAACGGTCTGTGCGACTTGGGTCGCACAGCCGCCGCCCCCCTCCCTCGGTGGCTGATAAAAATGTGAAAAATAAGTGATTAGCACTGTCAAGGTCTGGGTTTCATGAATAATACGGGTGATAAGACGTTTAATCCTTTAAAGCAAGGGCTTGACATAACTTGCCAATATAATTAAATTTCCCCCCTCAATTTTCGTCCGGCTCCCTGACATAATTTCATGATTTCAACCATTTATTGAATCCTTTGATTAATTTTTAACCGTTTGGTAAACCGGGCGGCTTGATGATATTTAATTTATTAATTGGAGCGGTTTGAGGTGGCATAATGGAAAAGATCAAAGTTGGAGTACTTGGCGCCACGGGAACTGTGGGCCAGCGGTTTATCACCCTGCTTGAGGGCCATCCTTATTTCGAACTGACCAAGGTAGCCGCCAGCGAGCGTTCCAGCGGAAAGACATATGAAGAAGCGGTTGCCGGACGCTGGAAGGTTAGCGGGGACATTCCGGAAAAAGTTAAAGGGATGACAGTGCACGAGGTGAAACCGGGGCTGGACTGCCAGGTGGTCTTCTCCGCCATGGACGCATCGGTTGCCGGCCCGATCGAGGAGGAGTTCGCCGGGGCAGGGTACAGTGTTTTCAGCAACGCCCGCAGCCATCGCTACGATCCGGATGTGCCGATCCTTTTACCTGAGATCAACGCCCAACACGCTGAGGTGATCGAGTATCAGCAGAAAAGCCGGGGCTGGAAAGGTTTCATTGTAACCAATTCGAACTGTTCGACCATGGGACTGGTGATCCCCCTCAAACCGCTCGATCTGGCCTTCGGCCTGGAGGCAGTCAACGTGGTGACCATGCAGGCGGTTTCCGGGGCGGGGTATCCCGGAGTGAGTTCGCTGGATATTATCGACAACGTGATTCCCTATATCAGCGGGGAAGAGCCCAAAATGGAGAGGGAATCGCTGAAAATGCTGGGCAGGCTCGAAGCAGGCAAAACCTTTGCCGATGCCTCTTTCAAGATCAGTGCCCAGTGCAACAGGGTATTCGTGCTGGACGGCCACCTGGAGTGCACGAGTGTTGGTTTGAAAAAAAAGCCCGGTGTTGAGGAGTTCACTGCTGCTCTGGCAGATTTCAGCGGCAGGCCCCAGGAGTTAAAACTGCCCTCGGCCCCTGAACGTCCGATTATTGTGCGGACCGAGGTGGACCGCCCGCAGCCGCGTTTCGACCGCGACCACGGAGCGGGGATGAGTGTGACTGTAGGCCGTATTCGCCCCTGCAGCGTGCTGGATTACAAGCTGATCATCCTGAGCCACAATACAGTGCGCGGCGCGGCAGGAGCCTCGATCCTCAACGCCGAGTTTCTCAACGCGGAAGGGTATTATTAAATGGTAAAACGGAACTGATAGGAAAGTGAAATAAAAGCCCGGCTCGAAATCTATTTCTCAAGCCGGGCTTTTCGCGTACAGCTCTCAGGTCTGCTCAACAAGGTCGCCCCGGTCGATATGCTTCCAGTGCCCCTTGCGGAACCTGATAAGATGAGCGCTGCCGGCCAGTACCAGGTAGATTAAAAAGAAACTCCAGAGCACCACGTAGTTTGTCGCCACCATTTTCGCCACCAGGAAGATACCGGGGATAAAGAAAAGAATATCCAGAAACAGGGCTACTTTGAGAAAGTAATTCGTATCTCCGGCGCCGCGCAGAGCCTGCCTGAAAAGACAAACAAAAGCGAAACAGAAATTATAACCGATCAGGAACAGAAAGATATTTTTCCCTTTGGCTGTTATTAAATCGAAAGGAATATTTTCAGCTCCCTCCACTCTCGGGCGGAAAACCGAGTAGATCGTTTCCGGAAACAGCAGGTAGACCAGAGCGATCAAGCCAGCCATGAAAAGGAGGATTTTCAGCACCAGGTACGGTACTTTCACTCCCTCTTCCGGTTTGCCGGCACCCACAGCCTGGGCCATCATTGTGAGGGTGGCCAGTGACAGTCCGTGGATGTACATGGTGAGCAGCTCGTTGACCGACCAGGCGATATTGTTGGCGGCCAGCGACTCCGGCAGTGTGCGCCCCATGAACATGAAAAAAAGCGCAACGGCTATGTAATAAGTCAGGTCGTGGCTGCCTGAGGGCACCCCGAAAGCGATAATTTTTTTCATCAGTTTCGGCCGGAAGCTTCTCTGGGTGCGGGTCTCGTATTCGGCCTGGTAGGATTTGCGAAGGAATAGCACGAACATGATCGCCGGCGGTACAGTGGAGGCAATTGCCGTGGCAATCGCCGCGCCCAGGATACCCAGGCGCGGGAAACCGAAATGGCCGAAAATCAGCACCCAATCCAGGAAGATATTCACCGCGTTGCCCACCACATTGGCACTCATGGTGATATGTGTCAGCCCACGGCCGGTAAAAAACGATGCAAAAACATTGTTCAGCAGCGGCATCACCGAGGCCGCCATCAGTACCGTGTAATACGTCCGCTCCAGAGAGGCGATTTCCGCACGGTGGCCGAAAAAATTGAACGCCTCCCTGCCGAAAGGAATCAGGCACAGAAGTGCAAGGTAGCTGCCTGAGGCGAGGTAGATCCCCTGCCAGATCACGGCAGAGCACATTTTTTTGTTCCCTGCGCCATGGTACTGGGCCACGAAAATATTGATGAAGCTTGAGACTCCATAGAACATGGTCATGCAGGCAATGTAAAGAAAAGTCGCCGGCCAGACAGCGGAGATTTCATTCGTACCGTACCAGGAAAGAAACATCCTGTCGAAAAAAAGCATCAGGATTACCGATCCCTGGTTGAAAATCAGGGGCAGGCTGATCCGGAGGAGCCGTCGGGCGAGAGAACCGGGGAAAGGTTCTCTTTCGGTTTGATCCGTCAGGAGATAATTTGGTTTCTGTCCATGCATCTGAACTGTTTGTCTGTTCAATACAAAACTGCCCAGCCCGCGAACTTCACGGGTCGGGCAGTAAATACTTGGCGATTGATCCGG
The DNA here is from genome assembly GCA_964548275.1 of uncultured Gemmatimonadales bacterium. Taxonomy (GTDB): domain Bacteria; phylum Gemmatimonadota; class Glassbacteria; order GWA2-58-10; family GWA2-58-10; genus JAUVUV01. Next base: position 10,685 of record CAZJQI010000009.1, read on the forward strand.
TTTTTCAGGCCTTGAACGTGATCACCGGATCCGGCATCGGAAGTACATCGACTCTGGTTCCCGCCTCCCGGAAAAGATCGGGGGTGTTCTTGTCCGAATATTCATTGAATGAAACAAAGCGCTCGATTCCGGCGTTGACAATCATCTTCGCGCAGATCATACACGGCGAGTGGGTGCAGTACATTGTGGCCCCGGCAGTGGAGACGCCGTGAAGGCTGGCCTGGATGATCGCATTCTGCTCGGCGTGGATCGCCCTGCAGACCTCATGCCGTGTGCCGGACTCGATTCCCTGTTCTTCGCGCAGGCAGCCCAGCTCAAGGCAATCTTTCAACCCCTTGGCGGCACCGTTATAGCCGGTTGCCAGCACCCGTCTGTCCCGCACCAGTACTGCTCCCATGTGATGGCGAAGGCAGGTGGAGCGTTCAGCAACCAGCATGGCCATCTTGAGAAAGTAATCGTCCCAGCTCGGCCGGCTCATAGAAGTTCCTCCACTTTGGCGTACAACTCCTCGAGGGTGCCGTCATTGACAATCACCAGGTCGCTCATCCTGAAAACCCGCTCCAGCTGCTGTTCGTTTTCGTTCCCGGCCAGCTCGGCCTGCTCATCCCGGATAAATTCTTCGAGAGTTTTCGCATCGTCGGTGCGGCTGCGGGCTTTGGCTCTTTCGTAGCGCAACTGGATCGGAGCGTCGACCGCAATCAGGATAAAGTCGTCCCGCCTGCGCAAGGCGTCGACCTCTCCAGGGTTGCGGATACTCACCACCACGCCCGCCTTGACACCTTCAAGCTCGGCAAGTGCCCTTTCAGCAAGCACACCGGCACCTTTGGCCTGCCGCTGGGCGTTGCCCTCGGCAGTAAGATTCTCCCGGGTAATCGGCAAGCCTTTCTTTTTCAGTTCCTTGCGCAGGATATCCGAGAGGCTGAAATAGCCGAACGCGTGATGTTCGACAAGATAGCGGGCCGCCTTATCCTTGCCCGCCGCGTTGCGGGATGTTAGCCCGATCAGCAAATTCGCTCCGTGATAGCGGAGGTTGTGTAGCCGGTATATGGGTGTGAAGGTTTCAGTCAAGCATGAAGTGCAGAAGCTGTATGACATGCTCGCGCATCTTGCTGCGCAGCACTACCATGTCGAGCATACCGTGTTCGAGTAGAAACTCGGCGCGCTGGAAACCCTCCGGTAGATCCTGACGAATGGTCTGCTTGATAACCCGCGGGCCGGCAAAACCGATCAGCGCACCGGGCTCGGCGATATTAATATCGCCGAGCATCGAGTAGCTGGCAGTAACTCCGCCAGTGGTCGGATGCACAAGGATCGAAATATAGGGCAAACCCTCCTCATGCATTCTTCCCAGGTAGGCACTGGTTTTGGCCATCTGCATCAGCGAGAAAATCCCCTCCATCATCCGTGCTCCGCCGCTGCGCGACACGATAATCAACCCCTGGCGGCGGTCTATCGCACGGCGCGTGGTCCTGGCAATTTTCTCTCCCACAACCGATCCCATGCTTCCGCCGATAAAAGAGAAATCCATCGCGCCGAACTGGACACGAATCCCGTCGATTAAACCCTCCCCGACCACTATGGCTTCGTTTTTGAGGGTGCTCTTTACCGCTTTTTCCAGCCGGTCGGTATATTTCATCCGGTCGACAAATTTAAGCGGGTCGACGCTTCTAATCTCCCGGTCGCTTTCAGAGAAAGTGTCCTTGTCAAAGAGGATGTTGATGTATTCATCCGGAGTTATCCCGTAGTGGTGCCCACAGCGTGGACAGACCATGAGATTTTTTTCCAGTTCCTTTTTGTAAAGGATTTCGCCGCAGGCATCGCACTTGATCCACAAATCATCGGGGATCACTTTTTTCGGCTGGATTTTAGGGCCACGCTTTTCTTTTCTGAACCAGGCCAAGTGCTACCTCCAATTTAATTTCCGGCTAAGCTCAAAGGCTATCCGCAGAGCCGTTGATTTGATACGGGCACAGGGGAAAACATAATCTAATTTCCAGAGAAAGCACAAGTCAAGAATAACAAGCCCCGGTTGTGAAACGCAAGCAGGCTAAAGTTCGAGCTTCATGATCACGGAGTCCTCCACCGGATGGGAGTAATATCCACGCTGAATGCCGATTTGCGCAAACCCATAGCGCTTGTAAAGCTCGATAGCCCGCTGGTTTGAACTGCGCACCTCGAGAAAAAGAACGGTCACCTTCCGCTTGCGGCAGGCCTTGATTGTGGCCTCCAGCAGTGTTCTGGCCACATAGCGTCCCTGGTATTCCCGTGCCACGGCGATATTGCCCAGCTCTGCGGTTTTGATCACTATCCAGCAGCAACTGTAGCCGATCACCTTGTTTTCTGCCAGAGCAGTCAGGCTGATTACCTCAGGTTTGCCGATCAGCCTCTTGAAATCCTCAACTTTCCAGGGCTGTCTGAATACCTCCCTCTCGATTTCCATAACCGCCTCCAGATGTTTCTCGGCCAGAGGAACAAGCTTAACTTTCAGCTTTTCGGGACGGTTGTTCGGTTCGGCGTTCATAATCCGAGTCTGAGTTCGGCCTGGCCCACGCGGATATAGTGGGGTTCGAAAGCCAGGATATCCTCGACCCTGTAGCCTTCGGCAGAGGCCAGGACTAGATTGCCCAGCAATGAGGCGTTCGGATGATCCAGCTCTTTCGGCACTGGCTGAAGATACTTTCCGGCGCAGGCTCTTATTTCGCTCTCCCGCTTTCTGAATCCCTGTCCCAGGCAGATAATTTTCCCCCTGTGAGCGAGGCCGGGAAGCAGGCTGCAAAGCTTTCCGACACCGAGGACGCATGGAGTTAAAAGCTCTTGGGCCTGACTGGAGCCGGGGGGCCAGAAATAGCAGGCGGCATAGAGTTCATCCTGGCCGGCATTGAATGTTGCGCAGACAGGTAATCCGTAGCCCGCTGCGCCATAGGCAAGCGCCATCAGCGAACCCGCCGCATACAAGGGCTTGCCCGTGACCCAGGCCAGTGTTTTTGCCGTACTCGCTCCAATCCTCAAACCGGTAAAGGAGCCCGGGCCCACCGCTACGGCCACCCCACCAAGCTGTGCGAAACTTACCCCGCATTCGGCCATAAGCTCCCTTATCGTTGAAAAAAGCCTCTCGGCCTGCGCTGCCTGGTCCTTTTTAGTGCGGCTTGCCAGAGGTCCCTCTTTGTCCACAAGAGCCACGGAGCCTACAGGAGTAGATGTGTCAATACAGAGAAAAGTTCCGGTCATCGGTCTCAGAGATTCCTTTCCAGCCAGAGAGGGATTTTCGAGCGCAACTCCGGCCATATATCGCCCAGTATTAGAATTTTCACTCTGCGCTGTCTGCGACCCTCATAACTCAGATGTATTTCAAGCCTCGATTGTGGCAAAAGTCCCAGTGCCCGGTCGGACCACTCAACGCACACGAGACTGTCGCCGGTAAAAATCTCGTCCAGCCCGATCTCGTACAGCTCTTTTTCCTCTTCAATCCGGTAGCAATCCACATGCACCAGTGGAAGACGGCCGCCGTGGTAGCGATTGATTAGAGTGTAGGTCGGGCTGGTGATCGCGCACCTGTGCCCTAACCCAGCGCCAAGAGCCTGAATAAAAGTGGTTTTACCCGATCCCAGTCCGCCGAAAAAGGCCATCACACCGGGCGCACGGATCACCTCGGCGATCTCCCCGGCCAGTGAGACAGTTTTCTCAAGGCGGTCGACTACAAAGGTCCATTCGTTATTTGAATTCGGCTCTGACATATTCAACTTTTGCTGATCGTTAAAGAAAAAATTACTCACGCCGCTGCCTATGCGCAAGATACATCGAAAATGTGCGAAACAAATCTGGTTAGCAGGATAAGACTGTTACTGTATTGAGTGAGGTAAATTGGCAGGTTTGCCAAAAGAAATCAATATTCTGGAGGTGATATCTGCATACAGGCCGCTGGCCACACCTATTTCCTTGTACTGCGTAATGGATTACGAAATAATGGGATGCCAATGGCCGTTATTTGGAAGTATCTTGATCAGGAAATGATATGTTTATTCATGCGGCAATAATGCCTGCTGTCAGCTTTCTTCCTGCCTTGCCCGAAAAACCTCGTACTGGGTTTTGGCCTCGTTCACTCTTTCGATAACCCGGATCCAGTTGTTGAAAACGAGGGCGTTATAGTAAGTGATCACCAGTTCCCGGGAATTCAAGTCGATACTTCTGTCAAAAAGGTAAATCGCCGATAACGGCGGCCTTCTGATATAGACGACCCTGGAGTTGAAATTCGGAGAGACAGCAACGATCTCGATAGGCCTGTATTCCTGGCCGTAGTTATAGATCAACAGTTCGTGGGGTTCATACCTTATTTCCCGGCCCAATGCGCGAAAGGTTACCAGGAACGGTATTGGCCTTTTCGGATCATCAGGATTGTAGTTGATATTATCGGCGAGGTTGTCTTCTTTAAGCTTGCGCAGATAATCTCTCATCTCTTTGGTGGCGTAGCGGATGATACTCTCGTCCATTGCGGTCACTGTTATTTCCAGGTCACCGCCGCGCATTCTAACAGTTATATCGTCTCTTTCAAGGAGACCCTCATAATCCTCGGGAACATCCTCATCCTGGCCCGTAACCGGAAAAGCGAGGATGAAAAGCAGCAGGGGGATAAATAATCCGGCTTTCATGGCTGACTCCAAGAAGGGCTTGAAAGTGAGAGTGATTTCACAAACTTTGGCTATTCTTTTAATATTTGAGACGATGCCGGCAGGGCAAATATTCATTCTGAATTGATAATTGTTCCAGTATTCCGATCTGTCAAGAGATTTTGCGTCCATGGAGTAATATTCAAAATTTATTGTTGTTCAGTCTTTTCTTCCCAGGCAAGCCGTGAATTGGATTTTTCTCCTCACCGGGAATCCCGGGCGGGTTTGAATGCAGGCATCCGGGCAAGCATCGCTCCGGTATAGCTTTTCTTACAGGCGGCCACGGTTTCGGGCGGACCCTGGACCACCACCTTTCCCCCTGCGTCCCCGCCTTCCGGTCCCAGGTCGACAACCCAGTCGGCGTGGGCGATTACCTCGGGGTGGTGTTCCACTACGATTACCGTATTGCCAGCCTCTAGCAGGCGGTTAAGTACACGAAGGAGCTTTTTTACTTCCACTGCATGAAGTCCGGTGGTTGGTTCATCCAGGATATATAACTTTCCGCGATGAGCCCGGCCAGAGCCTCCCTCGATCAACTGGCGAGCTATCTTGAGTCGCTGGCTTTCCCCGCCCGAAAGCGTGGTCGCACTTTGGCCGAGCTTCAGGTAGCCCAGCCCGACAGACTGAAGCACCCAGAGCGGCTTGCCTATTCCGGCCTGGTCGGAGAAAAAAGCTATCGCCTCGTTGACACTCAGTTCGAGCACCTGGTCGATTGTTTTTCCCTGATAGGGAACGCCAAGCGTACTGGCCGTGAACCGCTTGCCCCCGCAGGCTTCACACGGCACCATCACATCGGCCATGAACTGCATGTCCACCAGTTCGAATCCTGCCCCCTTGCAGACCTCACAGCGGCCCCCCGGTGTGTTGAAAGAAAAATCACGGGGCGCCAGACCCAGGCGCTTGGCAGTCGACGTGCTGGCGAAAAGCTTGCGCACGTGGTCGAAAGCTTTGATATAGGTAATCGGATTTGAGCGCGGTGTCTTTCCGATAGGGGATTGGTCGACCAGCACGACACCGTCAAGATTCTCGCAGTTCTTAACAGTTACTTTTTCCAGTTCCTGAGCCAGGCGGCCCGAGCCTGAAAGCACAGCCTCCACAGAAGGCTTCAACACCTCCATTACCAGGGAACTCTTCCCGCTTCCGCTTACTCCGGTTACACAGTTGAACAGCCCGATCCCGAACTTTGTCTCCATTTTCTTGAGGTTATGAAGGCTTGCTCCCCGCAGGATGATATACTTTCTGGCTGACCTCACTTTTGCTTTTTTCTCAATCTCAGGATTCCTTAAATAACACGCGGTGGCGCTTTGGGTGGAGAGAAATTTTTTGATCTGCCCGCTGAACAGCACCCGGCCGCCCTGTTGGCCACTTCCCGGGCCGAGTTCCACAACGTGGTCTGCAGAGCCGATAACCTCACGGTCATGCTCCACCACGATCAGGCTGTTGCCGCGGCTGACCAGGTTCCGCAGCACAGTGACCAACTGTCGGGTGTCTCGCTGGTGAAGGCCGATTGTGGGTTCGTCAAGCACGAAAAGAGTATCGGTCAGTCCACTGCCCAGAAGGCGTGTGAGCATGATCCGCTGGTACTCGCCTCCGGAAAGCGTACGGGTCAGGCGGGAAAGGGTCAGATAGCCCAGGCCGACCTCGAGCATGAAATCGAGCCTCGAGTTGATTTCATCAATCAGTTCCGAGACCGCCTCGAGACGGTTCGAGGAGAGTTTCTTGTCAAGAACCTCGAAATGCTCCCGCAGCTTTTCGATACTTACCTCTGCAAGATTGGAGATAGTCTCCCCTGCCACAACCACATCGTGCGCCTCGCTTCTCAAGCGGCTGCCTCCGCAGTCCGGGCAGGTGTGTTCGCTCTGGTAGCTGCGCAGGAAAAAACGGATGTACTGCTTGTACTTTTTCCTCTCCAGGCGGCGCAGGAAAGTCAACAGGCCTTCAAACCACGAATCGCCATGAAGGAGGAAGTCCCTGTCATGCTGGGGCAAATCACGCCAGGGTGTGTGCATATCGATCCCTTTTTCGTTGCAGAGAGCCCTGAGCCGTGCCCTGCGGCCCTCATAGCGCGGTTTGGTCCAGGGATCGAGCGCTCCGCCTGCCAATGTACGGCCCTCATCCGGCACGATCAGGCGAAGATCGTAATCCAGAAGGTTGCCGAAGCCGCGGCAGGTGGCGCAGGCTCCATACGGATTGTTGAAAGAGAAGAGGTTGGGCGTGGGTTCCGGGAAATAACGCTCGCAGGGCGCACAGTGATAGCGCTGAGAGAACATGAGAGGTTCATCCAGACCTCCGATAAGTACACGCAGAACGCCCTCACCGTGGCTGAATGCGACAGCCAGGCTTTCAGCAAGGCGACTCCGGTTTCGCGGTTCGATCTTTACCCTGTCCACTACCACCTGAAGCGGGGCAGAGAGGTCAAGCCGGGAAGCAGCATTTTGATCGTTCAGGCGAAGTATTTCGCCGCTTTGGGCGTTGATCAAACGGATAAATCCCAGCGCCAGAAGGTTTTCCCGCAGCGTTTGGGCTGTGATTATATCCGAGTGGGCAGGTTCGAAACTAACAGTTGCCTGGGAGCCCTCGTGGCCGCTGAAAAGCTTTTCAGTAACCGTTTCCGGCGAATCCGGCTGGACAGTTCGGCCGCATTCGGGACAGATTGTTTCACCGGCCCGTGCGTAGATCAACCGAAAGTAGTCGTAAATCTCGGTGATCGTGCCCACAGTGCTCCGGGAGGTATTTACCGGGTTTCGCTGCTCGACTGCCACGGCAGGGCTCAGGCCGCTCAGTTCGTCCACATCCGGGCGGGGTATGCGTTCCATGAACTGAAGGACATAAGTAGGAAGGGTTTCCAGGAAACGCCACCTGCTTTCCTGGTAGAGCGTATCGAAAACCAGCGAGCTCTTGCCTGATCCGGACACCCCACTGACAACGACAAGCTTGTTCCGCGGAAGATCGAGATCGATATTTTTCAGATTATGCTGGCGCGCGCCTTTTATTTTAATCCATTTCACAGCGGTGCTTAACTCTGGATATAATGGGAAATAGTAGAGAAGGACGGAATATTTGAGGCCCTTTTCAACCCGTTAGCTTTGCTTTTTCTGCACAGGGGAGAACAGGATCAACGCTTCCTCGATACGCTTGATATCAACCACCGTGTTTTTACACGGTCCCTCGGGCCTGCAGTTGGGCACAGCGAATGTCGGGATGACAGGGGCTACATCCTGGATGCCGCTCACCAGGTCCCGTTCACATGCCACGGCGATAATCCGGCTCGGATTGTGATCGCGGATAAGCTTGCGGGCAAGCTCGCCGCCTGGCACGGTATGGACCAGGCTGCCGTAACGGTCTCCCAGGATCTGGACGCTTTTTCGCATCTCCGGGGTGAGACAGCGGGGCAGGAGAATCATAAGGGGGCCGGTATCGGTATTCAGCCTGGCACTGCGCACAAGCGCATTGCTCACTTTAATGAATGAGTTGCCCATCCGGTCACGGCTGATACCGAATTGGTTGCCCAGCCGGACTGCCATCGGAACCAGAAGATTGAGAGTCTTCTGTACGAATTCCATCCGCCAGGGAAGACGGATACCGGTCAGCAGAGGCAGAGAGATCGAGACAAACCAGAACACCACCATGCTGCAGATAAATATCAGAACAGCCAACACGCCTTTGGCCAGAAGGTGATGCCAGCCTTCGAGCCTGGGATAAATCATGTAGAAAAACAGGAAAGCTGCCGTTATCAACGCCAAAAGACATAAAAAGGCAAAACCGATAAAGACCCGCTGATCCTCGTCCAGGTTCCCATCATTTTTCTCCAGGCTGCCGTCCCAGCCCACCCACTCATCACCCAGTGTACGGTCTCTGGTTCGTGGCTCCGGGGCCTTCTTATTTTCTGTTTCGCCGCTTGCCCGACTTTTGCTCTGGGTTTCCATCGCCTCCAGCATCTCCCAGGCAGGATATTAAAGGTGCCTCACCCAGGCCTGTTGTTTAAGCGCCATGCGGCTTGTCAATGAGCCATTCTGGCAATACAGGGTTTTTCAGGCGCTGCTGTCCAGTTCCTTTAACAGTTGTTCAAGATCCACGGCATGCATTCGCGCGCCCATGAACAACGGCTCAACCGAAAAACTGGGACAGGAGAAACAATCTTTGCCGAAATACTTTTCAATCACTTTCCTGGCCTCTGGACTCACCTTTGATGTTTCGGCCATGGTCATATTTTCAGTGAACTTATCCCCCATCTTGGCATGCTCCACCAGTTGATTGTAGGCCCTGAAAGGGACAAAAAGTCTGCTCACACTTTCTTAGAAATAAACTTTCAGCGCTGATTCAGACTGCCTCAACGCCTTTAATTTCAGGGATGTTTTCCTTGAGAACTTTTTCTACACCCATTTTCAGTGTCACCGCAGCACCAGGGCATCCTGAGCAGGCTCCCTTGAGACGCACCTGCACGATATTGTCTTCCGTGATCCCGACAAGTTCGATATCGCCACCATCGGCCTGAAGATATCCACGAATTCCTTCGATCACTTTTTCCACTTTCTCTTTCATACAATCCCTCCGGTTGCATTAATTTCTCAGGGGCCTGGATTTGAATTAATAGCTTTTTACACGTCCATAAACCGTCCCTGGCCATAGGCCAGCCTTTTGATTTTTTCCATTTTCCTTTGGTAATATTCTATATTGGGTGGTTCCAGGTCAACCGCTTTACGGATATATGTGAGCGCCCGGTAATATTCTTTTTTCAGATAGTAAATCTCGGCTATTGTATCCAGGTAACCGGGATTGTCCGGCTCGATCTCCAGCGAGTGTTTGCTCAGAACCAGGGCCCCCTCCAGGTTGATACCCAATTGGGCATAGGTCCAGGCGAGGTTGTTCATCGCGCTGGCATTCAGGCTGTCCAGTCCGAGACAGACCCTGTAAGCCTGGATAGCATCATCCAGATTCCCCTGCTGGAAATAAATATTGCCTAGAATATATTGCAAATCGGCGTTGTCGGGATTTTCCCCGGCGGCTTCCTCAAGATGGTGCTGTGCTTTGGGCAGATTCCCCTGATTGAGAAACATCTGGCCGAGATAGAGGTGGTAATTAGAGATAAAATGTAGGGTATAAAATCCGGCCAAAACCAGCAGGATAATTGCAATAACTCTTGGAAAGCTGAGCTTTTTCCCTCCAGCGGGAGGATTATTATAATTTCCAACCCTGGGCTCACGCAGATTGGCCTCCCAGCGGGAAAGTGCGCCCGAGAAACCTTCCAAGAACCTTTCAGCAGACGAACTGCACGCCGGGCAGTAGCCGCTTTCCTCAAGGCATTCTTTGCAGAAATATTCTCCGCAGCCGGGACAATGTGCAACAGCAACTCGATCCGGATGCATGCTGCAGTAGTTCGTACTGTATGTGCCATAACCGTCCATACAAATTAATATATACTTTATCTTGGATAATTTCAAACAGTTTTAGCCAATTGGGGATTGAAAACCTCCGGACTGTCCAGTTTCGATTGAAAAACTTCCTGAATGGTTAGCCCTCCTTCCTCTGAAGAGATGGGCGAGAATAATTCTTTCTTTAATTCAACGGTTTATTCTTTTATCCTGTTATTTCCTGACCACGGTTATTGTTCCCTTGACAAAGTTTTCCTCCCGTAATACAATCAAATTGCGGCATTGAAACAGCCTGATTTTATACCATTTACACCGGTAAAAGGCCTTTCGATAGGCTAACTGAAAGTTTACGGCCACAGGAAGCACGACTGTCCGCCCACTGGGCCAGGTGCCGTTTTTAATTTCGGTTTGCAAAACATCCGAATTCGATCCATTTCCAAACATTGGGAGTAGTACATGGACATTGCTGAACTTCTATTGTTCACCCACAAGCAGGGTGCCTCAGACCTCCACCTCAGTGCCGGGGAACCCCCGCGCATCCGGGTACATGGGGATATGATGCCGGTCAAAGTGCCCCTGCTGGATAAAAAAGAAGTCCATAACATGATTTATGACATCCTGAACGACCGGCAGCGCAAAATATTCGAGGAAACCCACGATATCGACTTTTCCATGGAGCTCGGTGATGTTGCCCGTTTCCGGGTGAATGTTTTCGTGCAGCACCGTGGAGATGGGGCTGTTTTCCGTACTATTCCCTCGGAGGTGCTCTCGTTTGACAAGCTCGGCCTGCCTCAGACAATGCGTAACTTCGCCAAGCTGGAGAAAGGTATCGTGCTGGTGACCGGTCCCACCGGCAGCGGGAAGAGCACGACCCTGGCTGCGGTAATCGACCTGATCAACGATGAACGTCACGGGCATATTTTGACAATCGAGGACCCGATCGAGTTCGTACACAAGTCGAAAAACTGCCTGATCAGCCAGCGGGAGGTTGGCCCTCACACGCATTCATTTGCAAACGCCCTGCGCGGGGCCCTTCGTGAAGACCCGGATGTGATCCTGGTGGGAGAAATGAGAGACCTGGAAACCATTCAGCTCGCTCTCACTGCAGCGGAGACCGGCCACCTGGTGTTCGGTACCCTGCACACCTCGAGTGCTCCCAAGACTGTGGACCGTATTGTTGATGTTTTCCCGGCGGGGGAACAAGGTCAGATCAGGGCAATGTTCGCCGAAAGCTGCCGATCCGTGGTGAGCCAGGTGTTGCTGAAAAAGAAAGAAGGCAAGGGCAGGGTGGCCGCCCTGGAAATCATGATCGGCACCCCGGCGGTGCGAAACCTGATACGCGAGGGCAAAGTCGCACAGCTACCCTCTGCCTTGCAGACCGGGCAGAAATGGGGCATGCAGACACTCGATCAGCACCTCAAAGAACTGGTCCACAAGGGTATCGTAACCAAAGAAGACGCACTCATTTACGCGGCAGATCCGGAACTGTTCGAACGCAGCTTCTGAACCGGCATCTTCCGATTGGGATTTCAGTTGCCAGATTCTTCTGCAATTGGTACGGCAGTGCACCGTGCCTTTCGTTGGAGCTATAAATCAGCCTAAAATTAAGGAAGAGGTAGCCATGGAATTCATGGACCTGTTGAAACACATGGTGGAGGAGGACGCATCGGACATTTACATCACCGCGCACTGCCCGCCAATGTTCCGGGTCGAGGGAGTCACCAAGCCCTGGGGCGAGGAGATCCTGAGCAACGAACGGACAGCCAAGGTGGCCGCCTCGATCATGAACGAAAAGCAGCGCAAAGAATTCCTTGAAACTTTCGAGATGAACCTCGCCCTGGCCTATGAGGAGCTGGGCCGTTTCCGCGTGAACATTTTCAAGCAGCGCGGCCAGGTGGGTCTGGTGATCCGCCAGATCAAGGTGAAAATCCTTACCCTGGAACAGCTCAAACTCCCGTCGATCCTGGCCGACATTGTCATGACAAAGCGCGGGCTGGTCCTCGTGGTAGGGGCTACCGGATGCGGCAAGAGCACCACGCTGGCGGCAATGATCGATCACCGCAACACCAGTTCTTCCGGCCATATTATTACTATCGAAGACCCGATCGAGTTCGTTCATGAGCACAAGAAAAGTGTCATTACACAGCGTGAGGTGGGAATGGATACCCACTCCTTCCGCGCAGCGCTCAAGAACACCCTGCGCCAGGCCCCGGACGTTATCCTGGTCGGAGAGATCAGGGACACCGAGACCATGGAGCACGCAATCGAGTTTGCAGAAACCGGCCATCTCTGTCTCGGCACCCTTCACGCTAACAACGCAAACCAGGCGATCGAGCGGGTGATGAACTTTTTCCCAGAGGAGCGCCACCCGCAGATCTACATGCAGCTTTCTCTCAACCTGAGATCCATTATCAGCCAGCGCCTGATCAGCACCAAGGATGGTCATCGGGCGGCAGCAGTGGAGGTCCTGCTCGATACCCCGCGTGTCAAGGATCTGATCCTGAAAGGTGAGATAGGGCTGCTTAAGGAAACTATGGGGAAAGGTACTCAGGAAGGGATGCAGACTTTCGACCAGGCGCTTCTGTACCTTTACAAGGAGAAACGGATCAGCCTGGAGGATGCTCTGGCCAACGCGGACAGTGCCAATGACCTGCGGCTTAAAATCAAGATGGAGAAAGTCGGAGCCGGCGAAGGGGTCGAATCTGGGACGGGCGAGGAAGACAAGTTAAAACTCAGAATCTAAGCCAGGAGTGAAATCCCATGCCTGTTTTTACCTGGAAAGCAAGAACAGTTAAGGGGGAGGCACATACCGGCGAACTCACTGCTGCAAGCCCCCAGGAGGTAATCGGCTATCTCCGGCGCAAGCGCCTGATTGTGATTTCTATAAACGCCAAGCCTAAGGAGATCAAGATCAGCCTTGGCGGTAGAATCAAGACCCGGGACATCATGATTTTCGCCCGCCAGTTCGCCACCATGATCGACAGCGGGCTACCGCTGGTGCAGTGTCTGTCGATTCTCGGCCAGCAGACAGAAAACCCCAAGCTCAGATCCACTGTCAACTCAATCAGGTCTGATGTAGAGGCGGGCAATACCCTGGCCGACAGCCTTCAGAAATTTCCCAAGCTTTTCTCCAACCTGTTCGTTTCCATGGTCCGCGCCGGTGAGGCTGGCGGCATTCTCGACACGATCCTGCTGCGCCTGAGCGAGTACCTTGAGAAAAACGACGCCATTGTGCGCAAGATCAAGGGCGCGATGATTTACCCGGCAGTGGTTTTCACCGCGGCTATGGGCTGTGTGGCGATACTGCTCATTTTTGTCATTCCGATTTTTGCCGGGATGTTCGAAGAGATGGGTATGGAACTGCCACTGCCGACCCAGATTGTGGTCAACCTGAGCGATTTTCTGATCGGCTACTGGTGGCTGATCGCGGGCGCGATAATCGGTGGTATCTTCGGGTTGAGAGCATACAGGAAAACGGATAAAGGTGAGCTTGCCTTAGATGCGCTGATGTTGAAAGTACCGGTGCTGGGTGATCTGATCCGCAAAAGCTCTGTGGCCCGTTTTACCAGGACACTCGGCACTCTGATCACAAGCGGGGTGTCGATCCTCCACGGTCTGGAGGTGACAGCCAAAACCAGCGGTAACCGGGTGGTGCACGATGCGGTGATGGGTAGCCGGGTTTCGATCGCCGGCGGAGAAACGATTGCCAAACCGCTCAAGGAAGCCGAAGTATTTCCGCCGATGGTGATCCAGATGATTAATGTCGGCGAGCAAACCGGCGGCCTGGATGCGATGCTGATCAAAGTCGCCGATTTCTATGAGGATGAGGTCGATACAGCGGTGGATGCGCTTACTGCCGCTCTCGAACCTATCATGATTGTCTTTCTGGGCGTTATCGTGGGCAGCATGGTTGTCTCCATGTACCTGCCGATTTTTGACCTGATAACCAAAATGCACTAAACTGAAGACTGTACGCGCTCAACGGGTTACGTACAGCCTGATCCCCCACCAGCAAGGCGGTCAGCCACTTGGAAGATTATGAGAACGCCTTGCAAAAGTTGCGGGGGTGGTGCTGAGGTTGGCCGTATGTTTCGAATATCCCTCCTGCAAAAGGTAAGATGGGACCCGCCCACATTATCCTCCCGGATGCTGATCAAGTGGTGGATGATACTGCGGGTGGTTATCGTTTCCACTACATTGGCTGTTGTCTGGTATTTCAGCGGCCGGGTCAGTGACTACACCACTGCCGCTGTCATGCCGGCAGTGATCGTTTCAGTCACTGCAGTAATTTCTTTGCTCTTCTATCGCTCGGTCAAAAGAGGCAACCCCCCGGAACTCCATTATTTTTTCCACTATTTTATCGATATCTCGCTGATCAGCCTGATCAACTTGATTACTCTGCCGGTGGGAGTGAATTTCGTTCCTCTCTACGTGCCGAGCATCGCTGTGGCCAGTATCCTGAGTTTCCGTTCGGGAGCGTTTTTTACAGCCACTATAGCCTCGATTCTTTACCTGCCGGTGGGCCTGAGGATGCTGAGCCTTGGAGTTACATTCAGACGGCTGTTCGAGTTCAACGTATCGTACCTGGACGATAAATCGATTTTCTTGAATATCAGCCTGCAGATATTTCTCTTTTACGCAATCGCCGCGATCACCAGCTACCTTAGTATAAAGTTACGCAGCACCGGATCGGAACTTGAGGATACCCGCAGGCTTCTCCGGCAGCACCGGCTCGATACCAATGAGATACTTCAGAATATCGCCAGTGGCCTGGTTACCTGCAACACAGCGGGCGCCGTTGTCTATGCCAACGATGCTGCGGTGAAAATCTTGGGCATGACTTCGGAACAACTTCTGGGTCAGCAGGCTGAAAGGCTTTTTGAAGATTCCTGCCCTGATATCGGACGTATAATATACCTTGCTTCCCAGGCGCAGATCGTGGTCACCCGCCGTACGGTTAGGCTTTCGGGAGCGGAGGATGGAAAACCCCTGGCTGTCAGTTCTTCCCTGCTCCAGGATGGAGACGGCAAGCTGAGAGGGGTCTCCCTGGTATTTGAGGATATTTCCCCCGAAATAAAAGCAAGGCAACTGGAATTGAGAGGCAGCAGACTCGAGGCCGTGGCTGAACTGGCGGCTTCCCTTGCCCACGAGATCAAGAACCCCCTGGCTTCTATCCGCAGTGCTGTGGAATTCATGGTTGACAGCGAAAAGGCCGGTAAGGATCCACGGATGGCAAAATTGATGGATTGTATCCTCAAGGAAAGCGACCGCCTGACCGAGCTTTTAAAGCAGTTTCTGAAATTTGCTTCCGGTAGTCTTGGCCCTTCCGAAAGCGTGAACCTGGGCCAACTGCTGGAGGAGGTCCGCCAGTCGGTGAGCCATCACCCGGACTGGCGCAGCAATGTGAAAGTCGAAATGGCCCCGGATGTTTCGCCAATGTGGGTTATGGCGCACAGATCCTCCTTGTGCCAGGTGTTTATTAACCTGATGATCAACGCGGTCCAGGCAAAAGGTACAGACGCAAGACAAACATCACGGATAGTTATCGAAAGCGCAGACCGAAGGCGGGTAAGCCGGCTAGAGGAACCTGGGAAATCAAGTTTCCATCGATTGTGCTTCCGCGACAACGGGCCGGGAATCGAAAAGAAGGTCCGCGAGCGAATATTTGAACCCTTTTATACTACGCGAAAGGGAGGGTTCGGACTGGGCTTGGCCGTGGTGCACCGGATTGTCAATGCGCTGGGCGGTTTGATTGACGTGGAGGATTCCCCGGAGGGACCGGGGGCGGCATTTATTATCTCCCTGCCCAGGGCCAGAGAGAGTAGCATAAGAGGTGATTCTGAGAAAGAACCGGAAAAGACCGGCCGCAAAGAGAAAAAGTTGTCCAAAACCGGAGCTAAAAGTAAATGAATAAAGTTCTGATTATCGACGATGAGCAATCTCTGCTTACCACGCTGGAGATGCTTTTTACCTCCAAGGGCTATTCTGTCCAGACTGCCGGTGGGGGCAAGGAGGGGCTGGAAATACTCACCCCGGATAATCTGCCGGATTTGCTGATTTCTGATATCAAGATGCCGGACCTGGATGGGATCGAGGTGCTGCGCGAGGTTAAAAAAATCGATCCTTACCTGCCGGTGGTGCTAATCACTGCACAGGCGGACAAGCAGGAAGCGATTGCCGCCTGCAACGAAGGGGCGTACTATTTCCTCGAAAAGCCGTTCGAGAATAAAGAGCTGCTCAAGATTTGCAGCGAGGCACTTGAAAACGGCAGGGCGGGGCGACGTTATTCGGAGCGCAGGCGGGAGTTGAGTTCGGCACAACTGCCTGAATTTCTTATCGGCGAAGCGCCAGAGTTCAAGAAAGTCCTGCAGGTGGCCGGGAAGGCTGCGAAAACTGACAGTACCATTCTGATCCAGGGAGAAAGCGGCACGGGTAAGGAACTGGTCGCCAGGTATATCTACCGGGAAAGCGCCAGGCGCGATCGCCCCTTTGTCCCGGTCAATTGCGGGGCGCTGACGGAAACGCTGCTGGAAAGCGAACTTTTCGGCCATGTCAAGGGTTCGTTTACCGGCGCGATTTCCAACAAAGACGGCCTTTTCAAGGTTGCCAGCGGCGGCACTATTTTTCTCGATGAGGTAGGGGAGACCTCGCTTTCCTTTCAGGTAAAACTCCTGAGGGTGCTCCAGGAAAAAACCATCACGCCTGTGGGCTCTACTGAGCCGGTGACAGTCGATGTGCAGGTGATTGCCGCAACCAACCGGGATCTCGAGGCCGAGGTCGAGGCCGAACACTTCCGCCGGGACCTTTTCTACCGGCTGAACGTGATTCCTATCAAGCTTCCCCCCCTGCGCGAAAGAGTTGAGGATATTCCACTGCTTATCGATAGCATTCTCGAGCGAAAAGGCGGAACAGCCACCCATAAGACCCGCTTCACCGGGACGGCGCTCAAAAAGCTCAAATCTTACCGCTGGCCCGGCAATATTCGTGAACTCGAAAATATCATCGAGCATCTGGCTGTGATCGGTGCTAAAGGTATAATCAACGAGGAGGATTTACCCGAAAAGATCCGAACACCCCAGCCGGAAAGCTTTGTCAGCGACAAACCTAAGGATACCCCTACCTTGGAAGCTGTGGAAAGAGCTTATATCCACTGGGTGATGGAGCAGGTGAACGGCAGTAAAAAGGAGGCTTCGAAAATCCTGGGGATTGACCCATCCACACTGTACCGCAAACTTTCCCGATAATATTCTGATCTTTTACTTCCATTAAGCTCCTGGCCGCATTATATTCAAAATCCACGGCCAACCGGACAATAATCAAATTTTTATGATGATTATTTTGGGAGGATATGATGGAGATAGTTATTAAAGAGACTTACGAGGAAATGAGCCAGCTTGCCGCCCAGTTGATTGCCGAGATTATCCGCAGAAAGCCGCGCGCCGTGATCGGTCTCGCCACAGGTAGTACTCCTCTCGGAACCTACCGTGAACTGATCAAAATGCACAGGGAAGAGGGGCTGGATTTCTCGCAAGTAGTCTCTTTCAATCTCGATGAATATGTCGGGCTGCCGAAAGATAACGAACAGAGCTATCATTATTTCATGTGGGAAAACCTGTTTAAACATATCAACATCGTGCCCGCAAATGTTCATATTCCGGATGGCATGGCTGCTGATCTGAAAGAGGCCTGCGATACCTTCGAGATCGAAATCGATGACCACGGCGGAATCGATGTTCAGTGGCTTGGTATCGGCCACAACGGCCATATTGCGTTCAACGAGCCTGGCAGCTCTCTCGGCTCGCGGACAAGAATCAAAACCCTGACTGAGAAGACCCGGCAGGACAACGCGCGCTTTTTCGACAGCATCGACAAGGTTCCCAAGTACTGCGTAACAATGGGTATCGGTACGATACTCGAAGCCCGCAAACTGGTTCTTCTGGCCAATGGCGAGAACAAAGCCGAGGCGATCCAGGCGACCCTGGAGGGCCCTATCACAGTGAGCGTGCCGGCAAGCGCGATCCAGCTCCACCCTGATGTAACAGTGATCATGGACAGAGCAGCCGCATCAAAGCTCACTCGCGAATACCATACCGAGCCATCTCACCTTAACCGCCAATAGGATTGAAAACATCGGGGCCGGTATTCAACAGTTCCTTTTATCTTAAATACACACCCCGCCTGCTTCGCAGGCACCCCTCTTGTTAGAGGGGATTTGCGGGCCGGCATTCTTTTTGCTTAATCATCGTGTGCAGGGAAGCGAATATTGGGATATTTGCAAAAAGGATGCCGGCCCGCCCCTTACGAGAGTATCTTGTCCACGTAGCGGTCCGGGTCGAATTGCTCCAGGTCCTCCAGCTTCTCTCCCACCCCGACAAGCTTGATCGGCAAACCCAACTGCCCGGTGATCGCCATAGCGAAGCCTGCCTTGCTGGTGCCGTCAAACTTGGCCAGCAGAAGGCCCGTGACTGTGAGTTTTTCATGGAAGATTCTGGCCTGGTTTATCGAATTCTGCCCTAATGTGCTGTCCAGTACGAGAAGAACCTCATGCGGCGCGCCCTGGTGTCTTTTCGCCAACACACGTTTCATTTTAACCAGTTCTTCCATCAGCCCGATCTTGGTATGCAGCCTGCCGGCTGTATCCAGAATCACCACATCGGTTCCTCTGCTCATCGCTGCACTTACCGCATCGTATGCCACAGCTGCCGGGTCCGCCCCTGCCTGCTGTTTGATCAAATCGCAGCCCAGCCTCGCCGCCCAGTTCTCAATCTGCTCGATTGCTCCGGCCCGGTAGGTATCCCCGGCAGCCAGCAGTACCTGCTTGCCTTCTGCCTGAAAACGGTGGGCCAGCTTGGCGATACTGGTGGTCTTGCCCACGCCGTTCACTCCCACGACAAGGATCACTGTCGGTCCCGAGGGTGCCAGCTTGAAAGCGGTTTTGCCGGCAGTGATCTCGAAAACGCGCCGTATCTCCCGCCTGAAAAGGTTACGCAAATCATCCTCGCTGCGCAGTTTCCCTTTCTTTCCCTCTGCGGTCAGGGAGTCAACTATGCTCAAGCTGGGCCCGACCCCGAAATCGCTCTCCAGGAGAAGTTGCTCCAGATCCTGGATACTTGCCGTGTCAAGGCCCTTCACCATCACCTCTACATCCAGCAGGGCCACATCCTTGATCCTCGTCCAGAGGGATTTTTTCTTCCTTTCCTCTTGGATGTCTTTCTTGCTGAAAAACTTTGCCATGCGAAATTCCCTTCGCCTGTTAATTACAATCCTGGCGGCTCCAGAAGTTTAAGTAATCTACACACGAGGCTGATTCTTGTCAATCGAGGCTACAGTGTAGCCCCAGTATGGTTTACCTGCTGGACAACAGCGAGGTTTTTGAATAGATTTGATAGATTGGAATAGCTTGAATCAATCCTGCTTTTAGATAAAATGTGCATGAAAAACCACTTGGAGTTCTTTGATGACCTTACCTGTTTTTAAGGATGCCCTTCGGGATTCGATTCTGGTCTGTGACGGTGCAATGGGAACGCTGATCTATTCCCGCGGCGTGCACCTGAGCCGCTGTTTCGATGAGGTGAACTTCTCGAATCCCTTTCTGGTGAGCAAAATCCACCACGACTATATCAACGCCGGGGCACGGGTGATCGAGACCAACACTTTCGGGGCCAACCGCCTGAAACTCGCTCGCCACGCCCTGGCTGATCAGATCGAAAAGATTGTCGCAGCAGGAGTGAAAATCGCCCGCGAGGCTGCAGATGAGGCCGGGGGGGTTTACGTGGCTGGTTCGGTAGGCCCGCTGGGAGTCAGGCTCGATCATCCGGAGGGAATCCGAAGGCCAGAGGCGCAAGAGTTGTTTGCCGAACATATCGGGCTGCTTTTAGACAACAGTGTCGACCTGTTGATCCTGGAAACCTTTGTCGATCCGCAGGAGCTGGCCCTGGCCTGTGAGGTGGTCAGGGAACTGAATGGCGACTTCCCGGTGGTTGCCTCGGCTGTTTTCGACGAAAAGGAACTCTGCGGTGGTAAAACGCCTGAGGAGTTGGTGCGCCTTCTGGTGCCTCTCAAGCCGGATGCAATCGGTGTCAACTGCCGGCTGAGTGCGGACAAGATGCTGCCCGTTCTGGAGCAGATGCACGCGGTTACCAGCCTTCCACTTTCGGCCATGTCGGATGCCGGGGAGGCACGATTGGTGGATGACCGGGACATGTATATCTCCACGCCGGAGTTTGTGGCCGAGTATGCAAGGCGGGCGATCCAGAGCGCCGGGGTCAAGCTCGTGGGCGGCTGCTGTGGTACCAATCCCGGCCATATCCGGGCAATCGCCGCCACAGTGCGCATGCTTCAGTCCTCAAGCCGGACAGTCAGTGTCAGGCCCAGGGAAACAAGACCCGAGAAGGCCGAGGTACAGACCGTCCCCTGGCAGGAAAAAACATCGTTCGCTGCCAGGCTCGCTGGGGGCAAGTTTGTCAGCAGCGTGGAGATCAGGCCGCCGAAAGGTCTTGATACCTCAGGGATCAGAACTGCCCTGGAGGGGCTCAGGCGAGCCGGTGTAGATGCGATGAACATACCGGACGGCCCCCGCGCCACTGCACGGATGAATCCAATTCATATCGCTTCGCAGCTTAATAATTATCCGGATGAGATAGAGGTGATAGTGCATTGCACCTGCCGCGACCGCAATCTTCTGGGGCTCCAGGCCGACCTGCTAGGTGCCCACAGCCTGGGTCTGCGCAATCTGCTGGCCGTTACAGGGGATCCGCCCAAACTCGGTGATTACCCGGATTCCACGGCCGTGTACGACGTGGACGCGATCGGCCTGGTGGCGATTATCGACCGGCTCAACCATGGCGAGGATGTTGGCGGGCGGCCCATAAGCGAGCCGACCAGGTTCCTGATCGGGGTGGGAGTAAATCCCGGAGCGGTTAATCTGGATGAGGAGGTAAAACGCCTCTGGACCAAGATCGAAAACGGGGCAGAGTATGTTTTCACCCAGCCTGTTTTCGATCTTGATTATCTCGACAGGTTTCTCCTCCGGGCGGGAGAGCTGCCGATCCCGCTGCTTGCCGGCTACTACCCGCTATACAGTTACAGGAACGCCGAGTTTCTGCACAGCGAGGTGCCGGGGATGACTATCCCCGAGGACGTGATGGCCAGGATGAAAGAAGCAGGTAGCGGGCCCGGTGCCCAGGATACCGGAGTCCAGATCGCCCGCGAGGCGCTGGAATCGATTTACGACCGCGTGCAGGGAGCCTATATCATGCCTCCATTCGATAAATGGGAGCTTGCCGTGCGCGTGCTTGACAGGTTTACCGAGCCACCGCAGGCGAAAGACTCAAACCGATCCAGATAAGGAGGATCAAACATGGATAGAATCAAAACCAGAAAAATGGAACTGGAGGAGGCTAGAAAGCTGGGCATTGATTCCTGGAGCAAGTGGGAGTGCGAGCCCTCGACATTTGATTGGTACTATCCGAACAGTGAAACAGCCTATATTTTCGAGGGAGATGTGGCGGTTACCACCGATCAGGAAAAAGTCAATCTAACCGGCGGGATGCTGGTCACTTTTCCCGCAGGAATGAGCTGCACCTGGGAGGTGAAAAAGAAGATCAGCAAGGTGTACACCTTTGATTTCAAGGAAAAGTAAGCAAGTCTGGTAAGATGAAACCCTGTTTAAGAGAATGCTTTTTCTCCATTCAACCATTTTTTTTCAGAACCATTCGTATTATTTGGGGTTAGGGGGATATAGTTACCTTTGATAGCCTGTAATAAATTGACTGGATAAGGTCTGAATTCGCTGCAGCAACACTTTTGATTTTCTTCAGTTACTGCAAATTATCTCGGAAAGAATTCAGGGATTTCCAACAATTTCTTGACTAAAAGCTAAAAGATGATTAGTATATATAGAAGTCATGCAAGATATGTATGGCAATTGCATTTTTATTTTTTATCATTTCCTCACTCGCTCCATATCAGGCTGCATGAATCTGAAATCGATTGAAATCTCAGGCTTCAAGTCTTTCGCCGACCGGGTGAAACTCACCTTTCCCAGAGGTATAACCTCGATTGTCGGGCCCAACGGTTGCGGCAAAACAAATGTCATCGAGGCGATGCGCTGGGTTCTCGGCGAGCAGAATATCCGCACCCTGCGCGGTGCAAGAATGGAAGAGGTAATTTTCAACGGCACGGTCCAGCGCAAGCCCCTGGGAATGGCCGAGGTGTGTCTCAACTTCGACGACCCCGAGGGGCAAATGGGCTTCGATACGGGTGAGTTCGTTATCGGCCGCCAGATTTTCCGCAGCGGAGAGAGCAACTATCATATCAATTTCAAATCCTGCAGGCTCAAGGATATCCAGGACCTGTTCATGGATACCGGCATTGGCAGTAACGCCTACTCGATGATCGAGCAGCGGATGGTGGAGGAGATTCTGAGCGATAAGGCGGATGAGCGGCGCTTCCTTTTCGAGGAGGCCGCCGGAATCCAGAAATACAAGCTTCGGCGCAAGTACGCCCTGCGTAAGCTGGAGACAACCGAGGGAGATCTCCAGAGGATAAACGACATTGTTGGCGAGGTTCAACGCACTGTGAATTCACTCCAGCGCCAGGTGCGCAAAGCTCGCAGCTACAAGCGGCTCAGCGAAAAGCTGCGCAGGGTGGCGGTAACTCTCGCCCGGGCTGAACTGGAGAAGCTCATGGTAGAGGAAAAGCCCCTGGCCGAGCGGTTGAACGTGCTCAAAGACGAGCTGGCGCAGGCCGCTGCGGCAGAGAGCACCCAGGCGGCAAGAAGCGAGGAGCTGCGTACCCGGATCAATGACCGCCAGAGGGCCGCTGAGGAGCTTTTCAACAGTCTGACTGAATTCAATCAGCAGATCAGGCAGGCAGAGGAGGAGCTTACTGTAATCAGGGAGAAACGGGCCGCAAGCCGCGAGTGGATTGCCGAAAGCCAGAGAAAGCTTCTGAGCCTGAAAGAAAATATCGAGCGAAGAAAAGAGGAACTGGCCGGCTACAGCCGTCAGGTCGAGGAACTTCGAACAGCAGTGCAGGCCAGCGAGAAAGAATACGAAAAAGCGCGCAACCAGACTGATGAAAAAAGCCGGATCGTGGACGAGGCACGGGAGGAACTGGCCTCTGCGCAGTCTCAACGTGAGCAGTTACTCCACCGCGTAGCGACCTGTACCAGCAAGGTCGAGGCTTTAGAAGATTCCGCAGGCTACGAGAAAAAGCGCTCGGCCCAACTCGAGGAACAGGCCTCCAGACTTGCTGAGGAGCATCAAAGGCTGGAGGATAGGCTTTCCAAGCTGGAAGAAAAACTCAAGAGTCTGGCCCAGGAGCGGAAAGTTCGCGCCCGGGAGGCGGAGGAAACCGGCGGCCGTTTGGAGGAGGCGCGCACACGGGTTGATGATTTGAAAGAAAAATTGTCCCGCGTTTCGATCGAACAGGAAAGCCTCAGGGGAGAAAAAGAACTTCTCCAAAGACTTCAGAAAGAAATGGAGGGTTATGGAGAGGGAGTCCGCGCTCTATTTACGGACGGTGCCAGCAGAGAGGGACTCGAGGGTGTGGCTGCGGAAATATTCACCACCAACAGCAGGTATGAGCGCGCCGTGGAAGCGGCCCTGGGCATGCGTATCCAGAGCATTGTCGCCAGCGACACGAACGCGATGCTCAAGGCTATCAGACGCTTGAAAGAAAACGGTACAGGCAGCGCTACCTTTTTCTCCCGCGACCTGGTTAATGGATCCGCTGGTGACAACCGGAAAATCGACGGGCCGGTGCTGGTTTACTGCGACGAAGTTGTAGAATGCAGCAAGAAGTATGATTTCCTGCGTAAACTCCTCTTTAGCGACGTGGCCATCGTGGAAGACCTTCAGACCGCAGTCGATCTGCAGAAAAAGAGCAAAAGGCCGCTGCATGTGGTAACCCTGTCCGGTGAGACTATTTACCAGTATGCCGTCTCCGGCGGCTCGACAGAAAAATCCGGTTTGGCATTGCTCAAACGCCGGCGCAGAATGGAAGAAATCACGGCTGAAATCGGCCGGACATCCTCGAGGATAGGCAAGCTGGAACAGCAGATCCAGGCTGAGGCTGTCAGGATAGCGGAGCTTGAAAATGAAAACCGCCAGCGCCTGGATCTGCTCAAAGATGTTGATGAGTCCCTAGGCGAGTTTCGCGCCGGCTACACAGGAGTTTCCCTCGAGTGTAAGAGCTTGCTTTCCCGGAAAGAGGCTGCCGAAACCCAGGCCCGCGAAGCGGATTCCAAGGTGCAGCAGCTTGCCGCGGAACGGGATGAGATGATTGAAAAAGCCAATTCTGCCCGCCAGGACCTGGATCAACTTGAACAGCAGAACGAATCGCTCCGGGAGGAGTTGAATGTCCGCGAAAACGCTTTCAGGCAAGAAGGCGGCATGTTTCAGGAGCTCTCGATGAGACTCGCCGAGCGTAGAGCTCGTCTGGGAGAAATCGAGAAGAGCCTTTCTCTGCTCGAGCGCGAATATACTGCCGTATCTGCCGAGGCCCAGGAGCTGGAAAAGGAGATTGAACAGAGGAAAAACATGCTCGCCCAGTTGAACGAGCAGGAAAGCAATGTTCGTAGCGATCTGGATGAATCGTTTGCCGCACGGGAAAAACTGAACGAAGAAAAAGAGCAATACGAGCAGGCCCTTGCAGAGTTAAGAATGGGGTCGGAGGAAATCGAGAAAGAGTTGCGCAGGCTTAGAGAGGAAAAGGAGGCAGCAGTGGAGGCGCGGCACCAGGTGGAAATCGAGCTGGAGAGAATTTCGGCGCGAAGGTCGCTGGTCATTCAGCAGATTGAAGACAACCACGGTGTAGATGTCTCGGACCTGGAGGAGGATTTTCCCTATTTCCCGAACGAGGAGGAGTGTGAAAAAGGGGAGCAGGCGAGCCAGGAACTTGTCGATCAGCTCCGGGAGCGTATCCGCAGGCTCGGCCCGGTCAATGTTCTCGCCATCGAGGAATACGACAGGGAAAAAGAGCGGCTCGACTTTCTCCAGCAGCAGCGAGATGATCTGATCGGCGCACGCGAAAGCCTTCTCCGGTTGATCGATGAGATCAACAAGACTGCCCGCGAACGTTTCCTGGTCACCTTTACCAGGGTTCAGGAGAATTTTCAGGATATTTTCTCCTCTCTTTTCGAGGGCGGCCAGGCGCATGTGAGCCTGACTGACGAAACCGATCCCCTGGAGAGCCCCATCGAGGTAGTTGCCCGACCGAGAGGCAAGAAGATGCTCGGCCTGGGATTGCTCTCAGGAGGAGAAAAAGCGCTCACCGCACTGGCGCTTCTGTTTGCAATCTATTCGGTAAAGCCATCGCCATTCTGCATCCTCGATGAGGCGGACGCACCGCTGGATGACGCCAATATTGACCGCTTCCTCTCTATCATCCGCAAGTATTCGCACAATACCCAGTTCATTATCGTCACACACAACAAGCGCACCATGGAAGCCGCAGACTGTCTCTACGGGGTAACCATGCAGGAGGCGGGGGTTTCCAATGTCGTATCCGTACGCCTGGGCCAGGTGCGAGATGACGGCCAGATTATTTATGAAGAAGCCGAAGAGCAAAAAGTCAGCGCATAAGCTAATTATCCCTCGTAAATCGAGATAAATTTATTCCTTCCTGCCTCATCGGATTCATTCCCGCTATGTTCAGATCTCTCGCTTATTTTCTTACTTAAGTCTTAATAATGTTCAATTGGGAAGACATCTCCGGCTGGTTGAAGTGAAAAGGGGGGAAGTTCAGACTGAATTTTGCCCTAACCTATTAGAATATAAGAAAATACGACAAAGATATTGCGCTTTTTGCGATTTTGAGTTATTATTGTCCACCAATATCCGACCCCTCTTCCCGAGGAACCTCCCTTGGCCAATATGCCCAAAGTAATTAAAGGATTTGCCGAGGAAACCACCACGCTCAGTTATCCTGAAGCGATAGAGGAGGCAGGACGCTGCTATCTGTGCCATAATGCCCCCTGCTGCGAGGCTTCACCCACAAAGACCGATATCACCGGGTTTATCGCCAGGATGCGATCGCGCAACTTTCGAGGAGCCTTGCGTCTGGTCAAAGAGAAAAATTTCTTTCCTGGAATTACCTCGCGGGTCAGCCCGTACGACCAGCAGTGCGAGGAGGCCTGTCTGCGAAAAAAATACGGTGGTCCGGTCAGGATCGCGGAACTGGAGCGGGTTCTCGCCGAGTACGACCGCAATTCCAAAAACCCCTATCTTCCCGAGATTCCGGAGAGCATTGATAAGACCGTGGCAATAGTGGGAAGTGGGCCTACAGGGCTGTCAGCGGCTGTTGAATTGGTGCTCAACGGTTGCAAAGTGATCATGTACGAATCAGCCCGGATCGCTGGCGGTGTGTTTACCAAGGGTATTCCGAGCTACCTGATCAGCGACGAGGTGATCGCACACGAGGTGAATGGAGTGCTCGAATTGGGCGTTGACCTGGTGACCGGGATTAACGCAGGCGAAAGTATAAACCTGGTTAGTATGAAACGCAGTTTCGATGCCCTTTTTCTTGCAATCGGAATGGGTGTGCCACGGAAACTGGCTGTTCAAGGGATCGAGAAAGGAGATATCTTTACCGGACTAGAAATTCTCGAATCGCTAAAACTCAAGGAGAAAAGGCTTCGTCTCGGAGAAAATATTGTGATTGTGGGTGGGGGCAATGTCTCACTGGACGTGGCAACGGCGCTTCTCAAGCTCGAAATAAATGATGTCACTATCCTGTACCGCCGGGACAGGGAACACATGCCGGTTTTCCAATCGCGTTACCGGCTGGCTGAAGAAATGGGGATGAGGATCAAATTCCGCACAGTGCTTAAAGAGATAATCAGCAATGACCAGCGTACGATTACCGAGGTTGTCTGCAAGAAGACCGAGTTGAAGGAAAAGGATGACACGCAGGTTGTTGCCGAGCCGATCGAGGGTAGCGAGTTCACCCTGCCCGCTGATACAGTCATTTTCTCCATCGGCCAGGAGCTGGACAGAGACCTGGTAGAAATGTTCAACCTCGAAACCACCGAAGAGGGAAGGATTAAGGTCGATCCTGAAACGAGTCAAACCAATGATTCTTTTATTTTCGCTGCGGGAAGCTGTGTCGAGCGGATTGATACGGTAGTCGATGCGATCGCCAGGGGAAAGGACGTCGCCCGCAAAATTGTGAGAAAATTACTGGAAGAATGAACCAGACCTCTCTTAAGTGAAATATTCTCTCGTTATTATCAGGGTTGTGGTTCATTTTCTCCTCCAGGGGAAAAAATGGAAGTAAATCTGGGCCTAAATTTTTGTGGGATTAACTTTCCCAATCCATTTGTCGTCTCCAAGGTGCCTCCAATCGGGGATGTCGAGATAATTGCCGCGCAGCTCGAGGCCGGTTGGGGAGGGGTTCTGCTGCGAAATGCAAGCCTTAACATAACGGCAGGGAAGCAGACTATTACCTCCTTGCGCGAAAAAGTGCCGCTTTACCGGGGGGTGGATTACGAGGAAAAGCGGATGATAGATCTTGGATGGATCGAACCCAAGGCCCCAATTTCACTCCAGGAGGCTGAAAATTCAATCAGGACTCTTAAGGAAAAGTTTCCCGCTAATGTTGTGATAGCCGGAATGGTCGGCACGAACAGGGAAGAGTGGCTCAAGGTCTCCAGGCGTTTGAGTCAGGCCGGGGCGGATCTGATAGAATGTGACTTTTCGATAAGCAATGGCGATTCGGCCGAGACCAAAACAGTTATCGCTCATGATTTGAAACTGATGGAAAAGGCCACCCGCTATGTCCGCGAGGGTGCGCGCAGTACACCGGTGATTCTCAAGCTTCCTGGAACTTTGCCGGAGCGTGAAATAATTGTAGAGACCCTGAAAGAGGCTGGAGCCGATGCGCTGAACCTGTTCTACGAGCCGAAGGGAGTGCCTGGTATCAACCTGACCAATTTCGTTCCGTTTCCCAATGTCGGTGGCAAGAGCACCCTTTCGATTATGGGAGGCGCGGGGATCAAACCTTACACTCTGGGGATACTTGCCGAATGGGGAATTGCCAACAAGGGACTGGGCCTTTCAGTACTCGGCGGGGCCTATAACTGGCGGGATTGCGTCGAATTAATCCTGATGGGGGCCTCTATCCTGCAATTCCATGGAGCCGTGCTTCAGCGCGGCGTGAGGCTTGTAGATGAACTGAAAAGCGGGATCAGCGATTATCTCTCTGAAAAAATGATCTCATCCGTGGACAAGCTTGTCGGCAAGAGCCTGCCGTATCTTATTACAGAGGAAAACCTGCCCCGTAGCAGACCGGTCGTGGCAGCTGTGGACGAAAAAGTCTGTACACGCTGTGGGATCTGCTACCAGATATGCGAGAGTTTGGGTTACCACGCGATTAATTTCTCCAACCAGCGCAGGCCCATGATCGATAAGAAAAATTGTGTTGGTGATGGGCTGTGCGTGGCTGCCTGCCCGGTATTCAACTGCATGAGCTTACGCCGTGTCTCGAAATAGTCGGCCCTGAAAGCTGCCCCTTCTCTCCAGTTCAGCCTCGATTGCCGCCATTGTTTCCTGTTTTCGCAAACACCATTGCGGTTCCACAAGCTCACTTCTCGGCACATCCACAGCAAGACGCTGCACGACTGCCTCTGGCGGCACTCTTTCCAGAAAATCGCATACCAGAGCTGCGTATTGCTGCATTTCAAACAAGGCGAAAGGCTTGGCGGCGTACTCTGAGGCGAGGCGGGTGTTTTTCAGGATATGCAGCGCGTGGATTTTCACTCCCGGCACACGCAGGCTGGCCAGCAGTTCTGCAGTCTTGAGAATCTCGCGTTTTGTCTCCCCGGGCAGGCCCAGGATCACGTGGGCGCACACCGGTAGTTCGCGCCTGGCTGCCCTGGTAGCGGCATCGATAAAATCGGCCACTGTATGACCGCGGTTTATACGCCTGAGAGTGTTGTCGCTGGCAGACTGTAGGCCCAGTTCGATCCAGATGAGGTAGTCCTCGCGGTAGGTCTCGATCAGCTCGAGCACAGCCTCGGAGAGGCAATCGGGCCTGGTGCTGATAAAAAGTCCCACTATCTCCGGGAAGCACCTGATCGTATCATAGGTTTTCTTGAGATAGTCCAGTGGGGCATAGGTCGAGCTGTAGGCCTGGAAATAGGCGATGAACTTACTCGCATGAAACCTTCGGCACATGTAATCGATGCCCTGCTCGAGCTGTTCACTCAGGGGGGGAACGCCTTTTCTGGTGTTATAGCTGAAACCCTCGTTACTGCAGTAGATACAACCGCCGGTGCCGCAGGTTCCATCGCGGTTGGGGCAGGTGAATCCAGCATCGAGCGAAACCTTGTGCACCCGGCAGCCGAAAGTTTCTTTCAGATAGCTATTGAAAGTGCGGTATCTTTTTCCGTGGTAGAAGTGAGAGGACATAATCCACCGCTGGAGTTCACCACTCGTCCTGATTGACTAACCCTCTTTCTCCTCGATCGTGCCTTCTCTTTGGATAATCTCGGCCCGTACCCCCAGATTGAAAATCTTGGTGCGCATGTAAACAGCCTGCTGTTCGGTTTCGAACGCACCGACATAAAGTCTGTAAACAGGCGCCTGGGTGGTATCTGCGGAAAGTTTAACCATATAGGTGGGAATATTGTTATTTTCGAGGCGCTGTATCAGGTTTTCCAAAGAATCTGCGCTTGAGGCTTCGACTATTTTCAGCACAAGCGGGGTATGCCTTCTGATTGCTCCGCCCCGCATCCGAAAGTTTGCGGCCGTTGTGCGAAGAGTGCGGCCCACACTCAGCAGAGCGGTATCGGCTTTTTCAACCGATTCGAACATGCCCATGTAGAGGCGGTTCCAGTTGCCGAGGCTGTCCAGAGTAAGCGGCACGACATATACATCGTTGAGCCCGTTTTCCCTGAGAAGGTTTCGCGCGGCTATCGCCTGGGGGAGGAAACGGTACGAACCGATCTGAATCGAGTAGGCGAGCTTATCGTATTGCTGGGCGGCCGCGAGCATCGCCTCCCGTTCTTGAGCCAGCCTGATGCTGTCGGCACGGGCTAATTCCTCCTCGTCTTTACCGCCAAGGCCGGGGATCAAGCTTTGTACTCTGATAATTCCCGGCAGACGGCGGACAACAAAGGATCTGACAGTATCCTGTCTCCAGATAATAAACATCCCGGCTGCAAGGATCAGCAGGACGGCAACTGTGGCAAGAGGCCTGGCCCTGGAACGCTTTTCAGGCTTTTTTACCCCTGGGGCGACTTCCGCGGCCTCCGGCTCTCCAAGATCTTTCAGGGTTATTTCTTCGTCGATATCTTCAAGCTCGGCAGCGTCTGAAAGAAGAGCGTCTATATCCTCATCCGCAGGCTTTTCAACACTCTCCTCTTTTTCTTCTGCCGGGGCCTCGGCTTCGGCAGCCACCTCTTCCTCGCCGGCTCCTTCTTCGGCAACCTCTTCCAGAACAGGCTCGGCTTCTTCCCCTGCGGGTTCTTTTTCCCCGACAGGCTCCTCGGCCGCTTCCTCACCGGGTGGCTCAGGCTCTTGCGTGGCTTCGGGTTCAGCCTCCCCTTCGGTTGACTCGGCAGTCTCTTCAGTTACGGCAACCTCCTCGGCCGCTTCCTCACCGGGTGGCTCAGGCTCTTGCGTGGCTTCGGGTTCAGCCTCCCCTTCGGTTGACTCGGCAGTCTCTTTACTTATCTCCTGAGGTTCAGTCTCTTCAGTTACGGCAACCTCCTCGGCTGCAGCCTCCTCTACCGGTGTTTCTTCTTTTGCTTCTTCCTCTAAAGGCCCTTCTTCGGCTTCAACAGGCTCTGGCACGGTTTCTTCCTCCGCAGGCGCTTCAGCCGCGCCTTTCTCCTCCACGGGTTCCAACTCTGCCTCATCGAGAGTTTCCAGTTCTTCTTCTCCCAACTCTTCATGTGGTTCTTCAATGCCTTCTTCGGGGGTTTCCTCTGCGGCTTCTTCTTTCGGAGCCTCTTCCTTGGTTTCCTCAACGGCTTCTTGCGCTGGGATTTCTTCTCCCGCTTCTTCTCCAACCTCTTCCTCAGAGCCAGTTGCATCAGCAGCGGCGGTTTCCTCCACAGGCTCGGCGCTTTCAGCGGGCTCCTTTTGAGACTCAGCCGCCTCGCCGAGGGGGTTGGGATCGAGCTGGAGTTCCATCTCCTCCGGCGAAGGTGCGTTCAGGGCCTCTTCGAAGCTTTTCATCTGCTCCAGAGCACCCCGATCTTCTCCCTTATCGGTTTCCGGCACCTCTTCGACAGCTTCTTCCTCCATCTCCAGCTCGTCTTCCGGATCAGCCTGTGTATAGAGGGCCTCGGCCTCCTCCTCTTTGGTCTCAGCACTATATTCAACACCGGCGGCTTCAGCTTTATCCGCCAGGCCGGTCTCCTCAGTTTCAGGCTCCTGTTGAGGTGGGCCTCCAAGTTCGCCTTCGATTCGAATCCCCTCAGCATTCACATTGATAGGTTCGGGAGTTTTCTCAATGGCCTCAAGTTCGGCCTTTTCGATTCCAGCCTCTGGCTCGTGTGGGGATTCCGCAGCGGTTTCTTTCCCCTTGTCCACGTCTGTGAGTCCAGGCAACCTGTCAATATCCAGGTATCCACCGATTTCATTGCTCACAGAAGAGTCATCAGCCGCTTTCACCAACTGTTTTTCATCGTCATCGAGAAATAGCAGTTCCTCGGGCAGGAATATTTCCTCTTCATCATCCACTCCAGCCTCCAGCGCCTGTTCTCCTTCAGAAACTGCGGCAGCCTTTTCTTCCTTTTCCTCTGTCGGCTCTGGTTCGGGCGGTTCAGCCCTGTCAATTTCTGATTCATCCAGGCTTGGAGGTTCTTCTTCCTCTGGCGGGAGCTGTTCGGCGATTTCTTCAGTTGCAGCTGCCGCGTCTGTAACATCTTCAGCTTCCGGATGCTCTTCCACCGCCTTCTTTTCCACTTCGGCAGGAGTTTTTTCTTCGCTTTTTTCCGGTTCTTCTTCCTCGACCAACCAGATAAAACGCAGGGAGGATTGTGGGGAAGAGCGGCGGCTGAGTTTTTGGATCAGATCAGGGAGTTGTTCCTGGCTTTGGCTGTTGAGCAGATCAGTGAAAATCAGCACCTGGTCTGCTTTTTCGAGTGCGGCAAGCTCGGTAAACCGTTCCAACGGTGGGCCGAGGATCACAACCGGGCCGTCGGCATGGCTGGCGGTCCAGCCGATGAGCCGGTTCCAGCCCGGGTCGGCATAAATCTCGGCGGCTCGCGGAGTGAAAATTCCGGCGCTCAGAGTTTTCAACTGTGGATCGCGGGAACTGGTGCGAAAGATTCTTTTCGGTGAAATCCCATAGAGGAAATGATCGCTGAGTCCCTCGTTGTCCTCTTCACCGAGCAGGTCGCTGTGTGGTGAGGCGATGTCCAGGTCTAAAGCGACCTTGGAACCTTCCTTAGCAGCGATCCCACGGAAGGCTTCCTCAAGCGCACTCCTCACTTTCGGATGGTCGTTCAGCGGCAAGAGCGCAATGATTTTCGCTTTCCCGGAAACCTCGCCGACCCCAGAGGCGAAATCTTCCTTTTCGCTGCCGGAAAAAGCATGTTCGAGTTGAGGGAATTCAGCGCTAAGCCGCTCTGCGATGGACTCTCCCAGAATGGGATATTTCTGATTCAGATCTTCAAGATTTCTGGTAAATTCGGTCATGCGGTTGATTTCGCGATCAACGGGTGAAATTTATTGCCTGTTTGAGTGGAAAATCCCCTTCATCGCTTTCCAAAATCCGGATATTTTCAACTTCCTCCTTTTCCAGGCAAGAAAGATATTCCTTTTTGGCCCCCATTAGGCCGACCCTGGTACCGAAGTTGCTCAAAAGGCAGGCCGCTCCCGCGCTGTTGGTGATAATTCTGTCACAGGAGGTCAGTATGATAAACATCTGCCGCAAATCGTCAAAGAAATAAATATAAGGGCTCGCCTCCTCCCACTTGCGTATTTCTTCTGCGGGGATCAGGTTCCCGGCGATAAGCAGATGGAGCGGGTCGAATTCCTTGACCAGTTCATTCACAAAACCTCGCAACAAACGTTCCAGGCCCTTTTGATCAGCATCCCACTCCGGGATAAAGCCGATAAAATTTTCCTTAACCCTGGGACTTTTCCTCTGACGCAGGAATCGTACGGCTCGCCGTTTTTCCTCCTTCGTGGGCTGGAATGCTAACTGACCATTGGCTGTGGGCTGTTCTATCTGAAGGGCCCGGAAAATATGCCAGAATCGTTTGGATAAACTCTCTTCCTCAGGAATATTCTTTACGATCAGATTATAATATTTTTCATTGCCTGGATCAGGCAGGCCGGTCCTTATTTTTGCTTCGCTGTGGTAGGCAAGAAGAGCCTCCGAACGGCCTGACCAGGAGAGATTTATCCCCCAGTCAAAATTTTCCTGCCGAAGGAGGGAAGCTGTTCTGCGGAAAACACTATCGAAAGGATGAGGGCTGCGATGGCTCCAGGGAATTACCCGCACTCTCTTGATTTTATCCAGCAGACAGGCAAGATCGGGCCTGACCACCACGGTTATTTCAGCCAGGGGGAATTTTTCGAGCAAGGAAGGGATAAACCTGTGAGTCAGGCTGAAATCTAAGAGACTTTCGCCAGGAACGAAAAGAATTTTGCGCGGGTCGGTGATATAGCGCCTGAAAGAGATTGCTTCCCTGTTCTCCGGCTGACGGAAAAAGCGCTCCAGCAGCGTATCTGTTTTGACCAGAATGTTTTCGATAAGGGTAGAAACCATTGTGCCACCCGGCGATGGAATAAAATAAAAGTAAAGCCGCCAGCAACGGTGAGCAGCAAGAAAACGATCTACTTGCGATATAATTCAATTAATATTAAAGTTAAACCCTCTATTTGTCAATGAAATAGTAATTTGACGGAATTCTAAACAGTTAGAAATTAGTAGAGAAGTTTTCGTGATTATCGTTAAAAATGTCAAAAGAAAAAAGGTTATTATTTGAAATCAAAATTGATGCATAAGCTTGAGTATGCCTTGGTCAGGATTTCGGTTGGCGTGCTGGCCAGAATTCCGGAATCTACTGCTCTGGCTTTCGGTCGCTGGCTGGGTTCTTTAGCCTGGCGTATGGTGAAATTTCGCCGTGAGCTGGTGATGAAAAGCCTGAAAAGAGCATTCCCGGAAAAGGGGGCAGCAGAGCTGAAGGTTATCGGCCTGGCCTGTTACAGAAACCTCGGCAGTTGTTTCGTGGAAATGTTCCGGGTTCACCGGCTTTCTACCCCTGAAATGGAGCGCAGGATAATTTTTGAACGCCGCCAGATCATGGATCAGGCTCTCGAGAAAGGCCGGGGAGTGATCAACGTTACTTTCCACTACGGCAACTGGGAGCTGATGGGAGCATTTGCCGCACGCTCCGGGATGCCGCTGGATGTTATCGCCAGGGGACAGAGAAACCCCTATTTCGACAGGTATGTCAAGGGCCTGCGCCGGTCAAACGGGATGCACCTGATCCCGGTGAGCAGGGCGAAAAGCGAGGTGGTGCGCTCTCTGCGCTCAGGGCGGATAGTCTCCTTTCTGGCTGACCAGGATGCGCACCAGGTAGGAGTCTTTGTCGATTTCCTGGGCCGGCCCGCCTCAACTCCCAAAGGGCCGGTGCTTTACGCGTTCAAGACCGGAGCGCCGGTGGTGCTCTCGATCATGCTGCCGCAAGCGGGCGGCAGGTGGAAGATAGTTTTCGAACCCGTGCCGCGCCCGGATTCAAATAATATGGAGGAATTTATCAGAGAGATGACCGCTTATTATACCAGCCGCCTGGAGTATTACGTGAGACAAGCCCCGGAGCACTGGTTCTGGCCCCACCGGAGGTGGAAAACGGAGCCTTGCAAAGTAGCCAATTAAATCTTGAATACTAGCCTAAACTCTTAATGAGTGGGATCTAGTCCACAGGGCAACGATTTATTCTTTCTTAACAATATTTATTATATTGAGAGCTTTTTTAATAGTCTTTACCTTGTTGCTTGACTGAGTTGGGTAGGTCTTATATATTCCCGAAACCAATCGAAAGATAACGAAAAAACGTCCATCTAATTAAATTGTAAGTTTTTACTGCAAAATATCAATGTTTACAGAGGAAAGACAGAAAAAAATTCTGGACCTGATCCAGCGCAAAGGGCGGCTTAAAATTTCCGAGCTGACCAGAATGTTCGGAGTAAGCGAGGTTACCCTGCGCTCGGACCTGTCTAGCCTGGCCCGACAGGGATACCTGACCCGCACGCATGGAGGCGCGCTCCTTCACGAGCGCAGCATTTTCCCGGGCAAAGCGGTCTTGAGTTTCGGCGAAAAGGAGGTGGCCAATCTGGCGGCCAAGCGCCGTATCGGCAAGAAAGCTGCGGAGTTTATCGCCGATGGAATGAACATCCTGCTCGATGCCGGCACGACGATCCTCGAGATCGCCCGCAACCTGCATCAATTCAAGGGTCTCACCGTAATCACAGATTCGATCCCGGTAGCAGTGGAGCTGAGCGATCACGATGATATCACAGTGATCCTTACCGGCGGGCTGCTGCGTTCGGCCAGCCTGGCTGTGATCGGCCCTGAAAGCTGGTCAATGCTGGAGAAAATCCACGTGCAGCGCGCGTTTATCGGAGCCAGGGGAGTCTCTCTCCAGCAGGGGTTTTTCTGCGGCAACGCTATCGAAGGTGAGACCAAGAAACGGATGATGGCCTGCGCGGAGGAAACTTTTGCAGTAGTTGACAGCAGTAAGTTCAGCTCCACCAGCCTGGTGCCTTTCGCCTCATTCGATGATTTCGACTATCTTCTGGTAGATCGTCTGAATAAAAATATCCTTGAAAAAATGAGTGAGAAAAATTTGAAGGTAATTACCTGCAACCCCAAAACGCATACAGCAGGGAGAAAGTGATGAGTAAAGTCAAGGGCAATTGTCTGGTGGCCCAGTCGGGTGGGCCAACTGCTGTGATCAACGCCTCGGCCTGCGGGGTGATCCAACAGGCGCTGAAAAGCGAATTGATCGAGGGTGTGTACGGCGCTTATAACGGAATCTTGGGAGTGTTAAAAGAGGAAATTTTCGATATCGGTGCCGAGGACCCGCAAACAATCGAGATGCTTAAAACAACACCGAGCGCAGCCCTGGGGAGCTGCCGCCAAAAGCTGAAAAAACTCGAGGACAACAGGGCAGACTACGAACGCGTGCTCGAGATATTCAAGGCCCACAATATCCGCTACTTTTTCTACGCCGGTGGCAACGACTCGATGGACACAGCCTCCAAGATCAGGGATCTGAGCGCCCAGTTGGGCTATGAAATGGTCGTGATGGGCGTGCCGAAAACAGTTGACAACGACCTGGCTTTCACAGACCACTGCCCCGGCTACGGCAGCGTGGCAAAGTTTATTGCCACAAGCGCCATGGAGGCCGGCCGCGACACAGAAAGCCTCTACACGTTCGATACCTGTGCAGTGCTCGAGACCATGGGCCGCAACGCAGGCTGGATCGCCGCTGCAGCCGCGCTTGCACGCCGTTACGAAGAGGACTCTCCACACCTGGTGTATGTGCCAGAGGTCAGTTTTTCGAAAGAGAAATTTGTCGAGGATGTAAAAAAGGTGCACGCAGACTACGGACGGTGTTTTATCGCGGCCAGCGAGGGAATGCGCTGGGACAACGGCCGCTACGTGGCCCAGGATACGAGCGTGCTGGCCAGGGATAGTTTCGGGCACACTCAGTTGGGCGGAGTAGCCCAGGTGCTGAAAAAAATAATCGAGGATGAGCTCGGCCTGAAGACCCGCTGGATGATGCTGGGGCTGACCCAGCGCAACGCGATGCATATCGCCTCCCGCACCGATCGTGACGAGGCCTGGCTCTGCGGCGCGGAAGCTGTGCGCCAGGCCGTTTCTGGAACTTCCGGCTATATGATCTCTCTCGAACGGGTATCGAACTCCCCATACCAGGTGAAAACCGGCCTTGCAAAGCTCGAGGATGTTGCCAATGGCGAAAAAAAGCTTCCCAGGGACTGGATGAACGAAGAAGGCAATTTCCCCACTGCTGAGTTCCTGGACTATGCCAGGCCGCTTATCGAGGGAGAGGTTGAGGTGCCCATGGCCGGCGGCCTGCCGCTGTTCATGCGGTTCGAGAGAAGATGGCTGCCCAGGAAGTGCAAGGAGTATCAGCCAGGGTAAAGCCGACTGTGAAAGAGAAGATCAGCAAAACCTGAAATAGAAATTCAAACGGAAAGTCCTGGAGAGAAAGGTGTGGAATAAAATGAACGGAAAACTGGGCAAGGTCAGCCAGAGTGAGCTTGCGGTAAAAGCAGGAGCAGCAGTGGGTGAGGGCGCAGAGACCCTGGCGAAAGTGGAAGGAGTCTATCCCTTGTCTGTCAAGTATGCAGACGGCGCATTCTTTTGCCTGGCCAGGACCGAGGAGGGCAAGCGCCTGGTTGTGCTGGGTGAGAGTAAGGCTGCTGATAGCTTTACAGGCGAGATTATCTCCAGTGTAAGAATCTGTCCGCTGAATGCTGAGAACGCAGCCGCGCTTCGCCACTATTTCCCCTGGACCGCCCCGGTGCCGATCGGCAGGCGCGCCTCATTTGGTACGGGAGACCGGCTCGGTGTGGCTACCCCGGGCCACCTGCGGGCTTTCGGCTTCTGCGAGATCTTCCCGGTGCTCGCCCAGCAGTCCATGCGCGAACTGGGCAGAACAGGGCGAACAGCCCAGGACGTGATCGACGGCGCGGGCTGGGGTGCGTTCGAGGCCGGCTATGTCGGTACATTCGCTGCTGATGCAGACCATATCAAGAAGATCAACGAAGCCCTCGATTGCCTCAGGCTGGGCTTTACAATGTTCACTATCGACGCCTCAGACCAGATAAACCTCGAGGCGGTTCACCTGTCCGATGAACAGGCCCTCGCCGGATTCAAACAGATACCAGCATACCAGGAAATCAGAGACCGATACGCGGGGAAAAGCTGGAATTTCTCACGCGGTGATAGCAAGGTGAATATAACATTCTCGGATGCAGAACTGGCCCGCTGTGCGCTGGTTTACCACGAGGCTGTGGAGCACATGGCCGCCCTGTACCACGAACTTAAAAAAGCTTCTGGAGGCGAAGGCAATTTCGACTTCGAGGTCAGCGTGGATGAGACCGAGACCGATACAACCGAGCACGATCACGTGTTTGTGGCAAACGAGCTGGCTGCCAGCGGTGTCAGGTGGCAGAGCCTTGCGCCGAAATTCACAGGCCAGTTCCAGAAAGGTATCGACTATATTGGAGACAGAGGAAAGTTCGAACAGCAGTTTGCCGCCCATGCCCTGATCGCCGAGAATCTCGGGCCTTACAAGATCAGCGTGCATTCGGGAAGCGACAAGTTCTCGATTTTTCCCCTGGTAGGACACCATACCGGCGGTTATTTTCATCTCAAGACCGCCGGAACGAGCTGGCTGGAGGCAGTTCGCGTAATTGCCGTGAAAAATCCCGCTCTCTACCGCAGGATGCACACCTTTGCTCTGGAGCATTTCGAGCAGGACCGGGCGAGCTACCATGTAACTACAAACCTGGCGGCGATCCCGCCCGTGGACTCGCTCGCAGACAGCGAGCTGCCCGCTCTGATGGAGGAGGTCCACTCCCGCCAGTTACTTCATATCACTTACGGTTCCCTTCTGTCGAGCAGGGATAGCGCCGGCGCGTTTCTTTTCCGGGATGAGATATACACAGCGCTTTATGATTACGAGGAAACCTATTACCAGATGCTGGAGCGCCATATAGGTCGGCATCTCGAATCCCTGGGGGTGAAGAGCGTGTAGCCGATCAGTTCCGGCTTTGTAGCAATAAGAATTTTGAATAGTGTCCTGTAAAAATTGTTTATGAATTAAGAGTTGTTATTAATTCAGGCAGTTGCATAGAGCTAATGCAAAATGGATTGATTGAAGGAGTATCTTTATTTTCCTTGAGGTGCTCGGTTTTTTCGGCGGCCGCAGGCCGCCTCATCAGGGCCGCATGTTCGAGAAACTCCGTAGGAGCGTGTTTTTACTGGTAAAACAAAATTAGGATATAGAAGCTGTATTGGAAGTCGAGTTTGCGGCCCGAAAAAACTTTTGGTTACTTTTGGTTACAAAAGTAACATGAAAAAATAATCTTTTTCTTTCTGCCTGTTAGTTAACCGAACAGTACTGAATAAATTTGAATTCAACATAAATAGGCGCGGGGGTATTCTCCGCATGAACAGGAGAAATTATGGCAAAGGACTATGTTGCACAAATGTTCGATGTTTCAGGCAAGGTTGTCGCTGTCACCGGAGGGGGAGGGATTCTCTGTAGCGTGATGGCTGAGGCTCTGGCAACCGCCGGAGCCGCTGTGGCCGTACTCGACCTTCGCCAAGACGCTGCCGCAGAGGTGGCGAAAAAGATCGACTCCCAGGGCGGCAGGGCCGTGGCAGTGTGCGTGGACGTGCTCGACCGGCAAAGCATCGAGGATGCCTGCAAGCAGGTGGTCGACGCCCTGGGGCCGGTTGACGTTCTGGTCAATGGCGCGGGCGGCAATAAAAAAGAGGCGACTACAAGCCCTGAACTTTCATTCTTCGATCTCCCGGAATCAGCTATCCGATGGGTTTTCGACCTCAACTGCCTGGGAACGATCATGCCGAGCCAGATTTTCTGCCGGGCAATGGCTGAGCGCGGAGCAGGCAATGTGGTCAATATCAGCTCGATGAGCGCTTTCCACCCCCTGACCAAGGTGCTTGGCTACTCCGGCGCCAAGGCTGCGGTCAGCAGTTTCACCGAGTGGCTCGCTGTGCACATGGCTCAGGAATATTCGCCGAAAATCCGGGTCAACGCCGTCGCTCCCGGATTTTTCCTCACAGAGCAGAACCGTTTCCTTCTGGTGGACGAAAAAACCGGTCAGCCCACCGCACGGGGTAAGGCGATCATTGATAGCACCCCGATGGCACGCTACGGTGAGCCGGAAGAACTTCTGGGCGCCCTTTTCTGGCTGATCAGCGATGCCTCCAGTTTTATCACCGGAACAGTGGTAGCAGTGGATGGCGGGTTTAACGCTTTCAGTGGAGTTTAAATCGATAGCGGATATAAAAATTTAAGGATAAGCTGTAATCCGGAATTTTTTTATAAAAGGGGAATTCATGTCGAGCCAGGACGCATTGAAAAACATGCAGCCTGAAAGAGAATTCTTTGTCGGGATCGATTCGGACGGGTGCGCTTTCCCCACCATGGAACTCAAGCACAAGGAATGTTTCATCCCGAACATTGTAAAATATTTCAGCCTTCAGTCGATCAGCAAGTATGCGCGCGAGGCGGCCGAGTTTGTCAACCTTTACTCCAGGTGGCGCGGGATCAACCGTTTCCCCGCGCTCTTGATGGTAATGGACCTGCTTGCCGAGCGCTCCGAAGTGCAGCGCTCAGGAGTGCAGTTGCCAAACTTGGGCGACCTGCAGAAATGGGTCGACACCGGGGTAGCGCTTGGCAATCCTACCCTGAGAGAGGAAGTTAGTAAAAGCGGGAACACCACTTTAAAAAAGGCTCTCGAGTGGAGCGAGTCGGTCAACAAGAGCGTGGACTGGATGGTCGAGGGCTGCAAGCCGTTCGCTTTCGTGCGCGAAAGCCTGGAAAGAATGGCTCCCAAAGCCGACATGGTGGTTGTCTCGGCAACACCTGGGGCTGCGCTCGAAAAAGAATGGAAAGAGCACGATATCGCCCGTTACGCGCGGGCAATCGCCGGACAGGAGAAGGGCAGCAAGAAAGAGCATCTCGCCCTGGCCGCAAGCGGAAAATATCCACCTGAGAAAATCCTGATGATCGGCGATGCTCCCGGGGACATGAAAGCAGCCAGAGCCAATAACGCCCTCTTTTTTCCGGTCAATCCAGGTCAGGAGGAAAAAAGCTGGGAGCTGCTTTACAAGGAGGCTTTCGACTGTTTCGTTCAAGGCAGTTACGAAGGAGCCTATGAGGCTGAGCTGATCAATAAATTCGAAGCCCTGCTCCCGGACACACCACCCTGGAAAAAGTAAAAGACAGCAAAATCCTGTAGGGCACGGCGTGCCGTTCCCAATAATGACAGATCATTTTGAATAAAAGACCGTTCAATGGAAAAAAATAACCAGATCATCGGCAAAGGATACGCCGATGGGCGCAGCTTGAGCGAGCAAGAAGTCAGAGACCTCTGCGCAAAAGGATTCGACAGGCTCGATCCGAATGGAAAACGCCTGCTGGTGATCATCCCGGACAGCACACGCACCGTGCCGCTTGACATGATGTTCCGGATATTCTACGAGCTGCTCAACGGCAAAGTGGCTGCGCTGCACTACCTGATCGCTCTGGGGACGCACCAGCTCATGCCGCCTGATAAGATCGCTGCACGGGTGGGCTTGACCCCTGATAGCCTGGCGCGCGACTACCCGGAGGTGCGCATTTTCAACCACCGCTGGGACCTGCCGGAAACTTTCCGCGTGATCGGGGAAATCGCCGCTGAGGAGATAGAGCAAATCAGCGGCGGGCTTTTCCGCGAAGGGCTGACCGTGACTATCAACAAGATGATTTTCGACTACGACCACCTGGTCATCCTCGGGCCCACGTTTCCCCATGAGGTGGTCGGTTTCTCGGGCGGCAACAAGTATTTCTTCCCGGGCATTTCAGGCAACGAACTGATTCACTTCTTCCACTGGCTGGGCGCGGTGATCACCAACCCGCTGGTCAACGGCAACAAGTGGACCCCCCCGAGAAAAGTGGTTGAAAAGGCGGCCTTTTTTATCCCGCTGCCGGTGACCAATTTCGACATGGTGGAAAAGGGGGGCGAACTGGCAGGCCTGTTTATCGGGCCAACGCGCGAGGCGTGGAGCGAGGCAGCGGACCTTTCAGCGCAGATCCATATCCGTTACGTTGAGAGCAAATACAGCTCGATCCTCGGGGTCGCCCCGCGGATGTACGACGATATCTGGGTGGCTGGCAAGGTGATGTACAAGCTCGAGCCGGTAATTGAAGACAGCGGCGAGTTGATCATCTACGCCCCTCATATCAGTGAGGTGAGCTATACCCACGGCAAAATCATCGACCAGGTCGGCTACCACACGCGGGATTACTTCCTGGCACAGATGGAGCGTTTCAAGAGTGTGCCGCGGGGTATCCTGGCTCACAGCACACATGTCAAAGGCGGGGGAACCTACGAAAATGGCGTGGAAAAACCCAGGGTCAACGTGGTGCTTGCAACAGGAATACCCGAGGAACGCTGCAGGAGAATCAACCTGGGCTACCGCGACCCGTCAACCATAAATCTCGATCTATGGAAGAACCGCGAGCACGAGGGCTGCCTTTTCGTGCCCAGGGCAGGGGAGACTCTCTACCGCGTGAAAGGCGAAAGCTACGAAACCTGAATAGAGGACTCGAACTTTATGTAATATCCCTGGACCCGGAACTGGCCTGAAACCGGCTCTTTTTCTTTCAACTTTTAAGGAGTTATAACCATGCGGCGTATCCTGGCCTTCTTTCTGGTGTTCTTGTTGATCGTACCCTTTACGGCATACCCGAAATGGTACAAGGGCAACACCCATACTCACACGATCAACTCGGACGGCGACTCCTCACCCGATGAGGTGGCCCGCTGGTACAAGGAGCACCGCTACCATTTCGTGGTGATCACGGATCATAATTTTCTCACACCGGTGGACGGCCTTAACATGATTTTGGCCGCAGAGGAAAAGTTTCTCGTTCTCTCCGGCGAGGAGGTGACTGATGAGTTTGAAAGCCCCGAGGACCAGTTTTTCGCCCTTCACCTCAACGCGATAAACTTGAGCAAAACCCTTCCGCCAACCGGTGGCAGCAGCGTGCATGAGGTACTTCAAACAAACCTGGATTCGATCAATGCTGCAGGAGCCCTGGCACAGATAAACCACCCCAACTTCCACTGGTCGATAAATGTTGAGGAAATGTACAATCTGAGGAACTGCCTTCTTTTCGAAGTGTGGAACACCTCGACTGACTGCAATAACACCGGAGGCGGCGGCTACCCCGGCACAGAGGCTCTCTGGGATTCGGTTCTTACCAGGGGCAAGCCGGTTTATGCAGTGGCAAGCGATGACGCCCACGAGTTCAAGCTCTGGGGCCCACAGTACTCTAACCCCGGAGGCGGGTTCGTCCGGGTGCGGGCCGACAGCCTCGAGGCCGGTGCCTTAGTCGCCGCCCTGGAGCGTGGAGATTTCTACTCATCCACGGGTGTCACCCTGAATGACATCACGGTAACAGAGGAAGCATATACTGTTGAGTTTGACGAACAAGGACGGACCAGGCACACGGTGTATTTTATCGGCAGCGGCGGCAAGATGCTGGCCACTGCCTATCAAAGCCCTGCGGTCTACAGGTTTACCGGAAAAGAAGGCTATGTGCGGGCAAAGATCGTGGACTCGAACGGTAGGCTAGCCTGGACTCAGCCGGTGTTTACAAATAGCGATTAAACAGGGATAAAAAAAGGGGAATCCAACCGATTCCCCTTTAAATTTACAATGAAGGTGTTTGATCAGCTTTCGGCTGGATTTTCATCCGCCACACCGGATTCTTCGGCAACTTCGTCTTCCTGGTCAGTTTCCTCTCCCGGCACAATCCGGGCCACATCCACCACCTGGTCTCCCTCGGTAAGGTTGACAAGCTTCACGCCCATGGTATTGCGCCCGATCACTTTGACATTGGTCAGGGGCATGCGGATAATCAGTCCCTGCTGGGTGATCAGGATTATTTCATCCTCATCAACCACTTCCTTGATACCGACAAGTTTGCCGGTTTTCTCCCCGCAGCGGAGGGTGATTATTCCCTTGCCGCCGCGGTTTGTTATCCGGTAATCGGAAACAGCAGAGCGCTTGCCCTTGCCCTTTTCGCTGACTACCAGAAGAGTGGCGTCCTGGCGGTTGAGCGCGACCATGCCGATTACATAGTCTTCCGGCCCGAGCCGGATTCCCCGCACCCCATAGGCTGTGCGTCCCATGCTGCGGACCTTGTCTTCCGGGAAACGTATCGCCTGGCCGTGGCGGGTGGCGAGAATTATGTCGTGCGAGCCGTCGGTGAGCCTCACCTCGATAACCACGTCATCCTCCGGGATGTTGATCGCCCAGATACCGACCCGCCGCGGGTTGCTGAAAGCCGAAAGGCTGGTTTTCTTGATAGTGCCCTTGCGCGTGGCCATGACCACGTACTGCCCCTCGTTAAAATTGCGCACCGGCAGCATAGCGGCAATCCTGTCATCCTGCTCGATTTCTATCAGGTTCACAATCGCCTTGCCCTGCGAAGTTCTGCCGGCCTGTGGGATGGAATATACCTTGAGCCAGTGAAGCCGTCCCTTGGCGGTGAAAAAGAGGATGTAATCGTGCGTGGAGGCGATAAACATATGTTCGAGGAAATCGGTCTCCCGGGTGGTCTGCCCGCTTTTTCCCCTGCCGCCGCGGGCCTGCCGGCGGTAGGTGCCAACCGGCAGCCGCTTGATATAGCCCAGGTGGCTGATCGTGATCACCATCTCCTCTTCGGCGATCAGATCCTCGATATTGAACTCGCCGGTATCCTCGAGGATTTCCGTACGGCGCTCGTCGTTGTAAGTGTTCCTGATCTCCTGAAGCTCTTCCTTGACAATCTGCATCCTTAAATCCTTGCTTGCCAGGATACTTTTCAGTCGGGTGATTGTTTTGAGCAGCTCCTCGTACTCCTCGTCGAGCTTCTCCTGTTCCAGTGCGGTGAGCTTGGCCAGCCGCAGGTCGAGAATCGCCTGGGCCTGAACCTCGCTCAGCTTGAAACGCTCCATCAGGTTTCCCCTGGCAATATCCACGGTGCGGCTGGAGCGGATAACCTCGACCACCTCGTCCAGGTTGTCGATAGCGATTTTCAAGCCTTCGAGGATATGCGCCCGTTCCTCAGCCTTTTTCAGTTCGAAACTGGAGCGGCGGGTCAC
This sequence comes from uncultured Gemmatimonadales bacterium, assembly GCA_964548275.1. Lineage (GTDB taxonomy): Bacteria > Gemmatimonadota > Glassbacteria > GWA2-58-10 > GWA2-58-10 > JAUVUV01. The sequence continues at coordinate 55,607 of CAZJQI010000009.1, forward strand.
CACATTATGACGGTGGTCGATAAAATGCTTGATCATTTCCCGCAAGTTTAGAACTTTCGGCATACCATTGACCAGGGCCAGGAAAATCGCGCCGAAAGTTGTTTGCAACTGGGTTTTCGAGTAAAACTGGTTGAGAATCACTTCCCCTGCAGCATCGCGCTTGAGATCCACAACGATCCTCATCCCGTCCCGATCCGACTCATCGCGGATATTGGATACGCCCTCGATCTTTTTCTCCCTGACAAGGTCGGCCATATCCTCCAGGAGCTTGCTTTTGTTGACCATAAACGGGATTTCCGTGATAATAATCGCCTCTTTGCCGTTATTCTTGGTCTCGGTGTACGCGCGTCCGCGCACGCGTAATTTTCCCCTGCCGGTATGGTAAGCCTCCAGGATGCCCTCTCTGCCGTAGATATAACCTCCGGTGGGGAAATCAGGGCCGGGAATGAACTGCATCAGTCCATCGACAGTGATCTCAGGGTCGTCGATCATCGCGGTACAGGCATCAACCACCTCGCCGAGATTGTGCGTGGGGATGTTGGTCGCCATGCCGACAGCGATACCGCTGGAACCGTTTACCAGGAGATTGGGAAGTTTGGAGGGCAGAACCGTGGGTTCCTGCAGCCGGTCATCGAAATTGGGCTGGAAATCGACAGTTTCTTTCTCGATATTGGCGAGCATCTCGATAGAAATCTTCTGCAGCCTGGTTTCCGTATAGCGGTAAGCCGCTGCGGGGTCGCCGTCGATCGAGCCGAAATTGCCCTGCCCGTCAATCAATGGATAGCGCAGGCTGAAATCCTGCACCATGCGCACCAGGGCGTCATAGACCGCCGAGTCTCCGTGGGGATGGTATTTACCCAGCACGTCACCGACCACGGTGGCGCTTTTTTTGAAAGCACGGTTCGGCAGAAGCCCCAGTTCGTGCATCGCGTAAAGAATGCGCCGGTGGACCGGTTTGAGCCCGTCCCGCACATCCGGCAGGGCGCGGCTCATGATCACTGACATCGAATAGTTGATGAAGGAATCCTTCATCTCGTCTTCGATGAAACGGGTTACGATACGTTCTCTGTTTTCGATTGCCATTTTGGCCTTCGTTCATTCAATGAGGTCTTGAACAGCCCCGAATTAATTAGCGGAAGCGGCCGAAAATTGAAATACAGTCAGGCCTATTCTAAAGGAAAATCCAGTACCTCGCCGGCTTTTTCAATCGTGATCGACTTAACTGTCGCCGCCTTGCCGGGATTATTCTTTTCGTTGCAGGGCAAGGCCACGATCTTGTCCGCCACATCCATCCCCTTGACCACCTCGCCGAACACGCTGTACTGGCCGTCGAGGTGCGGCGCCCGGTCGACCATGATAAAGAACTGGCAAGAGGCGCTGTTGGGCGATTGGCTGCGCGCCGCAGAGAGAATTCCTTTCTTGTGCGGTGTTTTGCTGAACTCGGCGTTCAGCGTCCGGGGGCCTCGTCCAATGCCGTCATTGTCCAGGTTGTCGTCCTTGCTGTTCGGATCTCCTCCCTGGATCATGAAACCAGGGATCACGCGGTGAAACGTGGTCCCGTCGTAGAATTTACTCCTGGCGAGCGACTTGAAATTTTTCACGTGATTAGGAGCTATCTGGGGATAAAAGCGAAGGATGATCTTGCCGAATCCTGTGGTGATAACCGCCACTTCATCCTTTTCGGTAAGAGGCTGGATACCCGGCTCGGGCGATTTGCGCACCTGGGGCATAGGGGGTGGTATCGGCTTTTTTTCCTCGGCGCTGTTTCCACTTGAACATGCAACAGCCAGGGCCAAAAATACCAGAAAATAAGGGGAAAGCCTCTTTGCTCTTATCATCAGATCACCCTTTCTCATGAAGCACAGAGTTAGATAGATTAAACCTGCTGCCTGAACGGGAAAAAAGTCTTAGGGTTATTTATACAGCCCCTTTTGCGAATCTGAACAATTTCAAGACAGGATCAGACAAAGCGTTCTTTGATATAAATCCGTTTCATAATCACTTTTTCCAGCGGCCGGCCCTCGGCGTCCGTGGGAACCTCGGAGATCTTTTTCACCACCGACATCCCGTCCACCACTGTGCCGAATACAGTGTAGCGGCCGTTAAGCTCGTGCATATCCTTGAGAAGGATATAGAACTGGCTGTTTCCCTTTTCCGGCTCCCCTGGGGGATGAGCAAGCCCTACGTTGCCGACAAAGTTTGGAGCATTGATTTCAGGCTTTATGGTAAAACCCGGGTCGCCGGCTCCATCATTGGTAGGGTCGTCGTCCCGGCTGTTGATATCTCCGCCCTGGATCAATTTCCCTGGCTCGACATAGTGGAAAGCCAGGCCATCGTAAAAACCTCTCTTGATCAGGTTGCTGATCTCGCGGACGTGATTTTTGGCAGCCTCCTTGAGCGGAAGGATGACTATTTTGCCGAAATCGGTATCGATTACGATAACATCGCGGTCCCGCTTCTGAGCCTCGATATCACGGATCTGCGCAAGCTCTATCCCTCTTCTCGGCGGGGCCTGGCCGCATGATAGCCAGAGGCAAAGAGTGGCCAGAAGACCGAACACGATAGCGGGTCTGTAATGAAATCCTCTTTTACTAGACATCTGCAATAAATTCCCTGCGGAAGTTAAATGGAAGTCAAAATAACAATTAAATAATATAACGGTTTCATCCTGTTTTGACAATGTTTGGTATAGCGGGGAAAGGCTTTGCCCGCCGCAACCGGAGACCGGCTGTTCAGCGGGCAGAGCCTTTTTTCTCGAGCAGGAGGATCGAATGTTTCGGGAGGGTGAAACTTTCGCAGAAATCCTTGAATCCGGAGTAGTTTTCGGTACTTACCAGCCTGCTGCTGATCGAAAGGCGCCTGGAGTAAGTTATCCGACCATCCCCGGGGATGCACTTTATTTCCCAACGCCCGAAAGGGCTTTCCAGGGCGGCGGTTTCAGGCTGGTAGGCGATTTGCCAGCCGGAGGGCAGTTCGATCACCATGTCATTAGCCAGCAAAAAAGGCCCATCGGCAACAAAATCGAACTCGCGTTCCTCCAGGTGTGGGGAATAGGGAATGACAGCAAACGGGAAAGGCGCACCGGGAATGCGCAGGATCATCATATCACCCTGAACCACACCCACCTCTGGCGCGGCAAACTGAAGCTCAACACGGGCCGGGATCTCCAGGTTCCTCATATCGCTGATTGAGTGGTTCGTTTTGACTGCCCCCTCGCCGATAGCGTTTGTGGCCTGCTGGAAATACTGTTCGAGCTCGCGGGGAGTGAGGTCTTTAAGGCCAAGGCGGGCCTCGGCGTCAAACAGGCCGTCGGCAAGGATTTCGAACCGACCCTCAATGTCTCCGTTATCTTTCAGCGTGAGTTGTCCGGTTGACATGGAGAGGCTTTTCTCCGGGGGGAACTCGGTTGTTTTATACAGAGTGCCGCCGCTTGGCAGGATCACAAGGGCCCGGTTGCCCTGTCCGCGGTTGAAATACCCGTAGCGGTTGTACTGAGCAAACGGTATAAGCCACAGGCCGTGCCTGTCGACCAGGCCGAAAAGAGGATTGGCGAAAGTAGAATCTGTGAAACTGCCCGGGACAAAGATCGCCACTCTGCTGAACTGGGCCGCCAAGGGCACTGAAAGTTCCAGTCGATCCACCTGGTCGCCGCGGCAGTATGCAGGGTAATTTTCTATTCCTGCAGCGTTAAGCATTGCCGAAAGAAGAACTGCTTTATCCAGGCCGTGTCCGTACATATTCTGGAAAACCTTTGCCGCAGGTGTCGGCTTGTATCCTGTAAGGCCCAGGCTGAGACTGATATTGCGCACCTGGGTGATAACGAAAAGCGCAATCGCCCGCACGCTGTCTGCTGCTGTGGGGCATTCAGTGGTGAGTTCGGCAACTTTGGCGCTGATAGCTTCATCAGGCTCTGCAGCCGGGAAAAATGTCTCCCCGAGCCAGGAGCCGAGCTTTTCCCAGGTTTCGACATTGGAGAAAATCAGAATAGGCGCAAAGGAGCGCGCCTGGGGCATGTATGGGATGCTGTGGATCATCGGTACATCGCGCATTTCCCATCGGTAAAGACTGAAATCCCGGCTGGTTGCCTCCACAGTGGATGAGCTATCCTCACCTGCCTGTTCCAGGCCGCTGCCGGTAAAGATCAGCGGGGGAGGGAAATTTTCAGGTGTTTGGAGCACGTAGCGCTTGTGGAGGATCGGTTCATCGCTCCGGAAAATCTCGATATCCCAATACGGGTAAAAGTTAAGTGGAGAGATGGAGTCCGCCCGGCTGATTGTGCGTGTAAGAATTTCGATCACCACTCCGGGTGCGATCTGGCCGAAAGAGATCACTTTCTGCTTGATATCCGCATACACTGCGGCTCCGACAAGCTCGGGCGGCGTAATCACGTTTATCGCCTTTGATTCCACCGGCACAGTCGAACCGTCGGGCAGCCAGGTGCGGGCAACAAGAACTTCCACGCTGTCGCTTTTGGCGTCGAACATCCGTTTCTGGTCCCCGAAACGCCGGCCTCGATCCTTGAGGATTTTGATCAGGAGATGCACCTCCAGGGTCTGATCGTTTTCCGGGCTGATCACCAGGCGCTTGTCATGATAGAGAATCAGGGCTCCGGCATCGGGGTATTCGCTTGCACCCGGGGATTCAGCGACCAGTTTCGCAACCTCCTCCGTACTCAGCGGGCCGGATGCGAAAGCAGAGAGCCTGAAAAAGACCATAAGGCAAAATGATGTCAGAGTAAGTTTAAGAATAAGGCCCATGGATGAGCGTTTCATGCTCAGACTCCTTTTTCTTTGAACCTGGTTAGCCCCTGGATTCGTTTTCCGGGAGAGTTGACCGATGTTTGTCAGAAAGTTTTCTTGCTACCGCTGTGCTCGCCCTTCACCAGGATGATCTCTCCCCGCCCGGAACGAGAACTCGCGCGAAGGATCTTTTTCAATTCGAGGTAGCTTTCCGGGTCTAGTTCCTTGGAATCGATCAGGAACTTTTTCCTGTATTGCACTCTCAGTTCAGCCTGGCTTTCCGTGGGCAGGGATGTGTTATACTCCATCCTGCAGGTGAGCTCTTCTGCATCCAGATTGACCGTTTCAGGAAGGGACTTTACCGTGTAGCCTGCCGGCAGCACCAGGTCTTCCTCCTGCGATGAACCAAGAGTCACTCCCAGGTTGAGCGGGTAGTTGCGTGTTGGCAGTCCCGCAGTCGAGAGGAAATTTTGCAGGATCAGCTCGAAGCTGTTGGTGGAAACCGGTGATTTGACCAGAAGGTAATCCCCGGCCTGGATCGCGTAGTCCTCAACCTCGTAGCTGAAACGAATTCCGAACTGGGAGTAGAGGTCCTCCGGATCGGAGGTGGAATAACCGGTAAGGCGCGCCCCTGGATGGATTCGGGTGACAAGCCTTTGCCAGAACACTTCCAGTTCCTGGGGCGGGTAATGCTTGATAAGGGCACGGAAAGCGAAATCGTAAATTCCAACGGTTTCTATCGTAACCTCGCTCACCAGGCGGCCCTCCGGGTCGATCCGGCTCCGGGCACTGATCGTGCCCATGTTATCCTCGGCGGGCGAGTGGGCGCTGGTGCTCAGGTCCTCGCCCCCCGGGGTGCAGACCAGCATCGAGGCGTCAGCCTCCGCAGTCAGGAGCAGGTCAGGGAAGTTTTCCACTGTCGGATCGCTGAAATAGAAACCGCCTTTGCCGTCCGGCAGGGCGACAATCGCATGGTTGAAATAGATTGTGGGAATCTCGTTGTCGACCAGTTCACCGGCGCGGGTGATCACCGGGTAGCTTTCGATCCCCAGCACATCGAGCATGGAGCACATCAGCACTGCCACGTCACGGCACACTCCGTAGCGGGCGGCCAGGGTTTCAGTGGCCGGCTTGGGCTCGAAACCGGCCTTCTTGCCGGTTCCCAGGCCCATGTAGCGGATTTTCTGGGCCACATAATGGTAAACCGCCTTGAGCTTTTCCTCATCGGTCTCGAGCCCCTCGGTGATCCGGGCCACCACTGCGCGCAGGGAGTCGTTCTGGTCGCGGAACTCACCTGTCATCTCGTACCACCAGCGGCTGATTTGCTGCCAGGAATCAAAGGTGGAAACAAGCAGCCGCGGGGCGAAACTCAGGTAGCTCGGCATGGCCGGTTCGGCCACGATACGGGCCACATCGCGCGCCTCCCAGACATAAGTAGTGCGCTCTCCGGCTTGCGATGAGGAAAACTCAGCCTCGCCGTCCTTGACCAGGTACCTGAGCGGCTTCGAGCTCGGCCCGTTGATCTCGACCCGCTTATAGATTATCGGGTTCGAGCCCTGGAAAAGGTCTATCAGGTCATAGTGGCCCTCCACCGGCGCCAGATAGCAGCTGTCCAGCACCTCGTATTCCAGCGCATCCCCAACCTCGAGATTCTGGAAAGTGATTATCTTGATCCGCACGTTGGCATCATAGATATTCATCTGCGCCAGCGCCGGATGGCTCACGTCCTTTATCATCTCCCCGGGCACCTCGATCACCGTACCGTCGCTCTTTATCACCCGGGCGAACCGGATTTTCACCACATCGTACTGGCGCGTGTAATCAAAGAAAACATTTCCATAAGCTTTCTTCCCGGTTTCGGTGAGCACTTTCACCAGCTCGTAGCTTCTGTCCAGATAGGTGCCGTCCTGGTTGAAACTCACCTGGCGTGTTTCTTCCACCACAATCGCGTTGGCGTCTGGGTGCTTGTCCAATCCACCGGCAGCATCGAGTTTCTGCAGAACTTCGCTCGAGGCAGTGCCGGCAAGAGCCGGGGATAGCATTAGGGCCTGCAACAACAGGGCGGCAGAAGCCAGAGCAATATATCTCGTCGTGGTTTTCATCGGACTTTCTCCTGATCAAGAATGAGCGTGGTTTTAATTTTCTAATCACATTAAGGAATCGAGACAGGTTTGTCAATTAACGCCTGAATTTCCATTAAACATTTTAAGCATTTCTTCTCTACTGTCCGGTAAATTATGCTTCTTTTTCCCATGAGTATTAATGTGTTCTTTTTGGCAGCAAAAAGAACCAAAAACCAGTTCCTTTGTAACCAAAGGAACCGAAAGTTAATCCTGACTTTCGCAGCTTTTCCTCCGCTCCCCCGGCGGTCGCCTCCGCGGTCCCATCCCCCCCCTGCTGCCGACCAGCCGCGGAATGGCCTGCCTGCCCCCTTGTTCTCTTACAAAACCTCAATGGAAATTACGAGGCAACTAAGACGCTCCTCTTGCCTGGTCTTTCGGGAATAACAGTTCTTTTGTCCCCCTTGTAAAGCTTAGGTCTTTACTTGAATCGACAATCATTTCCTTATTCCTGTTCATTATTAACAATGGATAATCCTTGTACAACAGAATATTACGGTAGTATCACATTTTTCCCCGGACAGTTATGACATTTCTTACAGAATAATATTTAAGCCTGGAGTTAAGACAGGTTGTCAATCACCTGCTTCATGCTCTTCAGGTATTTCTGAAACGCTTTCTTGCCTTGCTTTGTAAGGTGGAGCAGCGTTCTGGGGATCTTTCCCACGAACTCCTTTTTTATCTCCACATATCCCGCAGCCTCCAGCTTGCTCAAATGCGTGGAAAGATTGCCCCGGGTCAGCCCGGTCTGGCGCTCCAGGAAGAGGAAATCCGCTCTCTCTACTACAGAAAGATGCGCCAGGATCAGCAGCCTGGCCGGTTCATGAATAACCTTGTTGACTTCCGCCAGCGGCTGGAGGTCTTCTCTTACCTTTTCATTTTTCCCCATCGGTAGCCTCCGCCGCTGGCATGGGGTATTTGCGCAGGAACAGTACGAGGTGGATAATTCCGGAAAGTATGAGGAACGCTCCCAGGCTCAGGCACCAGTAGATGGTTCCCTCAAAGCCATCAAGCTCCAATATCGAAAATAAAAGACCAAGACCGATTGCCACGACAGCATATACCCAGGGACCTGCACCTCCAGATTTGGAATGAAGATAAATTAAGCCGTGAAGAAATATCACGGCGTCTAAGGTCGGAAACCACTTTATATAGAGAGTAATCGGGTCTGTCTCATCTCCGAAAAGAAAAATGCAGATAAAGAATAGCGCAATTGCGCTGAGCGCAAAAACAACATTGCCCATTCCTCTTTTTTTCGGATCATCCCGGGGTAATAACTGGGCATAACCTATCCTGGGGTAAGTGTAGCGTTTTCTGAAGGCTTCGACAGAACGGGAAAAAAGGATTATGGTAATCAAAGAAATCACTATAACAATTCCCGGGCGTAGAATCGATGCGCCCGTGCCCGTAAAAACCAGGCCCATCAAGATCACCCCCAGGCCGTCTTGCATGAGATACCGAAAAGATTTCCTTTCTAATTTTTTCACATCGATCTGCGTCGACATGATAAGACTCCTTCTTCTGAAGGCTGATGTTTTGCAGGCAATATCCGGGATTTTTCCAACAGGAATTTAAAAATCATCGGAACTCTCATTTGTCCAAACCGATTTGTAATACAAACCAATTTAATATAAAGAACCGGCATTGTCAAGCGTTTTTGGATTTTTTTCTCAGGAGGGCAATTTCTTTTCGGATTATTTATGAAATCACAACAGGCACTGGATGTGGTTATGGGATCAGGTTTTATGTTTGGGCTTGCGAGCGTGGGGGGCGGCGGCGGCGCTGCTGAAGGCGATAAGCGCAGGCCTGCGGCAGCAGGGAACACACGGAACGTGTGTCCGCCGCCCCCACTGGAAGGTGGCTCAAATCGACAAGCTGTCCACCACTTACTTGACCTTCCGGGGGAGCATCGCTAACTTTTCAATGAATAAATTCTTTCCGAATTCCTGCACCTTCAGCCTTTTCCCACTTTTCAAGGAGCGATGGCCGCTTATGATTACCATCACGGTAAGAAAAATTACGGGCCTGGCCCTGCTCGCAGCGTTTGCTTTTTTCACTTCGGCCAAAGCCGCTCAGAACTCGATAGCAAACCCCTGGGTAATCACCGATTGCAGCGTGAACTGCTTCGATTACCAGAGCATGGTTACCGATCTGACAAAGGGACTCACTGATCCCCAGGACCAGGCAGTGGCAATATTCAATTTTTTTCGCCGCTCGATGTTCCCCTATACGGCCCGGGTTGAGTATCCCTTTCCGGTCAATGAACAGCAGCACATGTTTGATTTTCTTCGCATGGTCAATGTTTACGGTTATACGCTTTGCACCCAGAACAACTGGATGTTCGCCAGTGTGTGCAAGCAGAGCGGGCTGTTCGAGGATGCACGGGGAGTGAGCGTGCCGGGGCACGGCACAGCCGAGGTCAAATGGAACGGGCGCTGGCATTTCATGGATGCCATAGTGGGCTGCTACGCTTTCCGGAGAGACCGCCGCGAGATCGCCTCGATAGACGATATTGTGGCGGATACGACCCTGCTGACAAGAGCAGTGGCCGAGGGGAGGGCCAGCATGCCCTTCTGCCCCTGGGACGGGGAGTCGGTTTACCCGGAGGGAGCCCTGGCCCAGACAGACCAGTGGTTCACATACCGCAAGTACGGGGTAGACTTTCTACTCGGCGCCTTGCCGGAATACAAGCCGTCCAATGCGAACGAGGCCAACACCCACACCATGGCGTTCAAACTGCGACCCGGTTTCCGCCTGACCCGGCTGTGGGACAACCTGCCCGGCATGTACAACCTGAGCTACGATTTCCACAGAAAGAGCAAGAAACGCCAGAGCCCCTCGCCAGCCATCCTGCCGCCTCACCACCCGGACGGCGGCAGGGAAAAGCGGGATGTAAACAACTGGCCGATTATCGAGCCGTACCGCAAAATTATTAATGGCCGGGAATGCTACCACTACTATGCAAACGGGCTGTTGAGCTACGAGGACATGTTCTCGGATAAGCGGATTTTCCGGGCCGCGGATTCGGTCAAGTCCCTGGAGATAGCCCAGGGGCCGAACGTGACCGGACAGGTGCTCCGTTGCTCACAGGGCAGCAATGACGGTGAGGCATTTTTCACTTTCGAGGCGCCGTATGTCTTTGTCGGCGGCAAGATCAAAGGCCGGGCCAAGGTTACTGACGGCTCGTGGGTCGCGGTGTATATGGATATCGGCGAAAGCGAAAACTGGCTCTGTCTCGGGGTTGTGGAGTCAGGCGGGGATTTCTGTTTCGAGATACCGGCCAACCTGCTCGAACAGCGCTATCGTTTCGGCCTCAAGTTGAAGCTCCACGACAGAAGTGCCTCGGGTTCGGTGAGCCTGCTCGAATTCAAAGCCGAGGCGGTCTGCCAGCTCAACATGTATTCGCTGCCCTTTCTCAAGCCGGGCCCCAACAGGGTTACTGTGCTCGCCGACTGGATACCGGACGATGCCGGACTGGCTGTGACTTATAAATGGCAGGAGCAGGGCTGGGACAGGGTCGATCGCCGGGTGGTAAATTCAGGCGGTGAAAGCTACACTATCGAGGTTGCAGGCAGCCAGTACCCAAGGATGAAAGAAATAATCATGGAATGCCTCCCGGAATGAGGCCAAGCCTGCAAATTCAGGAAAATGGAAAAAATTTTGGAAAATCTTTTAATTGACAATAATTTATCTTATTAGCAAATTCTCAAATGATTTTATACATTCATCTTTTCTCAGTTCAGGAGGAATATTCCATGAGATTCTGGCGTTTGTTGCTGGCATTAATGGTCGGTACAATTATTTCAACTGCACGTTCGGATGAGGTGCGCGTTTACGAGGAACCGCTGACCATACCCACTTACCGCGTTCGCGAACCGGAAATCATGCCCCGCTGGAGCGACCGGATTTACCCCTACACCATGCTCGACAGGATTACCAACGAAAAATATGACCGTACGTATCGCGCTCTCTGGGTGGAAAACGAATATGTCAAGGCGCTCGTGTTACCCGAGATTGGCGGCCGCCTTCACGGAGCACAGGACAAGACCAACGGCTACCAGTTTCTCTACGACCAGGTGACAATTAAGCCGGGCCTGGTGGGACTGACCGGAGCCTGGATTTCCGGCGGCGTGGAGTGGAATTTCCCGGACGGCCACAGGGCCTCCGGCTTTCGGGACACGGACTACCGGATCGTGGAGAACGAGGACGGTTCCAAAACCGCCTGGACCGGTGAAATAGACCGGGTAAGCAAAATGCGCTGGTCTGTGGGAACCACGGTTCATCCGGGACGCAACTGGGTTGAAACCAAGATGCGTCTCTACAACTGCACGCCGTACATACACCGTTTCCAGTTCTGGGCCACCAGTGGTGTGCGTGCCACCCTCGAATACCAGGCGGTTATCCCCGGCGAGATAGTAACCGGTCATGGCAAGCACGGTTTTTTCCGCTGGCCGGTGGATCACGGGGTAAATATCACTTACTGGAAAAACCTGCCCGGAGCGAGCAGCTTTTTCGCCTGGGAGTCCGAGGCGGACTATTTCGGCGGCTATAGCCCGGAGGAAAAGGCAGGCATGGTGCACTTTGCAGACCATAACATCGTACGCGGGAAAAAGCTCTGGACCTGGGGCGCTGCGCCATCGGGCAGAATCTGGGAGGATATCCTCACTGACGGTGACCTGCCGTATTTCGAACCCCAGGCCGGTGCTTATTCGGACAATCAGCCCGACCTTCACTGGATCATGCCCGGAGAAACCAAGATTTTCAGCCATTTCTGGTTCCCGGTGCGCGACATCGGAGTCTGGGATTTTGCCAACCTGGAAGGCACCCTGAATATCGAGCTGGAAAAAAGAAAGGCCAGAATCGGCTGGTCGCCCACAGGAGTGAACAATGGCGCTCAGGTTATCCTGACCCACGACGGAAACGAGATATTCCGCAAAACGGTCGATACCGATCCGGGCAATCCGTTTATCGACCAGGTGAAAGCACCGAAAGGGGCCGATCTATATTCGCTCAGGATGATAGTGCTCTCAGCAGGCGGTGATACCTTACTGGCTTTTCAGCATCCCAGGCCCACTAATCCTCCTCTGCCCGAACAGGAAAAGCCGTATCCGGCCCCTGAAAAAATCAAATCTCAGGACGAGCTATACGTGATCGGTGACCACTTTGACAAGTTCCGCAGCCCGGCACAAGGGATGCTTTACTACCAGGAGGCCCTAAAACGGGATCCAGGGGATTTGCGTTCGAACATTGCTGTTGGCCTGATTTACCTCAGGAGAGGAAGATTCGAGGATGCGCTGAAGCATTTCGAGAAATCAGTCGAGCGGGACGCCTCTTTTTACAAGGCCTGGTATTTTAAGGGGCTTGCCCAGTTGTGGCTCGGTGATCTGTATCAAGCAGAGAAAAGCCTGAACCGTTCGAGTTATGACCCGGCCTATTATGCCGCAGCCCATTTCGAACTGGCTCAGCTTACCGCTTCCCAGGGGCGCTACGAACGCGCTCTGGAGCATATCGAGCGCAGTATCAGGGGTAACGGTGACAACGCCCAGGCCTATGCTGTCAAAGCGCTGATCCTCAACCGTCTGGGACGCCACGAGCAGGCCCTGGCAGTGGCAGAGGAAATTCAGAGGGTGGATCCGCTCGATTTTTTCTCTCTGACTGAGAAATATTATGCCCTTATAAACCTGGGGAGAAGCGAGGAAGCGCAAAAAGTTTACGATCAGGCGCTTAAGCTCTCCAGGCTGGACAGTGATAATTATATCGAGCTTGCCCTGTGCTATGCCCGCTGCGGCCAGTACAAGCCTGCGGTGCGAATCCTCGGGATATTGCCCGGGGAAACCGATAACGTATCACCAATGGTTTATTACTATCTGGCCTATTGCAACAACCTTCTCGGTAACAGTGAACAGGCAACCGGATACCGGGCCGAAGGTTTGGCTGCCTCGGCCAAATATTGTTTTCCCAGCCGCCTGGAAAGCCTGCCCGTGTTGAACTGGGCGATTGAGCAGAACCCGGATGATGCACAGGCGCAATACCTGATGGGCAACCTGCTTTACAGCAAGAAACAGGCGGAGGAGGCCATAGCCTGCTGGGAAAAAGCAGTTGCGCTCGATCCTTCCAATGCCATCGCCCATCGGAACCTGGGCTATGTCTTCCATATGAAAAAAGACCTTCAGCGGGCACGCCAGGCTTACGAGAATGCTGTGAAAGCCGACCCGACATCTGCCCTGGCGATCTACGAACTCGAAGCAGTGTATGTTGATCTCGGTTTTTCTAACGAGGAAATTCTCGCCTTCCTGGAAAAATACATCGACACAGTCACCCAGCGCGACCAGGCACTGAAACGCCTGGTTTCCAGTTACGTCCAGGTGGGCCGTTACAATGACGCTCTCAAATGGCTCTATGACCATCACTTCAAGTCCTGGGAGGGCCGCTACGATATCCACCAGTACTGGGTTGAAAGCCATATCAGGCAGGGTGATATCGAATTCGAGACCGGAAACCACGAAAAAGCACTCGAGCATTACCGCCTCTCCCTGGAATACCCGCCAAACCTGGAGGTGGCTGCACAGCCCAGAACCATCCATGCCCGCAAGCGCTACAAAGTGGCCGTGGCTCTCGAGGCGCTGGGACGGAAAAAGGAAGCGAGAGAGATGCTCAGGAAGGTGGTAGCCGACCAGCTCGCACCCGACAATGCATACCAGTACTACAAGGGTAAGGCTCTCGAAAAGCTCGGGAAAAAAGAAGAAGCCCGGAAAGTGTGCGAACAGCTGCTCGCTGCGGTAAACGACCGTGCAGAATCAATGAGTGAGCAAGGGGAGATGAGCCATTATTTCGATCCGGGAAGAAACCCTCAGGCTCTGCTTCATTTCAAGCGCTCCCTGGCGCTTGAAGGACTGGGGCAAAAAGAACAGGCCGAGGCAGAACGCCAGAAAGCCATCGAGCTTGATCCGATAGTCGCCCTCAGGGCGTTCAGCCCTCCGCGGGCCGGATGGTGATGTCTTGAGCGTTTCAGAGTTTTAGATTTACAAAAGGGCCGGAACCGGAAACACGGGTTTCGGCCTTTTTTTGGCTGAACGGAATCCGGCTTATTTTAACAGTACTTTTCGCAGGTTGGTTAAAGACCGCCGCTTTATTCCAGCAGGCTCTCGATCTCTGTAGATAATTTCAGCCCGAGCCTCCTGCCGTGCTCGGCGAGTTTTGCCTGGGTTGTCGCCAGATTGATCGTGTCCATGGAAAGAACGGACAGGGAAGCAAGAAGGGCAGCGAAATCGCAGGCGGTCTCCAGAGGCGTCTCTGCCAGGTTCTTTCTCCTCTTTCGTCCGGGGAGGATAAACGGCAGTCCGCAGGCAGTGGCAACGATAATCCCGGCCAGAGTGGCATCCCCGGCTCCTGCGGTGCTTTTTGGTTTTACTGTGGCACAGGGGATGAATTCCCAGGTCTCGTTTTCGAAACCGTATGAACCGTATGATCCCAGCGTAACCAGGATACGAATATCCGGATTGATCGCAAGCAGTTTCTTCCGGACCAGTTCCAGAAAATCATCCAGACGGTCCTGGGCGCAGCTTTGCCCGGCCAGGGTTTCGGCTTCATCCCGGTTCATGGCAATGTGATCTGTGTGCCTGATACACTCAACGGCCACAGGTTCAGTTAATTCCGCCGAGTTGAATGCGCAGAATCGCTTCAAGCCGTATTCCGCGGACATTCTCAGCAGCTCCAGACGGCATTCGAGAGCAACCTCCGGCGCAGCCAGTGTCATCCCCTGTACTCCGAATTCTTTACAGAACGGTTCAGCCTGGCGGATATCCTCTCGCGTAAGCAGGCCGCTTGCGCTCCGGGCGGTGGTGATATTGCCCCCGGAGGAATCGGGATACTGGAAACAGACGGAAAAAAGAGTGGAGGCATTCTCGGTTTCTTTTACCAGCGAGGTATTCATCCCCGTCTCCTGCATCATCCTCACCATACCCCTGCCGGTTTCATCCCGGCCCACCCTGCCGATTGCCACTGTTTGGAAACTTGATTTATCCGCACTGTCTGAACGCATCAGCACGGCAATATAATGGCAGATAATATGCAGCTTGCAGAAATCCCTGGCGTCGCTCAGGACTCCCAGCCGACTCTCGTTGCGGCCGAGGGTGTGGTTGCCCTCCAGTTCGAAAAAGATTCCCGAACCGATACCTCCGGTTCCAATCAACCCTTTGTAGCCGGTTTTAACCATCGGTTTTTCCTCTGGGGTGGTTTATTCAGCGAAAGGGTGGGCCGGCCCACCTTGCTCAAGCCTAAATCAGTTCCCATTCCGGGTGAAAGCTGATCGCGTGCGCTGCCGTATCCCGGGTGGCGGTGATTTTCGCATCCGGGTGTGTCTGAAGAAGAGTCATCGGGTACTCAGGGGTCGGAGACGAAAAAAGCGCCACGCGAAAAGCGGTCTGTTTCCATGCACCGGTGTCGCTGAAAACCCGCACTTTTTTAGCAGAGAGGCATTCCTTGACCCCCAGGGTCACGGACATCGGCGGAGCGAACTGGTAAGCTGTTCCAAAGGTGCGCTGGGCCAGGGCGATCACCGTGTCCCAGTTGTTATATTGGATCCTGATCGAACAGTTGCGGATTTCCTCGAGGGTCGGCTGGCTGTAAGGCTCGCGGCGTGCCTGGTTGTAAGCGATATGGCCGTCCTGGCCCCAGCCGCCGAGTGTGATATCTATCGGCTCTTTCCGGATTTGTTCACGCACCTTTTCCATTGTCTGCGGGGTGAGCCAGAACCGGTTTTCTTCCGGCACGCTCAGTTCGAGAGAGATCGGGCCGTAGAAAACCTTTTCCATCTCAGAGCGGAAATTGTAAGGGTGGCCCTTGGGAAGGAGATTACCCTGCCAGTCGAGGCATTCATCCATATGGAAAACTATCAGATTGCGCAGGGTAACTTTCCCGTAGTTGACTATTTGGGCGAAAGGCTCATACCATGACATCGGCCCGCAGGGGATGATTGCTCTGGTAATCCTTCCTGCAGCATTGTTTTTTTTCACTTCCTCGACCAGTTCGGCTGCCATCTTCCGGCCCATCTCCTCGCGCGTTTCAACCACCTCGAAAGCTACCCTGGGGTTATGCTTTGCCAGCTCTTCCACCGTTATCGAACACCATTTGAGCAGATCAGATCTGTTGATTGCTGTCATCGGTTACCCCGATTTGTTTTGTATGGATTAATAGAGGTCGATTTCTTTCAATCCAGAAATAAATATTAGTTCCCAATGGCACATTTAGCGGAATCAAGGCTTATTTCTTCTGGCCGTAGTAGCTGTTTTTCCCATGTTTTCGAAAGAAATGCTTGTCCAGCAATTCGACGGCCATCTGTCCGGTGTCAGGGTTGAGCATCAGGGTGCCCCAGGCCATCCGAGCCACCTTTTCGAGGACTATCATATTCTCCACAGCCTCGGTTGCGCTTTTGCCCCAGGTGAACGGGCCGTGGGAGTAAACCAGCACTCCGGGAATCGCCTCCGGGTCGAGCCTGGAGAAAGTCTCGGCGATTACGTTTCCGGTTTCAACCTCGTAGCCCCGCTTGATCTCCTCAGGTGTGAGCGGCCTGGTCAGCGGTATTTCGCCGTGGAAATAGTCTGCGTGGGTCGTGCCCAGCGGTGGAATCGTTCTTTTGGCCTGAGCCCAGATCGTAGCGTAGAGCGAGTGGCTGTGGGCTATGCCGCAGGCTTTCGGGAAAGCCTTGTAAAGCACCAGGTGAGTGGGCGTATCCGATGACGGAGTGTAATCGCCCTCCACGAGTTTACCATCCAGGTCCACCACCACCAGGTGCTCAGCTTTCAACTCCTCGTAAGGTACTCCGCTCGGCTTGATTACCACCAGTTCCTTATCCCGGTCAATTCCGCTGGCGTTGCCCCAGGTATGGATAATAAGTCCTCTGCGGTAAAGCTTGAGGTTGGCTTCCAGGACCTCGGCTTTTAGTTGTTCCAGCATGAGTGAAACCTTTCCAGATTAGTTAGATTTTTAGAAGCAGAGATTTCCGTCGGGATGACGTTCTGAAAATAGGGTATTCAGCCGGAAATCTTCAAGAAAAAAATCTATCGCCGAGCACCACTCACAAAAGTCTCTTGCTGCCAGGTGGACATATATATATATAATAAATCACATTTCAGTCAATTAGATACAGAAAGGGGGCAATAGAAATGCGCAGGATTATTTCTCTGGCAGTAATATGCCTTTTTGCGGTGCTTTCTCTCCTCAGGGCGCAAGATTTCGCCAGCAAACCTTTTGTCGCCGGCTGTGCCCAGATTTTTGTCACGGATGACGTGCAAAAAAACCTGGAAAAATATCTCTCCTTTATTTACAAGGCGGACAGCCAATCGGTGGATATTCTAGTTTTTCCGGAGACCTCGCTTTCAGGTTACGGACCTGAACACTATAAAGAAAAAACCATGCCACCCAGGAAAGTTCTGGAAGACGCTTTGCGCAAGGTGCGTGACACTGCGCGCGAAACCGGGGTCTGGGTAATCGCGGGCACTTCAACTTACCGCGAGGACGGCATTTATAACGATATTCACCTGATCGACAACAAAGGTGAAATCAGGGCTACGTACGCAAAGGCCCAATTGACTGGAGGGGACGCCAAATTCTACCAGCCAGGCAAAGAAATCACCACTTACCAGGCCGGGGGTATGAAATTTGGCCTGGAGATCTGCTACGACATTCGCTTCCCGGAGCCCTGGAGAATCCAGGCGCTTGACGGGGCCCAGATAATTTTCCACTCCTCCCAGGCCTGCGGGAACAGTTCATGGAAAATCCCGGTCTGGGAGGGCCACCTGCGCAGCCGGGCGGCTGAAAACGGTATCTGGGTCGTTTCCTGCAATGCGGCCGGGCCGATCCAGATGGGCAAAAGCTACATTATCGATCCTGACGGGCTCGTGGTGGCCCAGAGCAATCAGGACAATGAGGAGCTGATCACCGGTGTAGTCGACCTCTCGCGAGAGAACCGGGTGAATGTCGAGCGCCGGCGCACCGACCTTTACCGCCTGGTGCCTGCGGAAAAGGCAGTGCCTTGAGGTAACGAGTCAGAGGATAAGTTTATACAGAGGCGCTGGGTGAGGGGGAATAGAAAATTTACCTGCCGGGCTTGCCGGATATAAGAAAATTTGCGGTTAAGGCGAGCGGAAAAAATATAGAGAATTACAGCGAAGATGAGAGAATTCTGTTGTTCAGTGCAAAATCCGGCGAAACTGTTAAATTATTTCGAAAAATAGCCGACCTAATCTTTGTAAAACGCAGCTGCAGCGAAACTCACCGAACTTCGCGTGGGGGCCTCGTGCCACACGTGGTATCCCAGTTCCACTCCCCGGGCACTTTCCGGCAGGATCTCCAGTAGCGTTGAAAGCGCGCTGAACCCGCACACATGGTAACGATCCATCACCCGCTTGCCCTCTGCGCAGAAAGATTCCACGTCCAGGGCGGTCAGGGCTGCGAGAAGAGCTCTGTCGTGGCGCGAGGATTCGGCTGTGATCTGTATCCCCGGTTTGCCGTCCCCGAACTTGGGGCCCACATGCGAAAAATCCACCCCGGCCACTACCAGTGTCTTGCTTCCCGGGTCATCGAGCATTTCGCCTAAACAATCAAGAGCAGGAGCGAGTTCTTTGATCTCTCGGGGCCTTTTGTATTTGCCCGGGATCAGTTCCCAGACCAGAGAGCCGCAAAGCACAGGCAGCACTGTGAACGGCCCCTCGATCACCCGCTGCAGGAACAGCAACTGGAACTCGATCGAATGCTCTGAGCGGTGGTTGAAATCATCTTTCGTGGCAAGTGTTCCGGCTCTTTTTTTCAGGCGCGTTGCAGCCAGCCTGTCGGTTGGCACAGTGCCGAGCGGAGTGGTATAGTCTTTATCTGTAATTGAAAACAGCCCGCGCTCCATGGAATGACCCACGCCGAGGATTATCACCCGGTCGTAGGAGCGTCCCTTGAGCGCGCTATAGCTGGCAGAATAAATTTTCCGGCCGACATTGAGTTCAATGTGTGGCGCCACCACGGCCAGGATAGTTTTGCTTTCCAGCTCCTGTACCTTTTCGTTCTCGCCGCCAGAGGCGAGCAGGCTGTCGATAAACTCTTCGAGTTTATTTTTATCCTCCGGGTAGGATTTGCCTGCCAGGGCGGCCGGACGGAGGCGAAGAGCAGTGAAATCCTCGGCCAGCTTGCGGCGAGCATGATGAAAGCGCTCGTTATCCAGAAGGTAAGCCTCGTCCAGCCCTCTGATCATCGATTCTACCAGCTCGAGGGGAATCGAGGTGAGCTGGCCCAGGCGCGCGGTCTGTTCCACCAGCTTAAGGCGGATTTCTTCCGCGCTGTGGCTGCCGTCAAGCATGGACAGCAATGGAAGCGCCCCGGCGCTTATCGTTACCGTCCCGCGCTTGTCGAGCTCAAGCGGGTCGCGCACCACGATCATCGTCTTCCCGTCTTTCCCTTGTACCGGCATCAGATCGATGTCGCGGCGCAGGAAAGGGTTTTCTTTTTTTCGCTTCGCCAAATTTGCCTTTTCAGATCAAAAGCTTGCCGTCTTCTATGATTTTTTCGCCGTCGATCCAGACCGAGGGTTTAAGGATCAGCCCGTCCAGATGACTTGAGACACCCACGTTGCCGCCCATGGACTTGTTGTCGCCCAGGGCCAGGTGAACCGTGCCGAGGATTTTTTCATCCTCGAGGATTTTACCGCTGATTACCGCCTTATCATTTGTACCGATACCGAGTTCGGCGATATTGTAGGCGTCGCGTCCGTGCGGTTCGAGCATTTCCTCCAGTTTCCGGGCCTGCACTCCGCCGGTAATTTCTACAGCGTAGCCCTCCTCGACCTTGATCCTGATCTTTTCTTCCCCGAGCTTACCAATACCGGCAACCGCCGCCTCGAAAACTATCACGCCTTCAGCGGTTCTCTCTACCGGGGCCAGGAATGCCTCACCGGCAGGGAGGTTGCTCATATCGCCGGGTTTGTGGACCAGGCCGGTGTCCGCAAGTGCAACTCTGCCTTGTATTGAGAACTCGATATCCGTGCCTGCCGCAGAGGTGACCCTGGCATGCTTGCCACTGCTGAGCACTTTGGCAACTTTCTCGCTAAGGGAGGCGATTTTATTGTAGTCAGCGGTGAGGGTCCGTTTCATGCAGTCTTCGGTAATTCCCGGCAGGGTTGCCGCCCGCACACCGGCCCTGGTGGCCTCACGCCTGGCCTCGGTATGAGTGAGCGAGAAGCTTGTGGGGCAGAGCAGCACATCAACCGCTTTCATAATCCCGGCCACAACAGGAGGCGGCTCTTCGCCGTGCATGCTGCGGGGGATTATCTCAAGCAGCATCACCTCCGCGTCGAGTTCTTTAGCCGCATTCCAAAGTGCGAAACCGATTTTGCGCAGCGGAGCATCGCAGATAACCAGCACGCTTTCACCCTTTTTCACAGCCATGCAACCGGCCATAGCGTTCATTGCCGCTTCTTCAACGGTACTCATCACAAACCTCGGTTAAAAAATTATGATTAAGCAGCTCCTTATTTCCCTTGCTCGGCTTCCCGCGCCTTACGGCTCGGTATAGTGATCAGCACGTAGAGCAGAGAGATGAAAATTATCAGCCCGAGCCAGGGCATCAGCCATGCGGCGCTGTCGAGATACGCCTGGTACCAGGCGGACACAGGCCTGTCGCCGACTTCCACAGTGCGGTGGTAAATGGGGCTTTTGGTGAAATTGATCTGCAGGTAGACCAGCCCGGCCAGGAACACCGCGGTCAGGCTTTCCCCGGCGACAAACCCGCTGGCCAGTAGCAGCCCGTTGTTATCCGCAGCCTGCTTTGCCTTTTCTTCCTTTTTGCGTAGCCGGAACTCGAGCAGGTACTTTATCAGTCCACCAACAAAGATTGCAAAAGTGGTGTACAGGGGAAGATACATCCCAACGGCCACGAGCATCGGCGATCCCCCGCCGAGCAGGATCAGGGCGAGAGCGAAAAATCCTCCCATGAAAACCAGCGGCCAGGCCATGTCCCCGCCTACGATCCCCTTGGCCATCAGCGCCATCAGTCCTGCCTGTGGAGCGGGGAGTTCCGGCCCGCCGATCCCGCCGGGGGTTGAGTTATGAAGAAGGATCAGGGGGAATGTCAGGACCAGGGCTGCGGCGATTACCCCGAGGATTTCGGCAAGTTCCATGCGCCGTGGGGTTCCTCCCAGGATATGACCGACTTTGAGGTCCTGGAGCATATCCCCGGCCACGCCTGCGGTGCAGCAGACAACCCCGGCCACCCCCAGCACAGCGGCTATACCCTGGGTACCGGTAGTGCCGAGCCAGACCATCAGCACCGCCGCTACGATCAGGGTCGAGAGAGTCAACCCGCTGATCGGGTTGTTCGAGCCGCCGATCAGGCCGACCAGGTAGCCTGCCACAGCGCTGAACAGGAATCCGGCGATAGTCATTACCACCGCGGCGACAAGCGCGCTGGTCAAAGAACCGGTGAAATGCCAGTAGAGAAGGGTGATCGGGATGACAAGGAAGATTACACCGATAGTGACCCACTTGAAATTCAGGTCCAGTTCCAGGCGGTTGGGTTTGAAATCGCCGGTTTGGCTAAGGCGGAAATCCCTGAATGCCTTGCTGATACCATCCACCAGGGGCTTACGCATCCGGCTGAGAGTGTAAAAAGCGGCAACAAGCATAGCACCCACTGCAAAAGGGCGCACCTGGGTGCTCCAGACGCTGTTAGCGATATCCAGCCAGGACATCCCCGCATTGCTGTAGACCTCGAGCGAGGGATTGAAAAATATCGCCAGAGGGTTAAACACCAGCCAGCCGAGCACGCCGCCGGCAAAGACCCAGCTGGCCAGCCGCAAGCCGATGATATACCCCACCCCGATTAGTGCCGGAGAGGCCCCCGGGCTCTGGATGAGAAGTCCGCCCTCGTACGTGCCGGCGCTTGAGGCAGCACCTCCGGGAAAAAGATCCATGTGGCTTGTCTTGAACGGCCAGTAGCCGGTGGCATGTTCCCTGATAAGCCGGATACCGTTGGCGTTCTTGAAAAATTCGAAAAACGCTGCCAGACCCATTGCCCCGAAAACATACTTGGCCCCGGTAGCCCCATGTTGTCCGGCTTTGACCACCTCAGCGCAGGCTTTCGATTCTGGAAAAGGGAGTCCTGCCTCCTCCACCAGCGGCCTTCGCAGCAGAATCACGAAAAGGACTCCGAGGATGCCGCCAACAAGCATGATCAGGGTGCAGTCGAAGTAGTTGAGATTATCCCAGACCCCGGCGATCAGAAATGCCGGCAGGGTAAAAATAGCCCCGGCCACAAGCGCTTCGCCCACCGAGGCGGTAGTCCGGGAAATATTTTCCTCCAAAACCGACCCGCGAAATATCCGCAGAACGGCCATCGCCACCACCGCGGCTGGAAAAGTCGCGGAAACGGTCATGCCTGCTTTCATCCCCAGGTACGCATTAGCCGATCCGAGAATTATCGCCATCCCCAGGCCGAGCAATACCGCGCGCACAGTAAATTCCTTAAGACCGGTTTCTGCTGGAACGAAGGGCTTAAAATCCTTGTCGCTCATCAAAGTCTCCCGAATGATGTTTCAGGCTGACTTCTGGAAAATTATCTGAAATATAAGGCTTGAAGATAGCCGAATACAAGGGAACCGCGCAAGAATAAAAATAGCCCATTTAAATTTATTTAATGACATTGTTATAAGGGATTAGAAAAAAGAAAAACCGTTTTTCACGGTACAGGCGGGAGTTTTTCAAAAGCAAAGCTGGGGAAAGATAAGCCGGCAAGATTTATAAAACTTCAGGGTCAGGGGTATTACTTCCGGAGCTTTCTTCTTTCTCGAGACCTCCATTCATGAATTCGTAAATTTTTAAAGATTTACTTTCATCAGGCTCGGTACCGGAAAACTTTTCCGCACCCCTTTGCAGGTAGTCCATAAAAGCCTCCAACTCTCTCAGGTCGTTTGGCTTGAGCTGGTGCATCTTTTCAACCAGAGGCTGGAGCTCTTTCCTTACAGATATATACCCGGGAGGTAATCCTTTTTTAATCTTCATCGGATTGCTCCGAGTTTGAGCCTTGAGGGCAAAGAGAAACATAAAATTACTTCGAGATCTGTTCCAGATGGGTTTTCTTGCGATGGTTCTCAATAAAATCCTGAATCAGCACATCCTGTTCCTCAACAAATGTTTCTAAGGTTATGAGAAGGTTTTCCACCTCGCTGGCCCTGAAATGCACGATTGTATCCTTCTCACTGTTGGCAGCCTCGTCCCCCATCTTGGCATAAAGAAGGTCGTATACTACCTTAATCGTTGACAACTTTTGCTCAAGATGGGTTATCAAGTCGTTGAATTCTTGCATTGGAAAACCTCCTGTTTCGATTTATGGATTGGCAAGCGGTAATCTCGGGCTAATTATACACCATAATCCTCGCTGGGGAAAGTGCTATTCAAATTGTAAATATTTTTGGGTTTGCAACTCTTCACGATACTTGTCCAGAACCAGGTCGATACCCTCGCGCAGGTATTCACTGATAGGAACCCTGGTTCTGTTTGACAGGTCTTTCAGTCTTTCTTTCTGACTTACGAGGATATACGTTGTTATTTGAGTTTTGCTCTCTGACAAGGTGCCCTCCTTAAATTGGTCGATATAAACGACATTGAAATATAATGCATTATATTATATTCAATTATTTGAATTTTGTCAACCGATAACATAGCTTCCCATATCTCTTGAAAAATAGTCAAGCGGCAAATATCTTATCCTCTAACAACTTAACCTGTACCTTGCAGATATTGAATATCAGCCCTTTCGCAGGATTGATTAAGGTTAGGGCAAACCGGATTTCAAGAAAAGAGGGGAAGAATGTCCAGGTTCAAGACATTTTTAGTATTCGGCCCGAACGGTATCGGCAAAGGCACCAATGCAGTGGCGGTAGGTACGCTCCCCGGCTATCTTCATTTTTCCACCGGGGACATGTTCCGCGCACTGGTGGCCAGAGTAAAGGATGGTACCGCCTCGGAACTCGAACTGCGAATCGATAAGATAATGAAATCCGGCGGGTTGGTGGATGATGAAACAACCGTGAACCTTGCCCGGGAAAACCTCGAATCAGCAGTAGGGGATGGCCGTTTCAACCCAGAGACAGATTACCTTCTGCTGGACGGCCTGCCCCGTAATGTCGAGCAGGCGAAAATGATTGAGCCGTTTATCGAAGTATGCGGGGTGCTGCACATTACAGCTGCCAGGGAGGTTGCTGTGGCCCGGATTACCGGCCGGGCGCAAAAGGAAGGCCGAAAGGACGACCAGGATGCCGAGGCCGTGGGCCGCAGACTCGATATATTCTTCGTAAACGCAGCCAGGATTCTTGCCTACTATGATACAAATTTCAGCGGCGAGATGACCTACAATTCTGAGCTGATCCATTACATAAACGCAGACCAACGGCCGGTCGAGGTTCTGCGTGATGTTCTCCAATGGCTGGTGTGAATTCTCGTTCAAGCCCGGAAGACTAAATCAAAAAGCCGTTACCCTGTTTCTTGGTAGCGGCTTTTTTTGATTAAAATTTTTATCCTGTTTGCTCTTGCGTCCTTTTTTCCGGGTCTAATCAGACTACCAGGTTAATCCGGCGCCCTCCTTTGGCTCTCGAATCTTTTTCCAAAGGGATATTCTGTTTCTTAACTCTTTTACCCGATTTATTCTTTTTTCCCCGTCTATATTGATCCTGCTGGGAAGCCTGATCTTTATCCAGGGGCTGTACCCGGTAAGTAGCGCCACTGTTCGGAATCTCTGTAATCGGCATCTCGAACTCCCGGTGACTGAAAAAATTCTCCCCCAGTATATATACTCGGGAACGCTATTATACTCAATCTTTATATCGGCAGGCAGCTTGAATCCCTTTAGCCGCCGAAAGATAAATAAAGCGTCGGCAAATATTCGCAACTCGAAGGTAATTATCATGGTACTTGACTGGTTGAGAGGCTTTTTTATAAACATTTTTTACAGTAAATAATAGATATTCTCCTCTCGTCAGTTAAAATTCTCAGGGCAGGTGCCGTTGCGCTGCGCGAGCAGTAGGGCAATGGCGTCGAGTATGTCAGCTTTACCATCCCGGTTGAAATCCGCTTTTAAATCTCCAGGGTTTACATACAGGTATTTCAGCAACGCGATTACATCTTTTTTATCGATACTGCCGTCCCCGTTAAAGTCGCAATATAAAAAACCTTCTGTTCTGATTCTCGCCCGGATGTTGAAGATACCGTATCCCTGGCTCGGCAGAGGGAAGAAGTAAACCCCGTCATAAGAATAGTACGAGCGGCCTGCATATTCGGAGTAAGGATCCACCCAGATCCCCCTGTTTGTTCTATAGCACACAAGAAACTCCTGATCTTTTTCTATTGTCAGGTTTGCACCGTTCAATTCAATAGTGTGCCACCCTTCCGAAGCATGCTCTCCAGAAACTGTAGCGATTAAATCCTGGGGAATGGAATCAATAACAGCTTTATATATTTTTATTTCGCATTCCTCAATGTCATATGCAAAACCAATATCCAGAGCGGCCAGGATTCCCGGTTCACGCGCCTTGAACAGCACCCCCCCCCAATACGTGTCATCATCCCAGCCTTTGCCGGTAATGCCGCTGAGATCGTAAGCGAGTGAGTATCCCAGGGGCGTACGTACTGTAATGTCGGCCTGCATCCTGGTCCCGATTGAATAGCCGATATTGCTGATTGCAACCCCTGTGGAATTACCATCGTAATCCCTGCTGTCCGGGTTGGAGAGATCGTCGAAGGTGCGGTTATTACTGGTTCCAGGAAAAGGATCGCCCGCATCTCCATAGTTCCTGGAGTAGTCTAAATCACGCTTGCCGTCGGCTTCTTCCAGATCGACCAGCTTATGAGTGAAATCACTATTAAACACCCCTTCACGATAAGCTTTTCCGAAATACTGGTTTTCGTCTACGTGGTAAATCAACAGGCCGGAGCCTGGCAGGTTGGCATCGAACCCGGCTTTCTGCCTGTTCTCAAGAAGGAAATAACGGCTCAGCCCGTATCCGTCTTCCCAGATTTTGAAGACTGCGGGAGATGTTTCCACCCGATTGATAGAAATAGTTTTGTTCTCATTGATCTCCAAAGGAGTGGCCCAACCTAACTGGATTTTGCACCAGGCCGACAGGTGAGCGGGACTTCCTCCAGGCAGTTGGGGCCCTTTAGCCATCAAACACCAGTACCCGAGTCCCACCGACCTGCCGGTGTAATCATACAGGTCCGGCAGGCCGAACACATGAGCGAATTCATGACAGGCCACCGCTATAGTTAAATTGCTCTCTAATAATTCAGGTACCAGCGTGAACGTTCGAATTTTCAAGTTTTCTCCGTTTAAGGATAGGTCATCGGTCGTATAGACGCTGCCTCCCCCCCATCCTCCAAGAGAACCCTGAACTGCTGGCAGACTATTTTCTCCATACTCGCCTGCAAAAATTACCATTACAGCGTCCACGTATCCGTCATCGTCACCTGAGTTCGGCACATTGTCCGGGCCGTCATTGTCGTACCGGCTGAAATCCACGGCAGGATCTGCCCTGGAGACTACATCCGTTACGAAACCATTAAAATTTTGTGGGAAGCTATTGGGGTCCCAGGCAGTTTTACTGTAGTAATCTACCGGGTTGTCGACTTCGAACCAGCCATAAACACTGCCTGACAGAATTAACTGGCCGTATGAAACCTCATTGAAATAATCGGTCATCGTGCCGTAAGAGTTATTTTCAAAATACAGGTTCTGGAAATCTTCAACCGAATGACTCCCTTGCTTGTCGCTGAAACTCCCGAGCAGAACTGGCAAATAAAAGTAATCCGTACGCAGGGCGGCAAGAGCGGTCTTATCCACGGCCGCCTTTCGGCGGAGCAGCCTGCGCCTGGCCATTTTCCTGACCCAGCCCGGATCGCCGTGCCGGAGGTGCGTTCCCCCCAATTGCATGTAATTTTGATTGTCAATAGATGGAATCGAATTTTTATCTTCGACAGGCCCGGCCGCAAAGCCTGTTTCAGCGCAAAGAAGGCAACAGAGAAGTACCAGCATACTTTTGAGGTAATATCGCATTGAGGGAAAACTGTTTGGTTGTGTTGCCTGGTATCAAACCGCGGGGAGGGGGGAATGATCTTATATATAATCTTAAACTATTTTATTGGTTTTTTCAAGTTATTCCTGATTAATCTTAATTGTTGGAATTAAAAAAATGACTTGGGTTGCGTTGCCTCAATTACAGCTTCAATTTTTATAATGAATGCGGGTATAGAGGAAAAGATTGAACTGAGGTGCTTTAGTGATAGACTCTTTTATGCTGCAGGCGAAATTATTGCCCTGAGATAAATCGCCGAACCTCCTTAGCTCCATTGTGGAAATTTTCTACCAGAAGGTCGGCTCCGGCGCTGGCCAGATCCTCAGCGCTCACAGTCCCCGTGGCCACTGCAATCGATTTGGCCCGGATAGCCTTTGCTGCGAGAATATCGTGCACTGTGTCGCCGAGAACAAAAGTGCGCTCTGGGGAAAATTCTATCCCGTAATAGCTGCAGGCTTCGGCAAAGGTAATTTCAGCAAGACGCGGGCGCGAGACATTCTGCTCGCCGAATCCCCCGGTGGGAAAATATCGGGCAAGGCCGAGCACGGAAAGCTTGATCTTTGCACCCTCCCGCACGTTTCCGGTCAGAAGAGCCAGGCTGCCGAGAGTAGCACTGAATTCCACAAGCTCGGCCACACCGGGCATCAGGGTCCAGCCCCTGTGGTCGAGGCTTTCAGCACGAAGGTATTCGATATATTTCTCCTTGAAACTCAGCCAGTATTCTGTCAGCTCTTTTTCGGCCAGGTCCGGACGAAAATGTTCCACGATCTCCTGAAAGATCATCCTGTCCAGTTTTCCGGCCATACTGACCCTGTTCAAGGGGCCGGTGATGCCCAGCACCTCCCGGCAGGAGCGAGTGAAACTTCGGTAGCCGCTGCCGCCAGTGGACAAAAGGGTCCCGTCGATGTCGAAAAGAAACAGGGCTGGAGAAGTGGAACTCATCAGATCAGAGCCTGTAGAAAAGACTGAAACGGTGGGAATTGCCCAGATCGGAATATGGGACAAAGGCGTAATCGAAACGAAGTTTCAGATAGCTTACCCCGAAACCGAAAGAGAAATCCTCGTTTTCAAGTCCGGAACGGTAGCCCGCGCGTCCGAAAAGGAATTCCTTGTAGCTGTACTCCCCGCCCACAGCGATCCGGGTGTCGTTGTCATTGGGAGAGACAATCTCGGCACTCACCAGCAGCGAGTTCCCGCTCCAGGGCAGCATTTTCCGGTATGCGGCACCGAGTGTCACAAGCCGGGGCGCCTCGTAGCCCTCACTGACATATTTGATCTGTGTGCCCAGGTTGCGTACTGAGAGCGCTGCGGTCAGTCCCGGAATCATCGTCCGGGATTTGATACCAATGTCGAACAGAGCGGCCCGGGCTGTTTCCGAGTCCAGTGACTCGTGAAGGAAACGCGCGGTTACCCCGGCCGATAGATCCTCGTTCACCTGGTAGGCAGCGCTCACACCAAGAGCCAGGTCGAACGGGGTGAATACACCTTCCGGTTGCACAGAGTTGCCTGTTCGACGTTCAAGCTCACCCATGTTGAAATAATTCATCGAAACACCCATCCGCACCCGGGGAACCTCGAAAGTGACACTCGCAGCGCTCTGGGATATGTCAGCAATCCAGCGGTTGTGCATGAAAAATACCTCCAGCGGCTGGACATCGCTCAACCCGGCCGGATTCCAGAAACAGGCGCTGGCGTCATCGGAGAGCGCTGAAAACGCTCCTCCCATAGCAACGGCCCTGGCTCCCACCCCGACTTTGAGGAAATTCAGGCTTGTGGTCCCTGTCTTCGCGGTTCCGGCAAAAGAATTTCCGTTCCAGGCAAGGATCGCAAGGAAAATCAGGGCAAAAAATTTAAGGCTGCCAAAGAAGGTTCTCATTAAACTGTCTTCTTTCATTTTATACAAGACCTTTGAAAAAATCACAGAATAAGGGATGGATTTTTCAACCATGTGATGGATGACACACCCCGTCCGCTTCGCGGCCACCCCTCTTTCTAGAGGGGAATTTTTTACGT
>CAZJQI010000010.1:0-82042 GCA_964548275.1 uncultured Gemmatimonadales bacterium
GCTCCGCCGAGGTCGCCTGATTCGGCTTGCCTGTAGCAAGCCGAATCAATGGCATGCCCACCAGTCTGGTTTCGCTCTGCCTGGGATGGAAATTACTTGTCTTCTACACGCTCGGAGTGGAGTTCCTCGAACATGCACCCCTGATCAGGCGGCCTGCGGCCGCAACAGAGAAACCGAGCAACTCAAAGAAGATAAAGATATTCCTTCCATCAATCCCTTATGCATTACCTCTCTGCAACTGCCTGAATTAATAACAACTCTTAATTCATAAACCATTTTTACCAGACACTATTGAATTTTCCTGTCAGTCAGTCTGGGGTATCACCCTGATCGTGCGCGTGTCCCTGCCTCCGGGGGCAAGCATCACCACTCCGACTTTCTCGTCGAACGGCTCCTGATTTTCGCGGTCGTCCATGCCCTGCCAGGGCTCGATACAGATAAACTCGTCCCCGGGTTCGGACCAGAAACCCAGGTGCGGCATCTCGGGGAAATCCACCCGGATCGATACCCCGGAGGCCGGGTCTTCCAGGGTGACCGTACGCAGCACCGGATCGTCGATCTCGTACATCAGGGTGGCTTCCAGCTCCTGCTCGGTCCATTCCAGGGGCCCGCCCACATCGATCATGCTCGTTTCGCCGGTCAGACGGCAGTGCTCGTTGTTCTGGTATTTTCTGATCTTGCCCGCCGGGAAAACAAGCCTGCAGCCGCTTTTTTTGCCCTCACCGGCAACCACCGGTGTACGGAAACCCGGATGCCAGCCGAAACAGTAATGAAGGGGCACGCTGCCGGGATTGACGATCTCGAATCTCACATCGAGAACTTTGCCCTGGAGAGTGAAAGTCAGGTCAAGCTGAAAATCGAACGGATAGTATTCGCGCGTGTAGTCATTGGCCCTCAGCCTGTAGCGAGCTGTTGCATTGTCCTGCCGGGCCGTTTCGATCAGGCTGAAAAGGCTGTGCCTGGCGATACCGTGGTTGCCCGGGGACTTAATTACAGTGGAGCCCAGCTTGCTCTGGTTGTTTTTCAGCCCGCCCACTATGGGAAAAAGAACCGTCGCGTGGTTCTTCCAGCCGCTTTCAGGCTTCTCCGCCTGGGAGTCGCGGTACATCAACCCGATCTCCCTGCCCCTGCTGTCTTTCACCCGGTAGCCGATCACCTCGCAGCCCATGCGGTCGATTATCACCCTGGAGCCGGTATCCTCGTTTACCAGAAGGTCGATCTTGCGTTCGTTATCGATTTCCACTTTGTAGGAACTCATGGCGCCTGTCTCCGAATGGATTGCCGCCACAGCAGGCCTGGCGCTGAATATTGCATGCAAGCCTCTGGCAATGGAAAATATGGAATTAATCGATGATTAAGGAGAAGAAAATGTAATATTTTTTGTCTTTCAAGTCAAAATTTAATCCGTCACTCCGGTAAATAAGCGTCTCTTGACAGACAACAGGTGCGAAATGTATTTTCACCCCGCATGCGAATCTACCGTAAAAGCCTGCTCAGCGGCGCAGCCGATTGCTCTAACACTGCGGTAATCGTGGACGTGTTCCGCGCCTTTACCTGTTCCAGCATCCTTCTGCACTACGAAGTGGAACGCCTGATTCTGGAACAGAACCCGGAGAAAGCGCTCGCTCTGAAAAAAAACTCCGGCTATCTTGCTCTGGGAGAGATCGGCGGGGTGATGGTGCCAGGGTTCGATTTCGGAAACTCGCCGAGCGAGATAGCAGAGGCTGGAAGGGAATTTTTCCGCGGCAAAAAAATCGTGCAGCGCACCAGCGCCGGGGTGCGTGGGATATTTTCGGCTGTGGAAAACTGCCGGACCGTTTATGCCGCAGCTTTCACCACTGCAAAAGCTTTAGCGGGGCTTTTAAAGAAAGAAAACCCCTCGCAGGTGCACCTGGTGGCTATGGGGCATGCAGGCGAGATTCCCACTCCCGAGGACGAGCATTGCGCGGCATATATCCACAGCCTTCTCGATCCCGGCTCTACCTACGACCACGCCGGCGCACTGGCACAGATTCTCTCCCACGAAAGCGCGCAGAAATTCCTCCGGGGCGACAAGCCGCATTTCCCTCCCACGGACGTCACCTGGTGCCTTCAGCGGGATATTTTCCCGTTTGCAATGAAAATTTTTGCAGGGCCGGAAGGGATTGAATTGCGCGGGGTGGAACTTTAACGGGCGAACACATGGGTTCGCCCCTACAAGTTAAATACCGTCCAATCTAGCGGACAAAATTTAATCTTTTTCCCCCTCGAGAGAAATTACTTTCTCAAACTCAAAATGAAAATAGCCCCAAAAATAAATATATTGTTGTCTGGCTTTCTAGTATAAAAAGCGAAGCTTGGGCATTAAAGATTACGGAATTGTATACTTAGCAAACCCAATCATAAAACCCACCATTGTCCCCCCACCTTTCTAGCTTATATTGAATATAGAGTCTTAAATGTTTCTTTCGTCTCCATTCAAGGAGCGTAAAATGGGTTTTTCTGAAGATACCGTCAAACAAGCTTGGAACAGATCTGGTGGCAGATGTGAATGCATAAGAAAAACTCATGGTCATATTGGCCGCTGCAATAAAAAACTTATATGGAGCAAAAGGGGCCGCGAAGACTCTGGGGTATGGGAGGCCCATCATATCAACAGATATGGGCCAGAGGCGCTTTCTAATTGTGAAATTCTTTGTTGGAATTGCCACGGCAAAACCCTCTAATGCAAATTAGCATTCTATTGGATCAATACAGATCAATATTCTTTTAAGAAGAAAGAAAACCCGCCCCGGGTGCATATTGTGGCAATGGGCCATGCGGGGGAATTCTGCACGCCTGAGGACGAGCTGTGCGCCTCCTACATCCAGAGCCTTCTCGACCCAGCCTCTTCCTACAACCACACCAGCGCCCTGGCGGAAATCCTCTCCCACGAAAGCGCGCAGAAATTTTGCGGGGCGACAAGCCGCATTTCCCTGTCACGGATGTCACCTGGTGCCTTCAGCGGGATATTTTCCAGTTCGCCATGAAAGTTTTTGCAGGGCCGGAAGGGATTGAGCTGCGCCCGGTGAAACTTTAACGGGCGAGGCACGCCTCGCCCTTACATGTTAGAATGAAGCAGCGAAATAAAATAGAACATATGAAAAAAATAAATTGACTTTTTCCATTCCCGATGTCATCTTTTATATAGAGATTAATTCTATTAATACTTTGATATTGTAATATTGGTCAATAAAAGAATTAAAATAATACAAGGAGTTCTAAATGGAAATCGAAATCTTTACATTATGTGAGGCTGCAACCGATTCTCAAGGAAAACTTAATTTACTTGGAGCATTTAACATAATACTTGCAAAAGAAGTACCTGCAACTCATCCTTTTTGTGCAGTAGCTTTGAGATTAAGACTAAGTCCTGATGAAAAAGAAAAACATAAGCTTTCTTTGCTTTTTGTTGATAGTAAAGGGGATGAAATCATACCTCCTTATATTGGTGGATTTAATGTTAGTTTTAAGGACGATGATAAATCAATTGTAAATTTTATTATTAATATGCAGCGATTAAAATTTGATAAGTATGGAAACTATTTTATAAAGCTAATAGTAGATGACAAGGAATTTGCCGAATTCCCCTTTTATTTGAAAAAAACAAAAAGTAGTTAGGTTGCCTTATAGAAAAGGTGGAAAAAGAGCAATGAATCAATCATATAATACTGCAAGTCCTACCAACTTTAAGTTTTACTGGGATCCTGTATGCGAATATTATATTTTAACAAAGGACGAGTTAGAAAAATTGGGTGAATCAAGTCCCAGAAAATGGGAAAGAATGTTCTTAATAAGCTTTTCATTTTTCATCCCTTGTTTTTTTTCTATTCTAACTTTAATATCCGCTACTCATTATCCAACCTGGGTCCTTTTTTTATTTTCACTTTTTGGTATAATATCTTTTTTATTTTCAATATTATTTGGCATTCTCTGGAAAAAAACTTATAAAAGCTTTTCCTTAATTATGAAATCATTTCAAGATAAACGTATATGGACCCAAACAACGGGATCGTCATCTTCACAATCAGAGACTCTGTTGCAAATCGTTCCACAAGTACCATCAGATACAAGCTAACAGTCACATTACCTGTCCATCAGGAGATTTTTAAATAGCATGCTTAAAAGAAAACCAGAAGATATTTAATAAAACCCCTATGAGAGACGAAAAAAAGCCCGTGCCATTTTCCCGGCACGAGCTTTTTTTCTTATTTCATAATTCTTATGATAATCTACCTGATCAGCTCCAGGGTTACGCAGCGCTGGCGCGACCTGTCGAGCTTTTCACCCGGGGGGACAGGATATTTTCCGCTGGCAGTGACTTCCAGTTGATTCGCCGGGACACCCTTGCTGACCAGGTAGTCCCGCACTGCCCTGGCCCTTCTGTCAGAGAGCTTTTTATTGTAGTCCTCAGAGCCGACCTGGTCAGTATATCCGGTGATATGAACCCTGGCTCCGGTTTTTTTGATCAGAGCCGCAATACGGTCCAGCCCGGCGAAAAACTTACTCGGCACGGCGCTTCCGGCGATATCGAAAAACACCTGAAGCTCAAACTGCTCCGGCGTGTAGCGCGGGCAGCCCGTTTCATCCACAGGCAGGCCTGAGGGTGTGTTATCGCAACGGTCGATCCCGTCCGGCACACCGTCCCGGTCGGAGTCAACCGCCCTGCCGCTTCTGTCCACTCTTGCGCCGGCCGGGGTAGCAGGCTCTGAATCGCTGTCATCCGGCACGCCGTCCCGGTCCGAATCGACCGGTTTTTTTGTGGCCTCCTCCTCTTTCTTCTCAGGCAGGGGGCAGCCGTTTGCATCCACGGCTGTGCCTGAGGGAGTATCCGGGCAGCGATCAAGATAATCCGGCACGCCGTCCCGGTCTGTGTCCACGGGACAGCCGTTGCTATAGACCTTGACACCGGCTGGAGTGTCCGGACACTGGTCAACTGCATCCGGAACGCCGTCCCGGTCGGTATCAGCAGGCGCTTTTTTCTTTCCTCTGCCGCCGCCGAGAAAGCTCAGTCCCACACCGATTTCCCAGTTGTGGGTTTTACGGTCTCCGCGCCAGTCGCTGTCAATAAAATCCCGGTCGAGATAATGGTCTGCAACATCGAAACGGATACCCACGTTTCTGTGGAAAAAGTATTCGAACCCCGCGCCAAAGAGCACCACATCACGTTCTTCCTTTCTTTCCACACTGACAGGCATACCATTGATATTTCCGATTAAGGCGTCGAACTCGGCCTTCACCTTGCCGGCTGCCAGAGACAGATACGGGACAAAAGGACCCGAATGCAAATTCAGCCTGGCGCCGACTCCGTAAATACCATAAGTAGCACCAAGCTTGAATCTGCCCGGCTCATCGCTCGGGCTGACTTCACTCGGTCCCTGCATGGCGAAACCTTCCAGAGCGAAATAAGGACAGAGATCGAGACCGAACCTCGCTCCCCACAACGGCCCGTCATCCAGAAGGTTTGGCGTCTGGTATTCCATCCAGTGGCCGAGAACCGGGCTGAGATAGATTGATCCGAGCTTGTGATTGGCCTCAGCCTGTTGAACCACAGCGAAAAAACAGAATACTGTAATGATCCCTGCAAACACTTTTTGACTCATCAATCCTCCTTGCAGCTTTGAGATAGCCCTATTTCAAAGGTCTCTCTCAAAATTCCAGTAATGCCGCAATTGGGTGGCAAACTGCGCCCTGATCCGGCCGGTATATTCCTGGTCTCCCACTGCTACTACCGGCGGTGATCCGCCCTTTTCAGCCATTTTCCCGGCTACCCGGATCACCAGACAGTTGATTATGAAATCTTACTGATCCTTTTCCTTGGGCTGTTTCTCTTCAGGTTCCTGCGGGCCGGATTCCGGGGTGTCGACTGTGGCGGTAACCTTATCCCCTTTTCGGGCAAGGTAGCCTGGGATTTTTTCGTGGCTTGCCGGGGTGACCTCCTCATCATAGCCGTTTTTGCCAGCGATAGCCATTCCGATGAATATTATTCCGCCTCCCACCAGCATCGCCTCAGCCGGACGACGAAGAGTCATGTAGTAGAATATGCCGACCAGGATGGCAGGGATCAACACCATCGGAAAGGCCACAAGCATCTTTTTGAGCGCATTGTTTATCCGCACATTCGGGGCAATCGAGTCCATATGATATTTCACAAGCTGAGCCACTGCTTTCATCGGGGAATCAAGCAGGTAGAAAAAACCGATTGCGGCAAGGTTAAAAGCATCTTTCTCTGTTCTGGACGGGTAACGGCCGAAAAGGTAGTGCTCCTCGCCGTCTATCAGCCGGATGACTGCCAGCAGATAGCCGCCAGGAAGTTTATAACATTCACCGTCTTTGACAACCGGCTTGAGGTTGTAAAGAACCTCCGTGCGTAAAAAATATTTTCCCTTCCTGGTTTTCTGGGCCTGGGCAAAGAAACTGCTGCTGATAACCCGGCGCGCCTGGGCCATGTCGGTATCCGAAACCACAGGATAGATAAAATCATAGCGTGAGGCGATCTCCCGGGCACCCATCACTGCCTTGCTACGAATATAATCTTTCAGGCAGTTTATCCCTCCCTGCTCTATCGATTCCACCACGAGATCCATCTTTAAATCCAGCATCGCCTTTCTGAGAAGCCAGAAATCGCAGGGGTACTTCGCAAGCATTCCGTAAATCCGATCCAGTTTGATATTCGCCTTGGCTTTCATAGCACTTTCATGTGACAGCTTGTTTTTTAGATCTTGTATCTCCTTCTTGTCGTCCACTATTTCAAAATCCGAATAATGCCTGATAAGGAAGCTTTCGTCAAACAGAGCCGGCAGGCCGATTTTCTCAATTATTTTCTCCACATCAAGATCATCCTCCGGAACGCCTCTCAGAGACCGGTAGCGGGAATTGAAATACTTATGCAGCCCCTTGTCCCAGATATAATCAAAAATCCGACGCAGGCCCAATTCATTGACAAGACCGATTATGTTTCCTCCCGGCTGGTCACTGAAAAGGGTAAAGTAGAACTCTCGCACTTCACCGTCGTCAAGTTCCCGTTCACCGGAGAGACAGACAAGTTTTTTATCTTTCGCAGTGGGTGAGAGAATCATCCGCAAGGTTTGTAGCTCGCAGGACTTGGGCATCAGATCGAGCCTGAAAACCTCGTGGGCCTTGCGGTCGAGCATCTTGTCCAGAACTGAGAGAACCAGTCGGAATTCGTAGGAGAGGGTTAACAGCCCGCTGTAATTGCGCGCATTGATCTCCTCAATGATCCTTCGGAAATAATCAAGCAACTCGCCTTGCTCTATCAGGGAGTTGAACCTGCCGATCTTGATCTGGTCTCTGATATAACTTTTGCTGAACATTGTTACGTGTGTCGCTGGAGCAAAGATGGAAGGGACGTCCTGTTCCCCGTCATATCTATTTGTATTTTCGGTCATGGGCGGCTCTAAGTGATAAAATTATATCCTTAGATACACAAATTGCAACATAATTTATACTGGCGAGGAACCCTGGTTTAACCGGTATATTTTAATGTTTTCGAATCTACTTCTCTCGGTTTATGATTGAAGCGGCAAATGCAGCCCCGAACCCGTTATCTGCCCGGCAGTTTTGCCTTGGCTTAAAATAATCTCAGGGAAACCTGTGCACAGTTCCCGGTGATGGTCCACAACGGCGAAACCCAGTTCCTCGAACGGCAGGTTCTTGAGTGAGGACATCGCCTGCTCTACACTCAACTCGCCGTTTTTAACTCGATTCAGGAAATCCCCTATCCTGTCTGGATGCATTGAACCCTTTCCAGGTAGTCGCTGAAAATTGTTTTCACCTCATCCAGTGCAGTACAGGCGAAAAGTTCCTTGCGCAGCGCGGAGGCCTCGGTCAATGCCTTTGTGTACCAACCGAAATGTTTGCGCATCATTATCACACCGTAGTTCTCGCCATGCTCCTTCACTATCATCTGCGCATGCTCCAGAGCAAGTTGGAAGATGTGATCAGCCTGGGGTTCTCCCGGGTCGTCCTGCCCGGCGAGCAGGCATTTCGCGCGGCTGAATATCCACGGGTTGCCGACTGCTCCCCTGCCGATCATTACTGCAGCACACCCGGTTGTATCAAACAACTCCAGCACATCAGAAGGGGTAAAAACATCCCCGCTGCCGATAACCGGTACTGTGGAGAGCCGCACAAGCTCGCTGATCTGGCCCCATTTGCTTTGACCGGAAAACCCCTGGGCCCGGGTACGTGGATGCAAGGCCAAGGCACTGATCCCCGAGCGGATCAATTCCCCGGCAACCTCGAGATAATTGAGCATGCCGGCGTGCCAGCCGCTTCGGATTTTCGCGGTAACCGGGATCGAGCCTGCAGCCTGAATGGCTTCACGAGCTATCTCACCGACAAGCTTCGGATCGCGCATCAGCGAGGCTCCCCCGTTTTTTCTGACCACCTTTCTTACCGGGCAGCAGAAATTCAGGTCGATAAAATCCGGCTCACACCCGGCCGCCTTAGCCGCCGCCAGGCCCATTATCTTGGGATCGGAGCCGAAAATCTGGATTCCGAACGGGCGTTCGGCCTCGGTGAAACGCAGCAATCGACTTGTTCTGTCAGATTCTTGCACCAGCCCGTTGGCACTGATCATTTCACTCCAGGTGACATCAGCGCCCATTTTCCGGCAAACCCGCCGGAATATGGAATCGGTGATTCCCGCCAGGGGTGCGAGTATGAGTTTACCGTTGAAGTCCATACTCATGAAAATTTAGATAAGGGAACATTTCACCTGGTTTATAAATTTAATATAGTAAAAAGATTCTTAATAACTAAGTTTTTTCCCAACAGAACTTATAAATTCTGCTGTGGTTTTTGCTGTCTCAAATGTCCAGGAGTTCAACCTTGCCATAAACTGCCATCCGGCTTAGCTTATACGCTCGTTTGCAGATTCGTTTAGAGCGATGTTTAACCTGGAGCATGCGGCGTTGAAAGATTCCCAGATTCACGAGGTGATCGAAAAGCTCGAAGTGGCCGCCCGGGAATGGAATGTGCCGATTGTCACCGATATCACACGCAGGCGCCGAGATCCGTTCAAGGTGCTGATCGCCACTGTGCTTAGCCTGCGCACCAAGGATGAAACCACAGCCGAAGCCGCCGAACGACTGTTTAATGAGGCGGCAACCCCGGAGAAGATGATCCGGCTGAGCGCCGAACAGATTGCCGAGCTGATCTATCCTGTCGGTTTCTACAAGACCAAGGCCGAGAACATTCTCGACATTTGCCGCCGTCTTATTGATGAATACGGAGCTCGTGTACCCGATGATCTGGAGGAACTGCTGAAATTCAACGGTGTCGGCCGCAAGACAGCCAACCTGGTGGTTACTCTCGGTTACGGTAAACCCGGAATCTGTGTGGACACGCATGTCCATCGGATCTCGAACCGTCTCGGGTATGTCAGAACGCGAAACCCGAAAGAAACTGAGTTCGCTCTCAGGGAAAAACTGCCTCCCAAGTACTGGATTGTTTACAATGACCTGATGGTTGCATTTGGCCAGAACCTGTGCAAACCGATTTCGCCGTTCTGCTCGAAATGCCCGCTGAACCATCTCTGCAACCGGGCAGGAGTCAAACGCTCCCGTTAGCTGGCCCGTTCTGTTCCGCCTGGTTGAATTCCTCGATAAATTTCATCGTTTTATCCAGTTCCTCGCGCAGCTTGACTGAACCCTGCCTGATTTCTTCGGATTGCGGCCCAAGTATTTCTGATATATCCACCGTAATCTGGTGGGGCTCAGGCAATGGGTGGGATAAATCCATTTGCGCGGTTAGCTGTTCCGCCTTGGAAATCACGCAGGCTCCGAAAGCGGTTTCCCGGTCCACACCGGACTCGAAACCGAAAGTCCCGCAGTGGTGGTTCCCGATAAGCTCGCAGATTGCTTTCGGGATTTTCCACTCCTCAGCAAGCATCTTTCCGGCAACCAGATGGTTGAAACCGAAAATCTCCTCTTCAACTGCCATCGGATTTTCAATATCGGACTCCTCGAACAGCTTTTTGTAAAACCGGGCTGCGGCCTGAGGATCATAGTGTCCGAAAACCACCCAGCCGATATCGTGCATTAGCGCCGCAGTGGTGATAACCCCCGAGTTCCGGCTGTGATGGAGAACCTCACGCAGGATGTACTCGGCGCACACTGAAACGGCGTGGGAGTGCTTCCAGAACCCGATAAGGTCGAAATGTTCGTTTTCGGTCTGGACTTCGTGAAGTTTTGAGCGTAAAACATGCTGGCAGATAATATTTTTCACCTGGTTATAGCCGAGAAAGGTGATCGCCCGCTGGAGAGAATCGATCCGGTAGCGCAGGCCGAAAGCCGCGGAGTTGACGGTTTTCAGTATTTTTGCTGCGTATAATGGATTGGAAGCCAGGACTATCGCTATCTCGCGCGGTTCCATGCTGTAATCTATCTGGACTATCGGGGCGTCCCCCATCTCCGGCAGCTCGCGCAGAGTGTGTTCCAGGCGCCAGATAGTTTCCACCTCGACCTGGGATCGGCTCACAGGCTGCCACCCAAGCTTTGATTGCAACTCCACGGTCTGCCCCACCGGTTTTTGGGCATCACCGGTTTCAATGGAAGAAGGCTCTGTTTCGGGTTTTTTCTCTGCCGGCTGCCGCCTGATTATACGCTGGGCCGGCGGCTGTTTTTTCTTTACTGCACGCAACAGTATCAACAGGTAGATAAGAACCAGCACCAGAAGGAAAATGACAAGATAAGCTATCGGGCTCATTGGAGAATCCTTTTGGAATGATAATTTAATCTTAAAATCAGGTAGAATGCTGTTATTATAGTAAACTGAAGTTTCGCTTAATGTCAAGCTAATCCCTGAAGATAATGAACTACCTCGCGGTAGAGCCGCGAGGTATCAGTGTGATCTGTGTGTGAATCCCTGAAATCCGTGATCCCGATTTCGGGTACCAAACCCCAACTGTATAACATAACACCCCCCTGTCTCCCCCCTTGATAGGGGGGAATTTGGAATGTACCCCCTTGATAGGGGGAAATGGAATGAATCCCCTTGATAGGGGGAAATGGTGGCTCTCAAGCACGATCTGAAATAAAATCACCAGGTTTAAATCCCCTTCTTTCCGAATCGTGAAGGATGAGAATAAATATTATATGTTTCACACGGCAACTCACTAAAAACAAGGATAAAACCAACAAGCAATTTACCCCGGAGCAAGCTCCGAGGAATTCTTTTCGATTAAATTCAACACAGGTGTGGGTGTTTCAGCTTGACTGAGGTCACGATTTTAGGGTAACATAATAAGGCAGATCGTAGAATATCCCGTGGAGCTTTTTTTTTGCCGCGAGGTTAAAGTGTTTTTCAACAGACAAGTTATCTTTCTGTTATTGCTGTTTGCGATCCCCGGCGTTTATCTGCACGGCCAGGCTCAAATCCAATTGACCTCTTTCGAATCCCTTCTCAGCGAGAACCGCCAACTGAAAGAGCGCCTTCACTTTCTCGAATCGCACAGGGAATCGTTCCGCTGGGGCCGTTTCGAGCAAACTCCACTGCTGCGTTCCGGCTCTATAATGCACACCACCGTTACCCCGGAAGGCAGGCTTTCCTTTGCCACCGACAGACAGGGGCTGATCTTTTTCAACGGCACTTTCTTCGAATCTGTTAACTCCGGCAACTCTTCCCTCCCAGATGACTATGTCACCGCAGTGGCTCCTCTGCCTGGCAACCGCGCCTATATCGGAACCGGCAGCGGGATGGTCTTTTACCTGAACGGCGAACTGAGTAAAGTTCCCGGCCTTCCAGAGGAGCTTGCAAGCGGCCCGATAAGCTGCCTTCAGATTGTCGGAACGAGTGAACTCTGGGCAGGCACTCAAGGAGCCGGGATCTGGCGCCTGAATGAAAACGAATGGCAGAACTGGCGTTCCAGGCCTGATTCAGCAGGGCTGACCGGTGATGATATAAACGCCCTGGTATATGATACAGCTACCTCTCAACTCTGGGCCGCAACAGCAGGCGGGGGGGTGTGCCGCTATGTGAACGGAGCGTGGGAAAGTTTTCCCGAGCCTCTCGGGCCTGGAAGCAGCGAAGTTTATACTCTGGCCCTGGACAGCGACGGTCTGGTCTGGGTGGGCACAGTGGCTGCCGGAGCGGGATTCTGGGACGGCAGGCGATGGCGGAAAGCATCTTTGCCGTTGCCTGAAAACGAGGGCGTAGTCAATATCAGTCTGCTTTCCGGCGGGGACCTCTTTTTCGGTTCCGCCACCGGTTCATATATCTATAACAGGCTTTCCGGAGACTGGCTCAGGCTGCCGGTTCCGGAGGAACTGGCCCCCTACCCGATAATTTCAGCCGCCGAAACCAACTGCCGGCTCTGGCTCTCCCCCAGCGGACAGGGCCTTTATCTCTATGACCGCGGCGTGGTCTCCCGTTACAGCTCCAAAAACGGCCTGCCCTCAGATATACCGTACCATATCGCCAGATCGATGGACGGCCGGATCTGGGTTTCTACCTGGAACGGGATTGGTATTTTCGATGGACTGAGATGGACCCGTATGGGCCTCCGGGACGGTCTTCCGGATAACCTGGTAACCTTTGTCCTGTTCGGGGATGATGGCACGACTTATTTCGGCACACACAAGGGTCTGGCTATTCTGAGACAGGGTAATTGGAAGACATACAGCCGGGGCAACGGCCTGCAGAGCAATACGATCAACCATCTTTCTCTTGATAAAACCGGGAAACTCTGGATCAGCACCGAGGGCGGAGGAGTTACTGTACTCCACGGCGACTCGGTGAGAACCTACGGCGAAAAGGACGGCCTGCCCTCCAATCAGGTCCAGTCCACGGCCCATGAGCCGGACGGCACGGCCTGGATCACGACCAAAAATGGACTTGTACGTATCAGGGACGGGCAAGTAATCTTGCTGGATGTCGATGAGCAGGAGCCCGGCTCCCGTTTCCCAGGGGAATACCACTTCACCTCTGTCAAGTTCACCCGCGACGGTTCGCTCTGGGCCGGTACCTTCGGATATGGCGTGTGGCAGAGAGAACCCGGCGGCCAGTGGAAGCGTTATACAGTGGAAAACGGGTTGAGCGCGAATGTGGTTTATGCAATCGCGGAAGGTAGTGACAGGAGACTGTTTTTCGGCACCGAGATGGGCCTGAGCCTTTTCGACGGCACCCACTGGCGCTCGTACAGCGTCTCAGATGGCCTCAATCCGGGCGCGATAACAGCCGTGACAGCAGGCAACGGCGACTCACTATGGCTTGCAAGCGTGGATCAGGGTGTGGTGTGTTACGACTTGAGCCGCTTTCTCCCCCCTGAAACCTATATCAATACTCCCCGCGGAGCGGTGGTGGGGTTGGATACGGAAAAGCGCGCCGTTCAGCTCGTGGCAGCAGATGGTTCTGAAGTTCCGATATCCGGCACCAATATTCCTGGGGGCAGGTATTATCTTGGCGGCCGCTACTATCTCTCTACCAGCGTAAAAACGGCAGCAGATACGGCCAAAGAAAACAGGCTGACCCTGTCTGCTACAGCAATGACGCCCTGGTGGAACTCCCCGGCCACCCAGTTCCGCTTCTCCTACAAGCTGGACAACGTTCCGTGGAGTGAATTCAGCTATGGCAGCACGATCAGCCTTTTCGATCTCGAGCGCGGGGCGCACAGGCTATATGTCCGGGCCAAGGGGCCGCACCTTAGAATCGATCCCACTCCGGCTGTTTACAGCTTTTACGTTAATATACCCACGATCTGGAGTGATTGGCGGATTTACGCTGCAGGCGTTCTGGCGGTTCTAATTATCTGCTCGGTGATCTGGCGCAAGTCTCTGGCCTGGTATTTTCACAGGCTGCGCCACCGCCATTTCAAACCAGTCACCCCCAACCCGTTCAACCCCAATGTGCCAACAACTAAGAAAGAGCGTTTTTTCGGCCGGGACGAAATCCTCGAATCGTTGAAAGAAACTTTTACCACGGAGCAGGGATCAGTAATTATCCAGGGAAGCGAAAAAATCGGGGTAACCAGTTTTCTTTTTCAAGCAGCAGAGCTTGCCCGGCACGAGAGGGCCCATGCGGTTTATCTCGACCTGGGACAATCGTATTTTGCCGAAGTGGCCTCATTTATAGAACATCTTCACGCTCAAGTTGCTGAAGCAACAGGTTCAAAGTGGGAAAACCTCGAGGAAGGCGAGATTTCGACAGACAGTCTCCGGGAACTTATCACAAATCTCGGCGCTCCGGTTGTCTTGATTTTCGACAACGCAGAGTTGTTAGGCCGTTTGCTCCAGCGGGATGAGGATAGAGGGGCTGAACTTCTTTCTTGTTTCCGAGAACTGGTGCTTGGCGGTATGGGTGCGAGTTTCCTGTTCGGCCTGGAGAGTCTCAAGGTATTCCGGGAGCACGCCGGGGTACTTTTCGACATGAGCCGGGTTATCCGATTAAGCGCGGTAAGCGAAGAGGAAGCCAGCCTGATTATCAAGAAACCTCTCGAGGGGCGGGCTTTCATTCATGACGGGGCTTTGGATTTGCTTGTGCGCCTCTCCGGTGGACACCCTTTCCTTCTTCACAGCCTGGGCAAGGAACTCGTGGAACAGCTTAACCGCCATCAGACAAACCTTTGTACAATCGATTCGGCCTCCCGCACTGTAGAAAGGCTTCTCGAAAACCCGCCGATCATGCTGCTGGATCTCTGGGAAGAGCTTACCAAGCGCGAAAAGCTGCTGCTTGCCGTCACGGTTTCAGCCAATACTTCTGGATTGAAACATTTCAGTCTCAGCCTGTCTGATATTACTCAAATCCTCGGCTCCCACAGGATTTCCCTTCTCGAGGAAGAGCTTGCCAAAGCCTCGGCCGACCTGGCCCGAAGGGAGCTCATTTTTTTGGAAGATGGCGGCAACCGGATCCGGGTCGAGGACAGCCTGCTCGGCCGCTGGATCACTGTGAACCAGGACATAGAGCTGATCAACTCCCAGGAGGAATATGATGTCGGCGAGGCGCTGCGCAAGCTTGGTGATGAACTTACTCGTTCTTTCAGGATGGAGGAACTCTCCAGACGCGTGCTTGGCTTTCTCGAATCCCTGCTTCATTTCGAATGGAGCGCCCTTCTGACTACACTGACCCTGGATTCGAACGGCAGGGAGGTTCCTGTTGCGCTTATCGGTAAAGCCGGAGCGAGTGCGGAAGAAGTGAAACTGCCGGATATGATATCAAGAGAAAGCCTGGAAAAGCTGAGCATTCGGGGCGAGGCATTGATAGTCGAGGAGAAGGCGGGTACAGAAGACGCTGAATCTGTAAACGGCTGGCCTTTCGAAACAGGGACCTTGCTGGTGCCGCTGCTGATCCGGGGAGCGCCCGCGGGGATAATCGCACTGGGAAGAAAGCGGGACGGCGAGCGCTACAGCCGCCGGGACAGGATTTTCGTGGAGACGATCGCCGAACAGGTCGCGGTGTCCATGGAAAACGTCCGCCTCTATGAGGAAGAAACCGAAAAAGAGCGCCTGAAACAGGAACTGGAAACAGCGCGTAACATGCAGCTGGCAATCCTGCCGGAGAGAAAACCGGATTTCCCTGATCTGGATATTTACGCCTATCTCAACCCGGCTACCGAAGTCGGAGGCGACTATTTTGATTACACCCTTCTCGATGGCGGCAAGTTGATGTTTATTATCGGGGATGTGAGCGGGCACGGTATCAGCGCAGGAACCCTGGTTTCGATGTCCAAAAGCTGTATCTACAATCAGATCAGGACCGACTACAGGGTGGAAAAAGTGATGGAGGCGATGGGCGACATGGTCTACGGAGCGTTGAATGAGCGCATGCTGATGACACTCTGCTATGTGATATTCGATCTCAAAGCCCGTACACTCACCTATTCTATTGCGGGGCACCCGTTCCCATACCATTATTCTACTGAGGAACAAACACTCAAGGAGCTGGAACTGTCCGCATATCCCCTGGGAGTCACCAGGAAAGCCAGCTATAAAGTCCAACAGGTGGACTACGCGTCCGGAGATGTTTTCGCCTTTTACTCT
Source organism: uncultured Gemmatimonadales bacterium (assembly GCA_964548275.1). GTDB lineage: Bacteria > Gemmatimonadota > Glassbacteria > GWA2-58-10 > GWA2-58-10 > JAUVUV01. The sequence goes on from CAZJQI010000010.1 coordinate 16,017, forward strand.
GACGGGATAATCGAGGCGGTCAACCCTGAGGGCGAGCAGTTCGGTTTCAGCCGTTTCGAGCAACTGGTGAAAGAGAACAGCGGCCTGGATGCCGAATCGATTAACTTCAATATTACCATGAATTTCCGCGCTTTTCAGAAAGGCGTTCCCCAGGACGACGATGTCGCCCTGGTGATAATCAAGGCAAAATGAACCGAGATCATTCACATATGAAAGCACTCTCTGAAAAACCCTATTCGTCTTTCAGCCATGCACAAGAGCTGCGCCGAATCTGCAATATCTTTCTCTCCGGGATAAAAGCCGAACAGGCGCTTGGTCAGGCCCTCGGGATAATCCGCAATATCTCGGGCTTGGAAAATATTTTCGGCCTGCTTTACCTTTCCGATAGAGACCTCCTTGAGCCAATAGAGCACAGCGCCGGAAAGGGTTTCCCGCCGCTGGAACTAAACAGGAACCTTCTGGGACTTCTTGCCAGCGACCGCAAGGGCCTGGATCTGGAATCAATCGATCTCAAATCGCTTGGCCAGTCTCACCCCTGGTGGCCGTTTTTCGAACTCAATAAAGTACCCCTCGAAAGAGTTCATGCCCGCCTGCTTCTGCCTCTCGGTATGGGCCAGGAGCTTTACGGGATGATTGTGCTGGGGGAAGGCGCCGAACCGGTTGATTTGGGCCGCGAAGAGCTAATCCTGCTTCAGCTTGCCGCAAGACAGGCCGCGCTCGGCCTGGCCCGTTTGAGCCTGATCAAGTCGGTCAAGGATACCAGTTTCAAGACCAGGCTGAAAACGCTCGAAGTGGAAACCCTTCAGGATGTAGGAGTGGCCATTTCGAGCCACCTTGATCTCAACCAGTTGACCAGCGAACTGCTGCTCCGAGCGGTTTCTGTTCTCAATATAAACCGTGCCATGGTGCTTCTCGATAACCCGGAAGACAGCTCCTCCGCAGCGCCGGGGCGAATGTATGTTGCAGAGTCGTTCGGCCTGGATGAAGCTGAAAGCAAAAAATTGAACACTTTCGACGCCAGCAAACTGATACTCGATAACCTGGCAGATATGTCTCACACCATGATCAACGATCCAGATCAGGCAGGCAGAATATTAGGCTGCCGTAAACTGCTGGTTGTGCCGATCCAGTTCAAGGGTGAGCTGTTGGGTGCGATCATGGTTGCGGACAAGGAAAGCCTCCATCAGAAGGAGACTGATTTCGACGAGGACGATCTGAGGCTTTTGACCGCTATGGCCAACCAGGCAGGGGCTGCAATCTCCAACGCCAGGCTTTACCGAAACGTGCTCCAGATCAAAAACTACAACGAGAATATCCTGACCAGTATCGCAAGCGGGGTAATCACAACGGATCGGAAAGGACGGATTGTAAGTTTCAATGACTCCGCCGCACGGATTTTTTCTGTCCCTGCTGTCCAGGCTGTGGGGATGCAAGTGGAGAACCTTTTTAAATCGATTGGCCTGGACTCTTTCGCCGCCCAGCTCGGGGCAACCCTTAAGGAAAAAGACTTTTACCAGGAGACCAACCTCCACGCAGAAACAGCCCAAGGCACCAGTGTGGTTTTCAATATCAGCGCCACACCTCTGATTCTTGACCAGGAAAGCGGTTCCTTTGCCGGCCTGGTGATCTCGGTGGAAAATATCTCCGAGGAAGCGATGGTCAAGGAGACTCTCAAGCGCTATGTCAGCTCGAATGTGGTTGATCTGGTACTGGAGAAAGGTCATGAATTTGTGCTGGGAGGCAGCCTTTGCGAGGTTACCATTCTTTTCGCCGATATCCGGGGATTCACCCGTCTAAGCGAGGAACACGGTCCCCAGGAGGTGGTGGATCTGCTTAATAACTATTTTGACTTGATAATAGATGTGGCATTTCGCTACAATGGAACAGTGGATAAAATAGTCGGGGACGAGATTATGGTGCTGTTCGGGGCCCCGTTTCCTTTTAAGGACGACACCCTGCGCGCGGTTGGCTGCGCGATAGAAATGCTCGAAACCCTGGAAAGATTCAACCGGGAAAGGCAGGTCGAGGGCAAGTTTCCGCTCGCGGTGGGAGTTGGGCTCAACAGGGGTTCGGTGATCTCGGGCAATATCGGCTCGGCCAAGCACATGGATTACACCGTGATCGGCGATGCGGTAAATCTGGCCAGCAAGCTTGTTGACCATGCAGGCGAGAGCCAGATCCTGATCACCCGGAGCGTGTATAAGGAGCTTGCGGGATCCGAATTCCTTTGCAAAAAAATTGAAAGTCTCAGGGTAAAGGGCAAGAAAGATTCTGTGGAAATTTATGAAGTCCTGGGCAAGAGGAAATGAACGAGAAACTAAAATTCGATGCTATCGAAAAAATGTCTGTGCCGATGGAGCTCAATCAGGAACTGAAAGTGATCGAGCGGGCGGAAAAACTCGCTCGTGAGCAGGGATTCGACAGGGACAGTATCGACGAGATAAAACTGGCAGTGATCGAGGCAGTGATCAACGCAATCGAACACGGCAGCAACGCCGAACGAATTGTATATATAACTTTCGGGCTCAGCCGCCAACCCCTGCAAATGACCATCACTATCAGTGATTCCGGCGCGGGTTTCAACCCCGATTCGGTACGGGAGCCGGATATCAGGGAAAAGATAAACAAGCACGAACGCAAAAGGGGTTGGGGCTTGAAAATCATGCGTAGCCTGATGGATGAGGTTATAATCAACTCCTCGCCCAGCGGAACCCAGGTTACTTTGATTAAAAGCGGCTAAAAGTGATTTGACAATTATCACTGTTCACTCTACATTTGTTGTAGAAATTGCATAGCTCTAGCTAAAATATTAATGTTAAAATCAAATTTTACCCGGTTAACAGGGTTCTCTCACATTCAGTTTTGCACGGAGTAATGCCAATGACGGAACATTTTCAAGTGACAATTCGCCGGGAACCAAACTATGCCATCCTTTATACTGAAGGATACATAAACAATACCGGCGGCGAAAAAATCGCACAGGAATGCTATCAACTTCTTGATGAAGGTATCAAGCGATTTATTCTCGACCTTGCCAAATCTCCGATAGTCAACAGTGTAGGTATTGCAGTGCTTATCGAACTTATTGAAAGAGTGCGCGAAGACGGAGAAAAAGTAGTGTTTTGCAACTGTACCCCGGTGATTTCCAAAACCTTCAAAATCATGGGCCTGACCCAGTATGCGGAACTCTACGAAAATGAAAAAGAAGCCGTGTCCAACATTCTTTCATAGCCTGCTCTCAGAGGGCTTTTCCAAAAGGGTCCTGCCGTTTGTAGCTGCGATCTTTCTCGCACTGGCGCATTCCCCACTCGGGACGGTGTTCGATCCGGATCATCTCAACAACAAGCGATTTATCAATATCATCTTTATCCTCGACTGCTCGGCGAGCATGAACAAAATAATCGGCCCGGTGCGCAAGATCGATATCGCCAAGAAAACCATAGAAACGATTATCAAGAACCTGGCGGTGGAAAGCCATGATGTCGGCTCGATGAAAACCGGTTTGCGGGTTTTCGGCTCCAAGTTCTATAAGTGGAAGCAAAACTGTGATGATACGAGCCTGGAAGTACCTCTGAACGATATCGAAATCACGATAAACCCGATCCTGACCAAAGTTATAAACGTAACCGCCAAGGGTCAAAGCTCGCTTTCTCTTACAATCGACGCGCTGAAAGGCGATTTTCCCGAGGAGGAGGAAGAGAACAGCTTTATCGTGGTTGTCTCTGATGGCGACGAATCCTGCGGGGGCAGCCCCTGTGTTGCAGTGAAGCAGCTTGTCAACTCAAGCCGCGGTATCTCGGTCAACACGCTCGGCGTAGAAACCGACCCGACCGGTTATGAAAACCTCAACTGCATGGCAGAGGCCGGAAACGGCCTGTATTTCGACAGCAAAGACGTGGACCAGTTCATTCTGTTGCTGAAAGACGCCAACAGGCGGATCCAGCAGCACCGCCAGATGTTGGCCTCGGGCACAGCCAACGATACCAATGTGATCGAAATGCGCGATGTAACCATCAGTCTTACAGAATACACCCTGGAAAGCGCTAGCCCTCTCTACCCGGACCGCGATGAACGCTTTCCGGCAATCGATACCCTTCGGCCAGAGGACAAGCTGTTCCTCATCTCATCCAGAGGGCTATGGATCGAGGTTTTCGCGCCTGAAAAACAGATTCAGGGCTGGATCCTGGCCAAGACCGGCGGTTCGGAATATTCGGTCACTGTTGCTGATGACACGACCCCTCTCTATACGGAAAAAAGCCCCTCCAGCGAGGTGATAACCTATCTTGAGGCAGGCACGCAGCTTACTGTTCTGAAAAAGGAAGGCGCCTGGTATAATGTTTTCAGCCAGCAATTGAACGTGCGTGGCTGGGTGATTGCATTCAACGTTGTGGAACACTGATTTCTGCCTGATCGGAGTCTCGTTTCCATTCTGTTTATTTTGAACAACCCATTATTTAGTGAGATCTGGCATGGCTGGTGTGCTGAAAAAATTCACTAGGGGAGAGGCGATTATCGCCGAGGGCACTGTCGGTAAATCGTTCTACATAGTGCGCTCTGGCAAAGTCGAGGTTTTCAAGAACTCTCCGAACGGCCCGGTACAACTCGCCACCCTGGGACCGAATGAGGTTTTCGGGGAGATGAGCCTGATCGACGACCGTTTCTCACACCGGACGGCAAGTGTGAGAGCGATCGAGGACAGCGAAATTATCATCCTCGACCGGAAAGGCTTCGATAACTACCTTCAGGATGCCTCGCCCGGAATATACAACCTGATCAAGAGGCTGGCCAAGCGCCTGCGTGAAACCAACGACATTATCTCCAGGGCCGGAGTAGACCTGCACAACCTGCCCAAGACGATCAAGATAGATGAGGCCAAGGAGAGGGAAGGGAAACTCACCTACGACCAGATGGCCGAATCAGTCGAGGCTGCAGTGGACCTTAACCTGCTGCCGAAAAAATTCAAAAAAGACCAGGTCCTGATCAAGGAGAACGCCGAGGCGATGAGCCTCTTCCTTCTCAAGGATGGCACGGTCAAAATATTCAAGACCGTGGGAGAGAAAGAGGTGGAAATCGACACGCTCCGCACAAACGAGGTTATCGGCGAAATCAGCATGTTCGAAGAAGGCAAGCGTTTCTTTACCGCACGGGCGCTCGAGGATGGCGAAGCGGTGGTGTTCAGTAAAAAGCAGATGGATGAAATGTTGCGCAAAGCGCCTCTCGAACTTTTCCTGATCCTGGAATGCACGAGCCAGAAACTTAAAAGGGCCACCCTGCGTTTCCTGGAAAATTATGAAGAAAATGAAAAGCTGAGAGGGGAAAACGATCAATTGAAAGCCAAACTCGAGAAAGCGGAAAAAGAAAAGGGAAGCCTGGAGGAAAAGCTCAAACAACAATCACAGATGCTCAAAAAACAAGCACCCCCTTCAACTCCGCAGTCTTCTGCAACACCGGAAGCCGATTCCAACTAGCCTAAGATCGTTCTGTTAACGTCATTCCCACCTTTTTTCTCGCCTTTATCCACCTCTTTATTGAGTTTAGCGTTGGGATGATTTATACTAAGTGCATAGGATTAAGAACCTTCTATTCTGCGGTGATTTCATGTTCGCGGTGCCAAATAATTTTCCCGGGAAGTCTCTTCGATCATGGATAAACCTCTTATCAAGCCCCGGAGGCTGAAGTCCGGAGACACTGTCGGCCTGGTCACCCCGGCTAGCCCCCTGCTCGATTTCCGTGACATCGCCCGGGCTGGGAAAGTTCTGCGCGGTCTGGGGTTCAATGTTTTGCACGGGAAAAATATACGCCAAAGAACAGGATTTCTCGCTGGGGGTGACACCGAGCGCGCCGAGGATCTCCACTCGATGTTCGCCGAGCGTGCGGTGCGCGGAATATTCGCCCTTCGCGGCGGATACGGCAGCGGCCGCATTCTTGAACTCCTCGACTGGGAGCTTATCGCCTCAAACCCCAAGGTTCTGGTCGGCCACAGCGACCTGAGTGCCGTTCTCACGGCAATTCACTCCCGCACAGGGATGGTGACTTTCTGGGGCCCGCTGGCAGGCTACGACCTGGGGCGCTCCCCCAGCCCTTTTAAGACGAGATGGCTCAAGGCGGTAACTTTCAAAACATCCAATGAGCTGAAACTGCCCGGTTCTCCTCCCGGAATCCGGCGGCGGCTGCGTGTCCTGGCTGGCCATGGTACAGCCCAGGGGCGACTTGTGGGGGGAAACCTGAGCGTTATTACCAGTCTTCTCGGCACGCCATTCGAGATCGATACCAGGGGCAGGCTGTTGTTCTTTGAGGACGTGGATGAGGAGCCTTACCGAATAGACCGGATGCTTACCCAACTGGCCCTGGCCGGAAAACTTCACCAGGCTGCCGGAATAATTGTCGGCTACTGTGTCAACTGTGAATCCAGCGGGAGGATGCGCCGCACGTTCAACCTTTCTCAGGTACTTAAAGACAGGCTCGGCCATCTCGGCATACCGGTGATTTACGGGAGCCCCCTGGGCCACGAGCCTGAAAAAATCACCCTGCCGCTGGGCGTAAAAGCGCGCCTGGATACCGAAAGGCCGGCACTGACTCTGCTTGAAGCGGCTGTGAGCCACTGAAAACGCGAAATGATCCGGCGTTGTGAGATCGAACAGCAAATACGAATTTCTTATGATAAAAAGGGAATGTGTGGATCTTGCCGCTGGCGATGGAAGGGGAGTTTGCGCGGCCGGCTCCGGTGAAAAGGCTGGATTAAAGCTTATCCGGTTATAAACAGCTCATCAGCTTATCCTTAACCTGTTCGTAGGAACAGGGCTTGAGCAGGTAGTCGTTCGCGCCGAATTTGTTCACCTGCTTGAGCAGTACGCTCGAGTTGAAATCGCTCATCACAATCACCGGCAGGTCTTTTGTATCTACGCTCGCCCTGATTGCTTTCAGCACTTCAAGGCCGTTCATCTCCGGCATCCTGAGGTTCATCAGCACAATATCCGGAGGCTTTTTATCGATCTTGGCCAGAGCCGTTTTACCGTTGATCGCGGCACTTACCCGGAAACCATCATTCTTGAGCTGAAGGCAGATATTCCGGCAGAACTCCGTGTCGTCATCTGCTACAAGCACGACAAGTCCCTGCTCGCGCTTGGTAATCTTGGTCAGCGTTTTTCTGAGGTTATCCTGGACCATCTCGTCCTTATCATTTTTTGCCACTTTAAGCAGGTTCTTGATATGCGGCTGGCCATGGCCGATCTCGCCGATCACCCAGACTCCGCTGGCTCTCATCTTGGGATCAGGGGACACGAGCATGTCCTCCAGCGAATCGTTGATTTCCCTGTTGCCGAAATTCCAGATTGCCTTGAGCGCATTGGCCCGGGCCCGGTTGTCCTTGTCGAACTTGTATTTCATCAGGATGCCGAGCACGTTGCGATTGCCCACAGCCTCGAGCGATTCGATCACGTTGGCCCGCACTCTCGGATCATGGTCGGAAAGCATTTTCATCAGCAGGCTGGCCTCTTTCTGATCAAGCATGCCAGCGATCAGCTTAACTGCCGTGGCTCTTACCCTTTCATCCTCATCCACGAGTATCTCTGAAAGGATTTTAGCAGTAAAATCTTTGTCCTCGCGGATCAGGACATCCAGTACTTTTTTCGTTGTCTTGGGATCTGTCAGTTCCATATCTTTCAAGTAGGCGTATTTTTTCTCCAGCCCGATAATGAAATCGACCAGCTTCTTTCTCTGCTGGAGCCCGAGCATGGCTTTTTCCTCGTTTTCCCGCAGAAGGCGGAGGATGATTTTTATCACCGCATTGCGGGCCATGTTTCGCAGAAAATCGCTGGTGTACTGCGAGAGAGGAAGGATATACTTAAGCGTTTCCATACTTCCGGTATAAGCTAACTCTTTCAGCGGCTTTATCTTGGCCGGATCCGACATGTTTTTCAATTCCTTGGCCAGCAGTTCGGCTCTCTTTTCCGGATCTTTCACGAGCTTGAGGTCTATCTTTTCCTCTTTTTCTTTTTCCTTTTCTTTTTCCTTTTCCTCTTCTTCTTCAGCCTCTTTGCCGGGCTCCTCCACCACTTCTGCCTTTTCTGCCTCTTCTACCTGTTCATCTCCGTAAACTTTCTTTTTAATTTCCTTTTCCATCTCTTCAGTTTCTTTCCGTATCTCCTCGAATATCTCTCTGCCCCGATTTTCAAGCCGCGTTTTCCTGAAAGCAGACAGTTCGATAAAGAAGTAAAGAGTCTGGGTGAGACGTTCTATATTATCGTTGTATGAGCGAACGATACTGTTCTGATAGTCCACGCCGTTTTTTTTGCGGTAGGCCTGGAACTTTTTTTCCACTTTTGAGATCTGTTCATCGAGGCTTGCATTGTTCAGGTGGAGGATGAGCACGTTCAACTCACCCTCACCCAGGCAGCTCTCCGCCGGGCCGCTGTCCGTGGACTCCGGGCGGTCGCTGTCAATCTTCTTCCGGAATTTTTCATAAAGCTCCTTCTGTTCTTTCTGGTTCTGCGAAAGCCGCTGCCCTGTATCTTTTACCTCCAGAAGGTCGACCAGTCTCTCCACCGTATCAAAATCTATTTCCTCTATCCATTCCTTGCGGTTGATACCGGCCACCTTCGCGCCGGAGTTCATGAAAACAATCCTCTTGTAAACCAGAGCTTCCTGGAGAATTGACAACTCGTACTCATAATATTGGCGGAACTTTTCCAACATCCCTTTGATTGCGCTCTCTGTGCTTCCAGAAACATAAACCTCATCCAGCACGCGCCTGACTTCATCCAGTGGGCTATGGCCGTGGCTGATCTCGATCAGCTTCTCGGCGATTGCTTTCAGCTTCTGGCAAATCACGATCTGGCGTTTCAGGCTTTTTATCGGCTCTCCCTGGTTGATCTGGTCCTCGAGCCGCTGAGTAAACGGGGGTTTTTTCTCCTGGTCCAGTTTTCCGCGCTCGATATTCAGGTTATTAAACTCGTCCAGGAGGAAAAAGAAGCGCAACAGAGTATTCTCTTCCGAGATGAATTCCTCGAACCTTGCCTTGACCTGATCGAGCTTCTCCCCTTCGGTCTGGTGCTCCTGGTAGGTATGGCGCAGAAACATCAGGATAAAATAGTGTTCGAATATGGAGATATCCGCCACGAATAGCTTTTCCAGGGCATCCAGTCTGGTGGTGAAATACTCCTCCTCGATCCTTCTTTGCTCTTCCTTGCTGTGAGCACTGGATATTTTTTCATTGAATATTTTCTCCAGAACCGCAAATGCGCCGATGAAGGTTTCACCCTGACTGGATTTTTCCATCCGCAGGTTGCGACGCGGGCCCAGAAAGACCTGTCTGAACCGGGAGTCTTTTTTCAGCTTGTCGTACTGGCCGCTGAAAATGAGCCTGATATTTTCATTAAGCCGGCTCAGACTTTGTTCGAAACCGGATTCCCGCAGCTTGTCGATCTTGCTTTCGAGAAAACTCCGGGCCTCCAGACCCGGATTTACCCGTAGCCCGAATTCCATAATAAATCCTATTTCAGTTGCATTTTTAATCTTTTATTCAAAATAATTTAATATTTTTAGAAATCAATTTAATTAATCATTTCGGGCATGAACCAAATTTTGCATAAAATATTGACAGTTCGGCTGCGCTGTTGTAATATGAAGCTGTCCGATAAAAGTTTCTATCAGTGCTGATAATTTCTGCTTGAAAATTGATTGTTTTAGGAATCAGAAATGGCTGGTTTTAGCAATAGGACAAAAGACTGGTTTTGGCTGTGGTGTGCATTTCTCTGGCGCATGGGGTATCACCACGCCCGGGAAGAAATACGCCCGCAAGCCTAGCCGATAAATCATTTTCCTGTCAAGCCGCGGGCACCTTTTGGGTTCCGCGGCTTTTTAATTTTAGGCGCATGATGCCGGAGGTAATCTCCGTGATTCTGGAGAAAATATTATGCCTGCAATAATCCCGGAAAAAAAAGAATTCCTGGCCAGAGCCGGGAATGGCAAAATTGTATCCGTGGCCACTGAACTTTACACGGACACCGAGACCCCGATCAGCGTATTCAAAAAAATCTGTGAGCCGAGCGAATACGCCTTCCTGTTGGAAAGCGTGGAAATGGAAGAAAAAATCGGCCGCTACTCGTTTCTCGGATTCGCTCCCCGGCTGATCATTCAGGCCCGGGGTGAGAAAATCGAGCTATTCAGAGACGGCAAACTCAGCCGCTACGAGGGAAACCCGATAGAGTTTCTTAAAAGCTGGATAGCGCAGTATCAGCCGGAACCTATCAAAGGGCTGCCCAGGTTTCAGAACGGGATCGTAGGCTATTTCTCCTACGATACGATCCGTTATTTCGAGGACATACCCCAGACAAAACCGGATCCCCTTGGGCTTCCTGACTGCTTTCTCATTGTAGCCGACCAGTTGATAGTTTTCGACCATGTCAAGCACACGCTTACCGTGGTGGTGAGTACATTCATTGAGAACGACACCGACCCGGCTGAATCTTACGAGTACGCCTGCGAGAGGATTCGCTGGATTGTGAAGCGTATCAACGAGATCGTGCTCGTGCCGCAGAATTTCAAGTCTGCTGCCCGGGTAGCGGTCCCTGAAACCAGTTCCAACACGACCCGCGAGGAATTCGAGTCCATGGTACAGCGCGCCAAGGAATATATCCACAAGGGAGACATTTTACAGGTGGTGCTCAGCCAGCGCCTTTACACCCAACTCAAGGGAGACCCGTTCGACCTTTACCGTGCCCTTCGCCGGGTAAACCCGTCGCCTTACATGTTTTACCTCAAGTTCGGTGACCTGAAAGTCGCCGGCTCATCCCCGGAGGTTCTGGTACGAGTGGAAAACGATGTGGTCACCACCAGGCCGCTTGCCGGCACCAGACGGCGTGGTGTGGATGAGGAGGAAGACAGGAGACTGGAAGAGGAACTGCTTGCCGACCCCAAGGAGCGAGCCGAGCACGTGATGCTTGTCGACCTGGGCCGCAACGACCTTGGCCGTATTTGCGACTACGGCACTGTCCGGGTCACCGAACAGATGGCTATCGAGCGCTACTCGCACGTGATGCATATTGTGAGCAATGTGGAGGGCCGGATGCGCTCAGATGCCTCGGCTCTGGATGTGCTCGGTGCGTGTTTCCCGGCAGGTACAGTAAGCGGCGCTCCCAAGGTGCGGGCAATGGAAATAATTGATGAACTGGAAAAGGAAACCAGGGGTATCTATGCCGGGGCAGTAGGTTATATCGACTTTTCCGGGAACCTCGATTCCTGTATCACGATCAGGACGATTGTGATCAAGGGCGACAAAGCCTACATCCAGGTCGGCGCCGGCATAGTTGCCGATTCCAAGCCGGCGCTGGAGTACCAGGAAACCCTGAACAAGGCCAAGGCACTGCTCAAGGCTGTGGAGCAAGCCGGAGAATTTCTATGATCCTTGTCATTGACAACTATGATTCTTTCACCTATAATCTCGTCCAGTATCTGGGGGAGCTTGGAGCGGAGATCACTGTGTTCCGCAACGATAAAATAACCGTGGAGGAGGTGGAGAATCTCAAGCCCCTGGGGATAATAATCTCACCCGGGCCTGGAAGGCCGGAGGATGCCGGGATATCCCTTGAATTGATCGGACGCCTGGGCGCGGTTACCCCGATACTGGGAGTTTGCCTCGGCCATCAGTGTATCGGCCAGTCCTACGGAGGCAAGGTGGTGGGCGCTCCATACCTGATGCACGGTAAGACCAGCATGATCCACCACGACAGCTCATCCCTCTATCGGGGAGTTCCAAACCCATTCGAAGCCACGCGTTACCATTCCCTGGTCGTAGAGCCTGATTCCGTGCCGGAGTGCCTTGTGGTAACTTCCCGCACCGAGGACAACGTGATCATGGGCCTGCGCCACGTGGATTTCCCTGTGGAGGGCGTGCAGTTTCACCCTGAATCGATCCTCACTTTCGAGGGCAAGAAGATTCTGGGCAATTTTCTGGATCGTCTCTAGAGTTGAAAGGAAATATTCCTGCTCCGAAAATAATGGACCAAAGGTACGTTATTCCATGGTTTCGGTAAAAACCACCCGTAGGGGCGCACGGCCGCGCGCCCCTACAGAAAACAAAACATTTTCATTCATTTTCCGGGTGAGCCACCGGCTCATGATGACTGACTGATGGATTTCGACGGATTAAAAAGCAGGCTAGGGCCTCCGGGCGCGCGCTGGGTCTGTGTTTTCGGCACCTCCGATCCTGCGGATAAGCAGAGCGTAGCAGAGGCGGAGGAACTCGGCAATGCGCTGGCAAAGAACGGCTGGGTGGTGGTTAGCGGCGGATACGGGGCGGCAATGGAAGCCGCAAACCGCGGCGCACACAATGCCGGAGGATTCACGGTGGGAGTTACCTGTTCGCTTTTCTCCCGCCAGCCGAACCGGTATCTTGACGAGAATATAGTAACTCAAAGCCTGCTTGAACGCTTGGAAACTCTGCTCAAGCTTGGCGACGGCTACGTGGCAGCCAAGGGTGGCACCGGAACTTTAGCCGAAATCGCCCTTGCCTGGGAATATATCAACAAGAGAATCGTGCCGTGCAGGCCGCTTGTATTGCTCGGAAAATTCTGGGAGGCTTTGCCTGGGATTATCCGTGATGAAAAGGCTGCCCCGGGAGTCAGTATCGGCCGGGCCGGGAATTCGATCGCTACCGCGCGGGATGTTGACGAGGCAGTGCGGATAATCAGCCGGAGCTTTGCCTCACAAGCTTGAGCGCAACAGAGTCATTCTAATAGATCGCAGGAGATTACGATCATGATAGTGGATGCAATCCGCACCCTTGTGGAAGGCCGCTCTCTGAGCGAAGAACTCGCTGAGGGAACCATGACTCAGATCATGCAGGCAGAGGCATCGCAGGCCCAGATAGGCGCCTTTTTGACCGCATTGCGCTTGAAAGGCGAAACTGTCGAGGAGATAACCGCGTTTGCTCGCGTAATGCGCAGCAAACTCACTCCCGTGAAGTATGCAACACCCGGCGAGGTTCTCGATACCTGCGGCACGGGCGGGGACGGTTCAGGCAGTTTCAATATTTCCACAGCAGCGGCATTCGTGGCCGCAGGGGCCGGCGTGCCTGTGGCCAAACACGGCAACCGTGCGGTCTCAAGTCTCTGCGGCAGCGCCGATCTATTGAAAGAACTCGGGGTGAATATCGAGGCCGGCGCGCAGAGTGCTCTTCGCTGCCTGAGCGAGGCTGGTATCTGTTTCATCTTCGCACCGCTTTTCCACCCTGCGATGAAACACGCTATCGGGCCGCGGCGTGAGATCGGAATCCGCACCGTGTTCAATATCTTGGGGCCGCTGACCAACCCGGCAGGCGCGAAATACCAACTTCTCGGAGTATACAGCGAGGATCTCACCGGGAAACTGGCTGGCGTGCTCGGCAAGCTCGGCAGCAAGAAGGCTTACGTGGTTCATGGCCACGGCAGGCTCGATGAAATTTCGATCAGCGGCTCGACCAAAGTCTCAGAGCTTCAAGATGGCCAGGTTAAAAGTTACACCGTGAAACTGGAGGATTTCGGCTTCCAACCAAGGCCTGTGGACGCAATTCGCGGTGGGGATGCAGCCACCAACAGCCGGATTCTGAAAGAGGTCCTCGAAAGCAAGCCCGGACCTTACCGGGAAGCCGTATTGCTGAACGCAGGCGCCGCGATAAGCGCTTTCAAGCAAGGATTATCGATCGCCCAGGGGGTGGAACTTGCCGAGAACTCGATTGACAGCGGCAAAGCACGCCAAAAGCTCGAAGCCCTGATCGAACTGAGCCACAGCACGGAGTAAGCCGGCAATGGACATACTTGACCGGATAATCAAGGACAAACTGGAAGAGGTAGCCCGCACCCAGCAGATACTGCCTCTGGATGAGCTGAAAAAGCGGATCGAGGATCAGCCGTTTCCAGACAAAAACCTCTTCAGCAGGGCGCTGGTCTCACGCGAAAAGCTGGCTCTGATCGGTGAGATCAAAAAGGCGAGTCCCTCGAAAGGGCTGATCAGGAAGGATTTCGATACCGCCTCCCTGGCTTCGGCTTACGCTGAGGGTGGAGCCTGCGCCTTGAGCGTATTGACAGAGAGAAAGTATTTCCAGGGAGAACCGGAATACCTCGTGCAGGCAAGGCGCAGTTCCGGACTACCTGTGCTGCGCAAGGATTTCACGGTTTCTGCCTACCAGATTTACGAAAGCAGGCTGCTGGGTGCTGACTGCGTGCTTCTGATAGCCGCTGTGCTGGATAACGCCCGGCTGCGCGATTTTATCGCTCTTGCTGACGAACTGGCACTGGATTCTCTGGTGGAGGTACACGATGAGGCTGAACTGGAGCGCGCGGCAGGCTGCAAGGCAAAGATCATCGGAGTCAATAACCGGGACCTGGGCACGCTCGAGATTTCTCTCGATGTTTCTCAGAGGCTCGCACCGCTTTTCCCGGATTCCTCGATAAAAGTATCCGAAAGCGGTATCTCGACCCATGATGATATCAAGCGCCTGGGGTCGCTGGGTTATGATGCGGTGCTGGTGGGCGAGCACCTGATGCGCCAGAGCGATGTCGCCCGGGCAACGAGAACCCTGATGACGGGGGCCTGGTGAAAATCAGGATAAAAATCTGCGGGATCACCCGGGCTGAGGATGCCCTGAAAGCGGCAGAACTCGGGGCCGACGCGATGGGTTTCGTGTTTCACCGCCCGAGCCCGCGCTATATTGAACCAGCCGCAGCAGCCGCAATAATAGATAAGCTACCGGGATTCGTGACCACTGTGGGCGTGTTTGTTGATCTGGAACAGGAACAGGTTCGCCGGATCGCCGTCCAAGCGCATCTCGACAGGATTCAGCTCTGCGGTTCTGAATCGCCCGAGTACTGTAGCTCACTGGGCTTGCGCTGGATCAAGGGTTTCCGCCTGAAAACCCGTGACGATCTCAAGCTGCTCGCCCCCTACGGCAGCGGCCGGGATTTTCTGCTCGACAGTTATGTCAGGGGAGTTCCGGGAGGCACCGGAAAGACATTCAACTGGGAGTGGGCGAAAGAGGCCGGCAGGTACGGGAGAATCATTCTCGCCGGAGGACTCGCTCCGGATAACGTGGCCCAGGCAATAAGAGCCGCAATGCCTGCGGGGGTTGATGTCTCCAGCGGCATTGAAAAATCTCCCGGCGTCAAGGACCAGGCAAAAATGGCTGCCTTTGTAGAGACAGTCCGAAACTGCGTATAGCCTTTTTTATTGATAAATGCCGTTTAATTAGTAAACATAGAAATGTAACCAAGAGGCAGGGCGATGATTATTAAACTCGGACTTCCAAAAGGGAGCCTTCAGGAGGCCACCCTCGAACTGTTTCGCAAAGCAGGATACAATTTCAGTGTCTCGGAGCGCAGCTACTTTCCCTCGATCGATGACCCCGAGCTCGAGGCCATGCTGATCCGGGCCCAGGAAATGGCCCGCTACGTCCAGGAGGGGGTTTTCGACGCCGGGCTGACAGGCCACGACTGGATTATCGAGAACCAGGCTGATGTGGTCGAGGTGGCGGACCTGGTATATGCAAAACAGAGCATGCGGCCGGTGCGCTGGGTGCTCGCCGTACCCATTGATTCGGATATCAAGACCGTGAAAGACCTCGAGGGCAAGCGGATCGCCACGGAAGTGGTAAATATCGCGCGCAAGTATCTGAAATCCAACGGGGTTGATGCCGAGGTCGAGTTTTCCTGGGGCGCTACAGAGGCCAAGGTTCCCGAGCTGGCTGATGCGATAATCGAGGTGACCGAAACCGGCAGCAGCCTTCGCGCCAACAACCTTCGGATCGTGGAGACAGTGCTCGAATCAACCACCAGGCTGATCGCCAACAAGCAGAGCTGGGCCGACAGCGCCAGGCGCGAAAAGATCGAGAATATCGCGCTCATGCTCAAAGGGGCAATCGCCGCCGAAAGCAAGGTTGGGATCAAGCTCAACGTTCCGCGGGAGCGGATCGAAGATATTATCGCCGTACTGCCGGCGATGAAAAACCCGACTATCAGCGACCTTAACGACCCGGACTGGGTTGCTGTGGAAACCATTATTGATGAAAACATCGTGCGCAAGATCATACCGGAACTGAAAAAGAGTGGCGGGCGCGATATTATCGAATACCCCCTGAACAAGGTAATCCCCTAAAGCCAGGCCCAATAACATGAATGAGAAGATCAGGATTATCGAAAAAAACGCGGAGGGCTTTCTTGATGAGCTCGCTGCACGCAAGGCAGAGGACCTCGACGAGGTACTTCCGGCTGTGGCCGAAATCACCGGCCGGGTGCGCCGTGAGGGTGATAAGGCGCTGGTGGAGTACACCCGCCGTTTTGACAGGGTCGAAATCAGCCCTGACCGCTTCCGGGTGGCCAAAGAGGAAATCGAACAGGCGGAAAGGCTGCTCGAGCCTGAGCTCAAAGAGGCCCTAAAGGCAGCATACGGACGGATCTGCGACTACCACCGCAAACAGCTGGCAAACTCGTGGTTTGTAACCGGTGCAGACGGCGAAATCCTGGGTCAGCGGATCATGCCGGTCGAATCGGCTGCTGTTTACGCTCCCGGAGGCAAGGCTGCATACCCGAGCAGCGTGCTGATGGGTATGGCTGCTGCGCGCACTGCCGGAGTGAAAAGGCTGGTTCTGCTCTCGCCTCCAGACAGAGATGGCGGGATGAATCCTGCCGTGCTTTTCGCCGCAACTCTTGCGGATGCGGATGAAATCTACCGGATCGGCGGGGCCCAGGCAATCGCCGCTGCCGCCTATGGCACAGAAAGCATTCCAGCAGTAGATGTTATCGCCGGGCCGGGCAATATCTATGTCACGGCAGCGAAAAAGCTCGTTTTCGGCTCGGTGAATATAGACATGCTCGCCGGGCCAAGCGAAATTCTGGTAATCGCCGATAATACAGCCGACCCCGCCTGGATTGCCGCGGACATGCTGAGCCAGGCAGAGCACGACCAGCGCGCCGGCTGCCTTCTGATTACAACCAGCCGCGAACTGGCCCGGCAGGTTCAGGATGAAATAGCCAGGCAACTTGAGTCTCTGCCGAAAAAAGAGATCGCAGGCGAATCCGTCGAGAATTTCGGGGCAATCCTGCTTGCCGATTCTGTAGACCAGGCAGCCTCTCTGGCAAATCGTTTCGCGCCGGAGCATCTCGAGCTGCTGGTGGCCGATCCCTGGTCCCTGTTGGGAAAAATCCGCAATGCCGGGGCTGTGTTCCTTGGCCCGTTCACCCCGGAGGCCTTAGGCGATTACTGGGCAGGCCCGAACCACGTGCTGCCCACCGGAGGATCAGCCAGGTGTTTCTCCCCTCTCGGGGTACACGTTTTTCTCAAGCGATCGAGTATTATCTCGTTCAACCGAGAATCATTCGATAAAGCTGTCAGGCCGGTAACTGTGATAGCCCGGGCAGAGGGCATGGAGGCCCACGCGCGCTCGATTGAAATAAGAAAAGAGAAATGAGACAGACTGATGGATAACAAGCTCTTGACAGGCAACAAAATCAGGCCGGAAATCCGGGAATTAAAGCCCTACAAGTCTCCCTTTTTCAAGTACCGGATCAAGCTCGACCTGAACGAAAGCCCTTTCGACATTCCAGCAGAGGTCAAGGAGAAAATTTTCGATAAAATGCGCAGCCTTCTCTGGCAGCGCTACCACGACGAGTTCGAAGAGCCGCTGATCAGTTCCATAGGTGATTATGTCGGCCATCCGGGACAAGGAATCCTGATCGGCAACGGCTCGAACGAGCTGATTTTCCATGCCCTGCTGGCTGTGGTACGCGCTGAGCGTGCGGTAGTTTACCCGGAGCCTTCTTTCAGCCTCTACCGCCAGAACGTGGTGGTCCTGGGGGGCAAGCCCGCGCCTTTCAGCCTTCGCCTGGATGATTTCTCGGTGGAGGTGGACAAAGTAATCGAGCTTGCCGGGTCGCTCGATGCGGCTGCGGTGGTACTTTGTTCTCCGAACAACCCTACGGGGGGCCGCACTCCCAATGAGGATATCGAAAAAGTTTGCAATTCTGTGGATGCTCTGGTTGTAGTGGACGAAGCATACGCCCAGTTCGCCGGGGATAACGCGTTCGAACTTCTTGAAAAATGCCCGAACCTCGTGCTGTTGCGCACTTTCAGCAAGGCGTTCGGCCTGGCCGGCCTGCGTTTCGGTTTTGCCCTCTGTTCTCCTGAAATCGCCGGGGAGATTCGCAAGATTCAACTGCCGCACCACGTTAACTTTTTCACCCAGGTGGCGGCGCTCACAATGCTCGAGAATCCAACTCTGATAGAGGAGCGCGTTGCTGCAATCAAGCAGGGACGGGAATTTTTACAGAAAGAACTCAGCGGCATTACCGGCCTGAAGCCTTACCCGAGTGAAGCGAATTTTATTCTGGCCGGGTCCGAGGGTATCGCACCGGAGGAGGTATTCGACGCTCTGCTTGCTCGCGGCATTCTGGTTCGTAATGTCAGCAATTATCCTAATCTCGAACATTGTTTGCGAATTACCGTGGGCAGGCCGGAGGAAAACGAAGAGTTTATCGACACGCTGAAGGAGGTGCTTGGTTGAAAACGGCATCCGGCGTCTCGTATGTTGAAATCGCCACGGGAGTTATGGCACTCGATCACGGTCTTCCGTTTACGCTGGATCAGGCTGACGCTGTGATTTTCGATGTGGACGGGGTGCTGGTAGAGGTGAGCGATTCTTTCCGTCAGGTGATCAGTCTCACAGTGCAGTTTTATTTCAACCGGATACTTGAAATCCCGGGCCAGGAGCGCCTGATAAGGGCTGAAGAAACCGGGCATTTCAAGCTTGCCGGCCGTTTCAACAACGACTGGGAACTGGCTAAGGGAGTTGTGGCTCAAGGGCTGCTGAAATTTTTAAGCGCCAATGGAACTCATCCCATAACCATAGAAAGGCTGCGCGAAATCCCTCCCCTGGTGGAAGATTTCACTGCGGAGGTCAAAAAACGCGGCGGCGGCCTGGAGGAAACGATCAAGCTGGTGAAAGGAAAACTCGGTGAAAGCCTCTTTCGCGAGTTCGAGAGTCATTATAAGCCCAGGTTGATCAAGAAAATTTTCATGGAATACTATGCAGGCCCGCAGCTCTGCCGTTCCTTTTACGGGTTTGATCCGAAATATTACAGGGGTCCGGGGCTGATCGAGAAAGAACAGGCTATTCTCGACCTGTCGTTGATCCGGAAACTTGCCGAAAGCGGAATTCCCTTCGGCATCCTTTCCGGGAGAACCACGGAAGAAGCCGCCTATCTTTTCCGTAAAACCGGCCTGGACAAGTTTCTTAAACCGGAATTCGTGATAACCGATGACGGCACTCTGCCCGGCAAGCCCGATCCCGCCGGCCTTCAGCTCCTGGCCAAAAGAATGGGATTTAGCAACGGTATCTACGTGGGCGATGTTCCCGATGACTGGACCGCGGTGGAAAATTATCGCCTGCAAAATCCCGGCAGGCCGCCGATTGCCTGCTGCATGGTGCAGACAGGCGCCGCCAGCGCAGAGCTGATGGCCGAATTCTACGCCGAATCGGAAGTGGATTTCCTGGCCACGGATGTAAACTGCCTGCTGAGGGCCATGGCATCCGGCTCCCGTTCTAAATGAATATCCAGATAGATAAGATCTTCGCCACTGAAGTCTGTACCCAAGAGATATAAAATCATTTCTACATTCCGGAGTTGCAAATGAGTTATCCAAGGACTGCTGAGATAAAAAGAGAAACAAAGGAAACAGACATCCGGCTTGTTCTCAACATTGACGGCAAGGGTGAAAGCAAGATCGAGGTCGGAGTGGGCTTTTTCGAGCACATGCTTACCGCGCTTGCCAGGCACGGGCGAATGGATATCGAGCTAACCTGCAAAGGCGACCTTCATATCGACGAGCATCACACAGTGGAGGACGTGGGGATCGTGCTCGGACAGGCGCTCGGTAAGGCACTCGGCGATAAGGCTGGCATAAACCGTTTCGGCGAGGCTTTTGCGCCGCTGGATGAGGCTCTGAGCAGAGTGGTGGTGGATCTGAGCGGCAGGGGTTTTCTTGTCTTCCGCGGGGACCTGGGCCGGGAAAAGGTGGGGGATCTGAGCACCGAACTGGTGGAGGATTTCTGGCGCGCCGTGGCCACCAAAGCCGGGATCACCATGCACATGGAGATTCTCTACGGGGCCAACGCCCACCACCAGGTGGAAAGCCTGTTCAAGGCCGCCGCACGTGCTATTCACACAGCCACGAGAATTGTCCCGGGTGTGGAGGGGGTTCCCTCGACCAAGGGCGTCCTCTGAAATCGAAACTTGTCTATTCGAATCGTTGCGAATGATAAATATAGTAGACTATAAAATGGGCAATCTTCGCAGCGTGGAGAAAGCCTTTCACCATCTGGACTTCGAGGCGCGAATCAGCGCTGACCCTGCAGACATCGCCGGAGCGAGCCACCTGGTTCTCCCCGGCGATGGCGCTTTCGGCAAGAGCATGGAACATATCCGCGAGATGGGGTTCGAGGAGCCGATCAGAGAGTTTATCGCAACCGGCAAACCCTTTCTGGGAATCTGCGTGGGGTTCCAGATCCTTTTCCAACAAAGCGAGGAGATGGGCAGCTATCAGGGGCTGGGCATTCTTCCGGGCAAGGTTCTCAAATTCCCTCCCGGGAGAAAAATCCCGCACATTGGCTGGAACCAGGTGAGCTGGCTACGACCCTCCCCATTAACCGAAAGTATACCAGATAAATCCTGGTTTTATTTCGTGCATTCCTATTATGCCGAAACAGCCGATAGCAAGGACGTTCTCGGCATCACCGGCTACGGTATCGAGTTCACCTCTGTAGTCTCGCGCGAGCAGGGAAAAATTTTCGCCGTGCAGTTTCATCCTGAAAAAAGCCAGGAGGCCGGTCTGCGGCTTTTGAAAAACTTTGCCGAGATCTAAGGAGCATCCGCAATGCTGATTATCCCTGCAGTTGACCTGATGGGCGGCCGGGCGGTACGGTTGCGTCAGGGTAAAAAAACCGAGCAGACTGTTTATTTCCACGATCCTGTCGAGCCGGCAGTTGCCTTTGCCCGCGACGGGGCGAAATTGATCCATGTGGTTGACCTTGACGGCGCATTTGAGGGCCGGCCTAAAAACACCGAAAGCGTGAGGAGAATTGTCGAAGCGGTGGGCCCGGATGTAGCTGTGGAGCTCGGGGGCGGCATTCGCAGTATTGAGAGTATCGAACGCTGTCTGGAGCTGGGTATCATCCGTGTAATCCTCGGCACGGCAATCCTGAAAAAGCCCTCTCTTCTTCCCCGCGCGTTAAAAAAATTCGGCGTAGAGCGTATCGTGGTGGGCCTGGATGCAAGAAACGGCCAGGTGGCAATTCGCGGATGGGAGGAAATAACCGAGCGGGATGCGCTCACCCTTGCCCACGAGGCTGCCGAGACAGGCGCCGTGCGGATAATTTATACTGATATCGCCACAGACGGCATGCTCACCGGCCCCAATCTGGAGGCGCTGAAAAATATCTCCCAGGCCGGCCTGGCTGTAATTGCCTCGGGAGGAATCGCAACTTTGGAGCATGTGCGTGCTGTGTCCTCGTTGGAAAGACTCGGTATTGAGGGGATGATTATCGGCAAGGCGCTCTATGACGGCAGGATTGCTCTGAAAGAGGCGATTACCGCAGCGGGTAGCCTGGCAGTCGATCAATAACTGTTAGTTTTTGGGAGAATTCCGAAAAAAGATGTTAGCCAAGCGAATCATACCCTGTCTGGACATTGACAAAGGCCGTGTTGTCAAGGGAGTCCAGTTTGTCAACCTGGTGGATGCAGGCGACCCGGTGAAGCAGGCCAAATACTACGAACAACAGAAAGCGGACGAGCTCGTGTTTCTCGACATAACGGCAAGCCACGAGAGAAGGGACACCGTGCTTGATCTGGCCAGCAGGGTGAGCGAGGAGGTTTTCATACCATTCACGATCGGCGGGGGAATCCGTACGGTGGATGACGTGCGGCTGATGCTCAAAAGCGGAGCGGACAAGGTGTCAGTTAACACAGCGGCAATAAAGAATCCTGAGTTTATTACGGCCTCCGCAGAACGGTTTGGCAGCCAGTGTATTGTGGTTGCGATAGATGCCAAGCGCAATGCGGATTTCGATTCCTCCCGCGGGCCATACGGCAACTGGGAGGTGTTTACCCACGGCGGCCGCAACCCTACCGGGCTCGATGCGGTCGAATGGGCGGTGCGCGTTCAGGAACTGGGCGCCGGCGAAATCCTGCTCACCAGCATGGACCGTGACGGGAGCAAGGAGGGTTTCGATATCGAACTCACTGCAGCGGTGAGCGAGAATGTCGGGATCCCGGTGATTGCCTCAGGCGGTGTGGGAAACCTCGAGCACCTCTATGAAGGTCTCGTGCTGGGCAAGGCTGACGCCGTGCTTGCCGCCAGTATATTCCATTTTCGCCAATATTCGATTACTAAAGCCAAGCAATACCTTCGCAGCAAAAATGTGGTTGTCAGGAGTTAAGAGAAACATTCCCCAGGTTGCAAGGATAAGGTCCCACCAAATCATCCAGCAGATGCGAAACGGTTTAAGGCTAATGGATTGAATATTCCGAATTGATCGCCTTTTGCAGCGAACTGCCAGGAAATTTATATTTGATTTTTTCGCTCATTTTTGCTATACTCATTTCTCCGTGAATCCAAACGGATTTAAAAAAGAGAGGCCCCGTTCAACGCTGGGCCAGATCGGCTCTTACCTCAGTATCGGGCTTGAATTAGCCGTTTTTCTACTGGTCTTTATCTTTCTCGGAAGATACCTTGACAGCCGCCTGGGAACCGAGCCGTGGCTGTTATTGACCGGCGCAGCCGTGGGGTTTTTCGCAGGCTTTTACAATCTGATCAAAACACTCTCGCGACTCAGCGAATCAGAAAATAAAAAAGAGGAAAGGGATTCCTGACCACGTCCCTGCATTCGGCTGAAAATAGATACCTGGCAAAGAAGTTCGTTATTACAGCTGCCTCCCTGTTGTTTGCCCTGCTGGTTGCCGCCTGGCTGTTTCCACGGCTTGACTGGTCAGTCAGAGTTGCGATTTCATATGGCGGCTTGATTAGCGCCTTTTTATCTTTCACAGGGTTCTTTCTTCTATATAACAGCCGAGCCGCAAGTGCCAGGATGTTTATCAAACTGGTTCTCGGGGGAATGCTAATCAGGCTCCTGCTGGCTCTCTCGGCAGTCGCTCTTGGAATCGGGGTGTTCGCTCTCCCGGCACCAGCGCTGGTCGGCTCGTGCGTGATTAGTTATGTGATTTTCACAGTTATCGAACATGCGTACCTTTTTCCAGTATTGACCCGTAAGAAGTCAACCTGAATTTGCAATGGCAAATTTACTCTCCGCAACCACAGCAAGCGCAGCTAATGCGGCCGCCAAGGCAGGTGAACATGCTGGCGAGGGCCATGATGCCGGCGCAATAATGCAGCATCTGATCGAGCACGTCTACGATCATCCGGTGATCACGATCGACTGGCACCCGTTCGGCTGGGAATGGCTGGATCTGTCAATCACCAAGCTGACATTGATGATCTGGATCGCCGCTGCGCTGATTTTTCTCCTTTTCCGTGCCCTGGCCAGCCAGCAGATCAAAAAAGGCACCCGTGGCAGGTACCTGAATTTTCTCGAACCGTTCGTGCTTTACGTTCGCAACCAGATGGTCTACCCGATAATGGGCGATAAGATGGGGCGCAAGTATCTGCCGCTTTTCCTGACCCAGTTCTTTTTCATCCTCTTCTGCAATCTTCTCGGGCTGATTCCAGGCATGTCCACCGCCACCGGAAACGTGGCGGTTTGCGGCACACTCGCCTTTACCACTCTTTTTACCATAATTGTAATGGGCATGGTCGAGCAGGGGCCATTCGCTTACTGGAAAAACCTGGTTCCCTCGGGGATGCCCTGGCCAATAATTCCGATTCTTTTCCCGCTGGAAGTAATCGGTATCGTGATCAAGTGCTTTGCACTGACGATCCGACTTTTCGCCAATATGATCGCGGGACATATTGTAATACTGTCGTTTCTCGGCCTTATTTTTATTTTTCACAATTACTTTGTGGCATTGCCTGCGGTCGCTTTCACATTGTTCATATATGTATTGGAGCTATTTATCGCCTTTCTGCAGGCTTTTATCTTTACTTTGCTCTCGATAATTTTTGTCAACATGGCTGTACATCCGGAGCATTGATTCATGGAGATGGAATAAAATCGTTTCAAGCCGATATTCATTTTACTTTTCTTTTTAAGGAGGAATCTCATGGAAGGATTGGTCGCTCATCTGGCAGCCGGTATTGGCGCTGCTCTGACCATAATTGGCGCCGGTTACGGTATCGGGAGACTCGCTGAGAGTGCTCTCGAAGGCATGGCCCGTCAGCCCGAGGCTGCGGGCGACATCCGCACGGCGATGATTATCGCCGCCGCCCTGATCGAAGGTCTTGCTTTCTTAGCACTCGTTATCTGCCTGTTGCTGTCGTTCAAATAGTACCTGGCTAAAAAGTTGGGACGGTGATTAGTTATGGATCTTCTCGCAATAAATCCCGGCCTTATATTCTGGACGGCGGTTACTTTTGTAATACTTCTCCTGTTGTTGAAAAGGTTTGTCTGGGGACCGATTCTGGATGCTGTTGACCGCCGGGAACAATCTCTCAAAATAATGTCCGATAACGCCGAGCAGTCCCGCAAAGAAGCCCAGGAGCTGCTTGAGCGCTACGAGAGGAAACTGGCCCAGGCCAGGAAAGATGTCAATAAGATTATCGAGGAAGGCAAATCCAAGGCCGGAAAGTCGACCGATGAGATTATTGCCAAGGCGCGCACTGAGGCTGGTGATCTGCTTGAAAGAGCCAAGGTGGAAATTAGCCATGAGCGTGATACCGCGGCTGCTGAAATCCGTGAGCACGTGGTCAAGATCAGCCTCAAGGCTGCAGAACGCTTGATACAGAAAACTCTCCAAGAGCGGGATCACCGGCAGTTCATCGAGCAGGCGATCTCGGAGATTGACACAAAGGCACAATGAGAATTTCTTCTGTTTCCAAAGAATACGCCAAAGCGCTGTTCCTGCTTGCCAAGCGCGAAGGCAAATTGGACGAAATCGGCGATGAGCTGGAAAGTTTCAACGCGCTTGTGGAAAGCAATAAGCCGATCAAGAACTTCCTCCTGGCTCCCCAGCTAAGTGCTGAGACCAAGATTGAAGCGCTCAAACGCGCCTTAAGCGGCAAGGTGAGCGAGGAATTGTTAAAGTTCCTTCTGGTGCTGACCCAAAAGCGCCGGCAGGATTATCTGGCTGGTATCTGCGCCTCATATCACGAGGAACTGAACAGGTACTATAATCAGGTCGAGGTGTTTGTCGAGTCGGCGGTAGATTTGACCGATATGGAACAGAATGCGCTTGTCACCAGGCTATCAGAGCATCTTGAAAGGAAAATCGTGGCGAAAGCGAAAGTTAATCCAGACCTGCTTGGCGGGCTGGTCTGCCGGATCGGTGACGTGGTTTACGACGGGAGCCTTCGCCGACAGATCCAACGTCTTTCTATCCAGATGCTTAAAGCGAAAATCTAAGGAGCAGAGCCGATTATGAAAAAAATACAATCTGAAGAAATCAGCTCCATTCTTCTCAACGAAATAAAAAATTACGAGGGCGAACTCGATGTTGAGGAAGTGGGGAACATCCTCGAGGTCGGCGATGGAATTGCCCGCATCTACGGCCTTTCCAACTGTATGGCTGGCGAGATGCTTGATTTCGGCAACGATGTGTACGGCATGGCCCTGAACCTGGAGGAAAACAATATCGGCGCGGTGATTCTCGGCGATTATATTCATATCAGGGAGGGCGACGAGGTACGCCTCACAGGCAGGGTTCTGGAAGTCCCTGTGGGTGATACTCTGATCGGGCGAGTGGTTAATCCACTGGGGCAGCCCCTGGACGGCAAGGGACCGATCAAAACCGACCGCACTCGCAAAATCGAGTTCAGGGCCCCGGGCGTGGTATTCCGCCAGCCGGTCAAACAGCCCCTTCAGACAGGACTCAAGGCCGTAGACTCGATGATCCCGATCGGCCGCGGGCAGCGCGAGCTGATTATCGGCGACCGCGGCACTGGAAAGACCACTATCGCCGTGGATGCAATTATCAACCAGAAAGGCCAGGGCGTGATCTGCGTGTACGTGGCAATCGGCCAGAAAGCCTCGAGTGTCGCTGCGGTTGTGGACCGTCTGCGCCAGCATGGGGCGATGGACTATACCATCGTGGTCAGCGCAACAGCCAGCGACACGGCCCCCCTGCAGTACATTGCTCCGTATGCCGGCTGTGCCATGGCCGAGGAATACATGTACGACAAAGAGGGCCGCTACGAGATCCATGACACCCTGTGTATTTACGACGACCTTTCAAAGCAGGCCACAGCATACCGCCAGTTGAGCCTTCTGCTGCGACGGCCCCCGGGACGCGAGGCTTATCCGGGTGATGTTTTCTATCTGCACTCCAGGCTGCTGGAACGCGCTGCCAAGCTCAGTGAGGTCGAGGGCGGGGGCAGCCTCACCGCCCTGCCGATTATCGAAACCCAGGCAGGTGACGTCTCTGCCTATATTCCGACAAACGTGATCTCGATTACCGACGGCCAGATCTATCTCGAACCAAACCTCTTTTTCAGCGGCGTGCGCCCGGCAATCAATGTGGGTATCTCAGTGAGCCGCGTTGGAGGAAACGCACAGAACAAGGCAATGAAAAAGGTCACCGGAAGCCTTCGCCTTGACCTCGCCCAATACCGCGAACTGGAAGCTTTCGCCCAGTTCGGCTCGGACCTGGACAAAGCCACCCAGGAACAGCTCACCCGCGGCGAACGCCTGGTGGAGATTCTCAAGCAGCCGCAGTACCAGCCGATGCCGGTCGAGGAGCAGATCGTTCTGACCTACGCCGGTACCCAGGGCTATCTGGACAGCCTTCCGGTTGAAGAGATCCACCGCTATGAGGTTGAATTCCTCGAAGCAATGCGTACCAAGTATGCTGAGGTTTTGCACAAGGTCAGGGATGAAAAAGAATTGACTGATGAAATAGACAAATCTTTGGCCAAGGCTGTCAGCGAGTTCACGGAAGAGTTTAAAAAATCTATCACAGCCGAATCTAAAGTTGGATAAGACAGCTTAGCGGCCTCCCTACCGGATGCTGCGCCGGTATCAGGCAATTTGTTTATTACTGTTTATAACGTAAAAATTTATGGCAAAGCTGAAAGACATAAAAAATCGGATTGGTGCGGTTTCCCAAACGTGGAAAATAACTCGCACAATGGAGATGGTCTCCACCTCCAAAATGAAAAGGTGGCAGAATGTAGTTTTTTCCGGCCGTCCGTATTCGGAGGCGCTGGCGGAAGTGTTGCGCCAGCTCAGGTCCTCCCCTGCAGCAACAAGCCATCCGCTGATGGCAGAACGTGATCCGGTCAAAAAAGCCGCCATCCTGTTTCTGAGCTCGAATCGTGGCTTGTGCGGCTCTTTCAATACCAATATCTGCAAAAAAGCTCGCAGCCTTTACAACAAGTACCGGTCTCAGGGAATCGAGGTCAAGCTGCTTGGGATCGGGAAAAAGGGAATATCCTTTTTCAGCCGCCAGGGAATTCCTCTGGATTACAAAGATATAACTCTCAGCGATAGTTTCGGTGCTGAGGAAACAGGAAATTATGCGGCAGAACTTACAAAGCTGCTGTCTGAAAATTTTCTTTCTGGTGAGGTGGACCAGGTGGATGTGGCCTACTACCGTTTTGTCTCCTCAGGAAGGCAGGAGCTTGTCAGTGAGCAGTTTCTGCCGCTGACTGCTCCAACCGGCCCGGAGAGGGAGGCAAAGGAAACCGATTTCATTTTCGAACCTTCAGCGGAAGAGATTGTCAACACTATCCTTCCGCTTTACGCACAAAGCACTTTTTACCGGATGGTCAGCGAGAATATTGCCAGCGAGCAGGC
Source organism: uncultured Gemmatimonadales bacterium (assembly GCA_964548275.1). Classification (GTDB taxonomy): domain Bacteria; phylum Gemmatimonadota; class Glassbacteria; order GWA2-58-10; family GWA2-58-10; genus JAUVUV01. The sequence continues at coordinate 43,939 of CAZJQI010000010.1, forward strand.
AGCCCGGCGCAGGGCCATGAAACAGGCAACCGACAATGCGGATGAGATGATCACTTTCCTTACCCGCCGGTACAACCGTGAACGCCAGGCGCAGATCACCAAGGAGCTGACAGAAATTGTCGGCGGTTCCGAGGCGCTGGTTTGATTTTTATCTGCTGAAACAAATCAGGAAGTTTTCATACCTTTAGCTTGAGGTGAGGCGTCCCATGAATACGGGAAAAGTGGTGCAGGTAATCGGTCCGGTAATCGACGTTGAATTCGAGCCGGAAAAAGTCCCTGACATTTACACTGCGTTGATTCTGGAAGATGGGGGTGGAACGACCCCATTGAAACTCGTTGCCGAGGTGCAGCAGCACCTGGGCCGGAACATGGTGCGGGCTGTCTCGATGAGTTCCACCGACGGCGTGGTACGCGGAATGACAGTCAAGGACACGGGCCATCCGATCACAGTGCCGGTAGGCAAAGAGTGTCTCGGCCGGCTGTTCAACATTCTCGGGGAAACTATAGACAACAAGCCGGAAGTCAAAACCAAGAAGCGCTACCCGATCCACCGCGACCCGCCCGATTTCGTGGATCTCACCCCGAACACCCAGATCTTCGAGACCGGGATCAAGGTTATCGACCTTCTGGAGCCATACGTGAAGGGCGGCAAGATCGGCCTGTTCGGCGGTGCGGGTGTTGGTAAGACTGTGATAATCATGGAACTGATCAACAATATTGCCAAGCAGCATGGGGGATATTCGGTGTTCGGCGGGATTGGGGAACGCACACGCGAGGGCAACGATCTCTGGCTCGAGATGCAGGAATCCGGTGTTATCGAGAAGACCTGCATGGTTTACGGCCAGATGAACGAGCCCCCTGGAGCCCGTCTCAGAGTAGGCCTCTCCGCGCTGACCATGGCCGAGTATTTCCGGGACGAGGAAAAGCAGGACGTGTTGCTTTTTATCGACAACATTTTCCGTTTCACGCAGGCCGGCTCCGAGGTATCCGCCCTTCTCGGCCGGATGCCCTCCGCTGTGGGCTACCAGCCCACGCTCGGAACCGAGATGGGTGACCTTCAGGAGCGGATAACCTCCACCCGCAACGGATCGATCACTTCGGTGCAGGCTATCTACGTCCCGGCCGACGATCTGACCGATCCGGCGCCGGCAACCGCGTTCTCGCACCTGGACGCAACCACGGTGCTCAGCCGCCAGATCGTGGAGCTGGGTATTTACCCGGCAGTGGACCCGCTGGATTCGACCAGCCGCATCATGGATGCGAACATTATCGGCGAAGAGCACTACACCGCAGCCCGTAACGTGCAGGAAATTCTCCAGCGCTACAAGGACCTTCAGGATATTATCGCGATCCTCGGGATGGACGAACTGAGCGAGGAAGACAAGATTATCGTGGGCCGGGCACGCAGGATACAAAAATTCCTCTCCCAGCCGTTCCATGTAGCAGAACAATTTACCGGACGCCCGGGTGTTTACGTGCCGCTGGCGGATAATATCCGCAGTTTCAAGGGCCTGGTCAACGGCGAATACGACCATATTCCAGAACAGTTGTTTTACATGGCAGGCAGTATTGACGAAGTGCTGGAGCGCCACGAGGAATATAAAAAGAAGAAATAACCTTCAGGCCAATTAGCCATGTGGTGAGAGATAATAATGTCTGAACCGATCCAAGCCAGAGTAATAAGCCGGGAAAGAGTTCTATTCGAGGGAAGTGCAGAATCCGTGGTGGCCCCTGCTGCGAACGGCCAGCTGGGAATCCTTCCGCGGCATGCACCGCTAATGGCGGCTCTGGGTAAAGGTGTGCTTAAAATCCGTTCTGGACGCCAGAAAACTTATTACGCTGTTTTCGGCGGCTTTATTCAGGTCAAGGATAACCGCCTGATTATGCTCGTGGATAAAGCCACTGCCGGGGCAGATATCGATCCGGCGAAAGCTGAGGAGGAGGTTGCCGCTCTCAAAACAAAACTGCAGGCTGGAGATACCAAAACAGAGGAATGGAAAAGGCTTGTGAAGGATCTCGAGGTTGCGCGGGTGTGTCTCCACGCCGCCAGTCTGGCTCACGATTGATTTGATGAAACCTTCACCGACAGGCGTAAAAAGCCTTGTACTACTGAAAAGTTAAAAAGAAAACCTGACATTTCAGCACGATTTGATTGCTGCGCGGGAAGTCAGGATTTTTATTTGAAAACCAGGAATGTTAACAATAAACCCGGTTGTCAGCCTGATCAATAATTGCCCTGCTATTAGACCGGCTCACCGTGGAAAGTAATCTCCTGATTATCGGAATCCGCCTCTTCCACTTTTCTCTGTTCCTCAGCTTTTTCGGCGGCCTCAGGCTTTTGGACTGCCTCTTTCACCACCCCTCTCCGTTCACTGGCGGCTTCTTCCATATTGCAGTGGCCCTGGAAAAACACACCCTCCTCGACCACAAGCTTTCTGGCCTCGATATCACCCTCGACCTTGGCTCCTTTCTGCAACTCCAGTTTTCCAGAGGCGATAACGCTTCCGTCCACCTGGCCGCCTACAATCGCATTATCCACGCACAAATCACCTCTCACCTGGCCTGATTTACCCAGAATCGCTATTCCTGTGGCGTTCAATGAACCGTCGATTACCCCATCCACCCTGACTGTCCCCTTCACCGAGCATTCTCCTTTAAGAACCGTCCCCTGTCCGATAATAGTGTTCAGCCTCTCGCCTTCCTTAGTGATTTTGTCAGACATCATCCATCCTTTGCCAGAGTTCAACGTTCCAGAAAAGGTAACGGATCGATGGGATTACCGTTCTGGTCGAAAATGGCGTAATGCAAATGCGGGCCGCTGCTGTGGCCCATGTTACCGCTATAAGCAATCAAAGCGCTCTTTTTTATCCGGTCCCCGCTTTCTACTGTCAACCGGCTGTTATGCGCATACAGGGTGCTGTAGCCGCTTGCGTGTTTGATCATTATATAATAGCCCAGGTCTTCGTTTTTGTCCGCAATCGTTACCACACCGTCTGCGGTAGCTTTGACAGGAGTCCCTTGCTTAAGTGCAATATCGATGCCGAAATGATATATCTCCGGATTGTAGAATCGGCTGATATAACTTTTTTCATCTATCGGAATCCCATATGGCATCTTCGAGTCCACCTCTTCGTCTCTTTGAGCAGAACCGATAGCCGCCAAAGCATTGTCTTTCAAGAAACGTACCTCAGACATTATTGAACTTTCCTGTTCCTCACTTGCTTCGCTGTTTTTCAGCTCACTGAATTCCTTCACACCCTGAGTTAATTGAATCTTTTCCACCAACTTGTCGATTGATTCGATCTTACTGCTCAACTCGCGGATTTTCTGCTTTTCCAATGAGAGCAACTGATTTTCAGCCTTCAGTCTGTCGTACTCCCTGGCTTTGTTAAAAACCGGCTTGAGATAGATCAAAGAACCTATGGAAGCGATGAATAAAACAACTCCGATCACTGCAATCATTTTCAGTGTGCGGTGCTGGATCCGGTAGCTCCGGACATCGGCTCCCGGGTAAGGAACGATCATTAAAGTCAAATATTTCATTGGTCTGCTCCTGATGCAGCCATGTCCGGTGTCCCTGTATAAGCTCTCTGTGGCGGAATAGGAACTCTAGCCAAGAGGCACTTTAAACAGCTCCATCAATCTTTCGAATTCCTCAAAGGAATAAAACTCTATCTCTATCTTTCCCTTGCCGTTACGGAGATGCTTGATACGCACCTGTGTGTTGAAAACTCGGCGGAATTTAGCTTCCAGATCGGCAATATAAGCATCCCGGCCGGATTTTTCTTCCTTTTGCCCCTTGTCTTTGCCGCCTTTGCGTGAGGGAAGATTTCTCTCCCGGACAATGATTTCGAGTTTCCTTACAGAAATATCGCCTTGGATAACCTTTCGCGCCAGTTCAATCTGCTCCGCCTCGTCATCCACTGCGAGCAGTTGCCTGGCATGTCCGGCAGTGAGTACGCCGGAGGAAACTGCCTGTTGAATCACAACGGGCAACCGAAGGAGGCGCACCGTATTGGCCACCGTAGCCCTGTCCTTGCCAACCCGGTCTGCGATCTGGGCCTGGGTCAGGGAGAACTCATCTGCGAGTTTCTGATATCCCCGCGCCTGCTCGATCGAGTTCAGGTCTTCCCGTTGAAGGTTTTCCACCAGGGTCATCTCGAGAATCCGGGACTCTTCCACCTGATAGATTATGGCCGGTATCTCTTTCCAGCCGAGCTTCTTTACCGCCCGCAAGCGTCTTTCCCCGCTTATCATTTCATATTTGCCATCTCCCCGGTCATTGACTACCACTGGCTGGATAAGCCCCTGAGCTTCGACCGAGGCGGCCATTTCAGCTATCGTTTCCGGGTCGAATGACTTCCTCGGCTGGAAACGGTTGGGTAGGATCTTGTTCACCAGAAGGTTTCTCGTTCCGCCTTCCGCAGAACCAAGCGTTTTCTCCACAGACAAAGCGGTATGCTCTGTATCGGCCTCGTTGATCAGGGCTCCGAGTCCTTTACCCAACCTTCTTTTTTTGCTCATTATTGATCAACTCTTGGGCAAGTTGCATATACGTCCGGGCACCTGTGGAAAGCACATCATAAAGAATAATGGGCTTGCCGAAACTGGGCGCCTCACTTAGTCGGACATTCCTCGGAATAACTGTTTCGTATACTTTATCGGTGAAAAAATCCCGTGCTTCCTCGACTACCTGGTGCGAGAGATTAAGCCTGGTGTCGAACATGGTCATCAGAATCCCCTCAATTTCAAGCCCGGGATTCAGGCGCTTGGACACCAGCCTGATCGTGTTCATAAGCTGGCTCAGGCCCTCCAGCGCATAGTATTCGCACTGGATCGGAATCAACACCGAATTGGCCGCGGTCAGGGCGTTGAGTGTCAAAATACCCAGCGACGGCGGACAATCTATAATCACATGGCTGTACTTCCCGTTGACCTTTTCAAAGGCGCGCCGCAGACGTCCCTCGCGCTGAGCCATTGAAACCAACTCCACCTCAGCCCCGAACAGGTCCGTACTCGAGGGAACGAGATCCAGAAACTTGAGTTCTGTGGACAGGATTACCCGGTCCAGGCCGAAACCGCCGATAAGCACGTCGTAAATATCGTATTCGATAGCCTTTTTGTTTATTCCCATCCCGCTGGTGCAGTTAGCCTGCGGATCAATATCCACCAGTAGAGTTTTGATCTCGGCCACGGCCAAAGATGCCGCCAGATTGACCGCTGTGGTGGTCTTCCCAACACCGCCTTTCTGATTGGCAACCGCAATTGTCCTGGTCATATAATCCGCCGATTCAAGCCTCCTATCACACCGTTTAATCTACATATCAGTCACGGCCAAAATTAGCTTACCGGCCGACTCAATAATTTTTATTTATTTATATTATATTAACACTATCAAGGCGGTTTGAAAAGAAAAAACTCCAGACCAGGTCTGGTTATAAGAGGTTAATGATTAATAAGTTAACTCAAATCAAGCCAAAATTACCAGTTTTAGGGCGACGGTTTTTATTTCGAAAACCGCTTATACCGGTTCAAAGTCAACGAGCCTGCAACATATTCAGCATAATCATGATTTCTCAAAATAATATTTATTATATTACCTGCATGAACAGAAATTACTTGACTTAATCGGCAAAATCGTTATATAATTATATAATAGAATCGGTTTTATTTCATTGTTTTATGATCAAGCAAATTATACAAAAGACAGCAGCGATGGAAAAAGAGATTCTGAGTACCTTTGAAGCTGCCAGATATTGCCAGGTTCACCCCGGAACGATAAAAAACTGGATAAAAAACGAAAATCTCAAGGCCTTCAAAACTCCCGGCGGCCACCGTCGTATCTACAAACGCGATCTGGATAATTTTTTAAATGAGAAAAACATACCTGTCAGCTACGAATCCATGAACCAGCGCAAAAAGGTTCTAATAATCGTCCCTGACTACCGTGAGCGGGAGAAAATTTCGAGAACTCTTCTCCGTTGGGCCGGCTTTTTCGAAGTAGCTGCCGTTTCTAACTGTTTCGAGGCTGGCGAATTTCTTGTCTTATTCAAACCTGATCTGCTTATTCTCGACGAAACGCTGCCTGGTATCGATACGGCCGAGGTCTGCAGGCATATCAAAAGTTCCCTTTACCTGGAGGACTCCAAGATTCTCGTTCTTGCCAAAGGTTCATCCGGTGAAAAAATCTCCGGAGAAGTCGATGCAGTCTTATCAAAACCTATCCATGGCGAAAGACTTCTTTCGGAGCTTGAAAAGATTCTTAGAATGAAAAATTTAAATAAACCTCATCCTCCGGCAAGCCGCTCCTTCCCGCCTTCCAGGCTGAATCGTTCCTTTTAACGGGTTTTGGTGCAAGAGTATTCTTTTCGGCTCAAAACACACCTACCCTATCGATAACAGCGCCTCCCAGGACAACTTCACCATCGTAGAATACCACTGACTGTCCTGGGGTTACGGCACGCTGGGGCAGTTGCATCCGAACCGTAATCCTTTTCTCAGACTCAGGTGTCACTGTGGCAGGTACAGCGGTATGCCGGTAGCGTACTTTGACCCGGGCTTTAAAGGCTTTCTTTGGGGGATCGACCAGGTAATTGACTCCTGTGGCTTCGAGCCTGTCTGTCATCAGATCAGCGTTTTCGCCCACCACAACAGTATTTGTTGATGCGTCAATCGAGGTTACATAAGTGGGCCGCCCCAGGGCCACTCCAAGACCCTTTCTCTGGCCGATTGTGTAAAAGGCCGATCCCCTGTGATTTCCCAGTTTCCGGCCCTGGCTGTCAACCAGCGGACCGGGTTGTGTGTTGGGGTGTGGCCGGGGGCTTCTGTTTTCTAAATCCCTGTAGTTGCGGACAAATTCCTCCACGCTGGAAGGCTCCACAAAGCAAATCTCCTGGCTTTCTTTCTTGCGCGATACGGCAAGCCCGTATTTCCGGGCAAATTTGCGGACCTCGGCCTTTCTCAATTCACCCAGGGGAAAAAGCAAACTGGAAAGGACACCACGGGGAATACTCCACAGGAAATAAGACTGGTCTTTATCCGGATCGAATCCGCGGGCGAGAAAAGGAATACCTTGCCGCTGGGAATTATCCGGTTTCAGAAGTCTCACATAATGGCCGGTAGCAAGAAACTGCGCGCCAAGCTTGCGAGCTTTGTTCAGCAGGTAGGCAAACTTGATATAACTGTTACAATCCACACAGGGATTCGGAGTCAGTCCGCTGAGATAGCTATCGACAAAACGCCTGATCACTTCCTTCTCGAACACTTCCTTACAATCGAGAACATAATGCGCCGCACCGATTTTTTCGCACACAGCCCGGGCATCGGCAATAGCTTTCAGGTTGCAGCAGCTTTTCTCCGACAGGTTCTTTTCCCCGTAACAGAAAAGCCGCATTGTCAGCCCCAACACCTCGTATCCCTGTTCTTTAAGCATGGCTGCGGACACCGAGCTGTCCACCCCGCCACTCATTGCCACGGCAACTGTCTTTTTCTCCTCCTCAGGAGTTCCCATCCAGCCTTCCTCCGGAACCCGGGATGATTTATATCAAAAGGCTTAATCCTTTATGAATGAAACCAACTCTGCGAGAGGTTGCGCCTGCGGTTGCTCGCAGCCGACCAGGCCGGACAACCTGACTTCGAGTTCTTTCAGCGCCCGGTCAACAGGCGCGGCCCTCCCGAACCATTGTTTCAATTCATTGTAGTAAAGCCACCGGGCTGCAGAGCTGATTCCCTTATTAATTTCAATATCGGATATACCCAGTGCCCGGATAAGCTCTGTAAAGGGATTCAGTTCCAGCAGGTCTGCCGGAGCAGAACCTGCGCTGTCAAGGGCAGCCAGGCAACCTTTTATACCAAAGGTTTCAGCCAGGGCCAGAGACAAAGGCCTGGAGTTTGAAACCGTCTCTCCTGCTATCAGCTCCATAGGCCAGGTAAAAAGAGTATCCGCGGTTAATAAAAGCTGGGCCTGGGAATATTTTTTACTGAGTCGGCTCCAGACACTTTTATCGTTTTCGCTGTTATTTTCGATCTCCAGTTGGGTCAGAAGCAGGAATGCGCGCAGTAAAGATTCGGAAGCCACGAGCAGGCCGGAAGAAAAATTGCTCCCTCTGGACTGTGCCAGGATTTGCAAAAAAAGCGGCAGCCCTCTGGGCGCACCCGGAGCCTTGAGTACTGCGGCCATAGACTGGCGCAAAGAGTCCGGGTAGTGTTCCTTATCCAGAGCGGCCAGGAAGTTATCGAGTGCAGCCTCGAATTTTTCCCTGTTTCGCTTAAAGTTATCTATAATCGTGTTATTCATACAGACAGCGCATCCCGCACCAATTTGGGAAAAGCCTCCACCGCCTCGGCAAGTTTCTCCACCTTTTTTCCACCGGCAGTGGCAAGATGCGGTTTCCCCCCACCGCCACCACCGGCGATTCTGGCAACTTTGCCTACCAAATCACCGGCTTTCAGCCTCCCATCCTTGACCAGATTATCAGTCACCGCGCAAACGAATATCAGCTTGCCCTCTTTTTCTGCGCCGAACAGCGCAGCCCCCTTTTTGCACTTCTCCCGGAAGGCGTCACCCATCCCTTTGAGCGCCTCCAAGTCGGCATCCTCTATGACTTCACTGACAATTTTTTCCCCATCCGGTAAAAGTTCAGCCTGATCGATAAATTCATCGATTTTTTCTTTCGAGGCCTGCGTTTTAAATTTGGCGAGTTCTTTCTGAAGCGCCTTCTGTTCATCGAGCAAGGCCCTGACTCGCCCGGGAAGCTCGCCGGGAGCTATGGCAAAAGAACGCTCGAGCTCGCTCACGATATGGCTTCGCTTCAGAAGGTAGGCGGCGGCGCGTTCGCCTGTGAATGCCTCGATCCTCCTGATACCAGCGGCCACACTCGACCCGGAAACAATCACGAAAACCCCGATCTGGCCTGTCGCGCTCACATGGGTTCCTCCGCAGAGCTCCTTTGTGAAATCCTCCACTTCGATCACCCTCACGCGCTGCTCGTACTTTTCCCCGAAAAGGGCCATTGCCCCCTGGTCGAGAGCTTTCTCGTAGTCTGTCTCATACCATTTGACCGGCCGGTTTGCCCGGATCTGTTCATTAACCCCGCTTTCAATCTTGAGGATCAATTCATCTGCCACTTTCTCGTAGTGGTGAAAATCAAAGCGCAGATAGTCCGGCGAGACCAGCGAACCGGCCTGTGTGGCCGCCTCCCCCAGTTCCTGAAGCAGGACACGGTGCATGAGGTGGGTTGCGGTGTGATTGCGCGCGGTTGCCAGGCGTCTTTGTTCATCGATCTGAGCCTTTACCCCGGAACCGGCTTCCACACTTTCCATGCCTCCGGTGATAAACTCGCCGCTATGGACGATAAGCAATCCTGAGCGCTGCACATCGTTAACTTTGAACTCGAAACCCGGCCCTTGGATCACTCCCTGGTCAGCCACCTGGCCGCCACTCTCGGGATAAAACGGTGTGGCATCGAGAATCAGGGTATTTTCATCTACGCCCAGAACCTTTGATTCAACCTCTGTCCTGTCGTAGCCCAGAAACTCGCTCTTCTCCCCTGCATTCAGCCGCGAGGCCCAGCGCTCTGCAACAACCGACTGTGCCGCGAACCTGCCCTCTGCGCGGGATTTTTCCTGCCTGGAGGCCATACTGGCCCGGAAAGCCTCCTCGTCCACTCTCAGTCCCTTTTCCCGGGCCATCAGAACTGTCAGGTCAAGCGGGAAGCCGTAGGTATCGTAAAGCTTGAAAGCATCCTCCCCGCTGATTTTCTCTCCTGCCTGTTTGATAACCTTTTCGGCCACTTCCTGGAAAAGTTCGAGTCCCCGGTCCAAGGTCGCTCCAAAACCCTCCTCCTCGGCCTTGATCACCCGGGATATGTGCTGCGAGTGCCTGACCAGCTCGGGGTAGGCCTCGCCCATGGTGTCGGCAACCGTGGAGACCAGTCTGTAAAGAAACGGCTCGCGCATGCCGAGTTCCCTTCCAAATCGCGCCGCCCGGCGAAGGATGCGGCGCACCACATAGCCCCTGCCCTCATTGCCGGGGATAGCTCCATCGGCCAGAGAGAAAGCAAGCATACGGACATGGTCGGCGATTACGCGGTGGGCCGTTCCGCGCTCACCAGGCTGGTAGTCCACTCCGCTGATCTCGTTTACCTGTTGGATCAGGGGTTGGAAAATGTCAGTATCGTAGTTGGAGTCCTTGCCCTGAAGTACGGCGCAGATTCGCTCGAAACCCATTCCGGTATCCACATGCGCTTCCTGCAACGGGGTCAGGGAGCCGTCCACTTGCCGTTCGAAGCGGATAAAAACCAGGTTCCAGATCTCGACAAACCTGTCGCTGCCGCTGTTTATGCCTTTTTCAGGATCTGCGGCAAGAGAGATGTCAGCCGGCTCAGGCCCGAGATCGATATGAATCTCGCTGCAGGGGCCGCACGGCCCCACGTCGCCCATCTCCCAGAAATTATCCTTGTCGAACCTGAAAATCCGGTCTTTGTCAATATCGGTTTCGCTCTTCCACAGTTCCTCGGCCTCGTCGTCTTCAACGTGCACTGTGGCGTAAAGGCGCTCTTTTGGCAGCTTCCACACCTCGGTCAGCAGTTCCCAGGCCCAGATGATGGCCTCGCGCTTATCGTAATCACCGAAACTCCAGTTGCCCAGCATCTCGAAAAAGGTGTGATGACTGTAATCTTTTCCCACATCTTCCAGGTCGTTGTGCTTGCCTGCGACTCGGATGCATTTCTGGCTGTTCACTGCACGGGTATAATCGCGCCTGCCGGTTCCAAGAAAAACATCCTTGAACTGGTTCATTCCGGCGTTGATAAACAGCAGGGTCGGGTCATCAATCGGTACCACCGGAACGCCGGGCACGACAGTATGCCCCTTGGATTTGAAGAAATCGATAAATTCCTGCCTTATTTCCCGGGATTTTTTCATTATTCTTCTCGATTGTTCATTTCTCAAGTGACTGAAAAAGCTGTGCACTGCCCGGGGAGAGAAAATAAATTCAATTCGAGCCGGATTAAGGGACTAAATCTGCAATAAATATTTGCCGCAAGTTTCAATTACTTTTGCCGGTGGGTTCGAGAATCCGTTTGACAGCTCTGAGTGCGGCCGCTTTCGCGAATCCGCGGGAGGAAAGAAAGCGGAACAATCTAACTTTTTGTTCGGACGGCTTCAGGTTCTGAAAGGTAGCCAGTTTTTTCCGGGCCGCAGTCTCAGCCAGCAGGTTCTCTTCGAGGCCCTCCTCTGCCAGAACAAATGCAACCGCCTCCTCGGCCGTATCCCTTCTCACCCCGCGTTTTATCAGCTCACTCACAACCGCCAGCGCAGCACGGGGAGATCGCTTGAATCGCTGACGGGTATATTCGCGGGCAAATGCCGGATCGTCCACATGTCCCAACTCTGAAAGCCTCGCCAGCACCCTTTGGATAACCGGCTGCTCGAAGTTTCGCAGGAGCTTGGTCTCAAGCTCACGGGCCGCGTGCTGACGGCGGGCCAGCAAGTTCAGCGCCCTGGCCATTGCCCGATCGTATTCCTCGGGAGTTTCATCTGTATTTTCCAACTTTGGGGACATTTCAGCCAAAATGCGATCTTACAGCTTCTATTTTCCCGGCCCTTCCTGAGCCTCCGGCTCCTTATCTTTCCCTGGTAGCAGACCGACCTTTTTTTTGACCTCGGTATCGATTGCCCTGAAAATGTCCTCGTTTTCCTCGAGAAAATTTTTCACGTTTTCCCGGCCCTGCCCCAGCCGCTCGGCACCGTAAGAGAACCAGGCACCGCTTTTTTCTATTATCCCGGTGCTGACAGCCAGATCCAGCAGTGTACCTGCGTAACTAATCCCTTTATCGAACATTATGTCGAACTCAGCATCCCTGAAAGGCGGGGCGACTTTGTTCTTGACCACTTTCACCCGTGAACGGAGTCCCAGCACTTGTTCGGCGTCCTTGATATTTCCCACCTTGCGTATATCAAGCCGCAGGGAGGAATAGAACTTGAGCGCCCGGCCGCCCGTGGTGGTTTCCGGGTTGCCGAACATCACCCCGATCTTCTCGCGTAACTGGTTGATAAAGATCATCGCGGTGTGGCTTTTGTGGATCGTGGAGGTGAGTTTGCGCATGGCCTGGCTCATCAGGCGCGCCTGCAGCCCCATGTGCGAATCCCCCATCTCTCCTTCGATTTCCGCCCTTGGAACAAGCGCGGCAACCGAATCTATAACCACTACGTCGACAGCATTGGAGCGTACCAGCACCTCGGCGATATCCAGGGCCTGTTCGCCGGTGTCCGGCTGGGAAATCAGCAGGTTGTCCAGGTCAACACCGAGCTTGGCTGCATAACTCGGATCAAGCGCATGTTCGGCGTCGATAAAGGCCACCGTGCCACCCGTTTTCTGTGCGTTGGCGATCACATGCAGCGCCAGGGTTGTCTTGCCTGATGCTTCAGGTCCGAAAATCTCGGTTACCCTTCCACGCGGTACGCCGCCGATTCCTGTTGCCAGGTCGAGGTTGAGCGCCCCGGTGGAGATTGCCTCCACACGCACCCTGGCGCCTTCCTCGCCCAGTTTCATGATCGATCCCTGACCGTACTGCCGTTCAATGTGGCTGATTGCCAGGCTAATCGCCTTCTCTTTTTCTTTTGCCATGTCGGTCGCCATGACGACCCCCTGAAAAACGTTTTCAAAGTTTAAAAATGATTTGGAAATAATACCTTTAGCCCCTGCCTTTGTCAATACCGTCTCTAGCCCACGATCTGGCCCATCCTGGTATCCGGCTGGCCTCCGCCGAAACGGGAGACCTGGTCGGCAGTGAACTGGGCGTGGCCGTCGAGAACCTCCTCCGATACCTCATACGGGGCGAAAATCACCACGAGAGCGCGGCTGGTCTGCTCGCGTATCCGGGTGCGGTCGCTGTCCGCGGTGGGGGAACCGAACGGCCCGGTTTGGTCGAACAGGCCGTAGCGGCCATCTAGATGAACGCTCTCCTTGCGGATTCCGTCGAAAGATTCCCCCGGCCCTCCTTTGCGCAAATTTATCGCTTCGCCTTGTACGTAATCCAGATCGTAAAGCCCCACAGGAAGCAGGTAGGAGAGGCTGCAGTAATTTATCGTGTCCACAAGCGAGTTGATCCGGTAGAGGTCCTTTCCATGGAGCGCACGCCGAAGGAGCGCCTCGGATGAGGGACGCAGCTTGGTCGGGTCGATGCCGATTGCGCGGTAGAGCTGGCGGGCCGCCTGTATCCCGGGCACCTCGCCTATCGAGACATCCCGGTATCTGGCGGCAAGCTCAGTGCAGAAAGGCTGGAAAACCGCCCAGAGGCCTTCCGCTTTGTCAATCTCCAGGCCCTCGGCCACTACCGAGGCCAGGCGGACCTTCTTTGCAAGTTCAGGGTCAATCTCGATTCGCGGATCAAGCGCCAAAACAAACCTCCGGTTTGATGTTTAGAGCTAAACTCGTTTCTCCCCGAGAGACTCATCCGGATAAGGGTTTCTCTTTGGAATATAACACACAGCGCGTGTCAGGCAAGAGGGGATAAAAAAAATCCCTGCTCGCTTGCTTTAGAGCGAGCAGGGATTCAAGGTTAAATAATTGTCTTGACTCGGTTAAATCAGGCCTCGGATGTACTTTCGCTTTCGACTTTCTCTACAGGTTTCAACTGAGCAGCCTGCGCAGTGATCAGTTGCTCTTGCAGGCGCATCGCACGTTCCCGCTGGGGTTTGGTCAGCATGTGGTAAACAATCAGGGCGACCCCACCGAGCAGAAATACCAGGCCGAAACCAAAAGTTTCGTCGTCTCCATATCCGGCAATAAAGGTTATTACCATACCAAGACCCGCAGCAGCAAGAAGCAGGCCCCAGAGCAGAGACCCGGTTCCGGGAGTGGAAACCTTGGTGGTGGCCGGATTGATCCCCTGCTTGATCAGCTCCATCCGCTCCTGATGGCGACGGGACCCAACAAAATAAACGATCAGCACGACCATTGCAAACATAGCGATAGGTACCAGACTGTTTAGCATGATTACCTCCTGTTGAATTTGAAACTACCAGTTTAGAAAATTGTTCGAAATCTGTATCTGTTTCCTATGACGCGAATGGTCGAGAAATGATTTCAACTTTTATTGTCACGCCATCTGGGTGTTCTTTTCCTGACGAGAGACAGCGTTCACTTTTTTCTCGTACAGCCGCCTTCCCCACTCGCGCGTGCCTTCGGTCAGCCTGTGGTATAAAAGCAGAGCCCCGCCGAGAAGGAATACGGTTATGATAAAACACAGGGCTTCGATGTCATCCATATTCCAATTGATGATGAATAAAATAACCCCCGAAACTCCGAGAGCCAGAAAAATCAGGCCACAGCAAAGCGATTTCGAGCCTATCAGCGAGGAAGGGGCCGGGATGGCGAAAGGCCGGATGCCCTGGCTGATAAGCTCCATCTTCTCACTGTGGCGGTGCGAAACAACAAAATAAACAATTAAAACAATTGCGGCAAAAACGCCCAGGGGTACCAGTACTTCTTCCATTTTAACCTCCTGTTGAGTAAAATACACTTAGAATCTTGATTAAATCTACCCATTTTCCTATTCTGTACACTACGACGCCGGGTTTTTAAAAAAAATTTCAGATTTTTTATTTTTCTGAAAAATTTTTGAAATTTTTCCTGCGAAGCCTGAGTCATATAATTTGAAAGCTTCGCGCTTCACCTTTGATAAAAACTAAAACCGATCTGATGCATAATGCGGAATACGATTTCAGGGAGATCCTGGACACATACCAGGACAAGGTTTACAACCAGGCTTATCGCATGCTCGGCAACCGGGAGGATGCAGAGGAGGCCACCCAGGACATTTTCCTGCGGATTCACCGATCGCTGGGTGATTTCAGAGGTGAGAGCAAGCTTTCGAGCTGGATATACCGGATCGCAGCCAATGTCTGTATCAGCCGGCTTAGAAAAAAACAGTTGAAGACAACAAGCCTGGACGAGCCGACAGAAGTAGAAGGAAGGTCGGTATCCGAACTTGTGGCTGATGAGGGAACCGATCCGGAGAGGAATCATGCAGCAAAGGAAATGGCAGAAATTATACGCAGCGAACTTCGAAGGCTTCCCCCGCTTTGGGCGCAAGCCTTGAGTTTACACTATTTCGGCGGGCAATCTTACGAGGAGGTGGCAGAAGCCATGGAGATCCCAAAGCCTACAGTGGCCACATACATCTCAAGAGGCAAGAAACAGCTCGCCAAACAAATTATTGCGCTGACAGGTAAGGAAGGGTTATTTTTCTAGACAGGGAGGGTAATCATGGACTACAAAGAATTCGAAAAACACGTGGCGGACTATGTCGAGGGGCTATGCGATGAACGCTTGCGCCGCCGGATGGAAGAAAAACGCCGCGAAAACCCTGCCTGCGACCGACTGGCCCGCATGCATGAAAACATCCTTGCCGCTTTGCAGGACACCCCCGAGGTCAAGGCGCCAGCGGACCTGAGCGAGAGAATCCTTGCCGCAGTGAAAGCCGAGGATAGCCAGATCGTCGCTGAACGCAAATCTTTCCGCGAGTACGTGCTCTCCTCACTCCCGATCGCGGCCTGTATTGCTGCTGCCTTTACAGGGTTGTTTTATACATTTAAAGCTAACCTTTACACCGCTGCTCAGTTCAGCCTGGGCTGGAGTCAGGCGTTTTCCAACTGGTTCAATTCCGAGAGTGGAGAACTGGCCGCGCAAGCAGACAAGGGCATTTCAGTCAGTAACCAGGCGCTTGCCGGATGGTTAAAAGTTGTTGGCGAGTCCAGTGAAAAAACTTCTACTACTGCGCTGGGCTGGCTTCAGGCAGTGGGAAACCTGTTGAACTACCCTGTCGAACTGCCCTTTTTTACTTTCACTCTGCCGGTTGTTTACTTCTTTACAGGCGCCGTGCTGGGGGCAACCATGTTGTGGTTCTACCGGGATTCACTCTTTTCTTCAGGTTATTCACCCGCAATCTACAGCCGGCACTGACAAGCCGCAAATTCAAAGCACAATGCTATTCTGATCAAAAAAGGGGCGGTCTTTCGGATCGCCCCTTTTTAATTTTTAGAATGTGTAAGTGTTGAAAACCGACCTGGTGTCATATCCCGGAAGTTGTTAAAATAATTATTGTTTCAAACAACAAAGGCAAACATTAAGTCGTAGGGGCAGACCCATGTGTCTGCCCGCGGGCGCACACGTGGGTGCGCCCATACGGAATATGTAACCTTATTTCCGAGATACCACACTAGCCTGCCTTCACTCTCAGCTCTGTCTCACCTTCCGAAGCGGCGATTATCGCCGTGCCGCAGGAATCGCTCCAGACATTGACCGTGGTGCGGAGCATATCCAGAATCCGGTCCACTGCCAAGATCAACCCCACTCCCTCCAGCGGAAGGCCCACCGCTTTGAGAACAACGCTCATCATAACAAGCCCGGCCATGGGAATACCCGCCGCACCGATGGAGGCTAAAAGCGCTGTAATTACAACCACTGTCTGCTGCACGAAGCTGAGTTCCACAGCCTGGCCGTGCGAAAAGTAGTACTGGGCGATAAAAATCACGGCCACGCACTCGTAAAGCGCTGTGCCGTCCATGTTTACAGTTGCACCCAGGGGCAGCACGAAGCTGCTCGTCCGGTTGGAAATCCCGGCATTTTCCTCTGCGCACTCCATGGTCAGGGGAAGGGTGGCGGAACTCGATGCGGTGGAAAAGGCAGTCATCAGGGCCGGTCCCATGGCTTTTACATGCTTAATGGGACTCACACCTCCCACCAGCAGTAATAGAGCCGGAAGGCTGACGCATGCGTGAATTAGCAACGCCAGCAGGACGCAGATCGCGTACAATCCAAGAGGGATAAAGGGTGCAAAACCGGTTTCAGCCACAATCGAGCCGACAAGGCCGAACGCGCCGAACGGGGTGAGCATGATAATGAAGCGGGTTATTTTCATCATTACTTCAAAGAGTCCGGCCAGGAAAGCTTGCACCGGGCCACCCAAGCTCTGATCTACTCGCGTGATAAAAATCCCGAAAAGGATGGCGAAAAAAATGAGCTGCAAAATATTTCCTTCAACCGCTGCAGCCACCGGGTTCTCGGGTATCATCCGAATGAATAGATCCAGAAGGCCTGTTTGCTCCGCACCTACAGTCTCGGGTGCTGCCTCCAGTCCCAGTTCAGCTCCCACCCCGGGTCTAACCAGGTTTACCACCACCAGTCCTGTAAGTATTGCCAGAAGGGAGGTGGTCAGGTAATAAAGCATTGTCTTGCCGCCCATCCTGCCGAGATTCCCGGTATTGCCGATGCCTGCAACCCCGGTGACAATCGAGCTGAAAATCAGCGGCACGATGACCATCTTGAGCAGGGTCAGGAATATCGTGCCCAAGGGTTTGGATATAACTAGCAGCGGCTTGCCGATCAGCCAGCCGCAGAGCACTCCAAGAATAATCCCGATAAAAATCATGCCGGGCAGTCCGACGCGTTTAAAAATGTTCTCCTCCTTGCCGGTCGATTTGAGCTTTATTCAGTATCTGTCATTTTATATCGTAAGGTATCGCTTCCAGGTGATCGAAACACACGAGTTGAGTCACACCGAGTTGTTTCAGAAGTTTCCTTACCTGCGCGAAATGGCGGCCGACCTCCTCCGGGGCGTGGGCGTCGCTGCCCAGGGTGAGGCGAATGCCCCGGGCCACTGCCCTCTCGAGGATCCCAAATCCAGGGTACTGCTCCCTGCAGGGTCTATCCAGGCCGGATGAGTTGATCTCGAGCACCAGGCCGGTTTCAGCGATCCGGTCGAGAATTTCATTGACCAGACTGCCGTGGTCGTGCTTTGGGGTGAGACCGCTGAGGGAATTGAATTTTTTAACCAGGTCCAGATGGCCGACTATGGTGCAGTACTCATTCGATACCATCTCGAGCAGGGTTTCGTAATAACGCTCGTAAACGCCATCAATGCCACCGGCGAACCGATCCAGGCCGGCGAGCAAGTGTTCCGGCGAGTAATCGACTATCACGCCATCGACAATATGCACGGAAGCCAGACAGTAGTCCAAGCCAAACCTGCGCGCCTCATTCAGCGGGTGATAAGAATTATCCGGGCCCAGATAATCGAACTCCGAGCCGATCCGGATCTTGATACGCTCCGCATAGGTTTCCCGCAAACGGGCCGTTTCCTGAAGGTAGGTATCATACATTTGCTCTGGTATTACGCAGTCAGGCGCCGGAGGATCGAAACCGGGCGGATAGGGAAAGTGCCCGCTGAAACCGATCTCGTCCAGGCCCAGTTGGATCGCCCGCTCCACGTACTCCTCCATTTTTCCGGTTGCGTGTCCACAGAGAGTGGTATGCATGTGATAATCGATCAAAATCCAGGATTCCTTATCCGGAAAGGTTAAACCAGCCTTTTGGCCAAAGGTTAAATTTGCAGGCAAGATAATACATTTGACCTGAGGAAGAAATTGAATTTTGCGAGGGGAAAAATTTTCAGGCGGGTTCACCTGTCAACAAAGGAACCCGGCGGAATTGAAACAGATAAGGCGGAAGCATATTATTATTCGGTATAAAGCTCGATAATGCCCCTGTCGATCTCTTCGACCTGCTGTGCCAGATAGTTTTTAATCCTGCCCACACTGTTGAGAGCAAGGACCTTATCGGCAACTTCGCGGGCATGCGAGTAACTGACGGAACGGATTATCTTTTTTATTCCTGGAATCGAGGTGGGGCTGGCTGAGAGCTCATCCACACCAAGGCCGACCAGCAGGAGGGCCGAGTATGGATTTCCCGCCATTTCACCGCAGACCCCGACCCACTTATTATATTTCTTGGCCCTGGTTATTACAAAATCAATCAGCCGAATCACCGCCGGGTTGAAAGGCTCGTACAGGTGTGCCACACGTTCATTGCCCCGATCGACTGCAATCAGGTACTGGATCAGATCGTTGGTCCCGATACTGATGAAATCAACAAACGGGAGAAAGTCCTCTACCATCATCGCAGCAGAGGGAACCTCGATCATGCTGCCCACTTTGACCTTTTCAGGTATCGGCAGGCCCTCATTCACCAGTTCACGCCGCACTTTTCTGATAAATGCCATCGACTTTTTCAACTCCTCGATGGTCGAAATGAACGGCAGAAGGATTTTTATGTTGCCCTCCAGGGTGGCGCGGAACAAGGCTCTCAACTGCGTGCGGAAAATGTACTTGTGCTTGAGGCAAATACGAATCGCACGGTTTCCCAGGAAGGGATTGGGGTCCGGGGTGGACTGGAACTGCACAGCGAATTTATCCGCCCCTGCATCCAGAGTACGGATAATCACTGGATCAGGGTGCAGACGGCGAGCCACCTCGGCGTAGGCCTGGTACTGTTCTTCTTCCGTGGGCAGCTTACTGCGAGTAAGATAGAGAAATTCGGAACGGAAAAGCCCTACTCCTTTTGCCCCGTGGCTGATCACAGAATCGACCTCTTTAGGAAATTCGATATTCGCCGACAGCTCGACAAGCCTGCCGTCCACTGTTTTCGCGGGCAGGTCTCTTAGTTTGGCCAGCCGGTCTTCGATCATCCTGTAATCTTTGGCCCTGAAATAAAAGTCCTGCAACTCGGCTTTCCTGGGCCTGATAATCACCTTGCCGGCATAGCCGTCTACTATTATCCCATCGTCGGTATTCACCAGTTCGGTAATATTTCCCAGGCCGACCACGGCCGGTATTTCGAGCGAGCGGCTGAGAATGGCGGTGTGGCTGGTAGTCCCGCCGACATCGGTGGCACAGCCGAGAACCAGCTTGCGGTCGAGTTGCGCGGTCTGGCTAGGAGTAAGGTCGTGGGCCACAAGTACTGCCTGCTCCTGGAGATCCATTCTGGAAGGCTCACTCAGCCCCATGAGATTGGCCATCACCCGGCGCTCCACGTCCCGGAGGTCTGCCACGCGCTCCCGCAGATAACTGTCGTTGCGGTCAGACCCGATCACCTTGACAATCTTGTCCACGGTAATAGAATATGCCTGCTCGGCGCCTACAAGCTTATCTCTGATAAAGGAAATCGTCTGATCGGTGATAATCGTATCGTCGATCATCAGAAGGTGGGCATCGAATATCTGAGGGGTTTTATCCTTGAGTTTCTTTTTGAGATTATTCTGTAGATTCAGGCACTGGTCCCGCGTGGTGGTCAAAGAGTTACGGAATCGCTCGATTTCATCATCCACCTCACCCCGCCTCAATTTCCTGATCGGTATGTTGGGTAAACCGAAAGAAATCACGAAAGCCTTAGCCATAACCAGCCCTGGAGAGGCTGCGAGACCTGATACAACAAGCTCGCTGCTTTTTTTCTTTCTTTTGACCTTGAGGGTTTTTCCTACTCTTGGCCCAGGCATTTCATGCATTCTCCTTTTCTTCCTCTTCAAATTTTCTCTCGAAAAGCTCTGTCACAGCGCTAAGAGCTTCCTCAGCGTCCTTGCCCGAAACAGTTAAAACAAGGCTGGAGCCATACTCTGCAGCAAGCATCATGATACCCAGTATGCTTTTGGCATTGACCTCCATATCATTTTTTTTAATAAGGATCTCGCTTTTAAACTTGTTGGTGGTCTGAACCAGCATAGCCGCAGGCCTGGCGTGTAGTCCCAGCTTGTTCTGTATCTTTACCTCTGCAGTTAAACTCGGCATGGTTTTTTAATTCGAGTTTCGAGATGATGTCTTATCCCCAGTAGTGAACCGATTATCCTAATTATTCTATTTAGTCTAAATTTATTGATTATTCAGATAACTCGTCAATATAACTATCCTGACCCATTTCTTCAAGCAATCTGCGGTTAAACTCCTTTGCCGAATGATATCCCTTGAGTTTAAGAAGATAATTCATGGCGATAACTTCGCTGATAACCGTTATATCCTTTCCCGGCACCAGCGGAACCTGGACCAGGGGAAGTTCCACCCCCAGGATTTTAGTGTTCCGGTCAGCCAGGCCCGTACGGTCAAAAGCCACTTTCTCTTTCCATTGAACCAGTTCCACAACGACCTCGATCCTCTTGCGCGAACGTACGGCCCTGATACCGAAAAGCCGGAAAATATCGATAATTCCCAGGCCACGTATCTCCATGTGATGGCCGAATTTTTCATCCGCCATTCCCACAAGCGTGTTCTCCCCAACCCTGATAATATGGATCACATCATCGCAGACCAGCCTGTGTCCACATCCTACCAGATCCAGCACGCATTCGCTTTTGCCGATACCGCTGGCCCCTATATACATCACTCCCACGCTGTAAACATCGGCCAGGGAACCGTGAACAAATGTATGGAGCGCAAAATACTGCTCCAGAAATCCGGAGAGCTTACGTGAGAATTCCTGCGTACCCAGGGCTGTTCCCAGCACAGGTATCTTCTGCCGGTTGGCCACCTCAACCATCAGTTCCGGCGGCTTGAGGCTTTTGGAGACAACCATACAGGGAATATCGAAAGAACACGTTGTTTCGATATAAGAGTTAAGTTTTTTCTGAGACAGGTTCTCCAGATAAACGATCTCTGTCTCCCCGAAAACAAGCGTCCGGTTGTAAGCGAATTTCTTGGTGAAACCACAAAGTATGAGTCCGGGCCTGCTGACCTCATGGCTCACAATCAGGCTTTCCAGGGTATGCTCTTCAGTAAAAAGGCTGAGTTTAAACCTTTCTTTATGCTGGGAATAAAACTGGCCTACTTTAATTGTTTTTTCCATCAGAATGCCATGTGCAAAGAAGGGTTTAAGCAAAGCCGCGGCTCCCTGTTTTAAGAGGAAGACGCGGCTGTGATTTCAGTGAAATAGAAGAAACTGTTAAAAGCTCATGTCCCGGTTCTTTCCTCAGTTTCCTCGGTGATTTCTTCCTGTTCAAAAGTGAGCATCGGGACCTCACTCTCCACCATCTCCTCTTTTGCAGTCTCAGGGACAATGACTTTGCCGCTTAAAATCGCTTCCTCAGCAGTGAACCCTTTTCGGCGCATTTTCCCTTTGGATTTTATCAACTGTTTATAGAGTTTATCCACAGAAGAATCAATCGCAGCTCGTAAATTTGTGCTCTTGTCCTTTGAAAAAAAAGTTCGGCGGGAGACACGCAGGGTAATCTCAACACTGTGTTCCTTCCCCTCATTATCCATCACTACATTGGCATCGATTATTTTACCATAACGCTTGGTCAATACTGAAAGCTTTCCTTCCAGATAATTTTTCAAGCTTTCGCTCAAGCCTGTATTCCTTCTCGTGATGGTTACCTGCATCCACTGCCTCCTTCGCATTGAAAGGGCAAAGAATAATTCGAATGACCCCCCAGTCTGAAAACATCTTTCAAAAATCAATCAAAGTCCTACTCCATTTCCCGAATCAGGCTCGACCAGGTTTTGAATCAGGATCAACCTCTCTTTCCGTTAAGACTTGTTATAGATAACAGTGTTAAGAAGGAAAATTTGGGACACAGGCTCGACCCGACCCATTAATATTTCTCAGGAGATCAAACATAAGCTTACGCAGATAACATGTGTTCAAGGGGGCGAAACAATTTGCTTGTTTATCCAAAATGGCTGTCATACTCTTTTACGCATTCTTGCAGGCAGGATACCCATCTGGTCCCGATACTTGGCGACAGTTCTTCTTGCAATCTGAAGACCACCCTCTTTAAGGCGGGCCACGATTTCCTGATCGGTGAGTGGCTTGGAGGAATCCTCGTTTTCGATCATCTTGGCTATTTTATCCTTGATTCCACGGGCGGAAACATCCTCGCCGGTATCGCTTGCCAGGCCGACACTGAAAAAGAATTTAAGCTGGAAAACACCGCGCGGAGTCTGGCAATACTTGTCGCTGGTTACCCGGCTGATCGTTGACTCATGCATGTCAATCGCTTCGGAAACCTCGCGGAGAGTCAACGGCTTAAGCTGACTAATCCCGTGTTCGAAGAAACCGCGCTGCTTGTTCACGATATAGCGCATCACTTTGAGCATGGTTTGCTTGCGCTGTTCAATCGCCTGGATCAGCCAGTTTGCGCTGTTCAACTTATTGTAAATGAAATTTTTGGTCTTTCCTGTGAAATTTTTGCGATCACGGGCTATTTCCTGGTAGGCGCGGTTCAGCCGGAGCCTGGGAAAATTGGAATCGTTGACATAGACCATGTACTCGCCTTCGACCTTCTCCACAACCAGGTCCGGAACGACATAGTTGTCATCCCTGCCACTGCTGTAAAGCCTGCCAGGTTTGGGTTCCAGATGAGCAATCTCGTCAGTAGCGTCCTGAATCTTTTTCAGACTCAGACCAGTAGCTTTGGCGATCTCCTGCCAGTGCCTCTTGGAAAGCTGCTCGAAATATTCGCTCACAAGCTTGCAAACAAGGCTGTCTTCCCAGCCCTTTTCCCTGAGTTGAATCAGCAGGCATTCTTTCAGATCGCGTGCGCCCACACCCAGCGGCTCCAAGGTCTGAACGAAACCCAGTACATGCTCGACTTCCGCCTCCTCCATGCGTAAGCGGAAGGCGATCTCGGAAACTGAGCTTGTCAGGTAGCCATCGTCGTTGATATCCCCGATTATCTCTTCACCGATCCGGCGCTGGTTCTCATCAATCTTGAGAAGAACCAGTTGCTCGGTGAGATATTCATAAAGAGAGCGGCCATCGGAAGGGGCTTTCTCATAGAACTCCCTGTCGTCGACTTCCTGGGCGAAATTATCGTAGTCGAAATCATTTTCTTCGAGGATTTTGTCCCAGTTAACATTTTCCTGGGTCTTGGTTGTCAGGTCACCATCCTCGGAATAATTATCTATCGAGGATTCAACATCTTTAGCCACTGGATTATCTTCCCCGAATGAAACATCTTGATCATCCTCTTGCCCGGAGCTCTCTTCTTTAGAATCTTCAACCCTGGAATCCTCTGGCAATTCTTCCTCACCCTCTTCTCTGGAATCCTCTTCAGCTTCCACATCGGTCGTTTCCACACCCTCCTCGGATTCCTCAATCAGCTCCAGGAACGGATTAACCATCAGTTCCTGTTTCAGGTGCAACTGCAAATCCAGCAAGGGCATCTGCAACAGGTCCATCGCCTGGTAAAGTCTCGGATTGATCGTCATCTCCTGGCGGTACTGGAGCTCCATACGATGCTGAAGTGCCATAGCAGACCAACCTTGGTTACCAATAACCTAAAACAGCGATCATTAAAGGGCTTTCGAAATTACTTTTTCGAACTCACATCCTGAAATCATGTCCCAGGTAGAGTTTTCTTGCAGTAGGGTCGTTTATCAGCGTTTCTGCATCACCGCTCAAATGAATCCTTCCCTCGAACATGATATAAGCCCGGTCTGTGATCTGCAGGGTTTCGCGGACGTTATGATCGGTAATCAGAACTCCGATACCGCGCTCCCGCAGCCTGGAGATTATTCCCTGGATATCATCAACCGCGATCGGATCGACCCCGGCAAAAGGCTCATCAAGCAGAATAAACTGGGGCTCGGTAATCAAAGCGCGGGTGATTTCCAGCCTTCTTCGTTCCCCTCCTGAGAGCGAGTAAGCCTTTCTCTGCCGGAGGTTTTCCAGGCCCAACTCCTCGAGCAATTCGATGCAACGCTTTTTTCTATTCCGCCGGGAGTAATTCAGAGTCTCGAGAATCGTCAACAGGTTTTCCTCAACCGTCAGCTTCCGGAATACCGAGGGTTCCTGGGGAAGGTATCCGATTCCGAGACGAGCCCGCCTGTACATCGGCAGTCCGGTAATTTCTCTTTCCGAAAGGTGAATCCTACCGGCCTCAGGCCTGATCAAGCCCACTATTATGTAAAAAGTGGTTGTTTTTCCGGCTCCATTTGGTCCGAGAAGGCCTACAACCTCTCCCTTTTTTACCTCCAGGTCAACTTCGTTCACAACCCTGCGCTTCTTATAAACCTTGACCAAACCTTTTGTGTGTAAACAGGGTTCCGCCTGTGCGGAATTCTTATTCAAAGAAGTTATTTCTGGCTTAATAATGCTTCGTCCCTTGGCTCTGGAATCAACGGCCGAACAAATCTTTCAATGCCGGTGTCAAAATCTAAACGTCTTTTTACAAATTTCATGCCATCTCTTTGATTAATTCTATCCCAAAACCAAGTCAAAGTCAATAGGATTTATCATGGACTAGAGGCTGTCATGGTGGGTTTTGAAACCGGCAGAGTCAGGTATAACAGTCATCCCAACCGAACTGTCGGCAGGGAGAAAAAGCCCGCGACCGCCGTCCGTGACCTCTACCGTTCCTAGCGCTCCATCACGCCAGATTAACAGCAACCTGGTTCCCTGGATGTAGGTTACGCCCGATTCGGCAGTCTCCCTGAAATAACTCCTGGCGTTACCAAGCGCAACAATACTGTCAAGAGCCTCCTCGCCGAAATAAAGCTCCAGATTGTCACCCTCGATCCAACTGCCTATTGCGGGCTCCTCGTCAGCAGAAATTCTGCCCAGATCCCGCCTTTCGCCCTCGAAATAGAATTCTCCGCGGGCATTCCGCACGGCGTTGATCCGTTTCAGCCGGCGGCTGTCTATAAACACATCGAGAAGCTCGCCTTGCAAATTGTAACGGGGATTCTCCACTACCGGCGGACCTTTGCGGAAATAGCTCACTCCCGCAACACGATCGTGAAACAGGCTGTCCGAGGTGATACTAAGGCTGTCATCCCAGAGCCTGACCCTGCCGATTGCGAACAGGCTGTCATTGGCGTAACTTTTCAAAATGTCGCTGGTCAGGTAGTATGGGTCCAGGGAAAGCGTATCATCGGCCTCATAGTAAGTAACCCTGGGCCTTCCGGAAAGGGTTAAAAGGCCTGTCTTGCGCTGGTATAGCGCGCTTGAGGCGACAGCCATCGAGCCGGACTCCACCTCGAGCATCTCCACATTGCCTGTTGCACGCAGCGTTTCGCTTCCATAGTCGTATTCCAGCTTATCGGCCCGTATTTCCCGGAGGCTGTCTCTTGCCACCGCCCGGCCCTCGACCGCCATAAGCTCTGAGTCCCGGTAGTAATCTCCCCGCAGGCCAGTGCCGGAAAACTCTTTGGTAGCCCACCTCAAGCTGCCTAGCACCGTGTAATGCGCCTGCTCCACGTAATAGAACAGGGTATCGGAATGAAGGATGCGTTCCGTGTCAGTGAGAAAAACCGAATCGACACAGAGAAAGTAGCTTCCGGAGGGGTAATAAGTGAGGCTGCCGCACTTGATGCGCGAAGAAGCCCGCACAACTTTTACATTGCCCTGAAGGATAAACCTTTCGGCACCAGAGGGGTCTTTGCGCTGGAACAGATGATCGGCTTGCTCGATGGTGAAGGGAATATCCTGTCGGTTGGCCGCGGTTATATCAACTGGGGCACGTTGAGAATTCACCGAGGATAGCTGGAGGAACAGTTCGGTGGTTAAAAGCAGGACAATGAAGTTTCTAAAAATCTTCCCCGAGGACATGTATGTCTCCGGTCGGGTTTTTCACTTCGAGATTCTCGAACCCTGCATCCGCCTCGATCCCGTCGCCGAAAACCACTCCCCGCGGGCTTCGAATCTCCACTGCGGAATCGCCGAGGATGCGGTTATCTTTCTTTTTCCAGACCAGGTGTTCGGTGAGCAGCGTTTTCGTGCTGTCGCTGGAGATCACCACCACCGAATCCATCGCTTCCATATCCCCTGAATCGGTGTGGATCCATCCCTTACGGGAGGTCATCACGGATTTGATAGCACCGGTCTGGGTATAGAAAAGCACGACCAGGTTTTCGGCTTTGAAAAGGCCTTTTGCCGTATATTTTTCGGCCCGGTCGGCCTGAACCCAGCCTTTCTTGATCCCGCTTTCGGTGATTGTCATCTCGAAGCCGTCGAAAATCTGGTCCGGTATCTCAACGCTCTGTTCCCCACCGGGTACCTGAGCGATTTCCTTTTCCCCGCAACCGGCAGAGAGAAGACAGAGCATTATGAAAAAAACCCCGGCCAATATTCCGGCGGTGGATGAAAAAAGGCTCGAAATCACCATTTTTTCTTTATGATAATAGCCAGGAATCATATCACCTTGGCTCGCATCAGATCATGAAGGTGCACCATGCCCACGACCCTTTTGTTTTCGTCCACCACCGGCATGGAGATAATGGAATAACTCTCCATCATTTTAACTGCGGAAATGCACAACTCCTCTTGGCGGATGTTTTTGGGATTTTTATTCATAACATTTATGGCTTTTATCTTCATGAAATCGGAAGTTTTCTGAAGCAGCCGCTTGAAATCGCCATCGGTGATTACCCCGATCAACTCACCTTTGCCGCCCAGCACTGCGCAGATGCCGCGTTTAGCGACAAGCTCCAGCAGGACCTTTTTCATCCTGGCCCGATTGCTGACAGTGCCTACATTGTTCCCGGTGAGCATCAGCTCCTCCACCCGCAGAAGCAACCTTCTGCCCAGGAAACCTGCCGGATGAAGCCTGGCGAAATCCTCAGGACGGAAATCCCGGCGTACAAGCAATGCGATCGCCAGAGCATCGCCCATGACCATCGCCGCTGTAGTGCTGGCCGTGGGGGCTAGATCATAGGGGCAGGCTTCCTGCGGAACCCCAACATCGAGCACTAGCTCGGAGAGCCTGGCAAGAGAGCTGTTTTTCTCTCCTGTCACCGCGATTAGCTTGACCCCGAGCCTCTTACACAGGTGAAGCATACGCTCGACTTCGCCCGTTTCACCGCTCTTGGAAACCGCGATAAAAACATCTTCCGGTGTGACCAGCCCCATGTCGCCGTGAAAGAAATCTACGGGATGGATGAAAACCGCCGGCGTGCCTGTGCTTGTGAGCGTCGCGGCAAGCTTGCGTCCCACTATGCCGCTTTTGCCAACACCTGATACAATAACTCTACCCTTGCAGTTATAAATAAGTTCCACTGCTTCGGCAAAAGACTCATCGAGACGGTCGAGCAGGCCGCGGACACCCTCGGACTCGATACGGATCACCCGGCGGGCTTCTTCCAGGAGATCCTTTGGTCCGTATTCGATATGTTTACCGTCCATAATTTTTTGTGACACTTTGCTCAATGTTCCCTCAGGTATTTTTCAACAGCCTGTTCGTAAAGTCCCCTGGCCTTGAGGACCAGGGTAACCAGCTCGCGGACTGCACCGTGGCCGCCCGCTTTCCTGGTGCAGTAGGCTGCAGCCTCGATAACTTCCGGTGCAGCATCGGGCACGGCCACCGGCAGCCCCACACGTGCCATGAGCGGAAGATCGTTCAGGTCATCACCAATATAGGCCATGCGCTCGCAGGGTATCTCAAGACGGCGGCTCATTTCCGAAAGAACAAGCTCTTTGTTCACGCAACCAAGATGCAGCTCTTTGATGGCAAAACTCTCCATGCGGGCCCGCGCCGCCTCCAGGTCGCGGCCGGAGATTACCGCCAGGTGCAGGTCCACCCCGCCGCAGAGGGCGAAAGCCGTACCATCCTCCACACTGAAACAGAGAAACTGCTCGCCGCTGTTTAGCTGGTAAGTGCGCCCGTTGGTCAGCACCCCGTCCACATCCATTACGATCAGCTCTACCTTGCGTGCCGCCTCGATCACCTCGGCCGGGGCATCCAGGCTGCTATCCAGCTTTATTTTCTTACCATTTATCTCTAACATAATCGCCCAACTCGACAAGTGAGGGGATCAAACTTTCCGCCTCTTCAGTGCTCACCATACATTGCCGGTCACTCAACGCGCTGGCTGGATCAGGATGAACCTCCATGAAAAGCCCATCAACTCCGGCTGCCACAGCCGCGCGGGAAAGAAGAGGGATAAACTCTCTTTTGCCGCCGGAGGATTCACCTGTGCCCCCCGGGGTCTGCACGCTGTGAGTGACATCGAATACCAGCGGGCTTAGTGAGGCTGCCATCACCTGGAGCGAGCGAAAATCCACCACCAGGTCATTATAACCGAAAAAACTTCCGCGCTCAGTAAGCAGAACCCTATCCCCACCGAAATGGCGCACCTTTTCAGCGGCAAGCACGGCAAGTTCGGGCCCCATGAACTGCCCTTTCTTTATATTTACAACCCGCCCGGTGGCTGCAGCGGCGTGCAAAAGATCGGTCTGGCGGCTCAAGAAAGCCGGTATCTGCAACACATCCGCCACCTGTGCAGCCGGGGCGGCCTCTGCGCTCTCGTGGATGTCCGTACAAATCGGCAGGCTGAATTCTTCCTTGATCCTGCTCAGAATTTCGAGCCCTTTATCAAGGCCGGGACCTGTCGGAGTTCCGATAGAGGAACGGTTGGCCTTCCGGTAAGAGGATTTGTAAACGTAAACTATTCCGAGTTTTTGTGCGAGCCTGGAAAGCGCCTCCGCAGTCTGGCGCATCACGTCTAGCTCTTCGACCACGCAAGGGCCCGCGATAATAAAAAGCCGCTCGCCGCCTCCCATGCGGCCACCGGCAAGTTCGATCACTGATGATTTAGCACGATCAGGCAGAGTCACTTCTGCTTTCTCTTTTCATCATATTCCAGGGAGGCCCTGACAAAATCCCTGAACAGCGGGTGCGGGCGCATCGGGCGGCTTTTCAGTTCGGGATGGAACTGGCAGCCGATAAACCAGGGATGCTTCCTGAGCTCCATTATTTCCACCAACTGGCCGTTAGGGGACAGGCCGCTGAAAACCATACCGTGGGCCGCAAGCTTTTCCCTGTATTTGTTGTTGACCTCGTACCTGTGGCGGTGCCGTTCGCTGATCAGGCTTTCACCATAGATTTTCCTCACCAGGGTGCCTTCTTTCAGTTCGCAGGGATAGGCGCCCAGCCGCATGGTGCCGCCCTTTTCGGTAACTTCCGCCTGGTCGGGCATCAGGCTTATCACCTGGCTTTCGGCATTGGTATCGAACTCGCTGGAAACCGCATCTTCGATACCGCAGACATTTCGGGCAAACTCGACAATTGCGCACTGAAGGCCGAGGCAGATACCGAACATCGGCACCTTGTTCAATCTTGCGTAGCGGATAGTCTCAAGCTTTCCCTCGATACCACGCCAACCGAAACCCCCGGGGACCAGCATTCCAGCGAATCGGCTCAGCTTGCGCTTGGCGTTATAGCGGCTGATTTTCTCGGTGTCGATCCAGGTCAGGTTGACCTTGACATCATTGGCAATACCTGCGTGCACGAAGGACTCCATTATCGATTTATAGGCATCGGCCAGGCTGACATACTTGCCGCAGACTGCGATATCGATCTCCCGCTTTGGATTGAGATACTTCCGCACCATTTTTCTCCAGCGTCCCAGGGCGGGTTTCTTGGTATCCAACTGAAGGTGATCGGCTACCCTGTGGTCCAGTCCCTGGCTGTTCAACAGCAAGGGCACCTCGTAGATCGAGTTCACGTCTCGGGCCTCGAAAACAGACTGGTGAGAAACATTACAGAAAAGCGCGATTTTCTGTTTCAGATCATCACTCAAGGGGTGGCTTGTGCGGCAGATCAGGATATCCGGCTGAATTCCGATTTCACGCAGGGCTTTTACACTGTGCTGGGTAGGCTTTGTTTTAAGCTCGCCGCTGGATTTAAGGAAAGGCACCATTGTTACGTGTACGTAGACAACATTGCTGCGCCCGAGATCGAGTCCGAACTGGCGGCTGGCCTCCAGAAACGGCAAGGATTCGATATCGCCCACTGTGCCGCCGATTTCGCTGATTACCACATCCACCCTGCGTTTCAATGTCAGGCGCACCAGCGAGGCCTTGATTTCATCGGTCACATGGGGAATCACCTGCACTGTGGCACCGAGATAATCTCCCCGGCGCTCCTTGGAGATAATCGTATCGTAGATCCTTCCCGTGGTGACATTGTTATCCTGGGAGAGGGATTCATCGAGAAAGCGCTCGTAGTGGCCCAGATCGAGGTCGGTTTCAGCCCCGTCATCGGTGACATAAACCTCCCCGTGCTGAAGGGGGTTCATCGTGCCGGGATCCACATTCAGATAAGGGTCGAATTTCATGATTGTCACCGAAAGGCCGCGGGCCTTGAGCAGCATTCCCAGTGCCGAGGAGCAGATCCCCTTGCCAAGGGATGATACAACTCCACCGGTGACAAAGATATACTTGACCCCCTCGGTGTGCTTGATCTTGTCTCTTTTGATCTCGGCGAATCTGGCCAATTATCCTCGATTCACACCTTAGATTATGGCTTCCCCTGCCGGCTGAAATCCAGGGAAAATATAATCTTTCGCCTGGAAGATTGCAAACAATTATAAATTCTCCAGTTGCTTTCTTAATCTGAGGACTCTTCTATTCAGTATCCTTCCCGGCATATCAGAATCCTGGCGAGAGTGAAAAAAACCATGTCCGTTCCGAGGTTTATTCCAGTCCGTGCTGCTTGATCGCTTTTTCCACAAGAATGATGTCATCCGGGGTATCCACCCCGATCGAGGCGGTTTCGCTGATCTGGGCAGCGTACATGGTAATCCCTGCATCAAGGGCACGCAACTGTTCGAGACCCTCACAGCGTTCAGCCATGGCAGTCGGCAAGCTGACCATCTGAAGCAGCTTTTCCTTCCGGTAAACGTAGAGTCCGAGATGAATCCGGTACGGGTTCTCCCCACCGGGTTCGAACTTGCTTTGCAGATCCTTGTCTCTGCAGTACGGCACCCGGCCCCGTGAGAAATAGAGAATCCTGCCGCCTGTGCCCAAAACCACCTTCACGCAGTTATAATCATCAGCCTCTGCCGGATAACGGGCCGGCCGCACCAGAGTGGTGATATCCGCCTCTGGAGTCTGCTTGATAAGCCTTACGGCAGAATCGATATGCTCCGGCTCCAGAAGGGGCTCATCTCCCTGAATATTGAGCACAATATCGTAATCTTCCATGGCTTCGGCCACCAGAGCCGTGCGGTTGGTTCCGGTCGGACAGTTCGCGGCGGTCATCATCACGTTGCCGCCGAAATTCCGCACACAGGCTGCGATCCGCCCATCATCGGTCGCCACGACTATATCGTCCAGGGTCGTTGCCTTCTCGGCCTGGCGGTAAACCCGCTCGATCATACTTTTGCCGGCGATCATGGCCAGTGGTTTGCCTGGAAATCGGGATGACATATAGCGCGCGGGAATAATTCCGAGTACTTTCATAAATCTCCTTCAACTGCTGAATTTCAGGCTGATAACCCCAAAGTAATCCAAGATATAACCCTTGTAAAGTGACGTACTTGTAATAGTCAGGGTTGACTTGGCACAATGGATTCAATTAAAATTAGTTTCTATAGGCCGGTTTTTTGTACCTTCCTGCTACCAGCATTTGTTTAATAATAATTATCTCGGATAACCAAAGGAAGATTTTCCTTCAAGCGAGTTTGCCTGATGAAAGTATTACTGGCAGAGACAGCGGGATTCTGCAAGGGTGTCCGGCTGGCGATGAACAAGGTGCTCGAACATTCCGAGCAGACCAGCCAGACTATCTACACGGACGGCCCCCTGATCCATAACCCCCAGACTATCGAGATTCTCGAGCGCCGCGGTGTAAAAGTGATGAGTGATGATGACAGACCGAAACCTAATGAGACCGTATTCATCCGGACTCACGGTATCAGCCCGCAGAGACGTAAAGAAATCCAGAGCTTC
Organism: uncultured Gemmatimonadales bacterium; assembly: GCA_964548275.1. Taxonomy (GTDB): domain Bacteria; phylum Gemmatimonadota; class Glassbacteria; order GWA2-58-10; family GWA2-58-10; genus JAUVUV01. The sequence continues at coordinate 76,439 of CAZJQI010000010.1, forward strand.
GGGGTAACGGTGTGCGACGCCACCTGCCCGGATGTTGCTAAAATTCAGGGCCTGATCCGCAGGCACCGGCGCGCCGGGTATATGGTGGTCATAATAGGAGACAGGAACCATGCGGAGGTGATCGGACTTGCAGGTTATGCCGGAGATCAGGGACACGTGATCATCACTGCCGAGGAAGTCGCAACTTTGCCGGATGCCGAAAAAGTGTGTGTGGTCGCCCAATCCACACTCGAGAAATCTGTTTATTCCCGGGTGGGTGAGGCGATTCAAAAACGTTACAGTAATGTGGAGGTACTGGACACGATTTGTCCGAGCACCTACCGCCGCCAAGAGGAAATTCGACAGCTTTCAAAAGGTGCAGATGCCGTGGTTGTTGTAGGCGGCAGAAACAGCGCGAACACCCGTCAGATGGTACATATCAGCGAGGGCAACGGCAAGCCCACCTTTCACGTAGAAACCGCCGAGGAACTGGACGAGAACAGTCTGCGGCAATACCATAGGGTAGCGGTTACCGCGGGCGCTTCCACCCCAAACTGGATCCTGATGGAGGTGGTGGACAGGCTCAAGGAGATCGAGCCGCAGAGCGCCTCCCGGGTATTCCGGCTGGTCAAACAAATTAGCCGGTTCCTGGTGAAATCGAACATTTTCGTTGCCTTCGGCTCTGCGATGCTTTGTTTCGCCAACGCCCGCCTGATGGGAATCAATCCGGGCTGGCTGCCTTATGCGGTTGCATTCTATTACATTTTGAGCGTGCACCTGATGAGCCATTTCACCCACCAGGGCGCTTTTGAGTTAGCAAAGATCCCTGGGGGATCAAATCAAACTTCGGAGAGCAAATTTTATCTCTGGCTTGCGGCTGTCTCGGCCGCAATTGCTCTGCTTTTAACTGGTACACAGGGACCGGGATCATTTATGATTATGACGCTACTCTTGTTTCTGGGGCTTTTGTACCATATAGATATACCATATCTCAGCCTCCCGGTCGGCGGCAAAAATCTTCCTCTGCGCCTGATCCCTGCCTCAAAAGACCTTTTCATGGGCCTTGGATGGGCTTTCGTGACCGTTTTCTTTCCTCTTCAGTTAAAAGGGCTTTCATTTATCACTCCCGCTTTCTTTCTCACCTTCACCGCAACTTTTCTGCTGGTCACGATTCGCTCCCTGTTTTTCGACGTTCGCGATATCCAGGAAGACCAGATCGTGGGGCGGGAAACCTTGCCGACAATAATCGGGACAAAGGGAACCATGATCCTGATAATAAGCCTGACAAGCCTTTATGCGTTGGTGATGTCGGTTGGGGCAGCGCTGGGCTGGCTCACCAGTTTCGGAAAGCTGATGCTCGTGCTCACCGCTTACATCTGCTTCTACGTCTACCTTTATCACCGGCGAATAATCCGCAGGGAAACTCCTGTGGAGGTCTTAGGAAACACGCAGTTTGTTCTTGCAGGTGTGCTGGCTTTTCTATACGGCTAACCCCCTTCGATCTTTAATCGAAAAGATATTTTTCTTATTCTGCTTATAAGCAATTTTTATTTTGCCCTTGACAAGTTTTGCGCGGATCAGACATGTTTAAATAAAGACTTCCGATTTGCTATATTTCCGTTGAGTATTGATCCTCACTTTGTTCCCATTTACCGAAAGGCTCCTTTAAAAATGAAGGATATCCGGGTAAAAGAATTATCCACTAAAGACCGAGTAAAACAGGTTGAGGAACAGTTCAGGATCTGGGAAGCGACCGGCGACAAAGTGACAGAGGAGAAAACCAGGGAGGGAATCCGTTTTATCACCATTTCGCGCGATTACGGCTGTGCCGGCTTTCGAATAGGGGACAATCTCGCAGCAGCGCTCAATTCGACACAGCAGGAGGGACTTCCGCCCTGGACGGTTTACGATCACAAGCTGGTTGATCTGGTTTGCCGGGATCACAATCTTAGCCGAGTGCTGGTGGAAAACCTCGACAAGCAACACAAGTATATTTTCGGCGACTATATTAAGGGATTATTCACCGGCGAACCTTCCTCGATACAGGTTTTCAAAAGATTCGCGGAGACGATTTTTCAACTCGCCTCCAGGGGAAAAGTGATTATTATCGGCCGCGCTTCGAGCCTGATCACCGGCAAACTCACCGGCGGCCTTCACATCCGGATAGTGTCGCCGCTGGAATGGAGGGTCAAGCAGGTTGCCGCTTACGAAAATATCGATGATCCAAAAGAGGCCCGCCGCTACACGATTAAAAACGACAGGGAACGGGGAAAGTTCTCCAAATATTTCCTGGGCAAGAGCCTCAAAAACCCGGCTATTTACGATATGATCCTGAACCAGCAAAGACTCGGCTTGGATGGAATCGTGAACCTGATTCTCGAGGCGATGCAAATGAGAGAGGAGATGAAAAGATCCTGAGAGGAGGATAATTCAGTAATTCGCGGCAAATCAGGCGGGGCTAACTGCTCTTGGCAGGCGGAAACTGAAAACACTGCCCTTGCCCAACTCGCTCTTGGCCCAGATTTCACCTCCCATAGCGGAGATCAGCTCCCGCGCAATGGCAAGCCCCAGCCCTGTGCCTTTCATGCTCTCCACAGAACAGGCGCGGCGGAATTTATCGAAAACAAAAGGAAGCTCTTCAGCAGCAATCCCCTTGCCGGTATCTGCCACATCCACACGGATTTTATCACCCTCCTTGATTGCTGAAACATCAATCCTGCCCCCATCCTGGTTATACTTGATCGCATTAGCCAGGAGATTGGAGACCACTCTTTCCAGTTGAATGGGATCGGCGAGGACCCGAACCGTTTTGCATTCGGTGCTGTAACTCACATTCAGTTGTTTTTCTGCAAACTGAGGATTTAAGAACTGAAGGGTACTTTGAAGCAACTCGTTTATATCTACCTCCTCAGAATCCAATTTCAACTGCCCGGCTTCCAGCTTGGAAAGGGTGAGGAAATCCTCGATCAGGCGCTCCATCAGGCCGCAGCCTTTAACGACATTGGAAAGCAGTTTGTGCTGTTTTTTGTTCAGCAGGCCGACTTTGCCATCCAGCACGAGAGTGGAGCTTCCCAGGATAATTCCCAGAGGGTTTTTCAGGTCGTGAGTCAGCATGGAGATAAAATCCTCGCGCATGCGCTCGATCTCCCGGTCGCGGGTCATATCCCGGAGGACTGTCACATAGGCCACTGGAGTGCCGTCCTCATCTGCGATAATCTTCCCGTCAGGCCCGGTTACCGGCTGGCTTTGCACCCGATAAAACCTCTCCTCGTGGCTGAAATCCACTCCGGGTTCATCCTCTCCCATTTTTGCAATCGAGGAATGGACCGCCCCGGCAACAGGCCCCTCCCCCACCAATTTTTCCAGCGCCGTGCCTGATGGTGAATCTGCCCGGGCAGCAGCAAAACGCTCCATGAACCGGCCATTGGCAAGCAGCACTCTGGCCTGGCGGCTGGTCACCAGCACAGCCTCCTCCAGGCTGTTCAGGATGGTCTCGGTCTTGCCGCGCTCGGTAAATAGAATCTTCTGGTACTCTTTGCGAAGATCATCCTGTTTCTGCTGAAGGGCGAGTACCTCCGCGTAAACAGCCTCGCGGGTCAGCCTGTATGAAGACACCACCTTGTCGATAATCTCGCCGGTGCGCTCATCCGGGCTGAAAGTAATCACTGAATCCTCCTCGTCGCTTTCCCGGGTGAAAACGCCCCCCTTCACCAGCTCGCCCAGATCGGCTGCCACATCCTCCACCCGGCGGTTTAGCCAGCGCGCAATTCCGGCGGCATTGTCCATGGCGAACGGGTGGTCGTGGTAATAGCTCAGGATTTCAAGCTTGAGAACTGTGTTGGCAACCGATTTGAGGAAATTTTTGACTTTGGTGTCCAAATTCGAAGCGCCTCAAAAGTAAGGAGTTGCCTGGGCACGGCACGCCGTGCCCAGGCGAAATGGAATAATCAGATAAGATATGGATTATTTCAGGGATTGTTTCTGGCGTTCGCGCATTCTGCGGGTGGCATCTGCCCAGCGGGTGGCGTCGGCCAGGATGTCTTTGAGCTCCACCACCTCCGGCTGGCCGGCCCCGGTGCCGCCCATCACGTCCACCCGGCCCTCGAACTTTGTGCGCACCTCGATCCCGGAGTGAGAGATCACGTATTCCTGGATCGATTTCTCGTGGTCTGTGCCGCGCATCTTGAGCAAGGCAATGGCCCGCCTGATCTCGCCCTCAAGCTCCACGTAGCGCAGCAGCACCAGGTTGTCGAACAGGCCCAGGGTGCGCCGGCTGTTGATCTCGAATGAGCCGAACATCTTATCGACTTCGAAAGTGAAAACGCTCGTTACCCCGTGAATGCTGAAAAGCTTGAGCATTGCTCCCAGATAATCCACCATGTAATCCTCGTCTTCGATGACCTGCATCAACTGGGTCAGGCCGTCGAGAACGAAGCGGCCGGGTTTATCCTTTTTAAGTATGCCCTTGAGCTCGTGGAGAAGTTCGTCCACGGAGAGTTCGATCGGGTTGAGCAGTATCAACTGAAACATGCCGTTTTTCAGGTAACGGTCGAGTTTAACCCCGAAAGAGCGGCTGAACTCGAGCAGCTCGGACTGATGCTGCTGGAAGCTCAGCAGAATTACCCGCTCGCCATTTCTCAAGCCCTCGTGCAGAAAATGGGTTGCAAACACCGTTTTTCCGGTCCCGCTGCTACCTGCCACCACTGTCGCGCTTCCTGCGGGGAACCCACCCCGGCACATCTGATCCAGACCCTTGATCCCGGTGCTCAGTACTGCCTGTTTTGCAGCAGCCTGGTTCAAGCCATTCTCCGTTTTGCCAGCCAGGTGCATCGCTCCGCAGACCGGATAGACCTCGAGCCCGTTATCCGTGAATTTAATCGTATGCTTGCCGGAAAGGTGGTTCTGGCCGCGCGACTTGATAACCTCGAGGGACCTCTCCCGGCGCTGCCTGGTGCGCTGCTCGTAAGAAAGGCGAATCACGGTATCGGCAATGTACTCCTCGATATTCGCCCCTTCCCGTTCGGCGGATTCGATCTCCTTGATCAAGACAGCGGTAGTGGTCAGCTTCATCAAGCCGGTGAGAAACTTACTCAGCAGGACTCTCAACTGCTGCACATCCTCTGTCATCCGGCGGAAATGGGTCACGGAATCGACCATTACCCTGCTTGCGCCGATACTTTTCGACAGTTTGGTAAAACCGCTCTCAGGTTTCAGCAGCATGTCTCTGACAGTTTCCGGGGAGGATGGGATTACCCGTATCATGTTTCTCGATTCCATCTCCCGCAGGTTCCAGCCGAAAACCAGGGCATCCCGGTAGAGCTTTTCCGGTTCCTCCTCGAAAGTGATGATTATCCCCGGCTGGCCGTAAAGAAGTGCGCCCTTGTAGATATACTGCAAGCCCAGAGTGGTCTTGCCGGCTCCCGGCGTTCCCTCTACCAGGAGAGCGTTATTCGGGATAATCCCGCCGAAAAACACCTCGTCCAGCCCGTCTGTACCGGTTTTGATCAGTTCCAAAGTAATACTCCGGATCAGTAATGTCCGTTTAACTAACAGGCAGAAAGAAAAAGATTTTTTTATACTTCTTTTGGTGGCAAAAGAAGCAAAACCATTTCTTTTATAACTAAA
>CAZJQI010000011.1:0-80720 GCA_964548275.1 uncultured Gemmatimonadales bacterium
GAAATAATGCAAAATGGATTGATGAAAGGAATATCTTTATCTTTCTTGAGGTGCATGGATTCTTAAGCGGCCGCAGGCCGCCTGATCAGGGGGTGCATGTTCGAGAAACTCCACTCCGAGCGTGTAAAGACCTAGTAATTTCCATCTCAGGCAGAGCGAAGCAACACCGGTGGGCATGCCATTGATTCGGCTTGAGCCAGGCAAGCCGAATCAGGCGACCTCGTAAGGAGCGTGTTTTTACTGGTAAAACAAAATAGGATATAGAAGCTGTATTGGAAGTCGAGTTTGCGGCCCGAAAAAACTTTTGGTTACTTTTGGTTACAAAAGTAACATGAAAAAACAATCTTTTTCTTTCTACTTATTATTTAAACGGACAGTACTGAGTTGTTTTATTAAATACAGAAAAATATAGACAGGACAGGTATCCGTGTCCTGCGGAAAAATAAAAAGCCAAGGAGCAAAGTTGATGGATCTGTCCCCCCACGATTCGCACCCAGGTCACTTCGAAACAGAAAAAGAAGCCCACGAACTGGAAATTCTGGTCCGGCACTGCCAACAGGCTCTTTTCCAGGGCAAATCAGTGAACGAAACGCTCTCAACTGAAAAACTCCACACCCTGCGTACGCGATACAGCAGGTTCGAGGACCGGAGGGACAGCGAAGGCTTCCTCACAGGAAGCACCCATCTGGTGACAAAGGTTTCCACCCCAAGACCTTACATTCACCTGCTGAACAACAACCATCCGCGAGAGTATGGAATGTATGGCTCGTTCTGGGACCAGGGTGGCTCGGGATTCTCCTGCCTGGATTCCGTAATCGCCGGACCGATCACTGCCAGAAAAGACAGTTCTTATGTTCCCACCGCGCCCAGGGCAACAGATCACCGAAGCTTTATCCTGCGCGAGGAGACAGAACAAAAGCAAGTGAAAATCTGGCACGTGGTCCCCCAGGCAGGCAGAGAGGAGGAGGCCTACGGTACCTTCCTCTGCGAACAGGGGCTCGGTGGCGTAAGGATTATTTCTGAGCGGAACGAAATTTCCAGCGATTTGCTGGTTTTCGTGCCGGTGGATGATCCCCTGGAGGTCTGGAGGCTGAAACTTACAAACAATGCCTCCCGCAACCGTAAACTGAGCCTGTTTGTTTCAGTCAACTGGGGGCTGGATTCTTATCCAGGGCATTATTTCGATCCGCGGGTAGTAAACCAGGGCGTTATTCTGGAAGAACTCAATTGCCTGATCGGCCTGAACAACGATAAGAAAAACACACACCCGCGCACAGGGTTTTTGATGAGCAAGGATCATTTCATGGGATTCGACATGACCGGCGAGGATTTTTTCGGAAGCGGACAGTTCCGTATTTTCCCACGGGCAGTAGAGGAAGGCCGATGCCGCGGTTCGATGGGCTTTCAACCTTATCTGGGCCTGATAGCCGCCATGCAGTTTGACATCCAGCTCGGGCCAGGCCAGGAACAGTCCCTGGATTTTCTGCTGGGAGTTACCTCCCCGGAAATTGAAAAAAACCCGGAGCAACTCGCTGTATACAGGCAACGGTACTTCGAGGGCCGTGGGATCGAAAAAGAGCTGGCAGAACTGGAAGACTCCTGGAGCATGATTATCAGCCGCCACATGGCGAAAACCCCGGATGAGGAAATCGACCGCTTCTACAATATCTGGTCCAAGTACCAGGCCAAATGCTCAAGCCGCATGCTCCTTTCTCTGGACATGGTCGGCTACAGGGACACTCTTCAATACATGATGGGGATTAACAGCTTTAACCCGGAATTTGTAGCTGAACACTTGCCTACGGTACTTCGCCATCAGTATGAAGACGGCACCTCGATGCGCCAGTTCGCCAAGTTCAAGGGTGCACCGCACGATCTTCGCAAATACATGGACAACTGCAGCTGGATTGCAGACACCCTGGTGGGATATGTCAAGGAGACAGGGGATGAGGCAATTCTCGAGCGGGAGGAGGGTTTTTTTGACCCTGAGAACGCTAGGGTTGAAACGCGGAACAAAGCTACGATTTACGAACATGCCCTTCGCAGTCTGAAAGGGCTCTACGGACACAGATCAGCTGAAAACGGCCTGTGTCTGATCGGCCACGGTGACTGGAACGACTCGCTTGACGGGATCGGCATGGACGGCGAGGGAGTAAGCGTCTGGCTTTCGATGGCTCTGGTCTTTGCGGCACAAAGGTTTCGCGAGCTGGCACTCTGGCGTAATGACGAGCAAAACGTGAGGCTGACAGATTCGATCATCAAGGAGATGACCCAAACAATCAACCGGAACGCATGGGACGGCAACCATTACATTTATGCGTTCATGCCCGACGGTATGCCGGTTGGCTCAATGCAGAACGAGGAAGGCAAGATTCATCTTAATGTCAACGCCTGGTCCTTGTTCAACGAGGTGGCCGAAAGCGCGGGACGAGTCGAGCAGGTGCTCGAGGCAATCGCCGATCTTGATACTCCCCTGGGGCACTTTCTGCTGCACCCTCCCTACACGGAGAAAAGCCGTTATGTGGGCAGAATCGCAGATATTATTCCTGGACTGTTCGAGAACGGCTCCATATATATCCATGGGCAGAGTTTCTATATTTTCGGCCTGACCACTCTCGGCAAAGGGGACGAGGCTTATCGAGAATTGAAAAAAATCCTGCCCGAATCCACCATACCGGATATCGCCACCGGTCCGCTGCACCAGTTATCTAACTTTACCACCGGAAAATGCCACGAGCATTTCGGGCGAAACCTCTACAGCAATTTCACCGGTTCTGTCAACTGGCTCCGCAAGTCTCTGGATCATATGTTCGGCCTGATGGCTGATTTCGATTCCCTGTTGATCGATCCTGTTATCCCGAGCCAATGGAAAAGCTACGAGGTGGTCAAACTTTACCGTGGATGCCGGGTTCACGCCTATATTCAAAATCCTGGCGGCGTAAACCGGGGGGTGGGTGAAGCCTCAGTCGATGGTGAGCCCCTGCCTGTTGTGGATAAAAGAGTGAAAATTCCGGCTGAACGCCTTAAGGGACGCGAAAAGGCGGATGTCAGAGTAGTCCTGGGAGAACAATCGTTCAGAGAATGAACACCGTCTGTTTTCCGCACCGGAAGACTCGCATAAATCAGAGGAAAATCATGCCTATCTTGAATAAAACGGGACAAAAAATACACCTTGCCGATTATACCTGGGATGAGCTCGACAGGCTTCCCCGGAAAAAGAAGCTTAAATTCCTTCTTCCTCTTGGGGCGATAGAAGAACACGGCTATCACCTGCCCCTTGGAACGGATACCTTCCAGGCCGGCAAAATACCCGAACTGGCCGCACAAAAGGTTTCAGAAACTATCTTACTACCCACCATGAGCTACGGGCATTGTGTGGATACGATGAATTTCTGCGGCACGATCCACGCCAGCGCCCGAACCATCTGCTCGCTGGTGGCCGATATCGTGGCAAGCCTTTACCGTCACGGTTTTCGCAAACTGTTGATTTACAATGCTCATGGGGGGAACAAGGGCGTTATTGACACCGCTCTCAGGGAAGCTGTCACGCTTTTGAGCGTGCCCGGGAGCCTTTTCTCTGATGATTTCGAGACTTACCAGCTTAATGCTTATGAAAGGCTTGAGAAAAAAATCAAAGGCCTTCTGGAAGGCAAGGATTACGGCCACGCCTGTGAAATTGAAACCTCGGTGATGCTTGAGCTGGCCTCCGAGCTTGTTGACATGGAACTCGCGCAGGATGAATACATGCCCGGGGGTGCTGATACTGTGTGGCGGATACGGGACATGAAAAAAGCCTCGGCCAGCGGGGTTCACGGCGCCCCGAACCATGCTTCGCTTGAAAAGGGGAAGAAAGTTCTCGAGTGGCTGGTTGAGGAGCTGGCCGGACTGCTGAAACAGATTTAGAACAGGAGAATAAATGCTGCTGGCTTCGCGTGTGGATCTGATTATAGTCGGTATTTACATGCTGCTGATGGTGGGGGTGGGGGTGGTGTTGTCGCTGTTCAACAAGGACGACAGCGATTTTTTTAAAAGCGGCAATAAAATGCCCTGGTGGCTTTCCGGCATTTCGCTGTTCATGAGCACATTCAGCGTTTACACCTTTACTGGCGCCGCCGGCCTGGCCTACCGGGCACCAAGCGTGGCGCTGCTGATGTATCTGACCAACGGCCTGGTGATACTTTTCTCGGTCTTGATCCTCGCCTCCCGCTGGCGCAAATCCCGCGCCGACACGGTGATGTCCTATCTCTCCGAGCGCTACGGTGTATCCACAAATCAGCTCTATAGCTGGACCCACCTCGGGGTGGCAATCGTCCAAGGCGGAATAATGCTTCTGGCTCTGGGCAAGTTTATCTCCGTAGCCCTGGGAACCGACCTTGCACTAACGATAATTGTCTGCGGCCTGGTGATTTCAGTCTATTGTCTGATCGGCGGACTCTGGGCAGTGGTTGTTACTGACACTTTGCAGTTCATGGTTCTTTTCCCGGTCGCGCTGGTAGTTCTGTTCCTGGGAATTTATGAAATAGGGGGGCTTTCAAGCCTTGCCACCAGGGCTCCACAAAATTTCTGGGCAGTGAAGACCCAGGAGTTCAGCTGGATCTACCTCTTGGCTTACGGCGTTATGATGACCTTCGCCATGAGCAGTGGGGCGGCCGCCCAGCGCTATTTCTCAGTGAAAGACGAAAAAGAGGCGCGCAAGGTTGCAATCATGACCATGGTGCTGCTGATCGTGGCTCCCGCAATCTGGCTTATACCGCCGATCTGCACCCGGATTCTCGATATCGACCTGGGCTCGATCACTGTTGGCCTTACCGCTCCCCAGGAGGCTGCCTACGTGGCTTTCTGTCTCAAGTTTCTCCCCACCGGTGCGATGGGGATCATGATTGCGGCGATGCTTGCCGCCACAATGAGCTCTCTCAGCTCGAATTTCAATGTCTATGCGGCAGTAATTACCGAGGACATTATCAAGCAGATATTCTGGAAAAACGCAGACCCCAAAACCCTGCTCCTGATCGGCCGGATTGTCACTCTGGTGCTGGGTTCTCTGGTAATCATAGCCGCGATCGTGCAGGCCAAGGTCAAAGGCGGAGTGTTTATGTTGATGATCACGCTCAGCGGGGTGGTGATCGTTCCTGCCGGGATTCCGATCATTTTCGGGCTGATCTACCGCCACACTCCCCGCTGGGGCGCGCTGGCCTCTTATGTGGTGGGGCTTTCCATCGGCATTCTCTATCTCATTCTGGGTAAGGAAATCTCTTTTACCGAGCAGATCTTTTACGTTGGCAGTATCAGCGCCGTAATCTATTTTCTCCCCGGATTGTTTATCCAGGCCAGGGGAGAATACAAAAAACGCCTGGAGGCCTTTTTCACCAAGCTCAATACGCCTGTTTCGCCTGAGGAAGTGGGAGACAGCGAGCGAACAGATGTGGGCAGTTTCAGAATCACCGGCTGGACAACAGTAGGCATGGGAGCGGCCGCCCTTTTGCTTGTCCTTCTCGATCTGCCGTTCAAGGAAAGGATAATCAATCTCTTGATCAGCCTGCTGATCATGCTGATCGGATCTTTCCTGCTAATTGCTTGTAACATTGCCCGGCGGGGTAAACGCGCCAGAGAGCCTGTAGCCAGTTGAGAAAGGATCTGGCATTAGCTTGACCCGAAGTGCGGCGAATCAAGTCCGATCTAGCCAAACGGATTTTCAGTCTCGTAGTACATGCCCGCCGGCTGATTGTACCAAATATCCTTCACCCCGAGCATTTTCACTGCGCTGAAAAGGGTTTTACCTGCATGGCTGGAAGCCACCGCCATGTGGTGCGGAAACTGCTTTTCTATCAGTACGTGGCGATAAAATCTTGCCATTTCCCTGATTGCAAAAACTGCGATACAGCCGAAAGATCCGGGGTCGATATCCAGTATCTCGCCCTCGGCAACATATGATCTTAGACGGGTGTCGGCTGTGGACTGAAGCCTGAAAATGGTTGTCGCACCCGGTCTGATCTGACCCTCAAGGGTACCCCGGGTAATATTCGGCTCTTTGCCGGGTTCCATCAGACGGTGCATGATCAACTGGTATTTCATGCAATAATTTTTCATGAATCCGATCGGCGTGTTGCCGCAGTGGAAACCCATGAAAAAATCAGTCGGCTTGTAGTCTTTCACTGCTGCTCCGGCTTGTTCGAGCATTTCTTCAGGAACCGTATTATTGATATCCAGAATCGTTGCCGGCAGTTGTGTCGCCGCGGTTATCATGTATTCACTCAGCGCCCCGTAGATATCAACCTCGCAGGCCACCGGGATGCCGCGGGTGGCGAGCCTGGAGTTTACATAGCAGGGAACGCATTCGAAATATTTTTCGAAAGACGGCCAGCATTTATTGGCGAATACCCCGTAGTCTGAGGCGCCAAGGTTATTCTTGTAAAAATCCATCAGCGCGCATTCGAGCCGGGCCAGTTTCACCAGCAGTTCAGGATCCGCGTGGCCCACCCCGAGCTCGCTCTCCATTTCGCGGACAACAGTCTCGAGATCAGGGTGATTTTCAGCCCCCCGGTAGATATCGTAGAAATCGAGTTCACTGTTCTCCATGATTTCAACGCCGAGATCGTAGAGTGGCTTGACCGGAGCATTACAGGCAAGAAAATCCTGCGGCCTCGGGCCGAAAGAGAATATTTTTAACCTTTTCAAACCCAGAATGACCCGTGCCACTGGAATAAAGTCATTTATTTTTTCGGCAATCTGGTCTGGATCGCCAACCGGGTACTCTGGAATGTAAGGCGAAAGCCCCCTGAGTGCACAGTTATACCCGGCATTGAGCATTCCGCAGAAAGCATCTCCCCTGCCCTGGATCAATTCCTCTATTTTTTCCTCAGCCGCGGCACAGAGCATCACCGGCCCGTCGAATTTCTGTGCCAGCATGGTCAACGGCCCCTCTGGTCCGAAATTGCCGAGGTAGATCACCAGAGCGTTTACCCCTTTTTCTCTCAGTTCCTTTTCGGCTGTTAAAACATCACGCTCGTTCTCCACCAGTGTCTCGCACTCCACCACCGGCGCATCCTGCCTGCGGCAAGCCTCGACCACTCTTTTTTTTCTTTGTATCGAGATCTCTTTCGGGAAACAATCCCGGCTTACTGCCACTATCCCAACCTTTATTTGCGGAATGTTAATCATCTCCTCCTCCAATTAATATTTACTCTTTACACACCCGGCCCTTGTGCTTGTTTATGCCGTTCGGTTTCACTCTCGATAAACTCCCCGAGCCGGCAGTATTTCCTGTAAAGATCGCTGTATTTTTCCGCTTGTTCCGGCCTGGGAGTGTACTCGGTTTCAAACCCGCTGTTCATCTTATCCTGCGCCTGGCCGACTGTTTGGTAGACATGGCCAACCGTGGCCGCGAACATTGCCGCCCCGAGCGCGCAGGCCTGCTCTGAGGCCGCAACCCTGATTCTCCGGCCCAGCACATCCGCAACAACCTGCATTACAAAGGGAGATTGCTTGGCCACGCCTCCCAGGGCAATTACATCTTTGATCGGTATCCCCTCTTCCTCGAACCGCTCGACTATCTTCCTTGACCCGAACGCTGTGGACTCGACCAGGGCCTTGAAAACCCTGGGCGCAGTGCTTCCAAGGCTGAGCCCGGCAATCGCCCCTTTCAGCAGTTGATTGGCATCCGGGGTTCTCCTGCCGTTCAACCAGTCCAGGGCCACAATGCTCGTGTCCTCAGCCGAAAGCCTTTCAGCCTCTCCGGTCAGACCTGGATAGATGCTCTTCCTGATCTTCCGGCTCAATTTTTCTCTCTCCGAAGCGCTTAATTCAGTATTATTCGATAAGAAATTTTCAACCGGCCAGAAAAGCAGTTCCCTGAACCAGGCGTAGATATCACCGAATGCGGACTGCCCGGCTTCCATTCCGAGCATGCCGGGAATAACCGATCCGTCCACCTGGCCGCAAATACCTCTTACAAGCTTCTCTCCCACAACATCCAGGGGTGCGACCAACATATCACAGGTGGAGGTGCCGATCACTTTGGTTAGCGTGTATGGCTTGATCCCTGCACCCACTGCACCCATGTGGGCGTCAAAAGCCCCCACCCCTACCGGAATACCCTCAGGCAAGCCCAGCTTCTGGGCCCACTCGCGGCACAGGTAGCCTGCCACCTGATCCGCAGTGAACGTTTCCTTGTATAGTCTCTGGCGCAATCCCTTAAGCAGCGGATCGAGAAAGTCGAGAAAATCCTCGCTCGGCAGACCGTCAAACGAGCTGTGCCACATGGCTTTGTGTCCGGCTGCACAGCGGCTCCGTTTCACTTTATCAGGGTCGCTGATCCCGCACAGCAGGGCCGGAATCCAGTCACAGTGCTCCATCCAGGAATAAGCCGCCTTGCGGACTCTGCTATCCTCTCTCAGGATATGGAGAATTTTGGCCCAGAACCACTCGGAGGAATAGACTCCGCCCTCGTACATTGTGAAATCGGTTCCGCCCCAGGTCTTTGCGGCATGGTTTATTTCACCGGCTTCGGCAACCCCGGTATGGTCTTTCCAAAGCACAAAAAGAGCGTTGGGATTGTCCTTGAATTCATCGACTAAGCCCAGAGGAACGCAGTTCCTGTCAACCGGACCGGGGGTGGAGCCAGTGGTATCCACGGCAATACCTCTTACAGCAGCGGCTGTGCCTGGGGGCGTTTTGTCAAGTGTTTCGTTGACCGTAGCTTGAAGAGCCTCGATATGATCCAGCGGGTGCTGGCGGAACATGTTATGCGCCGGGTCGCAATACTCTCCCCGGCTCCAGCGGTTAAAATGCGCTACAGCCGAGGAAATTTCTGCGCCATCGGCCACGTCTACCAGCAGTGTGCGCACAGAGTCGGTTCCGAAATCGATTCCGATCACGCAAGTCTTTTCCATCGGAACTCTCCAGGAGCGAAATGCTGAAATCAAATGTGGATTTGGAGGTGAGAGACTAATCGAATGGAATAATATTTTCTGGCATACAATAAGTCAAAATTAATTTGTTCCACCGGAGCGGACAAAATAATATCGGGGAAGCAAGCTGTAAGACAATCTCAGCCGCGATATTTCCGGCGCTGCAAGCTATCTAAAATCGGATAAAGGATGCCTTTATTCTCCCGGCCGGGTTATGCTCTCCAGGGGCGCTCTCTTTCAAGATCACCGCTCAATACATCCACAGCCAAATTCACATCCTCGACAATTTGAAAATCATACATACCCACACAGATAAAATCAGCGCCATTTTTAAAGGCATACGGGAATCCTACCTCGGGATGTATCGCGCCGGCGGCTAAAACCTTATAAGCGATCCAGGGTTGCTCCAGTTTATTCATGAACGCGATCGTTTCCTCCGGATTGGTACACCAGATATTGTCATGTTCTTCTTCGGGCATGGCTGACCAGTAGTCGATACGGTGCAATGTTTTCACCCAATAATCGGGTTTCAGGCCGAATGCCACGCATCCTTTGACTGTCTCTAACTTATGTGCCCCGATACCTGCAGGCAGCCCGTTTCTCCTGATCAATTCCAGCGCCTCGCCGATGACTTCCAATTTTCCCTCCTCCACCAGCCTGTCGGCTATCCCGCCATGTACGTAACCGGCGCTTGCACCGGCGTCCACAGAGACCTTTATTCCCAGAATTACATCATTCTGATACCCACAATCCGAGATGAACTGGATTTTCCCTTTCTCCTGCCTCCAGTATTTATTGATTACTCTGCATAAAGCAGGATTGGTCAGGATAGTGTTTATCCCGCATTTTTCAGCCAGGCGGAAAGTATCGAACACTTTCTGATCGTGGTGATATGCTTTGACCAGTTTCGATACGTAAATCAAATCCCTGGCGTGGGCCCAGCCCCCGATTAAATTACCGCCGAGAAACATTCTGCTGATCTTGAGATTTCCAATCTGCCCGTAGGGTATTTCTCCTTTCAAGTCCTCTAAGCTTGCAAACCGGAATGTCTTGATTGTCGCGCTGGTAACGGCCTCTATATCATTATCTGCTGCCGCTAGAAGATGTCTTTCTTCAAAACTCTCCCAGCCCCGCTTTTTTAGCACAGCGTAAACAAAAGCACCAAAAATTGGCAAGGTGATCAGATTTTTGATCAGCTCTCTCCGCTCGATAAAAGGTTTCTCCTCCGGTTCCCTTTTGCTCTCTCGCTCTGCGGGTTCCTCCTCTTTGCGCTCAATTGTCGTGCTTTGATCTTTTCTCAGAAAGATCAGTCTATCCAATCCCCAGTACATGCCCGCCGGGAAAATGGCCAGCACAGAGAGAGCGATCAGCTCAACCAGATTCTTATCAACAAATAAATAATTCCCCTCGGCGTGTATGCCCTGGGTGATTTCGATAAATGGAGGATTTGCAACATAGTAAAGCAGCAGGAGAGCTATCCCGGAAATGCTGGCAATACGGGTAAAACAGCCGAAAAAAAGCCCCAAGCCTATTAAAATCAACCCGAAAATGTTCATAAGATCCGCAACTTTTAAGACAGTCGGGGTCATTAAGATCCAGTTGAAGAATCCGGAAAAAATCCACTTCGATTCTGCAAGATAACCAGCGGATGACCAATTTGGATCCAAAAGTTTTACAAGACCTTCATAGAGAAAATGCCAGCCGATTGCTATCCGCAGAATAACCAGAAAGGACAACTGAAAAGTCGATAAATTCTGCAAACTCCTGGTGTAACCCGTAACTCTTTGAAACATGATACAAGCTCCTTTCAACAAAGAAAGACCTTTGAAAAAATCACCTAAGAAGGAACGAATTTTTCAACAACCTGGTTGAAGACACACCCCGCCCGCCGTAGGCGGGCACCCCTCTTTCTAGAGGGGAATTTTTTACGTCTAAGTTCTGTATTAACAGTCCCCTCTATCAAGAGGGGATACAGGGGTGTGTTAGACTTTTATTATTGAATCCTCTCAGAGAGATTCACAAACGTCCCGACGGAGAACAATCACCTCTTTATCAGGATTTTTTCAAAGGTCTCAAAGAACATATATTACCGCACAAGAAATAAAGCCATTGGTGTGTGTATCAATCAAGTAAGTAAAGTGGACAATTTGGCTAATACTTCACTCATTATATAATCTGGCACCTTATCTATATAATTAGCGTTCCTGGCTCTCCAATCCAAATTCTTAATATGGTCAACCAATATTACACCTGAAACTTTTAGCCCTTTAGGTAAACGCACTTCAAAAGGATAATTTTTCTCAACATTGGTTATAGGACTAAATAGAGCTAATCCCACTTTATCATTGTAAAGTTTAGGGGATATAACTAAAGCCGGTCTATGACCGGCTTGTTCGGAACCCGCTTGCGGATCAAAATCAAGCCGAACAATTTCCCCCCTATCCGGACTCCAGCTCCCATTACTTACCATATTTCAGTCCTAACAGGAGAACCGGTTTTTGTTTCATGATGAATGTTTTCTTCATTTACTTTTTCCATTAAGCTTTTAAGAGAATATTTGGGTGCAGATAAAGTTACTATCATTTTTTTTCCCGAAACTTTAATATCTATATCTGAACCATCTTGAAACCGAAGTTGTTCCACAATCGGTTTCTGAAGTCGGATACCCAAACTGTTTCCCCATTTTCTGACTTTGCTTTGCACCACCATAATCTTATCCTCTTTCTTTACGTATATACATTGTATAATGTTTTGCTATACAATGTATATACTGATTCGGCAAAAACATCAAGAGCTTTTAGTCAGAAAAATTTTAACGCATTGTCTTAAATCCCATTTATACTGGGTTTGCTAAGTATGTAATACAGTATTGTTTTATTTCTATTGTGGTTTTTCGCCGGCTTGATATATGAAACCAAATTTTTTCGCATCTGGATAACCTGTCCGGGTTACTTCTTCTCCTCGGCTTCCCAGGCCGCCTCAGACGCTGAAAGGCCCTGGTGGTTCTGATAACCCAGGGGGTGCGAACGCCAGCGCTTATCCACCTTGATGCCCAGACCGAAAAACTTATCCCGCGTGGCGCGGACATGCTCCCGCAGAATCTCGCGGTGTTCTTTCAGCTCCTTCGAATAGTGTCCAAAACGAGCCAGGTTGCGTTTCTCGCCAGGGTCTTCCTCCAGATCGTAGAGTTCTTCTCCACCCCCCTCGATATACTTGGTATATTTATAGTTTCTGGTCCTGACCATCCGGCCCGGCGAGACCGTATATCCCCACTCGGTCTGCCACTCGCTGACCACGTAATCATGCCAGCGCGAGGGTTTTTCGCCGCGCAACCAGGGCATCATGCTTTTGCCGAATAAACCGCCAGGAGCAGGGATCCCGGCATAATCACAGAGCGTGGGCAGAAGGTCCAGCAGGCTCACCAGTGGATCATTGAGCATTTGTCCACGGCCTTTAAGTCCCGGCCCGGCGAAAATGAGCGGGATGCGTGTGGTCTCTTCGTAGAAACTCACCTGTTTGGTTACCATCCTGTGCGACACCATGCTGTCGCCGTGGTCTGACATGAAAACCACGAGCGTGTTCTTCTTGCCCGCAGGGGTAGAATGAAGAGCCTCGAGGATCTGGCCGATCTGGGTGTCGACCATTCGAAGGTAATAGTAATAGGCTGCGAGATAATGCCTGTAATTGGTTTCACTCCATAGGCACGCCTGCTGAAGTCTCCTGTGGCTGCAGCAGAGATACTGGACCGGCAAAGGCCTGTTTTTCAGGTCATCGGTCTCGAAATTCTCTGGCAGGGGGGGAAGTTCTCCGTAGGGAATGGGCACGTCCTCGTGAACTCCGGCATTTTCGCCCACCCAGCCGCAGATATTGTGCGGGTTGTTCAGTGAAGCCACAGCAAGAAAAGGTTTATCGTGAGTCTGCCTGAGATATTCCACACATTTCTGCGTAGTATAAGCATCCATTCTCGAATCCCTGTTCACCGGCCAGGCTTGGGGGGTTTCGACCTCAAGTTCCTCTGTCTCCACCAGCTTGAAACCCCTGAGTGAACCCGCGTCGTGCCGCTTGCCGAAATTTATCGTTTCATAGCCTGCGATTAAGAATATTTCACCGAGCGTGGGCATACTCATCGAAATATCCGGCACCGGGTAATTCATCCCGTTGGAGGTGACCCCGGTCCGGTTGGGCAGGCGGCCGGTCCAGAACGAGGCCCGTGAGGGCTGGCAGAGCGGGCAGTTGCTATACGCGTTGGAAAATCTCACTCCGCCGGAAGCCAGGGAGTCGATATTCGGGGTCTCGGCCCACCTGTCTCCGTAACAGCCGACCGCGCGCTGGGCGAGCTGGTCTGTGATGATGATCAGGATATTCGGCCTTTCGTCGGGTTGAGCAGGCACTTGGCCCCGGGCGACATTCGCTGCCGCGGCCAGGCTCACGCTGCCGGCTGTGGCGAGAAAATCCCGCCGTGAAATTCCGGTCGCGATCCAGTCAGATTTTTTACTCATGAATCAGTCCTCTCAAGTTTTTCCTGTGGCGAATCAACCGGCAGGGATATCCGCCACGTTATTTTGAGTGAGAATCAAAGGTTGTAACTGTGCTAAAATGAAAAACAAAATAAATCGAGTTAGCCAGAATTATTCATATAAAATCGATTTGTTTGCCACAGAAGCGCATCTCAAGAGCGCGAGTTTTTAATTCTTCTGGCGCGAGTGAAATAAAATAGTACCTACCGATGTAGGGACACGGCGCGCCGTGTCCCTACGGGGGCTGTGAACTGGAAACAGCGTAATCATTGATGCATCCACGCTATCAAAGATTCTGAAAATAGATACCTTCTGAACAATTTATGAATAATCCAGGCTAGGTACTTGAATCCCGGAGACTAAACATTGCACGCGATTCGTCTTACTCAGTCTAGAGGCGCAGCCTAACGGTATGCATCACCAGCATGGTAAAGTGTGGGGCGCTTTACCATGTCCGAGTGGATGCAGTTGTTATGCTGACTTACATCAGGATAGTCCTAATCCTTGTGCGATACCGTCCCCGTAGGACTGATCGGCTCTGCGGAAATGTTCAACCATTTTCTTCTGAATATCCTTAGGAGCTTTTCCTAATGTACCGACGATGTTCTTAATCAGCCGCTGCTGTTCGTCAGGCGGCATTAGACGGTAAAGGTTGCCCGGCTGGATGTAATCATCATCCACTCCACGTTTCTGTTCGTACCAGTCAGCATCACCGGAGATCTTGAGAGGTGGCTCTTTATAGGCGGGATCCGCTTTGGGGCCGCCGAAGCTGTTTGGTTCATAGTTCGGTGATGCTCCACCGTTATCGTCGAATCTCATCTTCCCATCACGCTGATAGTTGTTCACTTTGGCAGCACGCGGACGGTTAATAGGTAGCCTCTCGAAGTTGACACCGAGGCGGTATCGGTGAGCATCTGCATAGGCGAAGATCCTTGCCTGGAGCATCTTGCAGGGCGAGAATGAAATGCCGGGAACAACATTTGCCGGAGAGAAAGCAGACTGCTCAACTTCAGCGAAGTAGTTCTCTGGATTCTTGTTCAGCTCGAGCACACCAACCTCGATCAATGGATAATCTCCATGAGGCCATACTTTCGTGAGATCGAAGGGATTCCAGCGATAGTTTTCGGCCTCCTTCTCGGGCATAACCTGAATGGAGAAAATCCACTTCGGATATTCTCCTTTTTCTATCGCCTCAAACAACTGCTTGGCGTGATAATCCGGATCCTGTCCAACGAGCTTGTCAGCCTCCTCCTGTCTGATGCATTGGATGCTTTGTTGGGTTTTGAAATGGAACTTAACCCAGAATCGCTCGTTCTTTGCATTAATAAAGCTATAGGTATGGCTACCGTATCCATTCATATACGGGATACCCTTAGGAATGCCACGGTCTGAGAACAGTATGGTTACCTGGTGTAGTGCTTCTGGAACCTGTGACCAGAAATCCCATTGCATAGTATCCTTCTTCGTATTTGTCCTGGGGTCCCGTTTCTGGGTATGAATAAAATCAGGAAATTTGATGGCGTCACGGATGAAAAAGGTTGGTGTATTGTTACCGACCATATCCCAGTTGCCTTCTTCCGTGTAGAATTTCAGAGCGAAACCTCGAACATCACGAACTGTGTCAGCAGAGCCTTTTTCTCCAGCAACGGTTGAGAATCGGCCAAATACGGCGGTCTTTTTGCCAACTTCAGAGAAGATATTCGCTTTAGTATATTTGGTGATGTCTTTAGTGACGGTAAAAGTGCCATGAGCACCTGCCGCCTTAGCATGAACAACGCGCTCGGGGATTCTTTCCCGGTTGAAATGGGCGAGTTTCTCAAGCAAATAATGGTCCTGCAGTAATGTCGGCCCTCTTTCTCCGGCTGTGAGAGATGTCTGATTATCAGATACCGGAATGCCGGCCGCGGTTGTTAATTTTTTTTCTCCACTCATTGTTCTTCTCCTTTTTTATAAGTTGATGAGCCTAACATAGGATTATATTGTTCTGTATAAAACCCTTAGCATAGCAAATTTCGCAGTATAAGCCACCTATGCTTTTTGCGTAAAAAAAAGTAATGTATCCACCGGGCTACGTCCGTTTATCGGTGATAACTGTAGATGTTTGATCGAATAACCGGCGAATAGCGTCATCCAGAGGCGCTCTAATGGAACCGATTATAATTTATCAATGAGTAATATGCCATTATTTTCTTCCTTAAGCGGAAGATTGCAGGCAAACACTATTAACTCTTTTGCCTTTAAACAGGTAATCGGTCAACGTGTGAATTCGCTCACACTTACCGGCCTGCCTGTTTCGGCGGACTTGTCTGCTGCGAAAATAGCCCTATGGGTCTCGAATGCGTTTTCCAGGCTGTTGTGGCCGTGCTTTCCCTGGCTCAGGCATTCAGCATAATAGGTAAACTGTTCCTTGTATGGGTGGTGAGCCACGTCGCCGCTGTCCACAAGCTGGACGTCCATTTTGGTCCAATCGTCCAGGCCGTCTATTTTCTTGCTGTAAAAAAGATCGTTTTTCAGCGAGCCGTGCGAGCCGACCATGTTCATGTTGAACACATAGGGCTGCATGCAGTCGGTGACCGAGGCCACCTTGCCCAGGGTCCGGCCGTTCTTGAATTTCAGCATCGTAACCGAGGTGGTGTCGTATTCGTAAGGGCTATAAGCCTCGTGCGGGTTTCTGGTCGAATAGGAAAACACCTCGTCGACTTGATCGCCCACCAGCCAGAGCATCATATCCAGTGAATGACAGCCTGCAGTAAGAAGGGAACTGCCGCCCATGCCCTTTTTCACGTTCCATTCGAACTGCTTGTACCAGGGGCCGATCCCGTGGAAATAATCGCACTCGGCATAGTAGATATCGCCGATCAGGCCCTGGCCGATTATCGATTTCATCACCCTGGCCACGTTGATGAAACGGGCCTCGAAACAGACAGAGGTCATCACCCCGTTTTTCTCTACCGCCTCGAGCATCCTAACCGCGTCCTCGAAACTGAGCGCGATCGGCTTCTCGATCACCAGGTTCTTTCCCGCGTTGGCCGCTTTGACTGTCTGTTCAGCGTGAAACGGATGGGGAGTGCAGATGTCGACAATATCTATATTCTTATCTTTTAAAAATTTGTCGTAATCATTGTAGATTTTCACCTGAACTCCATATTCAGCCTCTATCTGCGCCGGGTCGAGTTTTCTCCTGGACATGATTGCAACCGGCTCGAAATCGGGAATCTCCGCGAAAGATTTCAGATGCGCTCCGGCCACCCAGCCGAAACCGACTATGCCAACCTTATGCGTTTTCATTTGAAACCTCCTGTGCGAAATTACTATCGTTCTCTATCTTGTAATTACCAAAATTTTGTGTTTAATCCATAATAAGATATTAAAGCTGCGAATTCCAGGCATTTTCTGACACCGGTAAGCATTGCGGCATTGGCGAGACAATAAAAATATCCAAATTCTGCTGTATCAAAATTGACCGTTGACTAAAAAGTCATACAACAACTGATTTTCAGCATGTCAAAATATCCCTTGAATAGTCCATCCCCGGTTATATATTAAGCAAAGAGCAATACATTGGGCCTTTGTCATCATTCGTTCTTAATTTTTTTCTAATTCATCTTTCAAGTAATAAAACCCTGTCAGGAGATGTTGCCATGAAATCCGGTGTCTTTTTCTCTCTGCTGGTTCTCGCTCTTTTCTGCACCTGTGCTGGACAAGGCGCGGAAAAAAAATTCCCTTACCGCTGGACCTACATGTCCAGGAGCCTGAATAACGACAGCCACGTAAAAGAGGTTGCCGAGATAGCCAAAACTTGCTCAGAGCATGGACTCAACGGCATTCTTCTCTCCTGCGGCGCGGACCGTCTGGACATCCAGGGGCCGGATTACAAGAGGCGGCTCAAGGAAGTCAAAGAAATCTGCGACGGGCTCGGTGTCGAGATAATCCCCTCGGTATTCTCTATCGGTTACGGCGGCAGCGTGCTGGCCCACGACAGGAACCTGGCCGCCGGTATCCCTGTGCGGGACGCTCTGTTCGTGGTGAAAAACAGCCAGGCGCGTATTGCGGCCGACCCGCCGGTGAGTATCCCCAACGGCGGTTTCGAGAGTTTCAAGGGAGAAAGCGCCGTGGGTTTCGATTCACCGGAGAAATACGGCGAGGTGATTTCCAGGGACAGGGAAACCGTGAAACAGGGCAAGTCCTCTCTTCGTTTCGAAAATTTCGGCGACCACCCGGCAGAGGCAGGCCGCCTGAGCTGCGAAACAGCGGTTCATCCCAACCGGCTCTACCGCATGAGCTGCTGGGTGAAAAGCGAGGGCATGGACCCCTCCAGGCCTTTCGGCTCCGGCAATCTCAGACTTCAGGCAACCGCCCCGGACGGCCGTCCCCTGGAATGGATCAATGTCAACATGCCCCCCAGCGCCAACTGGGTCGAAGTGGTGGAAGGGTTCAACAGCAAGGACTGCGATAAAGTGATCATTTCTGTTGCTCCCTCCAGAGAGCAGAGCGGAAAATTCTGGCTGGATGATTTGAAAATCGAGGAAATCGGCATGGTCAATCTGCTGCGGCGTCCCGGCACTCCGGTCTCGGTGCGCGGAGAGAAAAACGGCACGGTATATGAAGAGGGCCGCGACTATGCCGAACTAATCGACCCCGAGCTGAATTCCCGTTTCGGCCACGACGGCCCGGCGATCAAGCTTCTTCCGGGGAGCCGGATAACCGAGGGCGAACGCCTGCGGGTGAGCTTCTATCACGGCACGCATGTTTACGACAGCCAGACAACCATCTGCATGTCCGAGCCTGAAATCTACGAAATCTGGCGTACCAACGCCCGGCTGATCCACGAGCACCTGGCGCCGAATAAATATTTCTTCCACATGGATGAAATCCGCGCCGGGGGAACCTGCAAGGCCTGCAAGGACCGTAACCTGCCCATGGCCCAAATCCTCGGCGACTGTATCACCAAAGCCCACGGCATCATCCACGAGGTAAACCCGCAGGCCGAGATTTTCATCTGGTCGGACATGATCGACCCGATCCACAACGGGAGCGACCGCCGGCCCTACTATTACCATGTGGATGAAAATTACTACGGCTCCTGGAACTACATCCCGAAAGACCTGATTATCGCCTGCTGGTGGCACAAGATGCGCAACGAAAGCCTGGCCCATTTCTCCGGGCTCGGATACCGGACTGTCGGCGCATCTTACTATGACGCGGACGATCTGGAAAATCCCAAAGACTGGCTGGAGTCCCTGGACAACACCCCGCTGGCAAAAGGGATCATCTACACCACCTGGCTTAACAAGTACGACCTGCTCGATGATTTCGGCGATCTGGTTACCGAGCACTGGAAATAAAAGCTGATCAGAGCCGTTCCGCTGGCAGGAAACCGTATCCGGATTTAAATTGCAGGGGCATGGCTCGGCTGTGCCTCTGACTTTTATGAGCAATAAGCCGCCGGGCTGTCGAACCGGGTCGAATCTGATCTTTTCGAACATCCTAATTGCCTGATACGGGAGAATTGATAAATGAATCTCCGGCAATTGCTCACATTCTGCATGATCCTCGGGGCTTTCCGATCCGCAGGTGCGGATCAGGTGAGAGTTTACGAGCAATCTCTTAGCATACCGACTTACCGGATAGGTGAGGGGGAAATCCTGCCCCGCTGGAACCCGCATTTCGGCAAAATCTATCCCTACCCGATGCTGGACAAGCTTACCGATTTCAAGTACGACCGCACCTGCCGCGCTCTCTGGCTGGAGAACGAATACGTGAAAGTGCTCGTGCTGCCCGAGATCGGCGGGCGGATGCACGGTGCGCAGGACAAAACCAACGGCTATCAGTTCATGTTCGACCAGAAAACGATCAAGCCCGCCCTGGTCGGAAGGGGAGGAGCATGGATTTCCGGCGGAATCGAGTGGAATTTCCCGGACGGCCACCGGGTCTCAGGCTTCCGCGACACAGACTGGCGGATCGTGGAGAACCCGGACGGCTCCAGGACAATCTGGACCGGTGAAATCGAGCGGGTGTTCGGCATGCGCTGGTCTGTGGGCAACACAGTGCACCCGGGGCGCAACTGGATCGAGACAAAGGTGCGGCTTTTCAACTGTACTCCTTACCCTCATTCTTTTCTCTACTGGGCCGACAGCGGCGTGAGGGGCACTCCTGAGTTCCAGGCCGTGATCCCGGGTGAGATCTCCACCGGACACGGCAAGCACAGGTTTTTTCACTGGCCGATCCACAATGGGGTGGACTTAAGAAAATGGAAAAACGCCCCCGGCGGCACGAGCTATTTCGCCTGGGAGAGTGAAAGCGATTATTTCGGCACCTGGAACCCCGAGGACAACGGCGGCCTGGTGCACTGGGCCGACCACCACATAGTGCGGGGCAAAAAGCTCTGGTTCTGCGGTACCAGCCCTGCAGGGAGGCTCTGGGAGGTAGTGCTCACCGACGGCGACCTTCCGCTTGTCGAGCCCCAGGCCGGAGCCTATTCCGACAACCAGCCCGACTATCTCTGGATCATGCCCGGCGAAACCAAGATTTTCAGCCACTACTGGTTCCCGGTGCGCGATATCGGTGCCTGGGACTATGCCAACCTGGAGGGTACGCTCGCTCTCAAGCTGGAAAAGAACAAGGTAAAAATCGGCTGGTCTCCCACTGGTGAGAACGCGGATGCCCGGGTGATTCTCACTGCCAAAGGCAGGGAGATCTACAGCCGCACTATCGACGCCGGCCCGGGCACACCGTTCACCCACGAGCTCGTTGCTCCAGAGGGTGCAGATCTTTATTCGCTAAAAATGACCGTGCTCTCCTCCGCTGGCGACACCCTGCTCTTCTTCCAGCACCCCGTACCGGAAAATCCTCCACTGCCCGAACCCGACCCTCCTTTCCCCCCTGCTGAAAAGCTGGGTTCACAGGACAGCCTGTTTCTGATCGGTGACCACCTCGAACGTTTCCGCCAGCCTGATCGCGCCATTGGTTACTACCGGGAAGCCTTGCGGCGTGACCCGGAGGATGTCCGTACAAACACTGCCATGGGGCTGGTGCATCTCAAGAGGGGGCTCTACGCCGAGGCCCTGCAGTTATTCGCCAAAGCTCTGAACCGCCAGCCCTCGTTTGCCAGGGCACGCTACTACCAGGGCCTGGCCGAATTGTGGCTCGGCCGTTTCAGAAAAGCAGAGAAAAACCTTAACCTGGCGAGCTACTATCTGGCTCACTACGCTGCTGCGCATTTCGAGCTGGCCCAGCTAACAGCCTCGCAGGGCCGCCTGGAGCGCGCGCTTGACCACATTGAGCGCTCGATCAGGGGCAACGCCGACAATGCCCAGGCCCAGGCTGTCAAAGCGCTGATCCTCAACCGCCTGGGCCGCCACGAAAAAGCACTCGCAGTGGCCTCTGAGGTGCAGAACGCCGATCCGCTGGATTTCCTCTCCCTGGCCGAGCAGGCCGTAGCTCTCGAGCATCTCGGTCGAAAGCCCGAGGCAGAAGCTGCCAGGGATACCCTGCTTGGGCTGACCCGCGGTTCGTGTGAAAACCACCTCGAGCTGGCTATCCGCTATACCCGCTGCGGCCTATACGGGGATGCAGCGCGGGTGCTGAGGATAATCACCGATCAGCCGGGCTACGAGAAGTTATCTCCAATGGCCTACTATTATCTGGGCTACTACTACGATCTGCTCGGCAAGAAACTTGAATCCAATGTTTTCCGGACAAGGGCTTCGGAGGTCTGTGCCGACTATTGTTTCCCCAGTCGCCTGGAAAGCATTCCTGTGCTGCGTTTCGCCATGGAGAAAAATCCTCAGGATGCCCGGGCTTTTTACCTGCTCGGCACGCTTTATTTCAGCAAGGACCGCGTGGATGATGCAATCCGTGTCCTTCAGCGCTCAGTTTCCCTTGATCCCGGTAACGTGGTAGCGCAGAGAAACCTTGGCTATGCCTGGGTCAAGAAAAAAGACCTCGCACGCGCACGAACCGCCTACGAGGCCGCTCTTGAGGCAGATCACGACCTGCCCCTGGCGATTCTTGAACTGGACAGGGTCTATCATGATCTCGGCCTGCCTGCTGAGCAGCGCGCCTCTTTCCTGGAAAAATACAGGGAACAGGCATTCAAGAGCGACCCCCTGCTCAAGCGCCTGATCTCGCTCTATGTCCAGCTCGAACGCTACGATAATGCACTTGAGGCGCTTACCAGCCAACGCTTTCACTCATGGGAGGGCCGTTACGGGGTGCATCTTTACTGGGTGCAAAGCCGGATCAAAAAAGGCGACTTCGCTTTCGAGGCGGGAGATTACAAAAAAGCCCTGGAGCACTACAGGCTCGCTTTGGCCTACCCCTCCAACCTTGAAGTGGAGGAACAGCCCGGAACCATCCATGCCAGGAAACGCTACAAGTTCGGCCTGGCGCTCGAGGCTCTGGGCAGGGGAAATGAGGCCCGCGAGGAATTCGAGAAGGTGGTGAAAGACAGGCTAAGGCCGAACAATGCTTACCAGTATTTCCGTGGGAAAGCGCTCGACAAGCTGGGCAGAAAAGATGAGGCGCGAAAGGTCTATCAGGGATTGCTTAATTCATTGGAGAAACCAGGTATTTCAGGTCATATTTTTGCCGCGGGGCCTGGGCGACGCCTGTTTGGCGGCCGCCAGGCCGAGGCGCTGATTCATTTCAAACGCGCTCTGGCATTAGAGGGTCTCGAAAATCACAGGGAAGCTGAAAAGGAGCGTAAAAAGGCGCTCGAACTGGACTCGGAGGTTGAGATGAGCGCTTTCTGCCCGCCAGAGGCCGGCTGGTAAGAGGATAATTTATCAGGCAAAACTGTCTTTGCAGAGCTATTTTTCACTGGTGAGACGTGATCCCCCCTCGCGGCCACTTACTGCAAGAAACGATACCCCTCTGCTTGAATTCCCCTTTCCCTGTCAGACCAGGCCGAGAGCCCCCATGGCCCTGGCGACCTTGATCGTGCCTGCAATATTGGCCCCGTTGACATAGTTGTCGGGGGTTCCAAACTCTTCTGCGGTTTCATAGCAGACTTTATGAATGTTTTTCATGATTTCTTCGAGTCTCTTTTCTGTGTATTCGAACGACCATGTGTCCCGGCTGGCGTTCTGCTGCATCTCCAGCGCAGAGGTAGCCACTCCGCCTGCATTGGCCGCCTTGCTGGGTCCGTAGGCGATTTTCGCCTCCAGGAATATTCTTATCCCCTCCGGTGTTGTGGGCATGTTTGCCCCCTCACCCACAGCAATACAACCGTTGTTTACCAGATTGGCGGCGTCCTTTCCGGTGATCTCGTTCTGTGTAGCTGAAGGCATCGCAACCTGGCATGGAATTTCCCAGATATTGCCGTTGGCCACATATTTGGCGTGTTTGTGGTAGTCGGTGTAATCTTTGATCCGGCGGCGTTCAACCTCTTTCAGTTTCTTGACAAGCTCAAAGTCGATTCCCTTCTTGTCATAAACGTAACCGTTGGAGTCCGAGCAAGCCACCACCTTGCCGCCAAGCTGGTGGATTTTCTCGATGGTATAGATCGCCACGTTTCCGGCACCGGATACAACACAGGTTTTCCCTTCGAAAGAATCCCCACGCACTTTCAGCATGTCGTTGACAAAATAAACTGTTCCGTACCCGGTGGCCTCTTTACGTACAGGGGAGCCGCCCCAGTTAAGGCCCTTGCCGGTCAATACGCCTGATTCGTAGCGGTTGGTAAGCCGCTTGTACTGGCCGAACATGTAGCCGATCTCCCTCTTACCCACCCCGATATCCCCTGCCGGAACATCGGTGTATTCTCCCAGGTGGCGGTAAAGCTCGGTCATGAAACTCTGGCAGAAACGCATCACCTCATCGCTGGATTTTCCTTTCGGATCGAAATCGGCACCCCCCTTGCCGCCGCCGATCGGCATACCGGTCAGGGCGTTCTTGAATATCTGCTCGAAACCGAGAAACTTGATAATCCCCAGGTAAACCGATGGATGGAACCTCAAGCCACCCTTGTAAGGGCCAAGAGCGCTGTTGAACTCCACGCGGAAACCCCTGTTGATCTGCACTTCCCCCTTGTCATCCTGCCAGGGTACACGGAAAATTATCTGGCGTTCCGGCTCGCAGATACGCTCTATGATCTTGCGATCGCCAAATTCCGGATATTTGACCAGCACCGGACCGAGAGACTCGAATACCTCCCGGACCGCCTGGTGGAACTCAATTTCTCCTGGGTTACGCTTGATCACTTCCTGATAAATCGGTTCAAGCTTCTCATCAAGCTGTTTTGTCATTGTTTCTCCTGTTTCGTTCTCAGGGGGCAAAGAGACACCTGGCAGCCCTGAAATGCAAAGAAAATTTTTCCCATGCTCATAGGGAAATAAACAATTGTCAGATGTCTTGAATTAAGGAATCAGGATGAGCACCCGATGGGGAGCCACACCGGCATTTCAAGGTAAAGGTTTTCCAAATTTCTGTCAATCAATGTTTTCAGCGGACACTACTCCAGGCATGATTATCTTTCCGACATCATCTCGCTCAGGGCATTTATCAGTGAGCGGCCGATCACTCTCATATCTTCCTCGGTTCTCCGCCACCAGGAAAAACTCAAAGAAACACCGCCTGAGTCCAGGGTCCTGATCAGCCATTGCCAGAGATGATTGTCCGCAGTGCCCCTTTCACGGACAAAACTGAGGTTCCAGACATAATCATTGAATGTTTTATCCGGCAGGCGGCTGAGAAGGCCGTCGGCGACCCACTGATGCGTGCACCACATGCCGTCATCCCCCTTGTGGGGCCAACTGTGAATATCGACCCAGATACCGGGCTGCAGCTTTTCGACAAGCTCTAGCAGGGTGGCAACCGAAGGATCGTCCGTGCCCACGCCATAGCTCATGTTGACTCCATCCGGCCCGGTGCGCTGGTTCATGCCCAGTACCACACCGTCGGGATTAATCATCGGCACGATGTGAATAATGTTTTTTTTCAGTATCCTGTCGGTTTCCGGAGAATCTCCCTGCAGATATTCAATAATCGCCTGTGTGATATACGATCCGCTGGTTTCATACGGATGGTTGCGGGCAGTGAGCAGTATTTTGTTTTTCTTATCCTCAGCTGTACCGGGATCGGTAATCCTGATACACCAGATATTGCGCCCAAAGCTGGAACTGCCCTCCACCCATTTCTGGAGATTGGCACTCTGTGCCAGACTTTCCATGAATCGCTCGAGATATCCATAGCTGTATCCGGGGTAGTTTCCAACGTATGTAGTGCCCGGACGGGCGGGCACTGCCAGGCTGGCTGTTATTCCCTCAATATTAGCATAGGTCCAGTGCCAGTCTCCCATATCCCCGTAAAAATAGAAATCATACTCGTAATCAGGGTGCCTTTCCAGCGCCGGCCATTCCAGGATAAATTCAACATCCTGAGTCTTCTCGCCGTGGTTTATCACTTGCGTATTAAAACGAAAGTGGTATGCATCGTTGCTCCCCTTCTCGTTAAATGGTTTCACCCTGAAACGGTTCGGCGCCTCCCTGATAATATCATCCTGTGATTGCGGGTTTGCTCCGTCAAATCCTGCTTTTACCTCGATTCGAGCTTGTCTTGCGAATCCACTTCCTGTCATTCCAAAAACGAATGCTGCAATTAAGATGGCAATACGGCCGCGCATGATTCCTCCTCATAAGTGAAAACTATTTTAATCTATTCTCTCAGGCCGAGACGATTAACTCCGTACTGCCTGCTCTCTTTCTTTGCTTTCCCAATGCTGATCAACTTTAAATAATAAATTTTACTATCTTACACCGGTTAAGACAAGAATTAATCACTGGTTAACTATTAGCCAGTTCATTTTCCTCCCTTAAATTTATATTTCCACCTAATTTTTCCTCAACATTGCAGGCCTCCACTCTCAATGCCGGCACCTTTTTTATTACAGGCAAAGAACTATTGACTGTTAAAAGATTTGCCAATTTTATCCTCGATTCTCCAGAATTTCTCTACTCCGTAGAGAGCCGGGATATTTTTTTGTATTTTATTCTGATTGAATTATATTTTCTCAACCGAATACAATCTCGATACATACTCCGGTTTAAAAGCTCGACTTTTCTTATCCAGTGAAATTTACTTTCATTTCCTCCCGGAGGCTTTCAATGACCAGGTGTTTTCAGTTCTGTATATCCGTTTTTTTGATGTACTCTCTGGTGGTTGCCGCTCTTTCAACTGCCGAGGCCAAAACCGATCTTTCCGGTTTCGTGCCGATTTTCGATGGGAAATCGCTCAGTGGCTGGCACAAGTTAACCGAGGGCGGCGCCTGGCGAGTGATCGATGGAGCGATAGTCGGCGATCAGTACCCGGAAGGCCATGGCGGCCTGCTGGTCACGGACAAGCACTACTCAGACTACGAGCTTTACGCCGAGGTGCTGACCACCTATCCTCTGGATACCGGACTTTTCCTTCGAATTCTCTCCGTGAGAGAGCATTTCCAGCTCACGATAGACTACCGCCCCACCGGAGAAATCGGGGCAATCTACGGCCCCTTCCCCACTGGTGGAGGATTCTTCCAGCACTGTTATGAAGGAATCACCTGGTGGGACCCGAATGAATACAACCCGGTAAGAGTCCGGATCGAGGGGGCAATCCCCAGGATCCAGGTCTGGATCAGAGATAATAAAGTCATGGACTATCAAGATACACCTGTAAACGGCAGGCCGCGCTTTCCCAGGGCCGGGCCCGTGGGAATCCAGGTGCACCCTGGCAAAAGCTGGGGCAAAGGCAGCAAGGTTTCTTTCCGGAATTTGATGATCAAGGAATTGAACAGGTAGAGTTTCTCATTGAGCCACGTAAGGCCGGCGCACAGAATAGGTAACGCTGCCGCGTTTTTCGCATAGATCGAACGTGATTACAGGCTCTGTCACTCTTTGGACCTGGACACGAACGAGCAGGAATCCTCCGTTGCCCAGGTAGAACTTTCTTTCCACAGCCGGATCGGAATAGTCAGGGTTTTTCACAGCGGAACCATCACCGAGCGAGCCCGAGCAGAACTCCTCGTATCCGGTTTGTTTGTGAACCGAGTGGTATTTCCAGTGGCGGTCACCGCAGGCAATGTAAAAGTTGCGTACATTTTTCCCGGCCAGCCATTTCAAAAAGTTCTGCCCTTCTGTGAAAAAACCCAGGCGATTGGCGTGATTATCCTTCTTATTCGCCCTGTCCGGTCCGAGCAACGGCGTGGGCGAGACAAGTACCTTGAACATGGCGTTGCTTTCCAGAATCGTCTTCTTTAGCCACCTTCTCTGCTCCACCCCCCACATTGTTTTCCCCGGGCCATCAGGCATGGCGTTAGGGGAACGGAAATCCCTGCCCTCGGTAAGCCAGATCTGCAGCGCAGTGCCCCAGCGAACAGTCCGGTAAGTCCTCTCCCTGACCGGCACCTGCTCCGGAAAAACGCTCCTGCCGAGTTCGTCATTCGGGGAGCCAATCTTGCGATCAGGCATATAAGGATCGGCATCATCGAACCGGTAATCGTGGTCATCTTTTTCCCAGTAGGCAGGCACCTGGCCGTAAAAGGCGACCAGACGCGGGAAAGAATACATCCGATGCCAGTGGTGGCGGCAACTGGCCAGATCAACCCCGGGTGGAATGTCGGAATCGTAATATACATTATCGCCGGTGGGGATGATGAAATCGGGCCGCAGACGTATCATCGCCTCATATGAATTAAAACCGTCCGCGTGGTCCACAGCACTGTATTTATGGCTTGTAACCACGGTGAATGACACGTCGCGCTTCATCCACTGCTCCGGAGCCGTGCGAAAAGATCGTCCGGAACCAATCCGCTGGCTCACTCCAGCCGACTCACCGATATGCACCCGGTAAAAATACGGCGTGTCTGCAGCCAGTCCGGACACGTGCTCCTTGACAATGAAATCGTTCTCTTCAAGCGCCTGGCGCCATGCGGTAAATCTGGCCTGGCTGAAATCATCCACGGATGATATTTCAAAACAGACCCAGCCCCCGGCTCCCGGCATCGCTCCGGCAGTGTCGCGAGTTGCAGCCTCGGTTAAACGGGTCTGTAAAATCACCGAATGCGGCCCGACCTCCCCGGCCATCTCTCCCATAGCGCTATACGGCGCCTCGCCATGCAGAGAGATGGTTGGAGCAAAAACCATGATTGCCAGCAAAAGCTGTTTCATCGTGGCCTCCCTCATTGGTATAGACAGCTTTTCAGAACCCGAAAAAATTATTTAAAATAGTATAAACTTCATCATCCCGGCAATCAATGAATATCGCCCGGATCAATCCGCTATACCGGGTTTTGAACACCTGTTTGGAGTAAAAAAATCCCGGCCCCCCGTGATGAGGGCCGGGATTTTTACTGCTGCCAGCCATGCCCGGCTTTAGAAGCCGAAGGTCATGGTAAAGAAGCTGTCCGCAGACAGCCTTCCCTTGTCCCTGTAGGCATAGCTGAACTCGACAAACCTCCCGGCGAAACTGCGCTTGATTCCACCGCCGAGACTGAGGCCGCGGAAAGTCGGGTCCTCGCCTTCGTAAGCAATTTCCACCATATCCTTGGCCTCGGTGTACTCGTCCGTCTGGATTTTCCAGCCGCCACGCAGCGAGGCAGAGATCGTCGGGTTGAAAGTGTAAGTCAACTCGCTCCCTGCTGCATAGCTGATCGGCAAGTTGTTGTTACGCCACAACTCACATGCGGCCAGCCAGTTCGTCTTCTCGCTGGTGAAGAGATTGTACATCATCGAGATCTTCAACGAGGTCGGAAGACGATAGGTGTGCGTCCGGATAGACATCTGGCGGATGCCCCTGCGTGAGAACGCATAGGCATCCCCGGTGTAGTCGCTGTATCCGGAGGGCCATCCACCGCCCCTGCTTTCAGGACCGACTTCGTGCAGCAGGTTCGGGCCGCGCATGGTGATGTTGGTTCCCACGTTCTGAATGGCAAAAGCGAACCTGATCTCCCGGTCAACTAACTCGGTGTGGTAGATCGCTCCGACATCCATTGCAAATGCGCTGCCGCCAACGTTGCTGTATACATCCTGATGCACGTACTTCACATTCATTCCGGCCACGAAGCGGTCAGACAGATGATAAGCAAACGATCCACCCATCTGAAAGTCGTAGGCGCTGAATACGTCTCCCGTGCCGTCCGGACTGCTTACTGTGGTAATTTCCATGTCCGGAATGTCCAGGTAGCCGAAAAATCCACCCAGAACCACGTTGCCGTCAGCAACAGGAAACGCCGCTGCTCCGTAGCTGTAGGTCAGATCCATGGTGTAATCCACTACGGTGAACATCACCTCATTCTGCTCCACGAACCCCAGACCTGCCGGGTTCCACCAGATCGAGGAGATGTCGTCTGCAACAGAGGTGAAAGCGCTTCCCATTGCTATTGCGCGGGCGCCCACCGGGATTGTCAGGAACTCGGCCGCCCGAACGCCCACAAAGGAGGCGTCCTCCAGCCGACCCTGCGTCATGTACTTGTCCAGACCGGTGTAATCCAGCCGCGGCACTCCCTGGGCAAACAGGGTCACAGTGACGAACGACAGGAACACGCAGGCGGTCGTTAAAGCACGTGTTGCTTTCTTCCTTAACATATGGTTACCTCCGTATCTGCCACGAGGAAAGTTTACAATACCGTATAAGCTCATTTTTTCGAATCCTCACTTTAGTTGACAATATAGAACTTGCCGGTATGGGTCTCTCCCCGCTGGTCCGTCACGTGAAAAAAGTACAGGCCGCTGGCCACGGTCTGGCCGAAGCGGTTCCTCAGGTTCCACGGCTCTGTGCCGGAATGGTTGTCATACCCTGTGTACACTGCCGGCTCGCCGGTCTGCGCGTTTATGCGGTCCCAGTTCGTGAAGTTTCCCCAACCCTGGCGGCTGGCGCCTATGTGGTTGAGCACGTTAACCAGGTTGCCGCTCAGCGTGTAGATCCGGATCGTGCACTTATCCGGCAGGTTGACGAAATCGATCCTGCGGTTGTTAGTCGACAGATCCAGGAACGAGGAGGCCATGTACGGATTGGGTACGACCTTGATCTTCGTCAGGTCAGCATCCTCGGGCTCCATGCTCATGGCCTTGATCTCGACCTTCCACTCGTCGCCCATGTTAGGCGGATCGGCCAACTGGGTTAAGACGGTCCCGTCGCCGTTCCAGCTGCCAAAGCAACCGTCGATGGTGAACTTGGTGCCGGCAGCCGGCATTCCGGTTATATCCGAAAACCCCCAAAACATGCCGTTGACATAAAGTGAGAACGCGTCCGTATTGTCAGCAGGCATTGTCTCCACCATCAGGCTAGTGCGATCCGCCTGGGGCACACCACCATCTAAATCATTCCAGAAATTCATCTCATCAACCAGTGCGAATCCCCATGCCACTTCGTCGGCATATTGGCTGAAGGGGACCGCAGTCCCACGGGTCAAGTTCTGCACATCAACGCTCAGGCCGCCTCCGGCTTCCTTCCAGGTCACCTCGTAGCGCCCTGCTTGGGCCATGCCCCCAATCGTGGGATACGGGCCGGGGTCACATTTTGCCGTGACTGGAGCGACCGTTGCTCCAGTGTAGCCGCCCGGATCGAAGTGGAATTCAAAGTCCCTTCTAATATCCACGCCTGTGGTCACGTAAATCGCATGTATGGCGTAGTTAATCCCCTCAACGTCCGCATTGTTCATTAAGACGAGGTCTTTACTATATGCGCCGTTCAAATTGCTCGCCGCACCCCCCAGAACATTACCACTGCCGTCCAACAGTTCAATTTCTACAACAGGATCCAGTATCCGACACCTTCTTACTTGCTCCAGGATTTTCTTGGTAACGGTTGCATAAACCGTTATATCCTGGGTGAGCCTCTCGTTGTTAATCACCTCGAGCTCAAAATCGATCTGGGGCTCGAGCCATTTGGGTGCCTCGGTCAGTACATTGCCTGAACCAGCCAGCTCTGCAGAGGCTGCCGCTACTGTTGCTGTTCCGGTGTAAGAATATCCCAGCAGGCCGGCAGCTACGAAGTTGCTCGCATCACTGCGCGGGATCAGGGTGTAAAGCGTTGCCCCGGGCCTGTTCCAGGTCTTGCCGCTTGCCGGATCAGGCAAGCTGAACATATCACCGGTTGCCGTGTCATAGTTCCTGTCGTAGGGCACCATCGCGTACCAGACTTTCATGCCGTCGCGCATTCTCCAGCGCCCTGTGTCGTCCTGCATTCTGTCGATATAATAAAACTGCACGTTCCCGCTGGAGAGGTTGTAGTCAGCCAGCATCTCGGAGTGCGAGTCGCTCGGGCCCACGAAACTGCGGTAGAACCTGAATCCCTCGAAGTCATACTCCTTGTAATAGCCTGCGGGGTTCAGGCCTTCTTCCTCCAGGAAGTAGTAGTACGTATCCGGAGTCTGCAGATTGACATCGCTCCAGGTGATCGTAACCTCCCTGTCCCCTGGGATGATGGTCAGCGGCGGAGCCCTCGGAGTCTCAGGAAGCTTGTAGCCGCTGTTGATCACGATTTCCGCAACCTCCGCCATGTACTCCAGTGGGGCCAGGACCTCCTGCATGATCGGATTGTCGATCTCGGCGATATCCAGCTCCGGACGGACGTAATTGTCCAACCCTGGATAGGTGAGTATATAGGCTGCATCGAAGACCACTGTGTCCCGTGGCGCTATATCCAGAAGCTCGCCGTAGCATGGGTAGGTCATGAAGTAACAGGGTCCGGCCCAGATCCACTGGCTGTACCTGGCATCCTCAGGCTGGAGCATGCCCGGCCAGGCGCCTCTGATCTGCTCGCCTGTAAACACGTTTATCACTCCCGGATAATAGCCGGTCTCCTTATCGAGAGCCACCGTGTAGGCCATGCCCCAGGGGAAGCCCACGAAAAACTGCTTGTGCCCGGCGAAACCGAACTCGCTGCACCAGTCGTGATGATGCAGGCTGGTCATGTCCATCGTCTGGTCCGCGGTATGCGGCGGGTTGATCATCTTGAAACCCATCAGCGGCGCCCTGGGCGGAGTGAAGTCTGAAATCGTCGAAGTCGGCGCGTACATGCCGTAGAGCCTCTTTTCCGCATGGAGCGCCCAACCCATTCTTTCTGGGCCGAATTGCATATTGCGGAAGTTGGCGATCGTAACCATCCCTTTCCACGTCCAGCCGTCGGGGTGTGCCCGGCCTGCTGCACCATAATCATCATGATGGTTAAACTGGACGTACTCGCTCATGTTACGGATGAAAACGTTAACGTACATCATGTTGTTGCTCTCGGCGAAGTCCAGAAAACGCAGGGTCCATTCGTAGGCGCCCCCTGGGGGGGTGCATCCTGGATCATGTCCCCAGCCCATGAACGGGTCTCCGCTGTGGAAGAACATGGTCTCACCGCCGGCAGCCACATCCGGCGCCCCATTGGGATCACCCCGGGGAATGCGGCCCTCGATCGGCCAGTCCGCCAGCTCCTCAAGATCCAGCGAACTCCAGACGCGGCTGTACTCGCTCTTTGTCATCTCGCCTTCCATGATCACCCCGGTGCCGGCTATGGCCGTAATCAGGTCGTAACTCTCCAGGGAAGACAGCTCAGGAACCGTCGCCCGCAGGTGGTTGGTGCCCGTGGTGTCCTCAGCCAAACCGTCGCCGTCCAGGTCCTGGGCCACACCATAACCGATCGTCATGCCGTCGTTTTTAATGAGGTTGGAAGATCCCCTGGGAAACTGCCAGGGACGGCCTGACCCGCCCCAGGGCATGCCCCAGCCGACTCCGATTGTAGCACCTATATTGTTCCCCTGGGAAATCCTTGTGCTCAGGCGCTCGGCCGCAGCCGGGCTGGCAAAGAAAGCAGCCAGGGCTGTCAGGGCAAGAAATTTTAAAATGAAACTGTTTCGTATCATAAGTAAACTCCTGCTCGTTTCCTCACAATTTTTGGAAAAGCAGAATCGAAAAGTTCACCTCTGCCGGAATTAGAAGCTGAAATCCACACCGAAGCGGATACGCCTGGCTCTGCCCCATCTCCTCTTGTCCATTGTGGATTCCGTCATACTGCGGGAAATGTCACCCAGGGCCGCTTCGTAAACGGTCAGTATCCCGTCAGCATTGAAATCCGCGTTGAACCTGGGCCGGCGAGAATCTGCGGCAACAATGTCCGTCTCCCAGTTCACGTCCACTCCGCCGGTAACATTGTCGTAGCCCTCATAGGTTACACCGCTCGGATAGCCGACCTTGTTCTTGAGGTTGGTCGCATTGAAAACCTCCGAGAACACGGACAGCCTCCTGGTCTGGCCAAGACGGAACTGCTTGGAGAACCTCAGGTCCAGATTCATATACCAGCGGCCTCGGAAAAAGTTATAGCCCCTGACCTGATTGGTCAGGCCCGGATTGTCTGCACGGGTCCAATAGTAGTCACCCGAGGGGCCGACATAAAGCAGAGGCTCCCCGCTCTGCATGCTAAGGACCGCAAAAGCCCTGAAGTTTTTGAGAATGCTGCCTGCCAGAGTACCGATGCGGTAATCCTCCGGGAACAGATAATTGAACTGAAAGGTGAACTTGTGAGTGCGGTCTGAGTCGATTGGCCGCAGCTCATCAGGCGGCACATACCGCTCGCCGGTTGTCGGATCGTAGCTGCTCTCCAGGTCCACTCTCAGAGTGCGGGTGTTAGGAGCGCTGCCGGTTGTCCTGGAGAACTGCATGGTATACATCGTGTTGAACGCGAAATTCTCCGAAAACCGCCTGCGCAGAGTAAGGTCCAGACCCTTGATATTCCCGCTGTCCCGGTTGACCATACCATAGTCCCAGCCGCGCCAGCGTTCCTCGTCGGCCCAGGCATTCCAGTCCCGGAAATAATCCTTACTGGAAATGTTGCCGTCAACGTCACGGTAGTAGGATACAAGGTCCAGGACCATGTCGTCGCTGAGCAGGTAGCTGATTCCGGCCTCGAATGCGTCGGTGCGTGCGTATCCTATATCGCCTTTATTGCCCCCGCTCATCATGTAGTTCAAGCCGGGGAGCTGAGTGAACACACCGTAGCTCATCCTCAACTGCGTCTTGTCAGTCACCGGAAAGGCCACGTCGAAACGCGGCGACCACTCTGTGTGAACCCTGGGATTGACGTCCTGGCCATAGAAGTCCGTGGCAGAGAGACTCCAGTTCGCTCTGGGCGCATACCCGTCAAGGCGAACCCCGTAATCGATCACGAAATCCCCTATATCGGTCCGGTTCTGGACATAGGCGCCCCACATCTCAGGGCTGTACCTGAACTCGTTCAGCCGGTTGCGTTTCGGGGTCTGGTAACTGCAGCTGAAAGTCCGATTCGCGAAATGGGTGAACTGGAAGCCGAGCTTGGCCCGGTTATAGCGGTTCCACTGCAAGTCGAGATCAGCCTTGACGTTATTTTGAGTCTCCCGTAAATAGTAATAGTTCAGGTAATAGGCTGTATATTCCTGCATATGGAACGGCGTATCTTCGTACACACCCATTTTCCAGCCTGTTGATCCGTCCGGCCACCAGTAAGCTTCCGGAGGTGTTTCCCTGTTCGGGAACGTCTCGATCTCGTACGGTACGTCGTGGACCGCAAAGCCGAGCAGCTTGTCCCGCTCCCAGTTGTTCTTGATACTGGAGTTGTTGTTCTCCACTGAGTGGACGTTGGTATAGCGGACATGTAATGCCGCGCTCCTGGTTGCCGAGCGGAAAATCTCCCAGTCGGCTCCAAGTAACAGGTTGGAACTGCGCACCTTCCTGGCGTAATTCTGCCAGACATGCAACACCGTGTCCGCGCCCCAAACCCGACTCTCCCAGTCCAGGTCGCCCTTGTAGAAAATACCGGTCTGGAAATAGTTGCCGTCTCCTGCCCAGCCGCTCGGGTAGGAATACTGATTGCGGGAGCGGTTTACCGACCCGATGAATTTCAGACCCTGCCTCGGCGAGTAGGTCAGTTTGCCTGAACCCAGGGTCCTGTCGCCCCAGTTGCCGGGCAAGCGCGCCGGGTTCGGCGCGGAAAACAGGCTTTCCTGATGCAAAGGACTTTCCGAGTTGTAAAGCTCAGGAAATTTATCCTTCAGCAGATTCATATAAGACTCGTGCCCTAGCTCGAACATCTCCAGGGTGTACACAGGCACTTGAGGGCCCAGAATCGGATCGTTGCGAACCGCGTCGTTGAGCCGGTCTACGAAGGTCTGGTCTATTGCCCGAAAACCCTCGCTTGCGTGCGTATAGCTCCTGTCATCCTCATCCTGCACTTCACCGGAAAGGTGAAAATACAGGTTCGGGACAGGACTGATAGGCCCGCCCACACTGACTTGCATCTGGTTGTAGCCCCAGTCTGCAGTGCGGGGCATCACCTCGTCGGTGGTATAGCGCACATCCACCTTGAACTGGGAACCGCCTTCCCTGGTGACGATGTTGATAATACCCGACTGCACATTGCCGTACTCAGCCTGGAAGCCTCCGGTGATAATATCCACCTCTTCCACAGACGAGGTGGAGAACTCGAGCGGGGTGGTATCCTCGCTCCTGGATCCGACTTCCTCATCGAAAAGCCAGCCATGGCCCTGGCGGAACGGATCTGCGGTGTAGTTGCGCACCATCACGCCGTCCACAATCATGGCTTCCTCGCCAAGACGGCCGCCGCGGATGCGCAGACTCCGGCCTATCGCATCCCGCCCGCCGATCTGCACTCCGGCTTCCAGGATCATCATGTCCTCGAGCCTCTGGGCCGGAATCTCTTCCATCCTCTCGGTGGTCAGACGCCGCTTGGAAGTCGTCTCGTCCCGCGGACGCAGGACTTCGCTCTCACCCTCCACAGTGATCCCTGCTAACTCTACTATCGTGGAGCTCAGCGTCGCATCCACTGTGGCGGTCTGGCCGGCTAAAATCATCTGGTTGGACACCGTGGTTTTCTGGTATCCGGTATAGGTGAAAGTGATGTCCCTGCGTCCCGGCGGGACATTCAGGACGAAATAGTAACCGTCAGCGTTGGTCACGTTGCCCAGGCGCGTACCTTCAACTGTAACCTGCGCGCCCTGAAGGGGCTGGCCTGTATCCTGGTCCCGGACAGTTCCCTCGATCTTTCCTGTGGTAAGCTGGGCAAACAGACCCCCTGCCGCGAACATCAACATCAAAACCGTAGCCGTGGCAGTTGTTAAGTATCGATTTTTCGATTTTTGGTGCATCAAACCCTCCTCAATAATTTAGGAGTCAATCACAAATCGAATAAATCAGCATTGTACTTATTTCTTCATAAACCGCCCTCCTTTGGTTATTCATAACAAAATGATCTGTTGTGAGGAATCAGGACCCAAAGCAACCCACTCTCGCCAGCCTGTTCAAAAGTGCCGAATAACAAGCCAGAGCGAACAGTGAATACCTTTCTCGTAACCTTTAAAATCTACTGGTATCCGAAAACCTGTGAAGCCGTATTCTGTGCGGAGCTATGGGTCGCATCATCCCGGAAAAGAAAGCTCTTTAAAAAAACCGGACAATAAAAAATTGGGAAATATCTGATCCTCCTTTCCAGTTAAGGATTTTTTGATGATGCCTGACAAGTTTAACATATAAATTTATCAGGCAAATCGCAAATAATTCGATCTTTTACTTTTCTTTTGGAGCTTAAGCAGAATTTTTGTCAATGTTAGCTTGGAATTGAATCTGCACTGTGCCGCTTTCAATAATTTTCTGAATGAGTTCGATAGAAACCGGTTTCTCAAGATAAAGGTCGGCTCCATGTTTGTACGCCTTATCTTTGACTTCCTCACTGCCATAGGCGGTTATCATGATCAGCTTAATCTCAGGCTGGCACTCTCTGGCATAGCTTATCAGTTCAATCCCTTCCTCACCGCCGGAACTGCTGAGTCTTAAATCCAGGATCGCCACGTCATATTGATGTTTATTCAACAGAATCTCGGCTTCCTCCTTGGTTTCCACCGCATCAACCTTGCATCCAATACGCCTGAGAGACTTTCTGTAGGCGAACAGCACCGCCGCTTCGTCATCAACCAGGAGCACACGCTTAGCCATATACCCTCACTTGATATTAATTAATTAAGAGTAAAAAGGCAAAAGAAATACCAGAATGGACAATATCCATAAGTGCAGCAATAGAAGGGAGTTGAGAATTTGACTGTTTTGAGAGAGCTGTCTCATTTCTGTGTCGGCAAGTCTCATAAATGAGACTGATAAATAACTGTGGCGGCAAGAGAACCGACAAATTAGGGTTTTAAGGCAGAAAGGGCAAAGGATGTCTCAAATCTGGAGGGGAATTTTTTTGAGTTTCCGATAGAGGGTTGCTCTGGATATCCCGAGAGCTTCGGCAGCCTTGACCTTGTCGCCTCCAAAGCGATTTATAACCTCCCAGATATGAACTTTTTCCAGGTCTTTCAAATCCATGGCGATTTCTTTCTGTTTCTCAACGGGGTAGGTCATTCCCAAGCCCGGGAAATGATTGGCACTTAGGGTTCCTCCCCGTGCAAGCAGGAGCGCTCTTTCCAGTACATTTCTAAGTTCGCGGATGTTGCCCGGCCAGGGATACTTCTTGAGAAGCTCCAGCGCCTCGGAAGAGATATCCACGTTAGGCGCTCCCAGAGTTTTGAGGATGTGTCTAATCAACGGGTGAAGGTCCTCCAATCTTTTTCTCAGGGGTGGAAGGTGGATGGGAAAAACGTGAATCCGGAAATAGAGGTCCTGGCGGAACCGGCCTTGCCTTGTTTCCTCGAAAAGATCCTTGTTCGTGGAACAAATCAGGTGGAAATCGCTCTTTCTGACTTTATCCTCGCCCAGCCTGCGATATTGTTTTTCCTCGACGACTTTCAAGAATTCAGCCTGGACGCTGAGCGACATGTTGCTGATCTCATCGAGAAACAGAGTCCCGCCGTCAGCCACCTGGATAAGCCCCCGGCGATCCTGAACAGCGGAAGTAAAGGCTCCGCGAACGTGGCCGAAAAGCTCGCTGGCGAGAACCTCTCCCTTCAGGCCGGAACAGTTGATCTCCACGAACGCTCTGGAGCTTCTCCGGCTGTGGTCGTGAATCCACTGTGCCAGGAGACCTTTTCCTGAACCGGTCTCCCCCATCAGTGCCACAGTGGTCCCGCTTTCGGCGGCCATTGAGACCAGTTCCATGACTTTATTCATCGAAGGGCTTGTGCCGAAATACGGAGGGTCTTTCCTAACAAGCCGTT
The DNA here is from genome assembly GCA_964548275.1 of uncultured Gemmatimonadales bacterium. Classification (GTDB taxonomy): domain Bacteria; phylum Gemmatimonadota; class Glassbacteria; order GWA2-58-10; family GWA2-58-10; genus JAUVUV01. The sequence continues at coordinate 37,524 of CAZJQI010000011.1, forward strand.
TTCGCTCTGTGATATCATTGATACTGGTCTGGTAGCCCCAGATATTCCCCTGCTTGTCTCGCCTGACAGTCGATGCAAGCATACAGTCCATCTCCGTACCATTTTTCTTTTTCAGTTTTACCTCGTAATCCCTGATATATCCCTTCTTTTCTATTTCGCGCTGGAAGATGGCCCAGTCGTTCGGGTTAACATAGATCTCGCGGACATCAAGGTTCTGTATCTCCTCCCTGGAATAACCAATCAGATCTAATAGTGCCTGGTTTAAATCGATAAATCTTCCTTCCCGGGTTGTTGTGCAGAGAGCATCGCTGGATTTCTCGAAAAGGCTGCGGAATTTCTCCTCGCTCCTGCGCAGCGACTCCTCGGTTTTCTTTCGCCTGGTAATATCTTCGAACATAAGCATGTACAAAATCCGGCCCATGCTTTCGTCTTTGCCCACTTTCAGCCTGAAAACCCTGCCCTTGAGATTCTCATCTTTAATCCCAACCTCGAAATCGAAAGGTATCCTGAACTGCTCTATAGAAAAAAGCGACCTGCGGGTATATATCTCGATCTCATAGAACTCGGCTTCAGCGGAAAATGTATGAAATCCGATATGATTCTGCTCGTCATAAATAGCGTTGGTGTCGATCACACACAACGGCGGTTCTTCTGCTTGAGTTTTAAGGTTCTTCAGCAACCGCTGAATCTTGCCGCCGATCCGCTCCACTGTTACCTGATATTCCATCCCGGGCTTTAGTGATTCAGAGCGGACGAAAATATTGGCACTTTTTCTCTGAATCCGTGTCTGGGAATTCGAACTCGAACCGTTACAAATAGTATAACCGACAAAATCAGGGTTCGTGGCTTCCCTGCCGGATGACCCGGAGAGAACTATCGAGAGGTCTCTGATATTTTCTATCTGGTTCGAGGTTTTAATCTTGCAGACAATCTTGATATCCTCATTCGCTCCGCCGAACTCCTCGGCAGACATCAAAAAACAATCGACTTCGCTATCTAAATGCGGGGTATGACCTATACGCAGCTTACCGTTTCGCTCGATTACTTCCCAGTGGTTCTCCGGGGCACTTTTGTAGGGAATAAATGTCCCGCCGATCCTGTCTTTTGGGTTAGGCCCGCTGTACTTGAGTTCCCATTTACCGCCTTTGTCATAGGGCAGTTCCTCCAGAGCCTTGACCCGCTCCAGGTATTGCTCGATTTTCCAATAGTCCTCATCACCAAGCAATTCCCTGATATGTCTTCTTTTTTTAGTAAACTCGTATACTTTATTTGTCAGTAAAGGGAAATCGACCGAATAGCCCACTATATTCCAATGCTGATCCAGATAAAGCTCCTGCATGTTCACCAGCGCCCGAATGGCGAATATTCCCCTGTTCAGCTTATCCCTTATTTCAAGGGATTCCTGATATTTTTTCTCCAGGTTCTTTAAAGCGAGTTCCGCGCGTTTATACTTTTCAGCAGTTACCCTGAGCAGTTTTTCCTTGCCGCCTGACTGTTCGGCCCCTTCTTTTTTGGCGGATTTCGTGCTGTGGACATTTTGTTTCATCTGGCAAACCATCTCCAAATTATTGTCTGTTTCACAACCGATTAATTCCTGTTTCTAAAAGCTGATAATGGCAAGAGTTACCTCGATTATCAAATCCTAGTCCGGTTTTAACAGAATGGCACAGGAGGAAATAATGGAAGTGGTTTTGTCTAGAATATCATTTAAATTTTTTGCTGTCAAGAATCCAACCTGCACCTGATTGCGTTCAAGCTATGGAACAGCTATTCGACCAAATAATTCTTCCCGTTTCATTTTATTCAAAGATTTACCTGCTTTTCCTGTTAAACTCGACCCGGTATCAGGCAACTTTCCAGTAATGATATCCCAACTCAGAGCTGTGAAAATTTCGAATGCTTGCTCTCTTGAGACTGAATCTGAAGGCAGGGAAAATCCTATAGTTGAAAACATCGCTAATCACAATGGTTTCACATTATGTCCCGGCATAACAAGAATCAGGCGGGGGAAAACGATTTTTCAGTGGAGGATAGAGGGCTAGTGAATAACTAATTGTTCTTTCTTTGGAGAGTGAGTTTATTTTTACCTTTTCAGATACCCCGGTACCAATGTAAGGCGTTGGTGTAAAAAAGTTTTTCAAGCACCCTTGGCGGAAGGCATAGGCCGCGAATGACTGTTCCGCCCTCCGGAACTTTCATTTCCCTGTTGGTAGCAAAGTAGATCAGGTCGCTGATATATATATCTCGCACCTTGCACAACTTCTCCTCGCGTGCTGTCTGATTCGCCGCATCCAGGTCGATATCTGTAGCGTAAAGAATTCGATCCTGGAATTGGATTAAAAAGTTGCGCACTTTTTCCCGATCCTGAACCTGAAGGTGTTCTATCCTGGCGGCAAGGTCTACGGCGAAATTCGGGTATCTGGCAAACCGCCCCGCCAGTTTGTCGATATCGGACTCCAGGCTGGCCAGATGGCACCGGACAACTCGCAGGCGGGGATGTTTCTCCAGGACCCGGTCCATCGCTTTTACAAGCTCTGAGTAGAAAGGAATTTCGCTTTTCCCATAGCAGTGTTCCTCAGGATGCGTACTGTAATATTCACGGTCACCGGCGACCTTTATCGAATCCATTGGCAACCAGCAGTTTTTCGGCTCGCCAATATGTGCGATCAGGGTCTTTCCCTTTTTTTCAATGAAATCGAAAACCGGGTCGAAACGCGGATCGTCAATCATCACATAACTCCCATCCGGATCCTTGAGACACATTCCTATATCTTTCCAGACTTTTACCCCCATCGAACCGTTTTCGAACCCTTCTCCGATAGTCTCGATTGTTTCGTTTTCCCAATCGGGGCTCTCCCAGTTGTCCAGGTTGAAAGAGGTTGCCCAACTCACCCGCGCAGGAAACTCAGCGTGCATTTTTCTGGCCGTGTCGATCTGTTGTTTGAGTTCCTGCCAGCGCGTTCCTCCCCAGCAGATTGAGAGCCATTTCACGTTCAGCGATTCGAGCAACCGGTACAATGATTTTCCTGAAGAGTAACGGCCTAAATGAGTGTGGGAATCGATCTTCGGCATGCGGGACATGTGAGAGACCAATTCTGAATCTTGCTTAAGCACGTTAAAAACCACTTTACTACTCCCTTGTCGTCTTTCTTTATCCTGGCTGTGAAAACCGGTTCTCCAGTTCGGTTGCAGTTAAAACGTCACGAGGTTCAAGTGCGGCAAAATACGATTTCTGCAAAAAGCAAAAGCAATACCAGAACATGGATTTGATGTAACTTTATTAAACGAAAGGGATTGTGCATCCGGAAGGTTTAAGTGACCTGTCTCATATTCGTATCAGATAGTCTCAGGGGTGAGACTGGTGGTCTTTTGCAGAAACTATTTAGGAAAAGGGCAATTGGAGGGTGGTTATTTAAATGCAAATCACTGGTTTCCAAGGATGGTTTTACTCAACAAGCTTAATCATCCGGCTGATTTCAGCTTCCGGTTCAGGGTGGCCTTGGAGATACCCAGAACTTCAGCCGCTTTGGCCTTGTCGCCACCGAATTGATCGATCACTTGCAGGATATGAGCGATTTCCCTTTCTTTCAAATCCCAGTCTCCCCTTGAGCTATCGGTTAAAGAGGAAGTCTCTTGCAGGTCAGGAAAATGAGCCATCGAAATTTTGCCCCCCCGGGCAAGAAGTATAGCTCTTTCCAGGCTATTTCCGAGTTCCCGGATGTTACCCGGCCAGGAATAAAATTTCAACTTTTGCATGACTTCCTCAGAAACCTCGATATCGGGGGTACCTAGTTTATTCAGAAAACAATGGATCAGGCCGGGAAGATCTGCCAGTCTTTTTCTCAGGGGAGGAAGTTCTATTGGAAACACGTTTATCCGGAAATAGAGATCCTTACGAAACCTTTCCTTCCTGGTCTCCTCAAGAAGGTCTTTATTTGTCGAGCAAATCAGGCGAAAATCGCTCTTTCTGAGTTTGTTTTCACCCAGCCTGCGGAACTGTTTCTCTTCGATTACCTTGAGAAAATCCGCCTGTACACCCGGAGACATATTGCTGACTTCATCCAGGAAAAGGGTTCCGCCGTCGGCCAGCTCAAGCAACCCCTGACGATCCTGAACAGCAGAGGTATATGCTCCCTTGACATGGCCGAAAAGCTCATTGGCAAGCATTTCGCCCTTGAGAGATGAACAGTTGAACGAGACAAAATCTTTCCCCTTCCTGCGGCTATGCTCATGAATCCATTGAGCCAGAATACCCTTGCCGCTTCCCGTTTCGCCTGTCAATAACACAACCGAATCATTTTCCGCGGCGGTTCTTGCAAACTCCATAACTTTTCTTATCGGCTTGCTCGTACCGAAATAAATGTAGCTCTCCTCAGTCGTTTCGCTTTTTGGTCTGCTCTTTTCAACCGATTTTCTTTCGATAATATTCTCTAAAAAGCCTTCCAATTCTTTCAGGCTGACCGGTTTGGTCAAAAAATTATCCGCGCCCATTCTCATTGATTCCACGGCAACAGGGATATCGCCGTTGCCGGTGATAACAATTATCGCCATCTCCGGATAATCATTCCTGAACCGGCTGATATGCTCAACAGCTTGCCCGTCCGGCAGATACAAGTCCAGCAGGAGCACATCGAAATGCTTGGAGTTAAGGGCTTCGTGTGCCTGGGCAAGATTGAGTGCAGAACTGATCTGGAACTTCGTTTTGGAGAAGTACTTTTTATATCCAAACTGGATGGCAGGATCATCATCTACAAGTAGCACAATCGATTTCATTTGTAATATCTCCATAAACCGGCCATTATTTAACCAACTATCTATATAAAAGAATATTACAGGCTCTGGCAATTCGCAACTTTTTTCAACCAGTCTTTTTCTGAAACAGCACTCTCAACCAATTATCGCTTTAATTTTCAGTCAGTTAGTAAAAGGTGCAACTCCTTCTTAATGATCTCCGCCCACCATAGACCAAAAATATTGATCAAACAGAGGACAGAACCATACATTTTACTTTAATTACTTTAAAGATACGAACCAATATCTCAAATGGGAGGAACCGACCATGTGCCGACCGATCCTTTCTCTTCTCCTTTCAAGCGTCTTTATCCTTTTACTGACATTTTGTTGCAGCCCTGCAACCCGCAGCGATACCGTACTTGAGAATAACCTGATATATCTCAAGCTAACACCGGAAAGCGGCCTGGCGGTATCTTACAAACAAGGCCAGGGAAAAGTGCCGCTCACCAACGGTACCGAACCGGCCTTTCTGATAGTGGATACCCTGGGTCGGAGAATCCCGTTCATTTTGAAAAACGCCGAGAGTTTCGACTGCGGCCCAGGCGATCGGCTGGGTCCTGGCCGGGGAATAAAGCTCACTCTTGCCTGCGAGGAGAAACCCTCCCTGTCCGGAGTTGAGCTCCAAGCCAGGCTCAGTTTGCATGACTCATGGCCAGGAGTGGTTATCGGCCGGGTGGATATTCTGGGCTTGACAAAAGAGGTTCTCGCAAAGATCCGGAACACGCGCTTTTACCACATGAGTGCCCGGGCAGACCTTGCCAATAGCTTTATTCCAGAGAAAAAGCTCGCCCCTTACGATTTTCATCTCTTTCAAGGAGCGGTCTACAAGTGGGGGGAGTGGTACACCAGGATCAAGCTCACTCCTGACTATGACGCGCCTAACTGGACGATAAAGCATGGTGAGAAACAGACCGACGGCGGCGGCATGCCGCTTGTCTATCTCTGGACAGAGGCCGCCGGGCTTGCCCTGGCCCATATCGACACAGTCCACCGGGTGGCCGCGCTGCCGGTGAAAGTCCGCGGGGGCCAGGTTGTGGAAATCGCCCTGGAGCGTCCGGCCGAGTTTCTCCGGCCCGGCTCCCCAGGAAAAGTCACGGGCCTTCCGGTGATGATCGGCGCGTTTGGTGGGGATTATTTCTCCGCGCTGCGCAGCTACGGAAATCTTCTGCAGAGGAATGGTTTCCGTTTCGCTGAGCCTCCTCCTGCTTCTTACGAGCCGATCTGGTGCAGTTGGGGATTTGGACGGGCCGTGGTACCGGAGGATATCCTGCGCACTCTTCCCGAGGTAAAACGCCTGGAGATTCCATGGGTGGTTATGGATGACGGCTTCCAGAGCAGTATCGGCTACTGGCCCCTGGACAAAGCAAAATTCCCGCGCGGGGACACTGACATGCGCGCGCTGGTGGACAGTATCCATGCTGCAGGCATGAAAGCCAAACTCTGGTGGGTGCCGATGAATATGTCCCCGGACGATCCGCTATATGCCGAACACCCCGAATGGGTTGTGCTGGACAAGCAAGGCAATCCGAAAAGGGAGCCTTACTGGAACGTCTTTCAGCTCTGCCCGGCATATAAACCCGTGGTCGAGCAGCAGCGGGCGCTTGTGCGGCGGTTCATGAAAGACTGGGACTATGACGGTTTCAAGATGGACGGTGCCTGCCTGGGCATGGTAAGCCCCTGCTATAATCCGGCGCACAATCATGCACGCCCTGAGCAGTCCTGTGAGGCAGTGGCCTCCTTTTTTGCAGCAATCAAACAGGAAGCCGAATCGATCAAGCCCGGATGCGTGCTGGAGGTCTGCGAATGCGGAATCCCGCACAACCCTTACAAGATGGCCCACTACAACCAGCAGGTAAGCTCAGACCCCACCTCGAGCGACCAGATACGGGCACGGCTGAAAATGTACCGCGCCCTGCTCGGCGACAAGGCTGCACTCTACGGAGACCACGTGGAGCTGGCCACGGGTGCGCACAGGGACAGAGAAAAACGCCCTGAAAGCGGAACCGATTTCGCCAGCACCCTGGCTCTGGGCGGTGTGATCGGCAGCAAGTTCACCGTACTGGTAGATGATGCCTCCCGGCGAAATGCGGAGAAATACGAGGGGATTCGCCCGCTATGGGAGCACTGGTTCAGGCTCTATAAAAAACTTCGGCTCTACGAGGGCAGATATCTCAACCTTTACGACATTGCCAACGACATCCCGGAAACCCACGTTGTGGCCAGGGGAGACACGCTATACTACGGAATATTTGCCGAGAGTTTCACAGGCAATGCGCCGCTGCGAGGCCTCGAGCCGGGACAAAAGTATACATTGACCGACTATGCCGACAGCGACCGTGCTTTAGGCGAGATCACCGGCGCCGAGAACGCCGGATTTGACTGCACGTTCGAAAAGCATCTGCTCATCCGGGCGACTCCCCTGCCCTGAGAAGAGCTGACACCAGAATGACATAAAGCGCAAAGGCCCGGGGAGACACTGTCAGGAAAAAGGTGAATAACAACATTTGATTTACTGGGGGGAGTATATTGAAAAGGATGGAGTTTGTGGAAAACGCAAATCCTGTCACACATATTCGGGAATAGAACAAAAGGAATCAGGAATGTTTGTTGGTTTCTGGTGCAAAGCCCAAGTTTCCGGAGAACGGTTATGATATCCCGAACCGTCCAGGAGTTCTTGGATCACAGACACGTGAAGGCCACAATGGTTTATATACATCTGCAGAACCATGGGCTATCGAGTGCTCGCAGCCCGGCGAATCGGGCAGAATCTCGTGACTCGTGGGTTGGTGAAATCACACGCAGGGAGGGCTTGTGTTCGGAATCGTTCTTACAGTCTCTGTTACATTGATGCACCTTTACGTCTTCTGGCGCGCCAGCTCGGTACCGTTTCTAAAACGCCACGTGCCCCGAAAACTCCTCATCGGGGCAGGCATTGCCCTATGGGCGGTTTTTTATTTCGGCCGCGTTTACGGTCACGGCGGCGCGGGCACCCTTGCCATAACGCTGGAGTTTTTCGGCATGAACTGGATGGCCGTGCTGTTTCTGACCTCCGTCTCCCTTCTTGCCATGGACCTGGTTACCGGGTTCGGCTTTCTCCTGCCCAGGCTGGCGCCTTCGCTGCGAGGCCTGGCCCTGGCTGCCGGTGGGATGCTTTCTGTGATCGCACTCGTGCAGGGTCTGCGGCCGCCGGTGGTCCAAAACTATGAGGTGTCCCTCTCCGGCCTTCCCGATGAAATGGATGGCACAGTGATCGTTGCCATGGCCGACCTGCACCTCGGCTCGCTTTTGGGCAAGCGGTGGCTGGAGGCACGCGTGGCCCAGGTCCAGGCGCAGCAGCCCGACTTTGTGTTCCTGCTAGGAGATATTTTCGAAGGACACGGCATCTCCCCAGGGAAGCTGCTTCCGGTATTTCGCCGCCTTTCTGCTCCTCTGGGTCTCTGGGCCGTCCTTGGCAACCACGAGTTTTACGGTCGTAACAACTCGAGCACGACCCTGTTTCAGAAAGCCGGCTTCCAGGTGCTGCGCAACTCCTGGGCCGAAATCCGACCCGGCCTTGTCCTGGCAGGCGTGGACAATCTCAGATCCAGACGATATTCCGGTCAGGGCAGCGATCCCATCTCGAAGGCATTAGCGGGTCGACCTCCGGGTGCAACCGTCTTTCTTTCCCATAAATCGTGGCAGGCTGACAGAGCAGCGGACGCTGGCGTAGGTCTGATGCTTTGCGGCCACACTCATGGAGGACAAATCTGGCCCTTCGACTATCTGGTCCAACACAGCTACCCGCTGCTTGAGGGACGGTATGAGGTGCGCGGCATGACAGTCATCGTCTGCCGCGGTACGGGCACTTGGGGACCGCGCATGCGCCTTTGGTATCCCGGCGAGATCCTCCGTGTGACCCTGCACGGGAAGGGAAAACGGGACATAACTGAAGGAAACGAGCCTGGACACAGATAAAGGGGACAATCATGACATTTTGACATCCTTCCCGAGTTATTCCCGGTATGGAGCCTGGCTAGGATTTGACCAGCAGAGTGCATAATAAATTACTGAACAAGCTTGCGAGAACGCCGGATAGGAATGCACGTTCGAAAAGCATCTGCTCATTCGAGCCACACCCCTTCCCTGAGAAAAACTGACACAGCAAAGACATAAAGCGCAAAGGCCCGGGGAAGGAATCAGGAGACCCACCCGGAGGCGATATCGAAAAAAGATGAATACACATTTGATTTAGTATTGGAGTAACCGGGAGAGTATATTATAATTAATTAATAAGGATGGAGTTTGTGGAAAACTCAAGCAGTGGTATGCGTCTTCTAAATCGGGGTGGCAAAGGCGAAAAAAGTATAGCAAACAGTTTACAATCAACAGTGTTTGTTTGGGGTTTTATACAGTCTGTATAAAATTCCACTGCAATTTTTGTAAAATGTCACAACAGATTGTTATATGTCATCTTATGTGATTTTCTTAAGACTTTTTGTGAGGTATTACATAGCTGTATTTGCCATGTAAAGGTTATTATCACAGTTCCGTATAAGCCATAGTTAGGCCATATTTGATATGGGGAATATCGGTATAATCTTTTCAAGGAGTTTTAGGATGCGTAAAGCCGTAATGCTACTCACTCTCTCCTGCTTGGTGATCTTCTCCATATCGACTATTTCCTTCTCCCAAGTCCAACCTGAGGTGGAATCCACCTACCGGGGCGATATTAACGAAGACGGCCAGGTAAACATCTTCGACCTGCTGGCGCTGCTGAAAGTGCTGGGCGGCGAGCAGCAGACCGAGCGGCAGAGGCAGATAGCCAACGTGAATGCCTCCGAGGATGGTAAAGTAGATATCTTTGACCTGCTGTCGCTGCTGAAGGTTTTGGGCGGAGCGGAGCCGGAGATTATATACTGGGGGCCGGCTATTGTAAGTCTTAGCTGGACGATTGCTGCGGTGGGAGACACCCTTGTCGCTTACCTGGAAAATATCGATGAAACAATCACAGTGGCTGATATCAAGGCCCAGATAAACGAACAGGACGTTGAAATCCTCTCTTTTACCCACGACAGCGTGGGGATAGTTATACCGCAATGGTTTGCTGGAGGACAGTTGAGACTCGTAGTTGCCGATGATACTACCAACTCTGTGCTTACTCTGCTCTATATCCCCGGAGTTGTGAACAGCGCATCCGACAATGGCACCGGCAGTCTTCACCATGCAATTACGAATGCTTCATCTGGAGATACTATTACCTTCGATATATCTGTTTTTCCACCGGCCAGCCCGGATACCATCGTCCTTGTAACGCCGCTGCCGGGGCTTGATCAGGGTAGTATGGTGATCGACGCGAGCGATGCGGGAGTTGTCATTGACGGGAGCATGATTTCAGAGCCGGAAGCCTATGGCATTTCCATCGCTTCGAGCAACAACGTCATTCGCGGACTCCATATCAAGGACTTTTCCAGTGCAGGTATCGCTCTGCATAGCGGCGCCCAGAAGAATACCATTGGCGGTGACCGAAAAATTGGTGATGGTCCCTCAGGTCAGAGCAACATAATTACCTGCACCGGCTACTTTGGTTTTGGTAACGTTGGTATTTTGGGCAATGGTACTTCCTACAATACCATCCAGGGTAACTTCATCGGCACCGATGTAGGTGGTACGACTCGACAGGGGATGTTCAATCATAGTATTTTAATTAAAGGTGAAGGGGCCGACAATAATCTGGTAGAGGGCAATCTGATTGGCGGTTACCGGGTGAGCGGCGTCTCCATAAGCAGCGTGAGTGATGGTTACAACACAATTCGCAACAATTTTATCGGCACCGACACGAGTGGAGTGATACAAATATCCCACAGCCGTTGGTACGGAGTTTCCATAGACAACTCCGGCTACAATGTAATCGGTCCATCCAATGTAATTGCCCACAACGAAAAATCCGGTATCATCATACAGGGCGAGGAATCGGTGGGTAACCGTATCACTCAGAACAGCATTTACAATAACGGCACGCTGGGCATTGAGCTTGCTGATGGCGGCAATGCACGATTAGCCGTCCCGGCACTTTTAGACTTTGATAAGCTGGCCGCTACGGTGTCGGGTGTGGCATGCGCCAATTGCACAGTCGAGGTCTTTTCTGATAGTGCCGACCAGGGAGAAATCTATGAAGGGCAGACAACAGCCGACTCCACCGGTTTCTTCACATTCACCGGGGGGGAGTCTTTCACTCAATCCCACTTGACGGCGACGGCTACAGATACAAATGGCAATACAAGCCGGTTCTCGGTGTTCACACCGGACGTCCCCAGCAGAAATGCGATCCTTCAAGAGGGCAATAATCTGCAGAAAATCCTGCTTCAGTCCAAGCGATCAGAAGAACTTGCCGATAACCGTATCGGCATATTGTGGGACGCCGTCGGGCCCGGCAATAATGCGAGCGATCAGCCCATCCTCCGGGATGAGTGGAATGAGAGGATGGTCTTTGACCTGGGATTTAAACATGCCAGTTTGGCTTTTAATGCTATAGAATTGCCGGCAAGATGGGACTGGCCGGAGCTCACCATTTCCCAGAAGCAGGATTTCCATGTCACCAATCTGGCTGATCACGGAGTGACGATCTGGTTGAACCTAACATTCTGGGATACGGCAAACCATCCCGATGGATGGGAAGAGCCGGAAGGATACTCCCGATTCCAAACCGAGGAAGAAATTCAGCGGTACCTGGAATATGTGCAATTCATGGTTCGCCATTTTAAAGACCGCATCCAGTATTATGAATTATGGAATGAACCCGACAATGGAGGTTTCCTGGTACAGTACATCAAGGTGGAGGACTATATTAATCTCGTCAAGCGAGTGGCGCCGGTCATACATCAGGAATATCCGGAGGCAAAAGTCGTGATCCCTAGTGTCTCTGGTCTGCAATATAACAAGGATTATGTGTTCAGTCTTGTCAACTCGGAAGAGATTATGCCGCTGGTGGATGTTATCTCCTGGCATCCTTTTTTCAACTCCACACCGGCGGACGATCATACCAGAGATTACTGGTATGACTATCCAGGTATTGTACAGGCAATCAAGGACACCGCTAACTCCAACGGATTCAAAGGAGAATTTCAAGGGCACTCAATGAGCTGGTGGACGATAGACCCTTCCGCTCCAGAGTCCTTCGGAAAGGCCGATCGTCAGACGATGAAGTACCAGCTACGGGGCGTCATGATGCACCTGGGCATGGATATGAACGCGGGACTCGGCACGCCGGGTTACGAAAACACGCTCACCTTCACCTCGATTAAAAACCTGTGCACCTTGATGGCCGGAGTCACGACTGACAGTCTCGCCTTACAAATCGAGAGCGATGCGGACTCTCTCAGGAGTTACAGCTTTTCCCTGCCGGATGGCGGTAAGATGATCGCCCTATGGACAGACGGGGTCGCGGAGGATTACGACCCTGGTGTGCCAGCCACGCTGACGCTCCCCTGGCAATCGGCTCAGAGTGTGAAGGGGATTGATGTATTAAATGGTTATGAGCAACAATTGATCTCGAGTGTTGAAGATGGCAATCTTGTCATTCGCGGGTTTCTGGTTAAGGATTATCCGATCTTCATTCAAGCGAGTCAACTGTGAGTACCATATCCGAACTCGATTAAAGTCCTTTTAAAGGAGTGTTCAGACTCCGATTTTCAGGAAACAGGTGGGATTCTTGTCGGCTACTACACTCCAGAGCACGATTGTACCATATTGACCTCTTTAAGTGGACCTCCAGAGGATTCAGTTTTAAATGATAAGAAAAATTCAGTTTGAATGGATTAGCAACCAGTAAGACGCCTAACCAGCGCATGAAGTCAGACCGGGCTATGCCCGGCTGCTTATGCGCAGGCCGTTAGCCATCAAAAATAAATTATGAGCTTAGATGAGAACGCATCGGCTCTAGGCCGATTACTTGAAGAGCTTTCCTGGGTCGGTAAGACAATCAGTAATTATCGCAATGGTGGGCGTGGTTACGAAAATGTTCTTACTGCCGAGGTACTACAGGCGCTAGACTTTCTTCCGCGTCAAGCTTTCTTAGGCTCGGTTGTCGGCGCTTCTCATGGCGCTCCGGAAACACGCGACGCTTTGCGAAATGAGATAGAGGATGCAGAAACAAAACTGCTGCCTGGTAATTTTTATCTCATTTCGGGTGCAGAGCGACACACAGATGGTCTTCCGGTTCAACCGGATGGTCTGATTACAACGCCAAGCTGCTACGTACTGCTTGAAGCAAAGCGAATTCGCTCAAGCTCCTTCCAAGCCGAACAGTTGGCCCGTGAGTATGTTCTACTTATGAGGGATGTTGGCGGAAGGGCGCCCCTACTTTGGTTATTGCTGGGCTCGGAACCACCGGTGAAGGTTCAAGGACACGGAAAATTAAAGCTTGAAGAAGCAATTGCTCTACATATTGATTCGGTGTTAGACAGAACTGAAGATTTTGATCTAAGTAAGCATGAACTAATCGCGGCGATTCCAGCTGTTGTATCATGGATCACGTGGCATGAAGTGCATAAGGTTGTATCTGAACAAATACAGTCATTCGATAATGCTGTGCCGTCAGTGCAAGCCGCGATAGAGCGCTTGGCTGGCGCTGTTATTCGTGCAATTGAATGGCATTCATAGCATTAATGGCTAAAAAGGCGCTGTATTTGCCCGCCTCCGCTAACACTCCAGAGGCAAGTGAGATCTCCGTTAGCCTCCCTTCAAACCTCCTTTTCAGCGCCTCCTGCCTGGCCTTTTCGGCTATCTCCTTTTCAGCGGCTGAGCTTTGCCGTCAGGCATGCCGGAACTTGAGCCAACCTGTTAAACTCACCGCTGTAAATGACTCAAAACCACCCTTTTCTCCTGTTAACTTGCAGAGTCAATCTTAACTTATGTTAACTCTAGAGCTCGAAGTTAACTTATGTTAACTCCAGCAGCCATAGAGAAATTCATTCGAGATCACCTGGCAGATGCAGACTAGTCCGCCCAACAAGGCGCACCCAGGCGACTCGCGTAACTCGCGCCTGTTAGCTCAAACGTTAGCCCCCATCACACCCCCCATTCCACTGCCTTCAGCGCCTCCTGCTCGGCCTTTTCGGCTATCTCCTTGCCAGCGGCTTTTTCTAAGGCCTTGATGGGCTGCTGCTTTAAAGACAGATCGGCTAAGATTATTCTACACTTACCCAGACCGGACTGGACCAGGCCATGTGCTCATCCTGCTGGACCACCCGCACGTAGTAAAAATCGGTCTCAGCGACCGGGCTGGCATCCGAAAGCTCCACTTTCATGCTTTTGCCGCTGCCCTTTTTCCTGAACCACTCCTCGTTGTTCTTGATAATCGCCAGGTACTTTATTTCGTCGGTACCCTCGACCTCGAGCTTGATTTTCCTTTTCGTGGCCTGAGCGCTGACTGCGATCTCGCTTCCCATTGGATACCCGTTCACGGAAAAATCCACAATAATCCTTGCGCCTGTGGTGCCATAAACCTGCCTGTCCCACAGCGCGTCGAATATCGCTTTCTTTGTCAGCTCAGGTGAATATGCGGCTGAAATCCCGGCGGTATTGGATTTGAAATGCCGCAGCCAGCTTCCGGTCCCGCCTCTGCCTGCGTGCTCGTCACCAGCGGCGATACATCCCAGTTTCAATCCTGCCTCCAGGGCCTGCTGGAAGGTGCGGTAGGTCGTATTGCCGAATCTGTAAGCTTTCTCCGGAGTAGCCGTATATTCTGAATTGCCCCACACCGAGTATATCTCGTCAAGCCGCACCACCGGCGAGTCCATATCATCCCAGCCGCCGCGGGCGTGGTTATGCGGCACGGCAATCACTTTTTTCTCCCCGTAGGCGAGCAGCTTGTTCCATATCTCTTTTCTCGATCCGTATGCCGGCCGGCCTTCCACAGCCGGTTGGATCACGTTTTCGTATTCAATCAGATCATCGACAAAATAAAAATTCACATGCCCGCCGCCCGGCATATCACCCGCCAGGCCCTCGAACCCGGAGAACGATACGAACCTTCCCGTTTCGGTGAACTTTATCGCACTTTCCCGTATCTCTCTGAACACACCGTTGGCGTGGTCGCTGATACAGCAGTAATCCAGCGCGGCGATATCCCTGCAGAACCTGTTGTCATAATCGGGCGAGCCGATGCCGTCGGATTCGTAGCTGTGCACGTGAAGGTCTCCCCAGAAAATCTTTTTCCCACCCGGCTCAGCGGCTATCTTGATTGGATTGCTCTCCCCGGCTAACCCCTTTTGCTCATCCCTGACAACCAGCCTGTAAACACCGGGCTTGGAAATCTTTCCTCCGTCCTGAATCCTCACGAATAATTTATCCGACTCCTCCACCCGGCAGGAGGCGGGTAACTCAACGTCCGGGGATGACTCGAAAGCCAGTAGACCCTGATAAGTTTTCGATTCATTGCCGAGCCTGTCCACGGGCAGCACGTGCAGGTCGAACGGCTGGTTCACTTCAGTGATCGAGGGTACAGTGAATACAAGCCTTACCGCCTCGCCTCCGACCACGCGAAGAGCGGGCGGGTTTTCTAAGCAGTACATCTTTTCGGCGGCAGTATGAAGTCTGATCTGTTGTTTATCGAGATTCTTGGTCATCTGCTCGAATTTCTCCCAGTCCACATTTTTGAGAACGAACGTGGTAAACTCGTGGTCCTGGGCGAAATAGGCAACCGAGGCTCCCGGCCCGCCGTAAGTCGTATCGCCGTAGAGCACGGTTATCTTATCTCCCGGCCCAAGAGGCTCGCTGGATATCCCGATATACAGGTTGGTGCCCTCGCTCTGTCTGGAATAATCCCTGATCGAGGTGTAAAGGATGAGCTCGGTTCCCGGGCTGGTGGTTCTGATTGAGGTCAAACCTGGGGAAAAAGATCTGGTGCGTTCCTCATTGTAGTTGTGAACCATACCTTTCGGGAAGCTTGGATAATGTAACAAAGGAGGATTGAAACCATAGGGGAAATAGATATTCAGTGCATCAGTCGTATCCAGGCCGGCCTCACCGGCAGTATAGATTATCTCCCAGGTGCCGAAACTGCCGGCCACCACATCCTCGTTAGGGAGGATAACCGCGCTTCCGAGTTCAGGGCCGCCGAGAAAAGCAGGATATTTCTCTTCAGGCCCAATCCTTCGCAAGCTGTTCTTTCTTCCCAGCTCCTCATGATATCTGGCAAAGTAGGCGGTATTATCCTTTTTCTGAGCGATAAGTGCGGGAACTGAAACCAGGCTGATCAAAAAGGAGGCGATTAGAGAGTATCTTACCTTGGTCATTTTATCCTTTCCTGCTCAAGAATTTGGGAATCAAGATTGTGGAAAAAATGCCGCGGATTTCAGTATAACGCGATGCTCTGAATCTTGCAAAAGAAACCGGGACGGTGGGTTTATCCACTCTGGTTTTTTAGATCGGAAACGGAATTTGAGTTATTGAACGATAAACTAAGTTCCACTTTTGCTGCGAATTTACCTTAGAATAATTCTTATCTGTCAATATCCCCGTAATTATATGCCGATATCGAATTATTGCTTGAATTTCTTGGTACTTGCAATTATTTTATTGAAGTTGATTTCATTCTCAATCAGAGCTGATCAATTTTTCTTTCAATAATTTTAGAAACGTTAGTCCTCGAATAAAATTACATGTCGAAGTTAGTGTTCATAGATGAAAAAGGAAAGCTCTTCGGCCTGATCAATCTTTTGGATCTCATTGTCCTCTTTTCCGTGCTTGTCCTGCTTTATCTCGGTTCCTCCGCCTACCTTGCCTTAAAAACGAGCGTTCCTGAGATAGTTAATTTTTCTCCGAGACAGATAGGTAACGAAAAAGCAAGTAAGGTAATCCTAATTCTGAAAAATGACCGTAGAATCGGATCAGCTAAATTTACAATGATTCCCCATGGCTTTGCGGGCGAAAGAATACATCCTCCGGCATCTTTTGATAAAAGAAAGAGAAATGAAGTTACAGTTTCAATTCCCGCTGGTTTAGCTCCTGGCAATTATCTTTTTGAACTGGAACTCGTAGTTTTAGATGTATTAAATAGGCAACTGTCACATGTGGTACATTTTTCAGAGCCGATAGCAATCGAGCAGAAAGCGGTTGGACTTTATTATCCCTGGCCCATAGAAGTTGATGTTTTAGTGCCAGGGGATAGCGCCATTATCAGGAAACAACTTAAGGTTGGCGATACAATGGCCGATAGCCGCGGAAGGCAGATCGCGAAAGTTATCTCGATTCGACCCTCCAGATCTTCAGACACACTCAATCTGACTGGTAAACCATGGCGGAAAAGAGAAGTTCTATACGAGGGAGCTATAACCGCCCGGATGAGGTTGCAGCCCGAAATTTTGGATAATCAGCTCGCTTTCCAAGGAAAAATAATCGGCGCCGGGGAGCGGCTGAAGTTCAACACTGACAGCCTCTCTCTCGATGGCTATATAATAGGCAAAGGGGATGTAAAATTTCAGAAAATTGATAAAGGGTGGGAAGTACTTGCAGAGGTGGTGATGTTGGGAATTACAAAAGAAAATGTAACAATGCTTAAACCTAAATTTACTCAAATCGACGAATCAGGCAATATCTGGGCGGAGGTTCTTGAGGTTACGCAAGAGGAAAGCCAATTCAAGAACTCGCTTAAAAATGTCGTGGTGCGGGTGTTCCTGAACTACGATAACCGTGAAGGAAAGCTTTACTGTCAGGACAGGCTGATTGAACCAGGCACGCTCTTGAATTTTAAACTCGGGAAGCAACAAGTTACAGGCATCATCCGAAAAATTGTAAGGCCTGAGTGGATATCCTTGATAGTTACCTTCAACAACTTAACTCCAAATATATTTGGACTATTACGTAGCGGTGTGCAAGAGGAGGTGGAAGGAAAAGAGGCAACTATGGAAATTATAAGAGTGGTCTCAAGTGAACTTTCCATCGCTTATAACCCGCCGACTTGGGGAATCGGAGGACCTATTAGAGACGGCATAAGAACTTTTGCTGCTCATCCTGTAAACCGTGACGTTAGATGCAGGATGAAAATAAAGGTGTATCGGCCGGGGAAACGTATTTATTACAATAGAAGCCAACTCTTATTGAATTCTCCAATCAAATTTGAAACCTTTTTATTGCAAATAAATGGACAAATAACCCAATTCATACTTTAATCCTTCTCCAGATTTTCGATTCGCTTTTAACCACACAAACCTGCGAAAGATAAAACCAACCTGCGATAGGGAAGATAGAGGCCGGGATTTTTACAACGTCTCAAAGCCTGTTTGAAAAACCGGCGCATTTTACCATAATCTCCGATCTCCCGGTAACCTTCCGCAATATCGAGATAAGCCCTGGCATATATCATGTCTTTCTCGCGAAGAAGGCGTTCAGGCAGCTCTTTCATCTGATAGACTCGATCAAGTAAATCGAAAAAAATACCTTCCCTCTCACCTTTACGGATTCTGTTCTTTGTTATATTCGTTTTGTGAATCCGAATGTTATATAGATGTTGATTGATAAAAAAAGTTGGATATTTCTTAGTCAGCCGCATCATGAATTCCCAGTCGTAGCCCGCGGTCAGATTTGGATCATACAAACCTACATCCATTGCACAGCTTTTGCGCACAAGGGTGGAGGGATGCGGAATATGATTCAGCCATCTAACTATATTTTCGAATTCATTACCGTAATGATTCTGCCGGTGAGGAATTCTATCTCTCAGCCGGGGCTTTTTTCTTCCCTTGCTATCCATCTTATTAACCCTGGTATAGACAAAAGCGGCATCAGGATATTTCTCAAGACAGGCAACACATTTCTCTAGATATTCGGGCTCTAAAGTATCATCCCCATCAAGATTGCTGCAATATATACCGCTGGCTTTAGAATAACCCAAATTACGGGTGCGGGCGCATTCGAGATTTTTTTCATTTCGATATATGGATACTTTTGGGTCGTCTGTGAATTCGGCGATGATCTTGTCTGTGCCATCGGTTGAGGCGTCATCCACTATTATCAATTCAAAATTTGGATAGGTCTGAGTAAAAACTGACTGGATGGTTTCTTCGATATACGCGGCTTGGTTAAAGACAGGAATTACAACACTCACAAGAGGCATAGTATACATTAATTATCCCTGATTAAGGAGTAGAAACATAGTTCTATTAAATTTTTGGTTACCTTATGGATATTACTTCACAGAATCAGGATTCTATAACTTATCACATCCTAATTATTAAAAATAAATTTTTTCTTCCTCAATCAATATGATTTGATATTTACAGATAAAAGCTGGTAGGGAACTTTTTGAATCTTTAAAGTAGATGTTATTAAAACTCTGTTTGCGTAGACTTTGGTTTTGCTCCCTTCTGTTCCTTTACTTCCATCCATTCGTCTAAATCTCTCAGAATCTGGTCAAGCTCTTCTTCAATCCTTTTAAACCTACCTTTTTCCCTTAGTTTGAGGAGGGTTTTATAGGACAACGGATGAATTGCAAGGCAGAACTTATTCAATGATTCAAGTATCTGATGCAAACGTAATAATACACCCGATAAATATTCTACTGCCCCTTTGGTTAAAGTAATATTCTCGACCTCACCTAAATTATAAATACTATCCACTATACTCCAGAAATAGTGTCCACCTATTATATCATCAACTCTGTGCAAAGCAATAACCGGAGGGTGTTCTTTAAATATTTTGTTTTTCCCAATATATTTATAATTTTTCTGACTGATATTACTTTTTGCTATATAATCAAGGCAGGTATAAAGTCCTCCCTCGAGATAGTAATTTATTAACCAATCGCGTTCCTTCTGATATGTTATCGACTTTAATTTCCTGTTAAAGATAATAAATAAAATAATACCTAATACAAAGATAGAGATAAAATTATATAACAACAAATACCAGTCTATTCTGGAAAGTATATTTGTCATAAACTCCATTGTCCTCCCAGTTAATTCATAGCAGGTCAAGTATATTTTTCTCCAACCCTTTTTTTGCTAAACAGCTGCCTTTCCCTGCCTGAATTCTATTTTACATCAAAAATATCACAATCGCTTTCGAGGCTTTTTTCTAAACATTAGAGTAAGGATTATCCAGCCTGACCATCTGCATACCCTTTATGAGCTCATCAAGTCCTTGGTCGATTGTGATTTGAGTTGTAAAACCCACTTTGCGTATTTTCTCATATGAGACTTCATAGTCTCTTTTGTCCAGATCTTCTCCTATCTCGGCGAAATGAAGATAATAGTCAATTTTCTTCTGTATCAGACAGGCAATATCCTCCTTGGTGAAGTTCATCGACTTATGGCCCACATTGTAAACCTCATCCCTCATTTTCCCCAGGTTCTCGAGCGCAAAGAGGAAGCTTCGCCCCATATCCCTCACGTGGATGAAAGTTCTACGAACATGCTTCTCATAGACGATAAGTTGCCTATTCCTTAAAGCTTGAAATACGAAATCGTTTACCATCAAGTCAAGCCTGAGACGGGGTGAGATTCCAAAAGCGGTGGCGAAACGATAAACGATAACATTGCCTTGCTCGAGAAGTTCCTGCTCCGCTTTTGTTTTAGTCTTGCCGTAATCGGTGAGCGGGTTGAGCGGAGTTTCTTCTGTACAAATTCCCTCAACTCTGCCATAGTTACTCCCGGTTGAGGCGAACAAAATTGGCTGTTCGGGACTCCGGTTGCGATAAAGTTCTCTGGTGACACCAACATTGACCGCCCTTGCCAACTCCGGTGATTTGAGACAGGCCGGGTAGCCCACTATAGCGGCCAGATGGATGACCGCATCCATATCTTTTAAAGCCTTGACAACCACTTCCTTATTTGTCAAATCGCCCTTTGTGAACTCGAAATTCGGGTTGATAGTATAGGGAAGGAGGGTATGAGACTCGTACATCAGGTTGTCTACTACTCTCACCTTGTACCCTGCATCAAGAAGCATTGGAACCAGAACGGATCCCACATATCCTGCTCCACCGGTAACCAGAACTTTTTCAAGTTTGGCCATTCAGCCTCTCCTTTCTAGAGACGGGAATCAGCGGCTTCCTTGTTTGCCATATACCAGTCGATCGTCTTGCGCAAGCCTTCTCTCAGGGAGGTAGACGGCTCCCAATTCAACATGGACTTCATGCGGGAAACATCCAGGATCTTTTTCATCTGTCCGTCGGGTTTATCCGTGTTCCAAACCATTTCACCCTCAAATTGCGTAATCTCATGGATCGTCTCCGCCAGTTCCCGGATGCTCGTTCCGATACCGCTACCGATATTCAACGGCTCAGTATCATCATAAAGGGCGGTGGCCAGCAGGATTGCCTCGGCAGCATCATCCACATACATGAATTCCCGAATCGGACGTCCGGTTCCCCAAACCTCCACCTGTTTTTCTCCGTTCATCTTGGCTTCGACCCATTTGCGGATTAGCGCTGCAACGACGTGGGAACGATCAGGATTGTAAGTATCCCGCGGGCCGTAAAGGTTGGTCAGGATCAGGTGGATCGAATCGAAGTCGTATTGTTTTTTATACGCCCAGCCCTGGATTGCCATCATTTTCTTTGTCAGTCCATAGTTCCGAACTGTTTCATGAGGAATCCCATCCCAAAGATTATCTTCCGCCAGCTCTCCCTCAAGATATCCAGGGTAGGAACAAGCAGTGCCGATGCCGACAAATTTATCTACCTCCGCCAATCGGGCTGCCTCCATCAGATGCGCCCCCATCACCAGGTTCTCGTAATAAATTCTGGCCGGATAAAGCTGGTTAATCCAGATTCCTCCGTAGAATGCGGCACAGTGGATCACAACATCGCTGGGGTAATCTTTGAGCCATTGATTGCACTTTCGGGGGTCTGTAAAATCGTACTGGGCTTTCCGAGGGATAAATACGTTGGCCTTCATTTTATGCAACCGGTTTACGATATGGTTGCCTAGAAACCCTACACCACCAGTTACTGTCACACGTTTGCCGGAAAAGTAATCTTTCATTCCTCACCTCCAACTGGCGTACCGACTCCCAGAGCAACATAGTCGGCTACCGGTTCGAATTTATCGCGGTCCAATATACGCCAGCAGTCGATCAGCACCGGCCGTTTTCCTTCCCGAGCTAAATCTGACGGATAAAGGTTTTTAAACTCGTTCCAGGGAGTGGCAATTACCAGAACGTCAACCTCCCGGGCACAGGCTTCCATTGAGGAAGCAAAGGAAACCTCAGGGGGTAAGGTACCACGGGCGGCCTCGGTCGCTGCCGGATCATAGGCAATCGTGGCAAATCCCTCCTCTGCAAGAAAACGTGCCAGCATCAGGCTCTGGGATTCTTCGATAACATCAGTGTCAGGTTTGTAAGACAGCCCCAGGATACCCACTTTTCCCTTATCAGGCAATTTCGCCTTTATTCGTTCGACCATTCGTGAGACCTGTTCTCTGTTTATGGTATCGGTAGCCTCGGCCAATTTTGCCGGCTCCCCAATCTGACGGGAGAAAGATGACAGGGCGACAACATCCCGAGGGAAGCAGGGTCCACCATAACCTGTAGCCCCCTTGAGGTATTTGGCCCCTATCCGGGTGTCTTTACTAATCGCGTTGGTGACTACATCCACATCTGCTCCGGGAAGTCTTTCACAAATAGCAGCCAGCATGTTGGCGAAAGTAATTTTTGTGGTTACGAAAGTATTTACTGAGAGCTTGGTCAACTCTGCGTTGATCCAGTTCATCCGGGTGATCGGAACATTTTCACCCACGACACTTTTGTAAAATGAACTCAGAATATCTCCTGACCAGTCGTCCGATTCACCGATCAGGACGAAATCCGGGTTTAACAAGTCACGAATTACGCTGCCCAGGGCGATAAATTCAGGATTATAGCATAAGCCGAAATCCACTCCGCAGCGCTTACCTGAAGAGTTCTCCAGAACTTGACGAACTTGCTCGGTCTGGCCTGGCATCACCGTACTTGTTAACACGACCAAATGGAAATCGTCCTTATCGCGCAGAGCTTCGCCAATTCGCTCGGCCACGGGCTGTACCAGTTCGATCGAGAACCCTCCACTTTCATCACTGGGCGTGGGTACGATTATAAAAGTGATTGATGATTCCCGGACGGCCAGCTCGTAATCCACGGTAGCGGATATCCTGTCCCGGTTTTCCCGGAGTATCTCGGCAAAACCCGGCTCGTAAATGTGAGCTTTCCCCTGGTTGATCCTCATCACTGTATCAGGATCTACATCTACCCCTATAACCTGAAAACCTTTATCCGCGTAACAGACTGCCATCGGGCCGCCCAGTTTTCCAAGACCGATGACTGAAACGGCAGAAACATCCAATTCCGACACGTTTTCTCCCTTTTATCGCTTTATTTACTTGCCGAAAATGTTGCGCAATTTGTTCCAGAGTTTAAAGACAACCCCGGCCAGGATGGAAAGGGATCCAAAAGCTGGCCGAAGAACTTGAAGTGTTTCGATTTTTCGGTAAAGAAGGTTCCTGGTGAGCTTAGGCTTCTCCAGTCCTTCCGGGCCCAATATAAGAGTGGAGTCCTTTATGGTGAATTCGTATTTCAATCCTCCTGCCAGCTCCACATTTTTTTTCGCTTCAGCACCGTTCCAGACACCCGCTTCCTGGCCTGGATGGTGGGAGTAATCATGATTCTGATGAATCACCGTCGCCATGCGAGTGGCATCAACTACCTGCACGCCCAAGGATCTCGCCTTATAAACAAGCCAGTTATCCCACATCGTGCGGCCGAGTGCGAAAGGAGGGATTTCCCGGTAAAGGCCACGTGGAAAAACAATGTAGTCGATTCCTGTATGGCCATGTAGCTTTCCTTCTTCTTCCACTTTCTTCCGTAATCTATTTGTCCAGTCTTTGGAGGAAAAGTCCAGCGGATCACAATAATCCAGATCAACACGTTGGCCGACCATCAGAAACCTCTCCAAAGATATCATTTCCACGGCCTTGAAAAAATCTTCTAAAAGGATGATGTCGGCATTTATGTAACAGAGCAGATCGTTTTCAGCCCTTTGCTGAGCTTTTTCAAAAAGGTCATTCGCAAGTGGTGTGCCATGTTCATTGCGAGCGATTTCGGAGATATGTACCAAGCCTAACTCGGCTGTGATCTTACCGGTTCCCTCTTCACCCCCGAAAAGGATGATTTCTGGTCGCGGTCTAAGAAAAGTCCAGCTATTGATGGCATTCCGCTGGATTATTACGGTCAGTCCACGGAAATGCTTTGGAATTGCGAAAAAAGTCAGCATATCAGGCTTGTGCAGTCAGACAGAGGTGCCAGCCGAAATTACGTTCCAGCCAGCGGAAAACAGCTTGAGGCATCAATTTGAAATACCACATTTTCTTATATTGGTATTCTTTATAATCGGCAATCCGGTAAGGGAAAATGTGTTCCGCACTGAGTTCTGTGACATGAAATCCCCTGCTTTCCAGAAGCTTCCTGGCTTGCTGTCTGGAATAAGTGTACGTTATCGGGCATCCGGTCTGTGCCTCGGAATAACGGGCAACTAATTCCTGCCAGCACCAGAATTTCCCTTTTCCATAAGTGAGTAATATCCAGAGTGCTTTCCACGAGTAGCGATGATAAACCATGATTTTGACCATGCTGCCCGAGGATACGTAATGCTGTATTTGATCTATTATCCGCTCGGGATGAGGAGAATGATGGATCACCCCGAAGGAATATACAAGATCAAATTTATTTTCTGGAAGAAATTGCTCCAACTCTTCGGTGTTTCCTTGGTAGAAACGGATATGGTCCTCGAGGCTGAAAACCTCGGCCCTCCTGCGTGCAACCTCTAGAGACTTTTCAGATAGTTCTACCGCTGTTACCCTTGCACCGTGGCGGGCGAAGTTAATCGTATCCGTGCCAATTCCGCAGCCGATCTCAAGGACCTTTTTATCCTTCCAGCGGGGGAACTCGGCAAAACCAGGGATGTGGGGCTCTACAAAATACTTGCGAGCCTCCACCTGGTCGAAGTATTCCCTGGTGCCCACCGGCGCCGGAGAGTGGCGGATATTGCAGGGACGACTGTCCCAGTATTCTTTAACTACCTCAATAGGTATTATCTGAAAAGATATTTCTTTTTTCACTGCGTCAGCTTTTCTTTTTCATAAATTAAAGGTTATTTAAGAATATTAACAAATATCACACAGTCCGATTCCATCAGGGATAATTTTCTTTAATTCTACCTAATTACCACTGATGCTACTGGAATCTGGTACTACCTCCGCGAAAGTAAGTGTGTAAGATATCGTCTCATCCTGAATTTTCACAGTAGATAAAAAGCGTAAGGAAATACCTTTAGTTCGCAAGCTTTTTTCCGCTTTCTCGAACACTCGCTCCTGCTGGGAAGGAATAACAACTATATCATTACTTCGTAATCGTTTACCTGGTTTGCGAGGTTCTGGATCTGGAAAATTAAGGTTATAAAAATTAAGACCCCAAAGATAGGTTGAAGATAGCGAAATAAAGTCATGCTTGCCAAGCTTCGCATTTTGGTTATACCAAAACCTTGGTCTTCGTTTGAGTTCTATGGCTTCGACGGCCTGCATACCTTGAATGACCCGAAGGTATAACCCCCTAAAATCACGATTCTTGGGGCGCTGTGGAATATAGGAAAAGAAAAAGAAAAAAATTATCAATGAACTAATGAGCGTTGCTCTGCCACGGTGAGAAATATTGATTAAGGCCAACCACAGAAAACCTAAGATTATGGGAACAATAAAGATTTTTTGGACAGGTATGAGCTTACTATTTGGGAAAAAGAAATACTGATGAATAAAATTATTTCCCGACTGGTGAAGAATAATATAGACAATAATTCCTAAGATGAGCGTTTTGCTTTGCCATTTAGATAGCCTTTCAAAGCTATACTGGAAAATGTGGCCAAGAGCCAAAAACATAGGGCCTATGAGATAACTGGCGTAATAAGGGTGTTGTAAAAGGGCTCCCCCTAAGAATTCGGGAAAAAGCATGAAACTAAAGAATAATAAAAAGTTTATCTCAAACAGATTATCACTGAAAAATTTACCGCCACCTAAACTCAATTTATATCGGATGAGAATGAAAACGCTTGCAATTGAGATAAAAATCGGTAGGAGGAGCCAAAAGGCATTGGGAAGCCAGTTCTCGACCGGCCTTTCCCATGGAATATTAAAGTGCCCTAAAATTGCTAACTGGTTAAACCTGCCAATGATATGATTCAAGGAAGGTCTAAAGAACCAAAAATTACCTCCTACATAGACATTGATCAAGCCCCAAAACATTGTTAGCATGAGAATGCCCAGGAATAACCATCCAAAATGTTTAAATATGTCCCGGACAGTAAATTTTCCTTTGAACCTCTTCATGGCCAAAATATAGTATAAAAAAACAGTAATAGACATAATCAACCAGAAAAAATTCGTGTGAATGAGTAGGCCTATAGTTAAACCTGATACCAAGAGCCATGCAGGATGTCGTGACGACTGTGCCGTGCGTGTAAGAAGGGCAATGCTCAAGAGATAGTAAGCAATTCCGGGGCCATCCACATAATCCCAACCTACAGCATTGAGAAAATATCCGTATCCAGCCATTAAAATGGAACAAAAAAAGGCTGTTGTTGTCGTTGTTGTCTTTCTTAGTATATAGTATAAAGAAAATATACATGTATAATAAACGCTAAGGTGTAATACATAGTGGGCTATAAGGGGTGAAAAAATATGGTGGGCTATGAAACCGGGTAAAATCCACGAAAGCCGGCTTCCATAGTATGTGTTTAGGAATAGTTGTTCCTGAAAGAGAGGATAATTGTGAAAAAAGCCCAAAGAAACCCAGGCGTCTATTCCTGGAGGTGAAAAAATCCAGTTGGGATTAGCTGCAAGAAGAAGAAGAGGTGTAACCAGGAGCAGAAAAACATGAAAGTAGGGGTCAATCACACTAAATTGTGTGCGCATGCCATTAAAGCCTTTCACCATTAATCTAATCCCCTACATCCAAGCTTTCCGTGAGTTGCATTATTTCGCAACCAAGCATCTTAGGTACTCCAGAGGCTTGAGTAAAATTCTTAATCATTTGAGACTAAAAGATTTTGCCGAACTCAAATGATAAACTTACCAGGTTCTGATAGAGCACGAGGTCATAAAAGACAAAGGCATGCTTCTGGACTCCGTTGTTTTCCAAGAGGATGCACGGCATTCCACCCATAATAGTGTGTTTTCCACCGCCTTAGTACAGTATTTTAACCCGGATTAAAAGGAAGGTAAGAATTTTTCATACACTATAATCCTCATCTTCGGTTTTATCAAGGAATTCATTTCAAAATTAGCTGCCAAATCCATAGTCATTTAATCCAACTGAGTCACTACAGCATGATCTGCGAGGTAAGGGCAACTGCACCCTCTTGTGTCTAGCTAGATGGGTGCAGTCCATTGTTTATCTTGCAAATAGAAAAAATCTATATTATTTATTGTATATTATTCTATAAAATGAAAGAAACTTCCATGAAAACTGAAGAGCACAACCGAAAGCCGAAAAGACAAATTAATGTACACTATGACAAATCGTGCGTGGTATGCGGCGCATCCGTGCCGGGTGAACACTTTGGAGATGTTAGAGAGCATGAGTACATCACCACCAGCATGACTTTTCCGGTCTACAGATGCCCGGGGTGCGATCTAATCTATCTCTATCCAAGGCCAGACGTCTCCGAGCTATTCACAATCTATCCTCTCGATTACTACTCGAACCATATGGCCATGAATGCTCCGGTGGAGATTAGTAGAAAAAAATCCTTTGTCCAGGAGTTGTTTTTCAGGATACACACAAATAACTACAGAACCAGAATTGCGCCGTACATCCGCCGAATGCCCAAGGATCGACAGCTTCGCGTGCTAGACGTGGGTTGTGGTGTCGGGGCGCAGCTCGACAGCCTCAAGTACGTGCTGCCTGAATGCGAAACCTATGGCGTAGAACTGGGCAAGGTCGCCGCAATGAAGGCTAAAAGCAGAGGCCATACCGTCTATCTGGGCCGTTTCGAGGAAATAGATCTGCCAGAAAAATATTTCGACGTTATCTTCTCAGTACACGTGATCGAGCACGTCTCTCGTCCCGACCTTTTCCTTAAGAAGTGTCTCGACATCCTTACCGACGAGGGCATCGTTATGATCGAGACACCGAACACCGACTGCCTGGACTTCGACCTTTTCAAGAAAAAGCACTGGGGCGGCTACCACCCGCCGAGACATTGGTATCTTTTCCAATACAGCACTTTCAAAAAATTGGCTGAACGGTTTGGCTGCCACATCGTTGCGCACAGGGCATACCCTATGTCCAATTTTTGGAGTTGGACCTGTCACTCATTTTTGATGGATCTGATCGGGAGAAAATTTGCGGACGTGCTTTTTCCGCCCGTCAAAATTCTCTACGGTGGAGTGCGATCTTTTTTCATATTGGGCTTTTTCGCAGTATTAGAGCGGATTTTGTTAAAGCTCACAGGTCGTGCCTGCTCTATTTGGATAGTCTTCAGGAAAAATGAGGGTGTGGAAGAATGATGTCCATCCCTCCACAATTACCTTGAAGGAGATTCTATCCATGTCCGAAAAGCAAGCCGGAACATCTGCTTTTCTCAGAAGAGCTCTTCACCTTATCAACTCGCGATTCTTATTTAAAAAGCCGCGTCTGTTTTTGCGCACAATTAGAATCGTGGCAATCTACCTGTTCACAAAAAAAAACGTGCCTTGGGACGCCAATATCGGCATAACCTGCAAGTGTAACCTCGATTGCAACCACTGTTTTGCCAAAACCTTCATGAAAACCGCCGACAGAACCGGGAAAAAGGAACTGAGCACAGAAGAGATGGTCGCGGTTATCAAGGAGCAACTCGAACTAGGAGTCATCAATTTCGAGTTACAGGGTGGTGAGCCCTTCCTGCACCCAGACCTGGAAAAGCTCATCATGGCCTGCGAGCCCCACAGATCCTATATCAACATCAATACTAACGGTATTTTGCTGACAGATGAATGGATTGAAAAGTTCAAGAAGTTGGGTGTGGACCAAATTGTAGTCAGTATCGACAGCGGCATCCCAAAAGAGCACGACTTGTTCAGAAACAGAGAGGGGTCCTGGGAAAAAGGCATGGCTGCAATCGAAAAAGCCCTCAAGCATGGTTTCACCGTCACGGTCAACACCACGGTAACTCACGAAAGCCTCTACTCCGAGGGGATCAAAAAGCTCAACGAGTTCTGCCTCGAGAAAAATGTGGTCAACTGGCTGTTCATCGGCATTCCCATCGGTAACTGGTCCGGCCGCACCGATGTCTTAATCGACGAAAAGGATCACGAGTACATGGCGGAATTGGCCAGAAAAACCAATAACATGATCCGCCGAGACCTCTCGCCCCATCTCTTTCGCTCCGGCTGTCCGGCCGTGAAGGAGGGCGTGTATATCACACCTTACGGCGACGTTCTGCCATGTCCTTTCATTCATATTTCGCTCGGAAATATTCGGGAGCACAAACTTAAAGACATCATCGACCGGGCACTCACTATCGACATCTTCAGAGAACACTGCCCGGTGTGCCCGATTGGCCAGGACAAGGAATTCATCCGCAAGTACGGCCACAAGACTTTCAATGCGGCAGAGGTTCCCCTGGACGGAGAAGAGTTGTTCGGTTTCGAAAAAAAGCTTTCCAAACGCACTGCCCCCTTAGGCATTAATTTTTCACCCTGACCAGACAGAACTCCGTGCTGCATCTGTTCCGACTGCTATATCTTCCTGGAAATTATGCCGCCGGGTTTGGAGATAGGTTAGATGCCAAAAAATCTAATTCAGCTTGATCCGCCGGGGACTTTCTGTATGAATAGTGCCTTCTTACGGATGATAACCTCGCTGTCCGAGATACGGACGTTCGTCGAGATCGGTCCTGGCGAAGGCAAGCTTTCCAAGCTGCTTTGTGCCAAGGGACTTATAGGTACAGGCATAGACTTTTCAGAAAAAGCGGTGCAGACATTATCTATGTGCATGCGTGAAGAGATTTCTTCAGGTCTGTACCGGATCATCCAGGCGGATTTCGTTGAGAAGGAATTCGAGCTACAAGCCGATCTTGTCTTTTCTATGATGGTGCTGGAGCATGTCGAAAGCGATATCCAGTTTTTGCTTAAAATGAAACATATGGTCAAGCCTGGTGGAAAAGTTGTCATCGGCGCACCTGCCCGAATGGACAGTTGGGGAGTTGAGGACGAAGTTTCCGGCCACCTCAGACGGTATGAAAAAAAAGATTTGCAAGTACTATTTGAACGGATCGGGCTTAAAGAAGTTCACGTTTGGTCGGTCGGAGTTCCCATTGCCAATTTCTTGTTCGGCCTGAGCAATTTAACCATATCAAGAAGTCATTCTACCGTCCGGAAACATCTGACCAACGAGGAACAAACCAAGCTTAGCGGCCTCCGTGACGTGCCATATAAAAACCTCTTTCCTCGTTGGACTAGTCTAATTTTGAACCGATACGCCATGGCCCCGTTTTTGTTCGCGCAGCGATTTTTTTTTAATACTGACCTCGGATTGGCCTTGCTTGCATGTGGTAAAACCGAATGACCCACTGATTTTTTTCAACCAAGCGGGCATCTGTATAACCACCTCTTTGTGGCCCGAGCTAATCATTTATGCTCTGTTTAAGAAAAACTGTCGCCATTACCTAATATAACTTGTGATTGTTTAAATATTTCGTTAAAGTATTCGATATCTTCTGCGAGTAATTCAGTTGCTAACCTAATTTGATCTGGAGGATAATTAAAAGTATTTTTATCTTTATAATACTGGCCCATCTTATCAAAAATATTCCTAAAGAATAATATCATTTTTCGCGGAACGACAATCCCCAAGAAGTTAATCATACACTCTCGATTCGCAAGATAAGATATCAATTTGATATTTTTTCGATTACGAGCATTAATGATAACATTTTCAAAATTATCTTTTGTAAAGTAATTTGGAATGCCTAAAAAACGTTCAATATATTGAAGGATAAGAAGGGGATCTTTTTTAAAGAGTTCAAAATTATAAAGCAACAGGTTTTCATCAAAAGCTTTGCGATACGATTCGATTCCTCGAGACAATTGTCCACTTGACAACTCAACTTTATAATTACGATCACCTTTCGGAACCGTATAAACTTTAAGAAATTCTTCAAAAGGAGGAACATTCCACATAAAGTTATTCAATTGGCAATATATCGAAAAAGCGAGGTCAACAGGGTCTCTTATGCAAATTATCACTTTTACATCAGGACTAAAAGATTTAATTCTATCTATTGTTGATGGATCCATACAATACACAGTGCTAATATCACATCCAATTTGTTCCGGCTTCATGCCCCTGTAAAGACGTAAAAACCAGTTGAGACCTCTATGGAAGTTGAGACCAAAATATTCATTATCTTTACGGAATGGAACCCAGATGGAAGGATGTTTCTGAAAGTAACGGTACAAAAAGGTAGTTCCAGTCCGAGGCATTCCAGCAACGATGAAGAGAGGTATGTTAGTCTTTGCCATGTTTAACTCTTCGAACTGCATCTTATAGTTTTAGACATAATCGAGCAGTCCACTTGTCTCCAGTAAAGCCGACTATTCCGCACACGGCTGTCTTTTCCGGGCTTCGCTGTAGTTTTTCCCCATCCGCACGTAGAACAGTCCACCGATCAGAGATAATATTAGAATTATCACTCTCCATATCGCGAAAACAGTAGCTCCTCCTCGAACGCCGATAATGCTCCAGATAATATCGGCGACAGTTTCTGTCCAGCCAATGTTGCCAGGTGTTACCGGAATAACCCCAGCGAGAAAGATAAAAGGTGATAATAAAAAACTTGCTACCATGGATTCTTTCCCGTAGAGGTGTAATGCCAGTAATGAAATGCCCGATATAGTGGAAAAATGCCCGATTAGATACAAACCGATAATAATAAAAAAAGTTTTCCACTGATCTGTCAATTTTTTTAAACCGTAAAAAAAGTTTTGGATCTGTTTTCCAAAAATCAAACGCTGAAATATTTTTGAACACAAAGTATATATTTTTTCAAAACGCAATAATAAAATAAGCCCAAGCAGTATGGCGGGCAATAAAGCAATATACCAGAGGTATTGAATCAAACCAAAATTAACAAGGAAAGAATATTCACTTGCGCCATGAAAAGAAAAAACAAGCAGAGTCAAAAAAGAAATAAATACAAGACTACCTATTCCCAAAAGACGATCTATTAATATAAAGCTGCCTAATTCACTATATCGTATCTTTGTATGAGCTTTTATATAATAAATCCTAACCAAATCAATACCAATTGCTCCAATAAGAAAATTATTCAAGAAATAAGCTATCAAAACGATTTTGAATGAAAAAAATGTTTGTAAATTGCCTCCCAAAGAATTTACAAAAATTTTTTGCCTCACTGCAAAAGATATGTAAGATATTAATATCAGAAAAATGATAAAAAGAAGAGTTAATAGATTTTCTTTTTTAATTAAAAAAGAAAGTTTTTGTAAATCCAATTTGCCCGATACAATCAAGTAAGTAACAAGAGTTAACAGGAGAATTATTTTCAGAATTCGAGTATATGAAGAAAACTTTTTCGTTTGCAAAAAAGCAACTCCTCTTCTGGATAAATTTTGTTGGTTTCTCGCTATGTACTAATTCTTAACAAATCATTGCGGCGTCGTTTTACGGGCCACGGCGAGAATCGAGGTGCCGATAGGCAGGCGTATTCTTCTACGAATGCACAGTGATTCCATCCACAAGAGCGAGTATAATATTCCGTTGAGTACAGGAACTATTCGTAATTCTGGAGAGACGCGGCTGTTAGTTGAGGCGCAACAGTCTTGCTTATGAGCTGAAAGCAGGCCAGTCAGTTTTCTGCTTAGCCATACCAACGGATAGATAGTGCACATGTATTCGGTGATATACTCTATAGTATATCCTGTATTGACCAGCTTTGATTCAAGTTCTTTCAGTTCGTAACGTTGCCGGTGGGAGCCTTCATCAAAACGGCTCCAGAGCGATTGATGGGCTGGCACTGTCACAACCATTATGCCTTTCTCCACCAAAAGCGAGTGCACAGTTGACAGAAAAGGAATATCCTCCGACAAATGCTCGAGCAAGTCGAAGGCCGCAATAACGTGAAATTTTCCACAAAAAGGCGGCTTGGCCGCGTCGCCCTGGACGAGAATGTTACATGAGCGTGTCTGGGTAAATTGCAGCCCTTCGAGGAAAAGATCCATACCGACCACATACCCATCTTCGCAGAAGCGCTTAAGCACTCTAAGTGTATTTCCCGTACCACAGCCGATTTCTAGAACGCGATACCCATGAGGCAAGCCCTTCACGATTTCCTGTAAAGCTTCGGCAATTACGCGATTCCGAGCACGAAACCAGAAGTGCCGGTCCTCGACCTCGAAAAGCTGCTGAAACCACAAGGGGTCGAATCCTTTTTTCGGTTCGTGTATTCCGTGAAGCAAGATGCTACTCCAATCGGAAGGTGGTAATCGCCGACACGATATCCGCCTGCTCCACCTCAGTCAAATCGTTATAAAACGGAAGGCGCAGCAGACGGTCGCTGACATCCTCGGTGACGGGGCAGTCCCCTCTCTTCCCCCCGAATTGCTGACCCATTTTGCTCAGATGTAACGGCTGATAGTGAAAGACGCTCTGTATCCCTCTCGCCTGCAAATGCGTGATGAGACGTTGACGCTGCTCCAACGAGTGAACGAGTAGGTAGAACATATGGTAACCCTGCTCGCAGTGCGGTGGTACGTGTGGCAGCTCAATATTATGCATGTGGGCCCAGTCCGTTAGATGGTTGTAGTAGTAATCCCAGACACGCTGCCTCGCAACTTGGATCTTCTCTTTGGCCTCGAGCTG
The DNA here is from genome assembly GCA_964548275.1 of uncultured Gemmatimonadales bacterium. Taxonomy (GTDB): domain Bacteria; phylum Gemmatimonadota; class Glassbacteria; order GWA2-58-10; family GWA2-58-10; genus JAUVUV01. The sequence continues at coordinate 71,181 of CAZJQI010000011.1, forward strand.
GGCGTACAGGAACGCGGCGAGAAGGTCGGAGGGGCAGTAGCTCGATCCAACGTCGACCCAAGTATACTTATCCACCTGGCCGCGGAAGAACTGGCTGCGGTTAGTACCCTTTTCGCGGATTATTTCGGCGCGGTTGATGTAGGCGGAGTCATTAACAATGAGAGCTCCCCCTTCCCCACAAGTAAAGTTTTTGGTCTCGTGAAAGCTCAGTGTAGCCAAATGGCCGAAGGTCCCCAGGTATTTACCTTTGTATCGGCTGAACAGGCCGTGAGCGTTATCCTCCACAACAGTGATGCTATGACGGTTGGCGATATCGAGGATTGTGTCCATTTCACACCCGATTCCGGCGTAATGCACCGGCACGATAACTTTCGTGCGTGGAGTGACCAGCCTTTCCAGCTGAGTCTCATCCATGTTCAGCGTGTCTGGGCGGATATCTGCGAAAACTGGTCGGAATCCGTGTAACACAAAAGCATTAACAGTAGAAACGAAGGTGAAGGATGGAATGATGACCTCGTCTCTGGGCCTTGCTTCAATAAGTAGTGCCGCCAATTCAAGGGCATGGGTGCATGAAGTGGTAAGTAAAACCGTAGGGACACCAAGATTCTGCTCTAGAAAAGCCTGGCATTTGTGGGTGAACGGGCCGTCACCGGAAATTTGCATTGATTGTATGGTCTTAGATATGAATTTATACTCGTTACCAGTTAAGCAAGGCTTATTAAAGGGGATTTTCATAGAGTACATTCCATAATGATATGAGTGAAAGGCAAGCGGGAAATATCCTGCCGGATTGTCTCCTTGACGACCGGAAACACCAAGGAGGCAAGCCTCTTGTACTGTTCCCGGTTGCGAATGAAATGCCCCCGGTCCAAAGAGAAGATGCATCGAGTGATCAGGGACTGCCTCTCAATGAAGCAGGGATCAATCGCGACAAACCTTCCTGAGGGTTTAAGCGCCATCCGTGCCGTAATGAACAACTCCTCCGCTTCCGCATCTGCAAGATGGTGTATCACCCCATTCGCCATCACAAGATCGAAGTTCGAAAACTCATCTACTATATCTTTACCCACCTTTCGGCAAATAAAAAGACCACGATGACCATACTTTTCCCGGGCCCAATTAATATAGTATAAATTTATATCGAAGCCGACGTAGGCGACAGATGGGAGATACTCCAAGATGTCTGCCGTCCCACATCCGATATCCAGAACCTTATCGCTTTCCTTGGGACGGAGATATTCTTTGACATAGTTCGCTCGGTTTTTTCTGCAACCTGAAACTTTTTTGAGCATCCGGTAAAAAACTGGTTGGTTCAAGATCGATCGAATGTCAGGCCCAAACCAATTCATAATCTTCTCTAAAGGTCATGCGTCAGCACGAGTTAAGAAAAAGTCATTCTGAACATTTAACTCTTACAATTCCTTCCACTGCAGTGAAGATTCATACCCTTTTCCCTCCGGAATCAGCGAAGAATAGGCAATGCCGCCCATCTCCAGCTTGTGCTCAATAACCTGAAGGTATTCAGGTCTAGAGCAGATCAGGACCCGGCACCCCTGAACCGTAGCCGCTTCCTTAATACCCAAAACAGGTAGACTAAAAAACTGCGTACCAGCTTTAATCTCGTCGATTACCAGTCTAAAGGGATTTGTATCCAGAAGATTCAGGAACACAGCATTGTATAACCCGGCGCCAAATAAGGCGTATGCGTCGCCTGGATGCGTGATTACCACTTTCTTGTGATTCTCCAAAACGGACTTCCACCATTTAATATGTGCGGAGAACCGGCGAACCGTATTTTCCACCAACACCGCAGGGACACGCATTTTCTCCCTGGGGTGGGAGTCTTCCCTGCACTCGCACAGGTAGTGAACACTGGAAACACAGTTTGTCCTGGCCAGCTGGGTGAAACCGGCGTGGGCAAGATAGGCCTCAAACACGTCCCTGATGTACATGTGGGAGTGATCCCAGATATAGGGAGCGAAGACCGAATTCTCCAGAACCAGCAATTCGAAGCTTAGAAGCGTGCCCCTACTACAGAGACTCCGAATTCTGAGAAGCTCGGGCAACACAGGACTGCGGTTCAAAAAGCCGTGGGCAATGATGAGATCGAACGTCATTCCCTCGAAACGACGCACATCGAAATAATCCCGGATGAACCTGAGCTTGCCGCCTTCATCGGCTTTCTCCTCGGGGCTCTCCGAAGACGGATCGATGCCAATGCATTCCCACGTGGGATATCGTTTCTGGAACATCCTCGACAGCTCGCCCCGGCCGCAGGCGATCTCAAGGAAACGACCGGCTGGCCCCAATCGGGATTCCAACTGCGGAAAAAGACTGGCGAAAATATGGTCGCGCTTGCTCACTGCCCTGCCGGCATGCACGATCAAATTATCCTGCACGGCGTCGGAGATGTTGAATTGCTCCTGAAAGTACCGCCGGAGCCTGTCCATAGGCGCGAAGTGTATCTCCATGCACCCGCACTGCTCGCAGAGTGTCCGCGTGGCTCGGGTTTCTTCCATCACCTGAGCGTCCGAAGTGATCGCCATCGACTCGGCCGAATCGACCGTATTCAGGATACGCAGAGTCGTGGATGAACAGTTACTACATTCCATGCGTCACCTACCGTTAAGCATCGCTTCCACACTCAATATTCTTGGATCGGCCCGCCTGCCAGTCCTCGCATTTGTTACAGGGGTAGAAATTGAAATCCAGCTGCATGTGCCGGTTCCGCAAAGTCTTAAGCGAGCCATTCCAAATCTCTTCAATGCTTTGTCTGTTCACGTCACCAAAACGCGTTTTGCCATCCCAATCGCCATCGCATTGCGGCACGTGACCGTCCCAGAAAATGGTCATCTGCCGTAGCAGCCACGTGCAGGGTAGGTGCCTGTCCTGCTGGCTGACATTCACGATGCCTCTCCAAGGTTCCACTGCCTCGGACCAGCCGGTCCGAGGCTTGACCTTCAGCTTTAATTTCTTCCCCTGCTTCACCCAATAGTCGACAAAGGCCTCTTCTTCGTGCTCATTTTCGTCCATTACGATATATTGTAAAGTCACGATCGGGTGGGAAAGGCCGCGTTTTTCTTTTTCATCAATTATGAAGTGGATGTTCTCTACCAGCGTCTCCAAATCTCCCCCCACACGGATTTTCGCGTAGGTTTCAGGCGTAAATGCGTCAATGCCCACAATTAACTCGTCCAATCCGGAATCAAAGAAACCGTCGATCATGTCCTTCCTGAACACGCCAAGATTAGAATTCAGAGCTATGTATTGGATCCCACGATCCTTGGCATACCGGATCATGCGGAAGTTCTCGTCTCCCAGGAGAAGGGGTTCGCCCATGAGCGCTGGCCAGATCTTGGTCTGAGGGGACTTGGAGGCTACCTCGTCGATGATTTTCTTCCATAACTCGAACGACATTTTGCCCTTTGGACGGGACAGCCGGGACTGCGGGCACATGATGCATTTTAGGTTGCAATAGGCGATTGTTTCGATGAGGATGTCGGTAGGAAACGGATGCTCTAAAACAAACTGTTTCAGATCTTCGAGATCGGGTTTGTCCATTACTATATTTTTCCGCTCAGGTGTTGCTCGTGGAGTTCGACAACCTTTTTGTTATCGCCGATATTCTTATAGATAAGCGTCTTGGCGTTGATGAAGTTGTTATTGCCAATAGAGATGTCGTTCACAACTGTAGTACTGAGTCCGAAGAAGTTGCCCCCACCGATGGTAACACTCCCGCCGACGGTGGTTCCAGCGGAGAAGTAGTTATTGGCGCCAATCATGCAGTTCTCGCCTACCAATACACCAATGTCGAGATAGTTAGCCTCTCGGATCTCGACATACTGATCAACCACGACACCAGCCAATACAACCACACCCTCGCCGAGCCGCACATTCTTTTCGACCACCGCCTCGGGATGGATTAGGCTTTCAAATCGGTAGCCCATTCCCTTGGCTCGACTGAAAGCAGTATACCGGCCGGGCATATTGGAGTAGCCTATCGCCATGATCAGGGCAATCCGATCCGGCACATAGTTTGGGTCTGTGTTCACCTCCTCCAGGGATCCAAGCACGCGCAGGTCGTTGACGACCTCCATCTCCTTTTCCTTCACGTCATCAATAAACCCAAGAATGCGGTAGGAGCCACCGAAGTATGTCTCTACCAAATAATGAACCTGCCTGCCCAGAAGCCCGCCTCCGTAAATAAGGACGTCCATAGCCTATTCTCCTACGCTGCTGTCTTGAAGAAACCGTAGAATTGTCGAAAAGTCCGAATACAGGGAAGGAATACAATCGGGGTCTATTTCGATGTGGAATTCCCTCTCAATTTCCATAACCAGCTTGATATGCGAAAGCGAGTCCCATTCCTCCATTTCATCTACAGAAACGTTATCACCGGAAAAAATTCTGCAAAACACCCGCTTAAATACTGCCCACAGGCGGTCCGGAAGTTGGTTAGGCTGCGTGCTCATCGATGATATCCTCAATGGTGCTCGCGATGTTCCGCGTATTTATTGCATCAAAATCCAAACAGATATTGATGATGCGGTCATAAAGGGTGACCGCATGACGGTATTTTGTATCCTGGAGTCCATACAGTCGGTGCAGCGGCGGGAATAACTTAGAAGCTTGGATGCCCTTTTGGAGCAGGCTATCAAAAATAACGTCCCGATTCCCTTTCACTAAGAACGAATATCGCCAGAGCACAGGAGATCCCAAGGACCTGGGTAGGACCACCCATTTATTCTTTTCCAGAACCGTATTAAACTCGCCGACTTTCTTCCTGCGGTCCGCCACTTCAGCATCGAGGGAGTAAAACACTCGCTCGATAACCTGCAAGACCGGAGCCTCAATCCGGAACAAATAGATATCTTTGTACTTGCGTTGGAGCGCATCCCTTTGCACGGGAAAATCTTCTGCATCTGCATCCTGCTTGGTCAGTTTGAACATCTCCTTCATATATTCGTTCTTGAGCGCAACCCGGCGCGAGGGATTGTCGTTCATGGAAGTGCAAACCCTTCGGCAAGCTTCGCACAGCGCATTCGAGTCTGTGAGGATAGCCCCGCCACCACCGCAATCGATTAGTTTCCCTTGGCCTAAACTAATAATAGCCGCCTCTCCCATTCCCCCTACCTTGATCCCGTCCCTCTCGCCGCCATAGGCCTGCGCAGCGTCTTCTAACACGAATACTTCACGGTCTCCAAGCCGTTTATTCAGATCCGACACGTCCATGATGTTGCCGAAAATGTGGGTTGGGACTATGACTCTGGCATTAGTTTGCTCGATGACACTCAGAGTTCTCTTAATATCGAGATTGAACGTTTTCGGATCAATATCGCAGAACACAGGCGAAAGCCCTGCATAAATCGCTGCGTTCAAGGCAGTGTCGCAGGTGATGTCTGGATAAACAACCACTGCATTCTCCGGTAGTTCCAGTGCCTTGAAGATAGTATACAGCGCGGTCGTACCCGAGCCAGTCAGAACGCAGTGTCTCCGCCCGAAATATGCAGCAATCTTCTGCTCGAGTTTCGTGTACATCTGCTCTCTCTGGTGCCTGAAAGCGCCGGACGAAGAGCCCGTTCGCATACGAGACATTGGATGACATTCCTGATTGCGCCTCCGCCGCCTCAGGTCAACTCCAGTTTTTCCCTCAAGGAATCGGGCCAGGCCGCGATATCGTGCCCATATTGGCAATAAAGCGCGTACACCAGCCGCTCAAATCCTATGCCAAGGCATCCAGAAAAGGCGTAAGTGCCCTCGGGAAGGCGTATGTTGAAGGCGCGGCTGAAAAAGTCCAAGTGAAGATTGATCGAACCAATCGATAAGTAAGTGCCTGAGAAGTTCAAATGGGCCAAGATTTCGTGTTTCAGACTGGAAGTGCTCTGAAAAACGTTTTTAATCGCTGAATCGTTGGTAAAGAAGGGGTCGTTGGCAGCTTCAATCTTGCTGTCGAGGTCTAGAAACTCCAGGAAACGTATGCTTTCATCGATCATCTGCTGCCGCAGGGTCAGTACGAAATCCCTGTCGCCAACAAACATGATATCCCTTACGGAGTAATTGACCAGCCGGTCCAGGCTGTCGATCTTTGACGATTCGTTCCGAAACACCTTGTTGTATGTAGTGAAAACGGTATTGGGAAAATTCGTCCGGCCTTCTAAGGCATAGTAGCAGGTGTCACAGACAGACGACTGGAGGCCAAAACGACTGGCCGCCATGAGTCTGTTCACCTCAACCGTCTCATAGTCCCGCTCCTTGCTGTACTGTTTGGCAAACTCGTCCCTGGCCGCGAAGTTGTCCTTCACCGTAGTCGATAGAATAACCTGTTGGGGGAAATCAACAAAATAATTAATCTTCCTGTAGAGTTCTATTGGCCATAGAACAGGATACTCCTGTTCTATGGCTCCGTACTCCAAGCCGCGATTCCTCCAGTAGTCGTTGAAAAACCGAAAAAGCTTCCAGAACGTCCCCTGCAGCAGGAACATCCCATCCGCTACCTTTATCACATCCCCGGTCTTTTCCAGATGCTGCATTGGGTTCTCGGCGTAGGGTCGCTCCCGACTGTTTTCGAAAAGCACGTCTCGGTTGATTGACTTGGCGATGTAGAGCAGTTTCTTGATGAGTTGGCTGAAGTCTTGTTCGTGAACCTCTTCATCAAAGGTCACGGAAATCCTGTCGTCCACAATATCGATCTCGTGGATCTTGTAACTTCGCTCGATAGATGAGATTAAGAACTCTTTTACTTTTTCGTCTATCGGGAACTTCAGGGGATAATCCATATCAGTCATTCTTGTGAATTGTGTTTGTCGTGTTGCCGTTCGTAGATAGCCCGGACGATCGTATATGGCCTTCGTTTGGTTTCCATAAACACTTTGGACAGATAGAAACCGATTATACCCAGAGAGAAAAGAATCAACCCTCCAACAAGCCAGATGGACATTAAAACTGACGTCCAGCCTGCTAGAACGCTTTTATAAAATAATTTTTGGATGACCAGCCACATGATACCAATACCAGATGCGAAAAGCATGAAAACTCCTAAATAGAAGATCAAAACAAGCGGTTTACTGCTGAAAGAAGTAATACCGTTTACGAATAACACAATTCGCTTGCTAAGTGTATATGTGCTGCTACTTTTGGATAACTTCTGAACGGGCATGGGTTCCTGATGGAAGCCCGTGATCGCCCACAAGCCCGCCAGGAAGATCTCTCTATCTTGATGCTCGACGAGGGCCAGAACGTAGCGCCGCTTCATGATACGAGCGGTGATAAGGTTAGCCGGCACCGGGTACCAGGAAAGCGAGTTGAAGAGGAAATAGAAAAAGCTGCCACTGATCCGCTCTAACCTACCGCCCTTCCGCGTATCCTGGACCCCGTAAACCACATCCGCGTCTGTTCGCTCCAATTCTTCATAAAACCGGGTCAGCAACTCCGGCTTTTCCTCCAGGTCGCTGTCGAGGAGGAACACGATCTCTCCCCGCGTGTGCGCCAGACCGGTCATAATTGCCTTATGATGGCCGAAATTCCTTGAAAGATCAATGATTCTAACCTTCGGGTCTTTTTCATAAAATCCGATTGCGATCTCGAGTGAATTATCAGGCGAGCCATCGTTTACGAAAATAATCTCATAGCTGTCAGTAATCTTTTCAGCCTCTTCTCGAATCCGCTCATAGAACTCCTTAATGTAAGGAGCCGAGTAATACATGGTAGTAACTATTGAAAGTCGCATATCAAAAACTCTTCATGAATCGAGTGGTGTTGGGTCCTTCATTCAAAATTAGGTCGATTATGCTGACGGTATGTTCGAAGGGTGAGTACAGTTGTCTGTACTCCGGATACCCAGAGTAATCCATATATGTCAGGCGTAGTCCATGTTGTTTTAAAATACTCTCATCAAGATAGGCTTTAGCCTTGGGTCCAGAAACTAACTCACTCGCACCGGCCTGGAGACAAATATTCACCAACTGTAACGTTTTGTCCCCGATAATGCGATAATCCATGGACCACGAAATCTTCGTTCTGATGTCAAGCATATCACAAATGGCTTTGATGAAGTAATAGTTTATTTTGCTAAGATATCCTTCCTTCACCCCGTTATACAGTTCTTCAAAGTGATCCTTGTAGTCCTTAAAATACGTTGATTTGGCATAATTATGGCTAATAATCTTCCAATGCTTTAATGGCCAAGAGGGATCACTTATCTTGGTATCCTTAATTGTCTGATAATATTTCCCCTTGACTTGTACTGGTATCGTAATCCACTTTATGCCATTGTAGGTCTTTATCCTATTACGGTTTCGCCAATCCCGACGGGTATATTGCATATCGTCATATAGGATGAATTCATCCACAATGTTGATCATGTCAAAATATCCCTTCCAAGGGATATAATTAGACTGCGTGATTGCGACTTTCTTGCCCATTTTTTCTTCTCCCTTCCAAAGAATAAGAGTATAACTGTCAGGGAGTGCGTTAGGCCGAGTTGCTGCCTATATATATGTCTATCTACTCTGATTCCCTATTAGAGTAACTTATTTTATAAAGCATATATTAAGCTATTTGCGAAACAGTTTTTAAATGCATTGATATCAAACAATTAGACTGTATAGCCGATATATTCAGCCACATCGGAAACAATAATATTATACCATTCACGTTGCTTCGGAGTGAATTTCTCCATTAAACTCTTTAAAGACGAAGGTTGGTTTGAGCGAACATTTTCCTTTTTTGTGGTCATATTTTCTATCAAATAATCATCATATTCCACACCTGTAAGACTGTATAATATCTCCTTGGCATAGTTAGTATCCCTCATTTGCTCTATTTTTATTAAAACGTTTGATTTTGAGTTTAATGCAAGTTGAGCCACCCACAAGAAAGAATTTCTGACAAATAAACGATCAATATCATCTAAAAGTGACAGGTCAATTCCCCAAATCTCCTTTAATAATTCGTTATATTTCGACTCGATCTCTGTAAATTTAAAAACCGTGGTTTCTTTCTTAGCTATATAAATCTTTGTGCATAAATATCTTGCAGGATGCCTGATTAGTAAGCCTGTAGCAAATAAGTCTTTAGGTAGTATATTGACATGAGTTAGCCATATCGAACCAACATCTCCAGTAGCCCTATATGCGTTGTGATGTGTATCATAAGCAATGGTTTGAATAAATTGGATAATATCATCCGACCCGTAATTTATCTTAGGGTATACCTTTTGCAAAACTCCTTCATGTTCGCAATAAACTTCTGGATGGCTATTTAAGAGTTTAGCAAGCCAGGTACTGCCTGTACTTCCCAAGCGAGCTATTAGAAAACGTCTATGGCCACCATAACACCTAAGATTCCTCAGCTTTTTATCGATTTCAGAAATAAGATCACTAAATAGTAAACTGCTTTTTTCCAATATATTTTTAAGTGTCTTTTCGGTTTCATCAGCCATTATTAATCCCTACATTGGAGTGCACCCCTAAATCTGGACAGAGGGTACAGAGAATAAGTACATTGCCAGAAGGAACTGGAATGGAGGTTCTTCATGGCAAC